>DASRJE010000048.1:0-9552 GCA_035649635.1 Vicinamibacterales bacterium | reverse complement strand
TTGCGCGAGGAGTAAGCAATGGTTGCATGGCTCCGACGCGTGTTGAACACGTTGCGCCCCGCGCGGATTCAACAGGACATCGACCGCGAGCTCGCGTTTCACCTCGCCGAGCGCGTCGACGAACTGCGCGCGCAGGGGCTGCCGGAGCCCGACGCCAAACGCCGCGCCAGGCTTCAATTCGGTAATCCTCTGGTGCAACGGGAGCGGACACGTGATGTCGACGTCGCAGACGGACTCGATGCCCTGGCCCGCCACGTCCGTTACGCGGTGCGCGCCCTTCTCCGCGCTCCGGGGTTCACGATCACCGCCGTGCTCACTCTCGCCCTCGGTATTGGGGCAAACAGCGCCGTGTTCTCCGCAATGGATAGGGTCCTTCTGCGGGCGCTACCGTTTCCAGACGCCAATCGGCTGATGTATGTGACGCAGACGAGCGACGGTGCCGGGGACAGAGCGATCGCCGGTGTCCGCATCGATGACTGGAATCGCGCCAACTCGACGTTCGAGGCGATCACGGGATACCACGTGGAGGACGTCTCGGACACCACCGGCGATCAGCCCGAGCGCATTCAGCGAGCCACCGTGCTGCCGCGCTTTCTCGAAGTCTGGGGCATCGAGCCGGTGATCGGGCGGGGGTTCACGGGCGCTGAGCATCGAATGGGAGGCCCACAGGCCATCCTGATCAGTGAACGCTACTGGCGTCGTCGCTTTGGTGCGGATGCCGCGGTCTTGAACAAGAGCGTCCGAATCACAGGCAGGTCGTACCCGATTGTCGGCGTCCTGCCTGCGTCCTTCATGTTCCCCGAGCGTGATGCGGATTGGTGGGTCCCTGAATGGGTTGATGCACCCTGGATGCTGCCGCGGGAATACTCCTCGTACGTCACGATCGGAAGACTCAAACCCGGCACCACACTCGAGCAGGCTCGCGACGACCTGGCCGCTGTGCAACGCAGGCTCGGCGACCAATACCCGAGGACAGACCGTGACATCCGCCCCAAGATCGTCCCGCTCAAGGAGATGTTCGTCGAAAACGTTCGCGCTTCGCTGTGGCTGCTGTTCGGCGCGGTCTCGCTCTTGTTGTTGATTGCCTGCACGAACATCGCGTCATTGCAGCTCTCCCGGGCGACGCGGCGCCAGCACGAGATCGCCGTGCGTTATTCGCTCGGCGCCTCGCCCGCAAGCGTCATCGCGCAGCTTCTCACGGAGTCCGGGGTGCTTGCGTTCGCCGGCGCGGTCGCGGGACTGTTGATCGCCGTCGGCGCCTCAGCCGCATTTCGGCTGCTCGCTCCCGACGTTCCACGGCTGGAAGATGCGGCCATCAACGCGAGAATCGTGCTCTACACCACCGCGTGGGCCGTTGTCGTCGCGCTGTTGTGCGGACTCGTTCCGGCGATTCGCGGCGCATACCGCCCGACTGCGGCTGGTGGCAGCCGCACACAGGTGTTCGCCAGTCACTCACTGCAATGGCTGCTCGTCGGTGTTCAAATAACGCTCGCCGTCACACTCCTCACTGGCGCCGGACTTCTCGTCCGCAGCTTCGAGAAGCTGTCGCGTGTGGATTCTGGCTTCAACACGTCGCACGTGTTGACGTTTCGTGTGAGTGCGACATTTGGTGAGGAAAGAGACTACAACCGCACCATCGAGCGCATCGATCGAACACTGGACACGCTCACCGCCCTTCCGGGGATCGAAGCGGCCGCGACCACCACGTACCTGCCCGGCGTTCCAGGCCAGGATCAGCGCGAATTCACGCTGGTTGAGGGGCGCGGGGCCGGGACCGCCATGATTGCAGAAGCCCGATGGGTCTCTCCGAGCTATTTCGAGACGGTGCAAATTCCGTTGCTGGCGGGTGAGGGTTGCCGAGTCCCCGCAGGTGCCGCAGGGGCCACGGAGGTCCTCGTCAATCGCAGCTTCGTCGATCGCTATCTCGCGGGTCGATCCCCGGTCGGCCTTCACATCGCCGAGTTCAAGCCGTCACCTCGAATCGTTGGTGTCGTTGGAGACGCGCGTGAACGAGGCGCCGATCGGAGCCCGGCCCCAACCGTCTACACGTGTTTCAGCGCTCCCACCCCCTTCCCGTGGTTCCTGGTGCGGACGACCAACGATCCAATGGCGGCCGCGGCGATGGTTCGCCGGGCAATCAACGAGTTCGAACCACTGCGTTCGGTCTACGACATCGAGACGCTCGGCGGACGTATTGACGACTCGTTCGCGCAGAACCGCCTGCGGACGCTGGTGTTGGTGCTGTTTGCCTCGACGGCGCTCTCTCTTGCGTGCCTCGGTGTCTACGGCACGCTGAGCTACATCGTCAGCCTGCGGCGGCGTGAAGTTGGTCTGCGCCTGGCGCTGGGCGCAACGCGGTCGGGCATCCTCCGCCGGTTCGTGACGCAGGGCGTACGGGTCGCTTGTGTCGCGTGTGTTGGTGGACTCGTCTTGTCGCTCGCGTTCGCTCGAGCGCTGTCGGGCATGCTCTATGGGGTCTCGTCGTCCGATCCCGTCACCCTGTCGAGCGTGGTCGGGATCGTCCTCACGGTCGCGGCGCTGGCGTCCTTCGTTCCGGCCGCGCGGGCAGCATTCGTCGAACCGATGCGAATCCTGCGCAGCGAGTGAGAGCTCTTTATGTCCTGGCTGCAGCGTCTGACGAACACGTTTCGGGCGGGGCGAGTCGAGCGCGACATCCAGCGCGAGCTTTCTTTTCATATTGCCGAACGCATCGATCAACTGCGCGCCGAAGGGCTGTCGATCGATGAAGCTCGATTGGCCGCACGCCAACAGTTTGGCAACGCACTGCGGATTCGCGAGGAGACTTACGAAATGAACACGCTTGGATGGCTCGAACGGTTGGTGCAGGACATCCGCGTCACTCTTCGACTGATTCGCCGGAGTCCAGGCTTCGTCGCAGCTGCTGTCGGAACGCTTGGCCTTGGCATCGGTGCGACCACGGCGGTCTTCAGCGTCCTCAATGGCGTCCTTCTCCGGCCGTTGCCGTACGCAGAGCCTGAGCAACTCGTCGGCATCTGGCACTCCGCGCAGTTCCAGGGGATTGCGTCGAACAACGTCCGGTTGTCGTCGACGATGTACCTGTCCTACCGAGAACATGCCGAGACGTTCGCGGAGTTCGGCGCCTGGCATGTCGAGCAGGCCAGCGTGACGGGAGTAAGGGAACCTGAGGAAGTCCCGGCACTCGTCGTTACCCACGGGACCCTGCCTGCCCTGGGCGTGCCGCCCGTCATTGGCCGATGGTTTTCGGAGGATGACGACACTCCTGGCACACCAGACACGGCAATCCTCACGTATGGGTACTGGCAACGCCGGTTCGCTGGCGACCCGGCGATCGTCGGACGCACGCTGACAATCAACGCGCTGCCTCGCGAAGTGATCGGCGTCATGCCGCGGACGTTCCGATTCTTGAACGTCGACGCGTCCGTCATCCTGCCACAGCGCTTCGCAGGTGACCAACTCCTGCCCAACGATGTCCACGCCTACGTTGGCATCGCCAGGCTGAAACGTGGCGTATCGCTCGCACAGGCCAATGCCGATGTTGGCCGCATGCTTCCGATCTGGATCGCGGAGCGCGGGACCAACAACAGGGCCTTGACCGCAGCTCGCTTCGGTCCGGCACTGCGGCCGATCACGCAGGACGTGGTTGGCGATATCGGGCCCGTACTGTGGATCCTGATGGGCACTATCGGCATCGTGCTGATGATCGCTTGCGCCAATGTGGCCAACTTGTTACTCGTACGTGGGGAAGGACACCGGCACGAGCTCGCCGTGCGCGCAGCCCTCGGAGCTGGCTGGGGTCACATCGCGCGCCAGCTGTTTGCGGAAAGCCTTGCCCTCGCCCTCCTGGGAGGAGTCCTGGCCGTGGGGCTGGCCTACCTCGGTCTTTCGGTTCTAGTGGCGATCGCACCTGCAACCCTTCCGCGACTGTCAGATATTTCGATCGATCCGGTTGTGCTGGCGTTCTCACTCATCGTGTCCCTCCTGTCGGCGCTACTGTTCGGGCTTTTGCCGATCGTGAAATACGCGGGGACACGAGGATCGGGCGCTCTCCACGGGGTGGCCCATGGAGACAGCCGAACGCTCGGCATGACTCGTGGGAAGCATCGATCGCAGAACGCTCTCGTATTCGTGCAGGTCGCGCTCGCGGTCGTTCTGCTCGTCGCCGCCGGTCTCATGATTCGAAGTTTTCACCGCCTGCGGAGCATCGACCCAGGCTTTGTCGAGCCCGAACGAGTCCAGACCTTTCGCATCGCAATTCCAGAGGCTCAGGTCCCCGCCCAGGAACGCGTTGCGCAAATGCAGCAGGACATCCTCTCTGAGATCGGAAAGATTCCAGGCGTAGCGTCAGCGGGCTTCGCAACCGCGCTCCCGATGGAGATGGAGTTCGAGAACAACATGGTCGTCACCGCCGAAGACAAGCCCTATGGCGAAGGCATTCCGCCACTGCGAAGGTCCAAGTCGATCGCACCGGGGCTGTTCAAGACCCTGGGAGTTCCGTTGATCGCCGGACGCGATTTCACATGGGCGGACGTCGTCAACCGTCGACGAGTCGTGATCGTGTCGGACACCATGGCTCGCGAGCTATGGGGGCAGCCCTCCCTCGCGCTTGGCAAGCGGCTTCGCATGGGGCGCGTTGGCGCCTGGAACGAAGTCGTCGGGATCGTAGGGGACGTTTACGACAGCGGTGTGGATCAGGCGCCGCCGGCGATCGTGTATTGGCGGGCGGGAGTCCAGGACGGCTTTGGGCCGCTACGTTCCTTCATCCCCCGTGAGATCACGTTTGCGATCCGCAGCCGTCAGGCCGGTTCCGACATCCTGCTCCGGGAACTCAGCCGTGCCGTCTGGGCCGTCAACCCTGACCTTCCACTCGCGCGAGTCCAGACACTGGGAGAGACATACAGCAAGTCGATGTCGCGCACGTCGTTCACACTGGTGATGCTCGCCATCGCGGGCTTCATCGCGCTGGCACTCGGAATCGTGGGCATCTACGGCGTCGTCTCGTATGCCGTCACTGAACAACGTCGGGCCATCGGCATTCGGCTCGCGCTGGGCGCGGCGCGATCGGCCATCATGGGAAAGTTCCTCGGAGAGGGCATCCGCGTCGCGGGCGTGGCATGCGTGACTGGCCTCGTCCTCTCGCTGGCGTTGATGGGAGCTCTCTCCCGGCTGCTCTTCGGTATCTCGCCGTCCGACCCGCTGACGCTGGTGAGCGTCCTGGCCATCGTTCTCGTGGTTACGACGCTGGCCACGCTGATTCCCGCGACCCGCGCCGCCTTCGTTCAACCGATGCGGGCCCTGCGCGAGGATTGAGGGCTTCGCCAACTGCTCGTAGAATAGGGGCGCTCCTGACCCGAGCTGAGAAAAGGACGAATGGCCATGACGCGGAGTTGTGTTCGACCCGCTTGTCTCGTTTTCTGTCTGGGGCTCGTACTTCTGTTGGCCGAACCGATCGCGGCGCAGGTGGTGTTACCCATCCGCATGCGCGCCTTCGCCGTGAACATGAGCAACAACCTGACCGGTGCGAACGGCATTATTCAAATCGTGTTGGACCGGTGGTCCACTGCGGAGGAGCGCACGAATCTCTTGCAGACGGTGCCCAAGGGACAGGACGATCTGGTCAGGGCGCTGCAGAGGTTGCCCACCAAAGGTCGTATCAATATTCCTGGTTGGTCGGGCCCCGACCCGCAGAATTACCGCTTGGGGTGGGATTTGAAATATGCGTGGCACGAACCGCTGCCCGACGGGGGTGAGCGCATCGTCGTGGCCACGGACCGCCAAATGAGCTTCCGGGAAACCGTCAACAATCCGCGGACGACCGATTACCCCTTCCTGCTCATTCAGATTCACGTGAAAGACGGGAAGGGTGAAGGCAAGATGGCACCGTTCACGCAGATCACTTTCGACAAGAAGAAGAACGTGATGGAGATGGAGATCTACGGGACCGAGCCTGTACGCCTCAACAACATCACGGTGGAGAAGAAATAGTTAGAAAGCCCGACTCTGGCAACCATCGACGACGACTGACGTGCCGCTGATCCAGCTGGCACGCGACGATGCGAGGTAGGCGACGACGTCGCCTACCTCCTCCGGCCGCCCAAAGCGACCAAACGGCAGCTCGCGCTTCACGAACTCAGCGATCCCCGCCGGGTCGTCCTGTTGACGCTTCCACCAGGATCCACCTTCGAACAGAATCGAGCCCGGCGACACGCTGTTCACGCGGATGTTCATCGGCGCGAGCTGCTGCGCCAACGATTTCGCCAAGCTGATCTCCGCGGCCTTGATGACGTTGTACGTCATTCGGCCTCCTGCTTCGCGGCCGTAGATCGAGGCGATCATGACGATTGATCCGCCGCCCCGCCTTTGCATGTGCGGCACCGCGAGCCGGGAGGCTCGCACCGCAGGCATCAGCGTGTAATCAATCGCCTCCTGCCAGAGCTCGTCCGGGGTATCGACGAGGCCGCCACCTCGCCCCACGCCGACGTTGTTGACGAGAATATCGATCCCGCCGAAGGTCTCGACCGACTGGTCGATGAGCAACCTCAAGCCTTCCTCGCGACTTACGTCGGCAGCGATCGCCAATACGCGGTCGTCGGATGCAATCTCGACCAATCGACGGCGCGCTTCCTGCAATGTCGTTGGCGTGCGCCCACAGATGACTATGCGACATCCCTCAGCGACGAGCGCTCTGGCGCTGGCAAAGCCCAGCCCTTTGCTCGAGCCCGTGACGATCGCCACGCGATCCTGCAGTCCAAGGTCCATGGCTGAGGATAATATCTTCCACGATGGTTGGAGGGCGCTGCCATGAAATGGCAAGGTCGCGCCGGCAGTCAGAACGTCGAGGATCGTCGAGGCATGTCCGGTGGCGGGATGGCTGTCGGAGGGGGCCTCGGCGGCCTGGTGTTGCTGCTGCTCATCTCCGCGCTAACGGGAACGAACCCCGCTGACCTGATCAACACCACCTCGACCTCAGACACAGTCGCACCGGGTGGTGTACCGGCTGATGATCCTCAAGCCGAATTCGTGTCGGTCGTCCTCAAGGACACCGAGACGACGTGGGGCCGGATCTTCCAGGAGAGCCGCGAGTCGTACGAGCCGCCGGTGCTCGTGCTGTTCACCGACGCGACGCAGTCAGCATGCGGTCTCGGCCAGGCCGCGATGGGACCGTTCTATTGCCCTGCAGATCGCAAGGTATATCTCGATCTCTCTTTCTTCAAGGAGCTCGATGAGCGATTCGGCGCCCCTGGAGACTTTGCGCAGGCGTATGTCGTGGCCCACGAGATCGGGCATCACGTCCAGACATTGACGGGCGTCTCGAGCCAGCTCCAGGCGGCGCGGCAACGCGCCGGCCAACGCGAATCCAACACACTCTCGGTACGTCAGGAGTTGCAAGCCGACTGCTACGCCGGAGTCTGGGGGCACTACGCCGCGCGCGAAGGGCTGCTCGAGGCCGGTGACGCTGAAGAGGGTCTGCGGGCGGCAGCCGCCATTGGCGACGACCGTCTACAACGCCAGACGCAAGGCACCGTCGTGCCTGAATCGTTCACGCACGGATCCTCCGAGCAGCGCGTCGAATGGCTACGCCGGGGATTGGATTCTGGCCGCGTCGATTCGTGCAACACGTTTCAATAGCCGTTCGCCACGAAGAACCAGACGAGCCTGTCAACTCCCGATTCCCAACACCCAATTCCCAATAGCAAGAGCCTTTGGGAGTGGGGAGTTGGCCCTCGCTAGCGCTCGGGCCACCCCGAGCTCCGTCGAAGGCGGAGTTTGGGCGTTGGCTTTGCACGATCCGTATAGAATCATTTTGCAGCACGCAGCCGGTCCGAAGTCTAGCAGCTAGATCCGGGTGCGACCGGAGGCGTTCATCTGATGCGAATCGGCATTCCTGCCGAAGTCTGTCCAGGGGAAAGACGTGTAGCCGCGACGCCGGAGACGGTGAAGAAGTTCACGGCCGGCGGACGTCATAGTGTCATCATCGAAAAGAACGCTGGCGCGTGCGCCAGCATTCCAGACGCGAGTTTCGCGGCGGTCGGCGCCACGCTCGGGTGCGCGGCTGACGTCTACGCCAGCTCCGACCTCATCCTCAAGGTGCGCCGACCGGCTGATTCGGAGCTGTCCTCGCTCCGCCGCGGCTCGATTCTCATCGGGCTCCTTTCACCCCATGAAGGTGTCGAAGCGCTGGCTCAGACGGGGGTGACCGCCTTCGCCATGGAACTGCTGCCGCGCATCACACGAGCCCAGACGATGGACGTCTTGTCATCGCAGGCGAACATTGCCGGTTACAAGGCGGTGTTGATCGCCGCGTACGAGTACGGCCGCTTCATGCCGATGCTGATGACGGCCGCCGGCACCGTCAAGGCCGCGCGCGTCCTGGTGCTGGGCGCAGGTGTGGCAGGCCTGCAGGCCATCGCCACCGCGAAACGGCTTGGCGCGGTCATCGAAGCCTTCGACGTGCGGCCCGCGGTCAAGAATGAAGTCGAGTCGCTCGGGGCCAAGTTCGTCGAAGTCGCGCTGTCGGACGCGGACAAGAAGGCGCAAGAGAGCGCTGGCGGTTACGCTCGCGAGATGAGCGACGACTACAAGCGCAGGCAGGCAGCACTGATCGCTGAACGCGCGAAGGCCGCCGACATCGTCATCACCACAGCGCTCGTGCCTGGCCGGCCTGCGCCCGTCCTGCTGACCGAGGAGACGGTGTCCGGGATGAAGCCGGGGTCGGTCATCGTGGACATGGCCGTGACGCAGGGGGGCAACTGCACGCTCAGCCAGAAAGACGTGATCGTGGATCATCACGGGGTGAAGATCGCCGCCCCGTCGAATCTTCCGGCGACGCTGGCGGCAGACTCGAGCGCCCTTTACGCGCGCAACCTGCTCAATTTCACGTCTCTGCTGCTCGATCCCAAGACCGGCGAGCTCACCCTCAATCGATCGGACGAAATCCTTGCGGCGACGCTCGTGTGCATCGACGGCGCGCCGGTCAGGAGCTGACGTGCACGGAGTCGTTGTCGACCCAATCGTGAGCAATCTCACGGTGTTTGTGCTGGCCATCTTCGTGGGTTATCACGTTGTGTGGCACGTGACCCCGGCGCTGCACACGCCGCTCATGAGCGTCACCAACGCGATCAGCTCGGTCATCATGGTTGGGGCAATCCTCGCGGCCGGACCGGGTCAGCTCGACCGCGGCGCCATTCTGGGTGCGATTGCGGTAGCACTCGTGGCTATCAACACGTTTGGAGGCTTCCTGGTGACCGAGCGGATGCTCGAGATGTTCAAGAAGAAAGAGAAGCGGCATCGGTGACGGACGCCATGTCCCCGAACCAGGTTGCCCTGTCCTATCTCGCGGCGAGCGTGCTGTTCATCCTCGCCCTCAAGGGTCTATCCAATCCACTCACGGCGCGCCGCGGTAATCGCTTTGGCATCGCGGGAATGGCGCTGGCCGTACTTACGACGCTCGCGATCACCAGGCGTATCGATCTCACGATCGGCGCCCTCGCGCTCGGCGGCATCGTCGGGTGGGTCGTCGCGAAGCGCGTGCAGATGACGCAGATGCCCGAG
>DASRJE010000047.1:0-2308 GCA_035649635.1 Vicinamibacterales bacterium | reverse complement strand
TGCCGCGAAGTTGTTCGTCCGCTCGCAGGCGACGACCGTCATCGAGGAGCTGGTGCCGGAACTCGATCGTCATCTCGCCACCGGGGCGCTCGATACGCATGGTGACGACCAGCGCGTCGCCGTCCCAGTGGACACGAGATGTCATGCTGGCGCCGGGCTCGCCGCCGACCACCTCGACTCCATCCGACAGCAACTCGTATTCCCATTGAATCGGATCGCTCGCGGTTTCGCACGAAGCCTTGATGCGGAACTTCGGATCGCGGTGGTCGATGTGCCACATGGCACTCCGTACGCCGTCTGCACCGGGGCTGAGCGTACAGGCGTCGCGGTTCAGATGCCATTCGCCGGAGAAGTCGGGCTTTACGTCTGTCATGGCTGACCGTCCGAATCGCGCCGGCCGTCAGGCCGGCAGGCTGTCTCCATGTTAGCCAGCTTCGTCGATGATCTCGATCCGTTCGGATACATGGCCGGTGGCCGGCGTGACGCCTCGTTAGCCACGTCATCCACATCTCGAGCCTCAAACGTAGCGTGGACGGTCTCGCCGCCCTGGGCGACAAAGGTCGCTAGACGCTCATGTCGAGATCGCGTGGGAATCGTCGCCAACGCTGAAAGTTCGCCGCCGAGCACTCTTCGACCGCCGCTGAATCGGCGTCGCGAGCATTCCACGCCGTATTCAAATGGTGATACGCATGGCTCATGGCAACCACGAACTCCCCGTAGCCGTAATCAGGCACGGCTTCGATTTCGGCAATCGCGCGCCGAATCTCTTCCTCGGCCTCGCGCAGATTGAACAACACCCAGTCTCGGTTCATGACGTCATTTCGCCAAGTCCCTCGAACACGACGGTGTCCCTCACTTCGTCACGACGAACGAGCGAATCAATAAACGTCCCGAGGTTTGATCCTGGGGGGCGAACGCGATGTTCTCGACCGCGGTCACGTCGAGCGGTGCGCCGGTCTTGGCATCGGGAGGCTGAAAGTAGGGATTGGGCCGCATCTCCTGGAACGGAATCCGAACGAGCTGCCAGACACCACCCGTCAGCTCCTTCCACGTTGTGTAGACGACGCGATTGCGATCGATGAACGACAGCGAGAGCCGCAGCGTGTGGGCAGGCTTGATCTGAAAGGCGATGGCGCTCCCGGCGGTCCAATCGTGGCTCTGGGCGGTGCACTGTGTGTCCCGTGCCGCGGGGTCTTTGCCAGGCCCGGGGTACTCAACTACCAGCACTTGCTCTGTTGGGAACGAATCATCACGAGCGACGCTCAGGTGAAGGTCCGGACGTGCGGTGCAGACGCTCGCGCGTCCGTCCTTGAAGTCTCGAATGACCACGACCGGCTTCGCCGTCCCCTCGAGCGGCGCGGTCGACTGGCTTGATCGAGGCGTTGGCGTCATTCCGCTTGCCACGCCGAACGCCGACGCAACGAGCAGTCCGACGGCGATCTCCCGCACCGTGTCTCGCCGTCTCATTCCGCGCACGGCGGGATTCGCTCCTGCAACAGTGGCCGGACCCGTCCCCATCGCAATTCGCCGAAGTACTGCTCGCGTCTCGCCGCCGACTGATACTCGTAGCTGTTCACGTCCGCGGCATCGTCGACTGACGCTCGCGGCAGCAGCAGGTGCGCGAACTCGTGGGCGGCGGCGCGCCCGATGCCACGACCGATGGCGTGGATGATCGACGGACGATCGGCAGCATCCGGTGCGTAGGAAACAGCGGCGTTGGCCATCCAGAAGAAGTTGACGGCACCTTGCCCGCCAAACCCGGCCACGGACCGCGATTCGGCAGGAACCTGGACCTCCCAGCGGACTCTCATGTCGCGAAGTTGCTGGACCACGCGCACCCTGTACTTGGCGTCCCGACGTGTCGAAAACTTGAGGCTCAAGCCCGCGAACGCGTCGCTGAGTTCCGACTGCGCCACGCCCACGATGGTCGCCATCTCCTGCGCCGTAATTGCCCCATCCAGCCTCGCGGACTGATATGTGACCGGTTCGAACCAGAAGCCCGCGTCGATGACGCGGCAGTCCAGCGCCCCAGCGCAAGACGCTGTGCCACCGACCAATACCAGGCAGAGGAGTGCGAGAGCCGGACCCTTGCTCATGTGGTACGCGACACCACAATAACCCGTCCTTCTCCTCAGCGCTCCTTCACGCACGCGGGCGGGTCGCAGGAGGCGGCGGAATAGCATCGGCGGGATCGGGCCAGTACACTCGCGACAAGTAATGCAGCGCGATACCCACGCCCCAGCGGTTGGGGGCCGTCCAGATCACGAGCGCGGCCAGCACAACCAGCAGAGTCAGTCCCAGCACCCGA
>DASRJE010000046.1:0-14040 GCA_035649635.1 Vicinamibacterales bacterium | reverse complement strand
GAACGAGCGATGCCAGGAGATCCACCTTGCGGCGCTGCGCTGCAAGCTCCGCGGCCGCAAAGAGGCCATCGTCGAAGAGCTTCGCGTTGACTGCGAGCATCGACGCTGAGATGAAGCCGTCAGAAAGGCGGCCGGCGGTCGGTGCGAGCGCTTCCTCGCCCTTCTCCCGGGTGATCTCGTCCGGAATGGCGAGCAACAACACCTGCGGGGCAAGATCGAGTTGAACGCCATCCATCGCCACGCAGGTCGCGTGTGACGGTACCGGGTGGGGCTACGGGCACGATCTTCTCAGCCAGCCAGACATCGCGTTTTAATTTGCCCGATGCTATCTGAAGTCATTCGAGACAAACAAAATTCCGATCTGAGAGCGCAGGTTCACGTCCTGTGAGTCGCGAAGCGTCTTTCCATTCGGCTGGATGGTCTCACTCGTGCCGCAGCGCCACCAGCGGATGCATCCGCGCCGCGCGCCGCGCCGGCCCGAACGCGGCGGCAACGCCGACCAACGCAGTCACGGCGGCGATTGCAAGCAGCGCCACCGGATCGATGCTGGGACGATACACCGTGACGCTTCCGATCCCGATGTCCGCCGATCCCCCGCCCGCGCGCATCACGAGCATGGCCAGCACCAGGAGAACGAGACCGATGCCCGTGCCAAAGCCGGTCAGCCCGGCCACGCCTCGCGCAATGCTCCAGACTACCTGCTGACTGCGCGCGCCAAGCGCCATGCGGATGCCGATCTCACGCGAGCGTCGCGCAACGGTAAACGCGACGACCGCATAGAGACCGATGCTGGCCAGCACCAGGCCGAGGCCACCGAGGGCGCCGAAGAGAGTGGCGATCCCATTCGGTATCGCCAGCGAGCCAGCCAGCTTCTGTGCCATCGTCTGCGCCGTCATGACCGGCAGCGTGATGTCGATGGCGCGCAGCTCGCGCTGCATCGCCGCGACTAGCGGGGCCGCCTCACCGAACGTCCGGGCGATGACAGTCGTGGGCAGCGCCCCGGACTGGATATATGAGGTGTAGAAGACAGGCCCGACTGGATCGAGGACGTCGTCGTCGAAATCTCCCGTGCCCGTATCGTGCACGACGCCAATCACCGCCGTCCACGAGTTCGGATCGTTCGGCGACCGGAATCGCCGGCCAACCGCGTTCACCGCGCCAAAGTATTGCCGCGCCATCCGCTCCGTGATCACCGCGACGCGCGGCGCGTCCGCGCGATCGCGTACGTCGAACACGCGGCCGTGCAGCAGGGGAATGCGCAGCGTGTCGAAGAAACCTGGCGCAGCGGTGATCGCTGCCGCTTCGAGAGTCGAGCCGGGTTGACCGTCGCCGCTGTCAACGACGATGGCCACACCATTGACTTCCATCGGCAATCCGCGCAACAGCGCGGCGGATTCGACGCCCGGGATGGCCCGGATCCGGCCCAGCAACTCGTCGAACACTCGGCTCGCCTCGCTCTCCGAGTAGCCTGCGAATCGTAGATCCGTCTCGAGCATCGCCACGCCATCAACGGCGTAGCCTACGCGCAACGCTCTTCCTGCTGCCGCCGCCTGGAGAAAGATGCTCGTGCCACCGAGCAGCAGCACCGAGACCACCACCTGGAAGACGATCAGCGCGTTCTTGAGCGTGAGCCGACGATGATCGACTGGTTGCAGCCCTTCGTCGCGCAGTGTCGTCAGGAGATCAACCCTCGTGGCCTTGAGCGCCGGCGCCAGGCCGAACACGATGCCCGTGACCAGCGACAGCGCGATCGCAAAGGCGAGCACGCGATAGTCCACCGTCAGATCCACTCTGAACGGAAAGTCGACCCTTTGCAGCGCACGCATGCCCCACCACGCAAGGACACAGCCGGCAACGCCGCCCGCCAGTGAGAGCAGCAGGCTCTCGATCAGCAGGTGCCTGACGAGCTGACGCCGCGTCGCACCCATCGCCAGCCGCACGGAGACTTCTCTCGCGCGTGCGGCGCCGCGCACCAGCAGCAGCGTGGCCAGGTTGCTGCACGCGATGGCGAGGACGAGGCCGACGATGACGAGCACCAACGAGGCAATCGCCATGAATGGCGTGTCTGCCGCCGGGTGGATCCGGACGTCCGTCGAGGGAAGGACCGTCATGCCCGGGCCCAGGGCGAACTCGCCCTCGGCGCGAAAGAGTTCCGGATGCTCGGCCTCGAGCCGGCGTCCGAGGCCGTCCATGGCCGCTCGCGCTTGCGACACGGTCACGCCGTCGCGCAGACGGGCTTTCACGAACAGGGGTGCAAATATCGTCGGCGTGTCGCGGCGCCCAGGGCGTGGCATCATCGCCGGGATCGCCGTCATCGGCAGCCAGAAATCTGTGACGAGGCCCACGTCGAACGTAGCGCGGTGATTGGCGGGACCGATCCCGACGATCGTCACCGGTAGGCCCTCGATGCGAATGATGCGTCCGATGATGGATGGGTCCGCGCGGAATCGTCTGTTCCACGTCTGATGCCCGAGGACAGCGACGAGCGGAGCCCCGGGCCGCACTTCCGTCTCGTCGAACCAGCGGCCGAGTGACGGCCGGAGCCCCAGGGTGTCGAGATAGTCCGCCGTTGCGTACTCGACTACCGCATCTCGAACGGCGCCGTCGGCGAGATAGCGGATGGGATTGGGAACGCTGGCGGCCATCGTCGTCGCAAAAATGTCGGTGTACTCCGCGATCTCCATGTAAGTGGAGTACGCGGTGACGACGAGCGGCGTGCCGGCGCGGCCGTTCTGATAGATGTTGACGAGACGATCGGGGTCGGCGACTGCGTGCCGACGAAACAGCACCGCGTTCACGACACTGAAAATCGCCGTGTTGGCGCCGATGGCAAGAGCCAGGATCAGCACCGCGGCCGTAGTGAACCGCCAATCGCGCACAAGGCGCCGCAGACCTTGGCGGGTGTCGCGCACGAGCGCGTCCCACGTCGCCGTCCCGCGCGCGTCGCGGGACGCTTCCTTGATCTGCTCGACGCCGCCGAACAGCCGCAGCGCGTGGAGACGCGCCTCCTCGCGCGACAGGCCGCCGGCCTGTAGGCGTTCGGTCTCGCGTTCGAGATGGAGCTGCAGCTCTTCGCTCAGATCCAATTCACGTCGATCGCGGAACGCGATCGATCGCAGCCGGCTTCGCAGGATGTGCCACAGTCGCATCGCTATGTCCTCTGTAGCAGGAGGTTGACGCCGGTGGACAGCCGCTCCCACTTCTCGAGTTCCGCCTCGACTTGCTTGCGGCCCGCCTTCGTCAGCGAATAGAACCGCGCGCGGCGGTTGTTTTCCGACGCGCCCCATTCGGCCTTGATCCAGCCCTGGTGCTCGAGACGGTGCAGCGCGGGATACAGCGAACCCTGCTGGACCCGCAGCAGTTCATCGGACGTCTGCTGGATACGCTGAGCGATCGCCCAGCCGTGCATCGGTTCGAGGGCGAGCGTTCGCATGATCAATAGGTCGAGGGTGCCTTGCAGGACGTCGGTCTGGTCGCTCATCCGCCTCCGCTGGGTCGGGTCGCAGCCGCGACCCGACAAAACAGATTCTGCTTGGCGGTTCGCTTGGCGAACCGCCCTGGCGGGACAGGTCCGCCTCTCTTGTAGATTAGCCTAGGGAGGAGACGAAAAGAGCGGCGCCGAAGTTCCCGCGCCTGAGAGGCGCGTCACCAGGGCGTTCGATGCCTATTCCCTATCGCGCACCGGCATTCTTGACGCGAATTCGTGTGAGTTTGGTGCTCGCTGCCAGGTAGAGTGATTTCCCATCGGCGTCGCCGAACGCGAAGCCGGGTGCGAATTCGGGCGGCACGATCGTGCCGAGGTGCTTGCCGTCGGGAGCGAACACCCAGATACCGCCGGGACCCACCGAGTACAGATTGCCTCTGGCGTCGAACTTCATCCCGTCCGGATTGCCGGTCCCTTTTCCCGCACTCATGTCCGCGAACAGCTTGCCATTGGCAACGCGGCCATCGCGCTGCACCTCGTAGCGCACGATCGTGCGCTTGACGGAGTCGTTCACGTAGAGAAACTTCTCGTCGGGCGACAGGACGATACCGTTCGGACGTTCAAGATCCTGGATGACCACCTGCAGCTTGCCGTCCTTGAGCAGGAACACGCCCTGATACGGCAATTCCTTCTTCAAATCCCAGTTGGCGAAACGGTTGCCGCCGCTGGGATCCGTGAAGTACAGCGCGCCATCGGATCGAAACACGAGGTCGTTCGGGCTGTTCAACCGCTTGCCCTCGTAGCGTTCGGCGAGAATCGTCCTCTTGCCGTCTTTCTCCAGGAGCACGACGGCACGATCCGCTTCCGCCGCGTAGACGATCCGCCCTTGGGGATCGAGCGTGATGCCGTTGGCGCCGAATCGCGGGTTCTCGGGGCGGCCGGTCGTCCTGGTCCAATCGGGCTTCTCCAGAAACACAGACATCTTTCCGTCGGGTGTCCACCTGTGCACCACGTTCGCTGGAATGTCGCTGATCAGCAGATGGCCACCGCCGTCTTTGACCCACACGATTCCATTGATGAAACCGAAGTCGCTCTTGAGAATCTCCATCGTGGTTCCGGGAGACACGATCTCGTCGAAGCCCGGGTCCACGCGCATCGTCGGTCCCGATTGCGGGGTCTGCGCACTCAGCGCAACGAAGACGGCTCCATTGATGAGCGCAGCACAGCAGATAGCGAATGACTTCATGCGGGTATTAAAACCTTGTTTCCTCGCGTTGTCACCGGCAGATGGTCGGTATACTTTCATCGGTCTGAAGGTCCGCCTGAAGGCGGACACTACGATCGTCGTACGTAGTGTCCGGCTTTAGCCGGACTGCGCAACATTCCACAGGAGCGAAGCCATGTATCACATTGCCGGGCGCCACCTTCTCGCCTCCGTCGTCATCCTCGCGGCGGCCGTTGCGGTGCCTCCGGTCCTGGTCGAGGCGCAACAGCGGCGCGACAGTGAGACGACCGTTGCGGCGCTGGCCGCCAAGGTCAAACGGTTCGAGGACATGCAGCAGATCGCCGACCTGCTGAACGAATACGGTCGCGCGCTCGACACTCGTGACTTCAAGGCCTACGCTGCCTTGTTCACCAAAGACGGCTCGTGGTCGGGTGGCCTGGGCACGGTCACAGGCGGGCCGCAGGCGATCTACGACTTCATGACCAGCCGGATCGGTGGTGGCGGTCGCGGCGGCACTCCGACCATCGGATTCGGCAGCACCTACCACATCATGTCGAACTTCAAGATCGACGTGAACGGCGACACCGCGACGGCGACATCGCGATGGACGTTCGTGAGCGCCGCGCGCGGGCCGGGCATCCAGGTTGCCGGTCGCTACGAGGACAGGCTGGTCCGCGAGGACGGCGTATGGAAATTCAAGTCGCGACAGGCGTTCAACGACGTCACGGCGCCGGCGCCCGCATCGGCTGCCGGATCATCGTCGAACTCGCGCTGAGTCGAATCTGCGGATCACGTCCGCCTATTCGGCACGAGCACGAGGATGATTCCGGCGACCAACACGGCAGCTCCCAGGAGAGGTGGTAAAGCAACACCTCTGCGTTCGCTGGTCTCCACCTTCAGGGGACCAGCATCGAGGACGGTGTCACGATCTCTCCAGAAGATTCCGCCCCACAGCAGGATGACCATGCCAAGGGCGACCAGAACGAGTCCAGCGATTCTTCGTGGCGACATGCTCCGAATGCGAGTCGCACTTGGTCATCGCTGCAGCGGCGGCAGCAGTGCCTTGCGCTCCGGTGGAAGGTGCTGATCGACGGCGTTCATCATGAAGCCCACCCTGAAGTAGTCGCCCATGATCATCATCAGTTGAACGGTCTGCTGCCGGCCGAAATGGCCGATCATCTTCTGCCACAACTCGCTGCTCACCTTGTGCTCGCGATACAACGTGCGGCCAAAGGTGATGAGCGTGGCGTCCTTGTCGGTCAATCCCGTCACCGGCCGGTTGTGCTTGACGACGTCGATGACCGACTGCTCGAGGCCCTGCTTCAAGCCCGCCGGTTCGTGAGCGGACCACTCGTATTGCTGGTCGATCTCTCGCGCCATGATGAGCACTGCGAGCTGAAAGTACCGGGCGCCAACCGGGCTGTTCACACCCGAGGGAGTGCCGAGGCTGCGCTCCCGGGGGCTGTAATTCGTCAGGTGTCCAGGTCCCGGCCCCGGCTTGGCTGTCGGTGGCCTTTGGGCCAGGAGCTTCTTCCCTTCCTCGTCCAGGTCGTCCGGCGTGACCCACGGCAGCCGCGACAGCGTGATTGGGTTGATGTCCGGCGGCAGCGCGGGTTGTGTCTGTGTCTGCACTATCGAGGGCAGGGACGCAAGCAAGAGTACGAATAATCGAACGCGCATGAAGTCACCCTCCTGCGTGCCAATCCTAGCCCGAGCCCTGAGGATACGAAAGCCGTTTTACCGGTCATAAGAAAACCCTCATTCGACCCCCGGATCGCCCCGACTTGTCACCCCCTCCTCCGCCACGCTCCGCGCGTGGGGGAGGACGAACATGGCGGCGGACCGATCACTCATCCTGTGCGTCTGCATCTGGGAAAGCGCTCTTGGATCAGCCTGCGTCCATCCCGGGAACTTTCCGGAACCGCCGACTCAGAAAGTCTCCATACCAGACAGCCGGTCATCACCCGCGGACGCGATACGGATGCTGCCGACGCAGGCCAGCGGTTATGAGTGGACCTGGACCACGAGGGAAACCATGGTAGAGATGATCGACCGGTCGAGCACCTTCTCGGAACTGATGGATCGACTCGCCGCTGCCACAGATGTTCTCCTGTACATGACGATAGTAGGCTTCGACCGGGGGCCATTCGGGGGAAGCTCCCGATTCGGGGTCGCCCCGAGTGGCGTCATCGTCGCACACATCGAGATAGAGGCTTCTCTACATGAGTTGGGACGCCGTGTGCGAGGCCTCGCCCACGAGTTGGCGCATGCGTTCGAGGTGATGTGTCTACGGCCCCACGATTCCACTGAGGCGCTTCGTCGCACGCTGGCCGGGCGGGCCGTCCGGAAAGGAAACGCCGTGGAGACGCCATTTGCGCACGAGGTCGAGGCCGTCGTTTTCGAGGAGTGGCTTGCAGAGTCTCGAGGTGAATCACGCCTCGAGGAGATCTCATTGCGCTACGGCTTGACACGCTGTTATGGGCTCGAAAACCAGAGGACACTCAGTGCGTCAGCGCCGCCATCCAATTGAGGATCACATTGATGGACCAGGAAGGGGCCGGTGCCGGCTTGATCATGAGGAACCGACCATCTGCTGCGACATCGTAGCTGTTTGGCCCGCCGAACAGGTGCGCATAGCTGCTCTCGAACAGCAGCGTTGGCGTGCCGAAATCGAAGGTCGCAGTCTTCAACACGGGCACTGCCATCAGCTTGTTCGCTCCGCTCTGCTCGATGTAGTACAGTTCGCGGCCGTTTCGAGCCCATTGCGGGTCTGTGCCGCCGTTCGTGGACACGCGTCGCGGCTGGCCAGGACCAGGATATGGCTGCACCCAGACTTCGCGGGACCCGGAGATGTTGGATGCACAGGCCAGCCACCGCCCATCTGGCGAGAGCTGCGCACCGGCTTCGCCGTCGGCCGCTGCCGTCCGCAGTAATGGCCTCGGTGGTTCCTTCCCGAAGTCGCGAAGTCCCATGAGGTCCCACCTGGTCGGCGAGTAGCTGTTGATGACCGCAACCAACTCGCTTCCATCGTGGGACCAGCCGTGTGGGTGGTAGTGACCCTCGGGCGACGCCGGCACAGGTGTGTCGCCGGGGTTGTCGGCAGCCACAGACATCAAACGCTGCGGCGGCGGGGCGTTGTGCGCATAAAGGAGTCGCTTTCCGTCACGTGTCCACAATGGCAAGTCGTTGCCGGCATTGAACGTCAATTTCACGGGTGGCTTACCTGTAAGGTCGTATACCCAGAGGTCGCCGCCGACAATGAGCGCCAAGCGACCGCCGTCTGGGGAGAGACGCGGGTTCAGGGGATCAGCGAGAGGCGACTGCACGAGCGAGGCGAGCTCCCTGCCTTGTCGATCCACCCAGACGGGCGTGCCAGTGACCGGCTCAGAAGTTCGATAGGCCAGCATGCCAGTCTCAGAGACTGAAAAGGCTCCCGAGCGAATCTCCTCCGCAACAACCGCATCACCAGTCGGCTGCAGTGTGGAAAGGTTGATTTCTTGCGCCATCAGGGCCGTCTCACGCGTGAAGAGCAGATATCCCCGCACGCCGTCATGCGAGCGTGCGAATCTGGCAGCGTTGCGCGTCGCCACCAGGCGCGTGAGGGGCTGTTCCTCCGGCTTGGCATCGAGGGACCCGACGAAGATTCCACTCCCCTCTGTAGCGGGAGACTGGCGCAAGTACACGAAGCGCCGGTCA
Source organism: Vicinamibacterales bacterium (assembly GCA_035649635.1). Classification (GTDB taxonomy): domain Bacteria; phylum Acidobacteriota; class Vicinamibacteria; order Vicinamibacterales; family UBA2999; genus Gp6-AA40. The sequence goes on along the minus strand of DASRJE010000046.1, from coordinate 5,695 downwards.
TCAACGAATCTTGGGAAGGAATGGCCGATCTCCTTGCGCGACTCGTCCAACGCAGTCAGCTGTACTGGATTGCCACCGGCTGCTGAAATCTTCATGACAACGTTGTTGCAGCTGAACAGAATGACGTCGCCTTGTCCCCAATCGCCTCCGTTCATTACGCCGGCGCACTCGCAGAGCGTCTGCGAGGTGTCACTCGTCACATCGATCTTCGACAGCCTGCCAGACGTTTTGAGCGCGAGGAATCGGCCGTCCGGTGACCAGAAGAGTCCGCTGTGTCCGCCCGGTCCGATCTCTATGGACGAAAGCGATCTCCACTCGCCGGAGTCGAGCGAATAGACCCACACGCGTCGGCCCAGGGGCCTCAGCGCTGTCGCCTCAACGATGGCCACCCTTCTGCCGTCCGGTGACAGGAAGGGCGCGCCAATAAAGCTGTTGATGAACCCGCTGGGCAACGGAATCTGCAAACGAGTCGGTTGCTCGGGAGGCGGCTCGTCTCGCAGGACGACCATGGCCGCGGCCGCCGCGGAGATGATTGCAACCGCCACCACACTCCACACCCACCCGCGGATGCGCCGGACCGCCACCGGCGCGGACGCTGACGACGCCGACGCGACCTCGACCAGCGACATCGCGTCGCCGAGATCGCGGAGCCGATTCCTCGGATCCTTTTCCAGGCACTTGCGGAGCAGGGGTCGCACGTTGGCAGGTACACGATCCCAGTCCGGTTCTCCGTGAAGCACGGCTGCCAGCGTGGCGGACGTATTCTCACCGTCGAATGCACGACGCGCTGTGAGCAGCTCGTAGAGGATGCAGCCGAACGCCCAAACATCGGTCCGCTTGTCTACCTTCTGTCCGCGCGCCTGCTCTGGGCTCATATACGGCGCCGTGCCCAGCATCACGACCTGGCCGACCGGCGCCGTCATCGTCAATTCACCGTCGCCGACGCCCTCGATCGGATCCAGAGCCTTCGCCAACCCGAAGTCGAGCACCTTCACACTGCTGTCGGGACGCACTTTGATATTCGACGGCTTCAAGTCGCGGTGAATGACACCCGAGTCGTGGGCCGCCTCCACGGCGTCCGCAATCTGTCGTGCGATGGCCAGCGCCTCATCGACGGGAATCGGGCGCTGCGCGATCCGCTCGGCCAGCGTGTCGCCGTCCACCCACTCCAACACCAGCTTCGGGGGTGGTGTGGCGTCCTCGATTCCATAAACTGCCGCGATATTCGGATGATTGAGCGAGGCCAGGATATGCGCCTCGCGGGTGAACCGCGCCAGCCGGTGTGGATCGTCAGCGAAGCGCTCAGGCAGGACCTTCAGGGCAACGTCGCGATGCAGCTTGGTGTCGCGGGCCCGGTACACTTCCCCCATCCCACCAACGCCTTCGAGCGCGAGCACTTCGTATGCGCCGAGCGTAGTCCCAATGCGCAGCGACATAAGTTCGTCGGATGGACGGACGAGTGATTATAGGCTCGCCTTGGTATCAACAGCTGGAATCAGGGCCTTGTGGCGGTGATGGTTACAACGAAGCTGAACAGCACAGCGCTCACGTTGTAGTTTCGGTCGAGACGCCGCGCTCTGCTGACCGATAAACGATCAGTATTGGCCCGACCCGAATCTCGTCGCCGTCGTACAACGTGGTGGGCTCCGTTATCAACTCACCGCGCAGCGTCGTGCCGTTCTTGCTCCCGAGGTCCTCCAGGATCGCCTGGGATCCGTCGATCACAATACGCGCGTGCCGCCGCGACACGCCGCCTGCGTCGAGATGCACCGCGGCTGAGGGATCGCGCCCGATTAAGGTCTCACGGTCTACCAACGCGATACGACGGCCGCCGTTGACAATCCACCGACTCACAGGAGACGCAGAACCCTCGATTCTCTCGAGTGCAGCGCCGAAGGCATATCCGACGCGATGAGCAGTCCGGATGAGAGGTGCGCGCGTATCCCTGTCCTCGAGCGCGCGCCGCAACCGCTTGACGAGGCCTACGAGCGTGGCATCGGACACGAACGTCCCCGGCCACAAGCGCGCATGCAGCTCGTCCTTTCGAATCACACGCGGAGCCTCCTCGACCAGCAGCACGAGCAGGTCGAACGCCTTTGGCGTCAGGTGTACTTCGACTCCGTTTCGAGTGAGCTGTCTCCGCCCGGAATCAATGACGAAAGACCCGAAGCGCACGGTCACCGGCAGTACCCCGGATTTGTCCTCATTCTGCACGCAGAATGGCCCGACGCGTCACCCCTTCTGCGTGAGACTACACGCAACAAGGAGGCGAACGTGGCGCGTCTTCGACATCTTCTCTTGTGGGTGTTCATCTCCGTGAGCCCAGGCATCGCCGCACAAGATGGTGCGCTGATTCAGATCTGGCCGGGCACCCAACGCGAAGACCCAGCAGCGCACCTGCCGAGCCCCGAGGATCCGATGGGTGTTCCCGAAGACACGGGCCTATGAAGAACGCTGGAGCGCGTTATTGCTGGCCTGTCGGTCGACGAAACATCAGTGGCACCAACTGCGATCCGAGACCGCTCGCGACGTACACGGCCCGGCGGTTCGACGTGAGTTTCGCCACCCAGTCGAATGCGCCGCCGTCGATGAGGGGCATCTCGGTTCCTTCGTTTGAACGGGCAGCAATCTGAAACCGCAGGCCCTGGTTGTAGTACGGATGCTCAAGGGCGGCGCGCGTGACTACGGCGCCTCCCAGTGCCGCGACTATACGGTCACCGAGCGCGATCCTGTCTTGTGTTGACAGCAGGGTGATCCGCCGGTCAGGGAACGCAAACCCATGCTTCTCGAGTCGATCGAGCACGTCGAGCATGACCTTCATCTGCTCGGCCATGGCGTCCACCACAAACGCGTGGCTCTGCCGTTCTACTCCCGCCGAGGCAAGGCAAAAGATGCGGAAGTTCGCCGAGAGTCCACGCCGTTTCGGAACCGGCTGCGCGCGAACACAACGATGCGATGTCGCCAGGCGCACGATCGCGCCAGGGTCGCGGTGCAGCCGTCGTGCACACTCGAGCGCCATGACATTGGTGGGATCGGCGACGAGCTCAGTGCCACGGAGTGCCGAGAGCACCTTGTGCTGGCTGGCGTGGCCCATGATGGCGCAGACGCCAAGAGGAGCAACGGGAGACAGCTCGATCGATTCGAAAGCGGACGCGGCCGTCAAGAGATGCCCATCGATGTCGACGAAGGTCCGTTGATCGACGATGCCCGGCTGGACGAAACGATCGCGGTCCCACTGCTCCATCAGTTCGGCCGGCCGGCGTCTGACCGCCCGCGCTTCTGCGGCATCGAGCAGGAGCGACCAGAGACGCGACGCAGGCAATCCGTCCGTGAGCGCCTCGTACGTGCCCGGCGGGAGCCCGGCTGTGACCCACGATCGTGGTGTCTGCGTCATGGACAGTCCGGCGCAGCTACAAGGAAGGATCCGAGCATCGGCCAATGTTATTGCGGATGGGCAGATCACACCCAGCTACTCACCAACCCACTGCTCTTCTTCGCGCGCGCCGCGACGCTGTTCGTGACGCGAGTCACCACGACGCCGACGTTTGCAACCGGCGCGGTGAGTGCGGTGCCCGCTTTTATGGGCAGCACCGGATACTGGCGCAATTTCGATATCACTCCGGACGGGAGAATAGTGGCGGCCGCCGTGCCTGGATCACCGTCGGGCATCGCCGAGTCGCGAATCGAAGTGGTGCTCAACTGGTTCGAAGAATTGAAGCGCCTCGTGCCGACGAAGTGACCTATCACTCCTAGGCGATTGACCGCGGCGCGCTCCCGGCGCAGAATGAATGCGCTCGGTCGGAGCATCCACGTCCGCGGAAAGGGCTGCGCCCACGACCACGATCGATTCGCACACCGCGATCCATCGTCCTCTTTCAGCCTGGTGCGGACGCAGGCACGTGAAAGGGGATCCGCATGCCCGGGACGTCCGATCCGTACGCCGCCTTCCGCCTCAATTTGGAACAGCAACGTAAGCGAGCGAAGGACCTGCTCCGCGCGGTTCGCGCCGGGGATGTGGCAGCGTGCCGGCGCCTCGCCGACGCCGTTGCTCTCCCTGCTCCAGATGCCGCGAGGATCAAACTCGCCGATGCACAGTTCGCGATCGCCCGTGAGCTCGGGTTTACGCAGTGGCGTGACCTGCGAAGCCATGTGATGGCGCAGACCGCCGCGCGCGAGGCGATCACGCAGCGCGGCCCCGCCGTTGACGCCGACATGCAGACGCTGCACGTTCGCTGCGGAACGGACATCAAGGGAGAGCTCGAGGCGGCGAGGTTCAGCGGCGATTTCCTCGCCGTGTGGGACCCGTTCCCCGTCGGGCCCGTGACGGACGCACCAGACTGGATTGCGCAGCGCGCACGCTTTCACGCCGATACCGGCACCGTCCATGATCTCGATTACGACGCGTTTCTCGCGGAGCTCACGGACGCAGACCGCGGACTCGCTGCCTCTGCCGAGCGGTATGCGCGCGTGGTCATCTGGACCGAGCACGACAGCCACGACCAGCTCTCGCTCATCCGCTGCCTCGCACATTACGCGCGGACGCAGCCGCCGCGTGTCCTCGAGCTGATTTCAGTAAACCACTTTCCCGGCTCGCGGCGTTTCATCGGGCTCGGCCAGCTCCCGCCCGAAGCGATGTCGCTGCTCTGGAATCGGCGTGAAGTCATCGATGCGGAACGGCTGTCAGTCGGCGCCGCAGCGTGGGCTGCGTTGACATCGGAGGATCCGCGGGCCCTCGCGGCCATCGCCCGCACGCGAACGCCGGCGCTGCCGCACCTCGGACCAGCCATGCATCGGCACTTGCAGGAGCTGCCGTCGTCTGTGAACGGCCTCAGCCTGACGCAATCGTTGATCTTGCAGATTCTGTCGAGGAAGCCCGCCACCGTTGGCGACATGTGGCGGATCCTGCAGGGGGAACTCGAGCCACTGCCGTTTCTCGGCGACACGATGTTCCTGCACATCCTCAGTCAGATGGGACGTGCGCACCCGGCCGTCTTCGAACGATCGGTGCTCGATCCGGATCGTCCGTTCAACGATCGCCTTGTTATTACCCAGACCGGCCGTGAGGTGCTCCAGGGCGTGACCGACTGGCTCTCCCTGCATCCTTCCGTCCGGTGGCTCGGCGGCGTACGGATCGATCCGTCAATGCCGAACTGGCGCTGGGACGAGGCACGACAGGACGTTACGATGGCGTGAGTAGCGCACCGCTTCCGGTGGTCGGATGCTCTGTCTGATTCCCGATCAGCACCGCGACGTTGCCAATTTTGTGACCGGTATCGGCGTAACGGTGCGCTTCGGCGATCTCGTCGAGCGTATATCGGCGCCCGATCACGGTGCGCAGCTTGCCGGCGTCGATCAACTCCTGTAGGAAGACGAGATCGACCTGCTTCTCCGGTCGCCAAAGCACACGCTCGACGCGCGAACGCGGACGAGCACCTCGTTGTCGGCGGGCGTTGGTGTCGGTACCTCCCGGACCCTCCACCACCTCGGGAAGTCCATAGCGCGTCGTGACAGCGGCCCTCATAGCTGGATGCGGATACGGCCGCCGGCGCCGGAAGTTCCACCGGTACGCCACACCAATTTTCCGTCCACGTGGGCGGGTCGCGAGACCTGCACGAGGTAAGATCCGCATGATTTCGTTCCGGAGGAGTACACGATGCGGCTGAAGACCTGGTCCACATGGCTTGCCTTCGCAGTG
>DASRJE010000045.1:0-42949 GCA_035649635.1 Vicinamibacterales bacterium | reverse complement strand
AAAGTAGCGCCCTTTTGCGCCTGCTCGCTGAACATCAGGTCGCGCTCGGGTTTCTGCACGAGCCACGTCGATTGCGCGTAATCGTTCGCGTTGGCGATGTGATCGCCGTGACTGTGCGAGAGAGCGAGAAACGTGATGTCGCCGGGCCGGTATCCGATTTCAGCGAGTTGGCTTCGCAGGGTCCTGGTCGCTCGATTGCTGTTGCCGCTCGTCCCGACAGCGATGCTTACTCCACCCGGCGTAATTTGGGCGTCGGGAATGATGCCGACGTCCCAGAGGAGCGTACCTTTGGGGTGCGCCACGAGATAGCACGCGTCGGCGACATTCGTGTCGCCGACTTGCTCCTTCGTCAATCCGTACGCCGTTGGCTCGCCGCGGACCAGCACGCCGCAGTCGAAAACATACAGCCGAACCGACGTCACGCGCGGCGCGCTCTGGGCGAGCAGGCTGACGAGACTTGTGGCCACGATGAGAAACGCGCGCATCACTCCTTCTTCGGCCGCCTCTTCATCCGAGCATGAACTGAAACGGAAACACCGCTGAAGTCTACGTCAGTGCCACGATCCAAGATGGCACACTACGGGTTTTCACCACGGGCTGCTGTCGGTCGACGTTCAACCCACAACAATCCCTGGCAGTATCCTCCTGTGCATCGACGTATATATGCGCTTTCTCAGTGCGCTTGTTCCTCTGAGCTCGATACTCTCGTGGGTGTTCTCGACGGATCGCAGCGACGACGCAGGACCTCCGAGTTCACTCAAACGAGCAACATCTCGCGCGGATCGACTTTGCGATAGCCACAGCGCGGACCCGCGATAAGATCTCGCCGGAATTCAACGCAGGAGCAGGACATGAACACGCAGCGTCTCTTGATGTGGTCGCTGATGCTAGTCGCCGCCGCGGGCTGGACGCCGAGCGTACTCGATGCGGTCGCCAATGCCGCGCCGCCGCAGTCGCTGACCGCCATCCCGCTCGTGTTCGACACCTGGGTCCCTGGACCGTGCTCGCCGAATGGCCAACCACAGGGCCACTGCCCGCCGGGAGACCTCTTTCGCGTGCGTCTCGTGTCTGTCGCCGACGGCCTGCGTAGCCCGCGCAACGTCGCATTTACGCCAGATGGCCGGATCTTGATCGCCGAGTTGGCGGGGCGCGTGCGTCTGGTACGCGGCGACGTGCTCCTGCCCGAGCCGCTTATGGGCTGGCCGGTCGCGGGTATCGAGGCCGGCGCGCTCCAAGCCGCGATCGTGCATCCTCAGTTCGCGACCAATGGCAGCGTCTATCTCTACTACGTGAAAAACCGCGCTGACAAGATGACGACGCTCGCGCTCGCGCGCGCCCGCCTCGAAGGCACAGCACTCTCGGACGTGCGGGAGATCTTCGTCGCCGATGCGTGGGTGCAGGGTGGGCCGATCGCGGGTCGCGCGGCGTTCGGGCCCGACGGCATGATCTATCTCACCGTCAACGATCACGACCCCAACAACGCGAACGAAAACGAGAGCGTGCGGATCTTCGCGCAGCACCTGGACAGCGACGTCGGCAAAGTCCTGCGCATTCGCGACGACGGCGCCATTCCGGCCGACAACCCGTTTGTCGGCCGCAGCAACGCCAATCCCCAGGTGTTCACGTACGGGCATCGCAACCTCACCGACTTCGCGTGGCATCCGACGACGGGCGAGCTCTGGGCCACTGAGATCGGACCGATGGGTGGCGATGAGATCAACATTCTGCGCCCTGGGCACAACTACGGCTGGCCGTTCGTGTCGCTCGGCAAGCTGTACAACAAGAAGGACCTCTCTCAGCAGCACTGGTATCGCGAAGGGATGGAGATGCCCTTCATGCACTGGACGCCGTCGATCAGCCCATCGACGCTGACGTGGTACACGGGCGACAAGCTTGCGCCGTGGCGCGGCCACCTGTTCGTCGGCGCATTGAACGGCCAGACACTACAGCGCGTCGCGTTCGACCAACCGGCGCCGCAGGCCGAGCGGCGGGATTCACTGTTCATGTCGCTCGGCCGACGCTGGCGGCATGTGGTGCAAGGGCCTGACGGCTATTTATACGCACTGACGGAGAAGCGCACGCTCGGCACGACGGATCCAAACGACGCAACGAGCGGCGGCGTCTATCGAATCGAGCCCGCCAACTGAGGTTGGAAACATCGGTCCCGCTCGGGGTTACAACGGAGCGGAGACGATCCGGCGTGCCTCGTGGGCGCGTTCTGTTCCACACAAGATCGAGGGGAGTTTGGGTTGCTCTCCTTGTCTCCACTGCTGGCGCTTGAGGTGGAGGTTCTCCGAACCTCCTCCCTTTCAACATCCGTCACGTCGCCGCGCCAATGGACTCAGTGATTTAAGAGAGTAGGCCTAACGGGCAAGCGCGATTTGTAGTCCATAGGCGTCCATCTGCGCGGCGTTCGTTTGTGCCACCAGCACACAAACGATCGAATTCGAACTGAGAATTTGGAGGCGCCGCCCGGATTCGAACCGGGGATGGAGGTTTTGCAGATTTAACGAGGTGGTAGTTGGTGTTGTCTCGTGCTGGTCTCTGGTCGGTCCAGCACCCCGGTTTTGCCTGGTGTTTGGGCGCTATTGGACTACGTTTGGACTACAAGACGTGTTGGGCTCCAACGCGCTGATCAAGCTCGGATTGGCTTCTCGATAGCCACAGGCGCGGACGTTCGCATTCCCGAAGGTACCTCCGCGCACCGCGAGGAATTACGCGCGAGTCCCGGGGGCGGGCATCAAACCGCCTGCATGACTTCGTATGCACTTTTCGATAGTCACAGAATGGCCAGAGGCACGTGCCTCTGAGTTCCTGGACGACAGCAACGCTGTCGCAATGGGGCCATGAGCAAGCCCGTCACACCGCCGCCGATGAAGACGATCCCAATCCGGCCCTGAACGCGTGGGCAATCGTCAGCCCCGTGCCGATCCGGGCCCTCTCATCATCAGAATCCACATTGGTCCGTTGCCGGCGTCGTAAGTCTCGAGCGGCGTCATCTTGCCAGTGGCCGAACTGACCTCGTACGTAACCAAGCGACCGGCAGTGCCTCCGCTCCCGGCAGCGGTCATGAAGCGGCCGCTGGGGTCGAGGCAGAGCGGCCTCACGTCCGGCTCGGTCGGCACGCGGTCGGCTTCGCTCAGCCTGCCCGTCGTCTGGTCGATGGCGAAGCTGGCGATGCTGTTGTGCCCGCGGGTGACGACGAACAGCAGCCTCCCGTTGGGATGGATGAGCAGTTCGGAACAGGTGACCTGACTCTTCACCGTGTAGTCGCTGGGTACCGTGGAGATGCTTTGCAGCTTCGTGAGCGTGCCCGTCGACGGATCGAGGCGATACGCGGTTGCGCTGCAGCCCTGCTCGTCCGCCGAATAGGCCAGGTTCAATGTGGGGTGAACCAGCAGATGCCTTGGCCCCTCGTTGTCTTTCAGTGACAGGAACGCCGGCGTGTTCCATGTCAATCGCCCGCTCCGCTCGTCGAAACGGAGCTGGGCCACCACGTTCGGGCCACCGCTGCGGGCCACGTGCGGCACGAACACGTAACGGTTCGACGGGTCGATCTCGATGCCGTGGCACCCGTAGGGGGTGGGGAGCGATTCAACCGGCATGGACGCGACCTGGCCGCCCTCGTCGATGGCATACACACCAATCCTGCTCTGGTAAAAGAAGACCGACAACAGGTACCGCCCGGTGCGATCGGTCACGATCTGGATTGGCTCGCCTTGCAATGGGACCGTGCCGATAAGCGAGAGGCCGCCCGTTGCTGGATCGATGCGATAGCTCGACACCTGCTGGCGATCACGGCAGGCGACGTAGAGGAATCGCCTACGCGGATCGAAGACCATGGGGTCCGGGCCGCCTTCCACCCGCACCGGCTGCTGCCACGTCACCTTGCCGGAGCCCGGGTCCATCGTGAAGATGGAGACGCGGTTGTCTCGACGGACGGACACATAACCTAAGTAAGGGGCCGGCGCCGTGCCCTGGGCTGCCGTTCGAGCCCAAGCGAACGAAGGCTCCGCCGCGGATGCGAGTCCCACACCGGCTGAGGCGCTCGACGCGAGGAATTCGCGACGGGTATACATGCATGCCTCCCTTTTTCTGCCGGTCAGGTCGGTTGGCGTCGCTCTACCTGGCGATGGACACGTTGTCCAGTCTCCACCGATCGCCGTCGCCGCCGGCGGTGAAGCTGATCTTGTCGAACGGCTGATCGGACACTATGCCGAAGAAGCTGTCGTAGCCGCTGCTCGAGTAGGCGAAGATCCGGGCGAGATCGTAGTCATGCCCAAGGATGTGCAGCGTCGTGTGGTCGCCATTCTCCCGGCGGTAGGGCTGATAACTCTTCCCGTCCACCGAGAACACATCGGACGCCCACGCGAAGATTGGCGGATTGAACCGCAGCTCGAGCGCCGTGGTCTTCTGCGCGCCCGTCTCGTAGCGCAGCTCGATGCCTTCAATCTGCTCGTCGTTCTTCCCGGCAGTTGAGCCCGTGCCCGTCGTGCCGACGAAGACGCCGGTAGGGTGCTTCACCTTCGCGGTGTTGCCGGCTTGAGTGGATATCCCGCCGGTCTGCGTGAAGAAGATGCTGAAGTTGCCGACCGACGTTTCCTTCCCCTCGGGCACGTCGATGTTGACGCCGTTGAAGTCGTTGGTGAGAATTTTGCCTTTCCGCGCGCTCACCGCTGCCGTCCACTCCGCCCGGCCCACCTTGCCGCGTGAGGCGTCGTAGGGCGTTCGATTGTCGCCATCGATGAAGAGCGTCAACCGCGCCGCATGCAGCGCCGTCACCGAGAGGAGGAGGAGCACGAACAGCACCAGCACCTTGCCGCGATAACGCTTCATGAGGAGCCTCCCTGTAATCGTGTCCGGCAAGATTATAGCGTCTAGGGGTTAACGGATCGCCTGATCAACAGCTTCGGATCGGCATCCTTTCTCGGCACGAGTTTTTGAGTGCGCCCGATTTGGTTGTCGCTGCCATAGAGATTGCCGTCGGAATCGACGCTCATGGTGTGCATCTCGCGGAACCGGTCTCGCCCTTCGGCAGGCCAGAACCAGGTGTACAGTCGGTTGCCTTCCCGATCGAACTTGATGACCTTGGGCTTCCCGAGATCGGACACCCAGACATCGTTCCCGCTCGCGAGGACGTCGAGTGGCAACTCGAAACCCTTCCATGTGGCGGCCGGTGCGAAGTTCGACGTCGCGCCGGGCGATTCCCTGAACAGCTGGACCTGCCGACCATCGCGGTCCACAACGAAGACCAGGCCATCGGGTGCGGCCGTAATCCCGTGGACGCTCATGAACTGGCCTGGACCGGTTCCCTTCGTGCCGAACTCGGTCAGATACTTGCCCTGGCCATCGAGAACCACGACGCGCGTGTTCATCAGTCCGTCGGCGACCAGAACACGCCCATCGGGTAGGAACGCCACGTCCTGCGGTCTTCCGAAATGCTTGTTGTCGTTGCCGCTGACATTCTTTTCGCCGAGCGTCATCAGGAGCTTCTTTCCGTCGTTCGAGAAGACGTGGATCTGATGCGCCGACTCGTCGATCACCCACACGCGACGCTCCCGATCGTAAGGGCTGATGCGAATTCGATGCACCCCGACGTCCCGGTCCGTTCTTGCGAACAAGTGGTCCCATTGATTCCAGGTCTCGATCATCTTGCCGTTGCCGTCGACGACGAAGATGACGTTCCGATAGACCCGGCCTTCACCCTTTTGCGTGCTCATCCCGATCGAGGCCGCGTGGCCCTCGTATCCTGGAGGCACCGGGTTGGGAAGCTGGGTCGAACCCCGCTGGAGGATGAAGATGCGGTTCGGCGAGTCGGGGTGAACGCCGACGTTTCCGCCGAAGGTGAATCCCTCGTCGAACGGCTTCAACCAGCCGTCGACGGCTTCATATGGGCTTGGCCCGATCGGTCCGAGATCCTGAGACCATAACGAACCGGCGGACAGACTCACCACTGTGAGGACCGCGACGCCGAGGATGCAGTTATGCATGATTAGCAACCTTCGTGATTTGGTTCCGCAGGGTCGAACGTGAAATGCCGATAGCTGCGATTGCAGCGCTCGATGTACGCGTCGTTCGACTGGCAGGCATCGGGGCGTTCGCTGAAGGAACGCCCCCAATGCATTCCCGGCGTGACTACTTCTTGACGAACTTCTGAAGACAGGTTCCCGATTTGCTCTGATCGCAGCCGCCGGTCAGCCCTCCGTACACGTTCCCCGCTTCGTCGCCTGCAAGCCCCTCAGGCCGGGTTCCTTCGATGAAGTACCTGAGCGAGCCGTCCCGGGCACTCCCGAGCCTGATTCCAGTCCGCCATCCGGGGTTCCGAATCGCGTTGCCGCCGCCTTCTGGCGCGTCTGGGGGCCCGCCAATCCTGTTGTTCGATTCGGAGTCCGATACGATGAGCGTGTCGTCCTTCAGGATCCAGATGCCGCTTGGCCGGCCGAAATGCCGCCACTCGTCGACGAAGTTCATGTTCTTGTCGAAGATCTGAACGCGATTGTTCGACCGGTCCGCAACGAAGAGCCGCCCTTGCGAATCGAACGCGAGTGCATGGATTCCCATGAACTCGCCCGGTTTGCGACCGTGTCGGCCGAACTCCTTGATGAACTTTCCGTCTCTGGTGAACCACACGAGGCGATCACCGTCCTGTTGGATCTTCGTCGGCCTGGGCCAATGGCCGTCGCCGATGAGGATATTCCCGTCGGGCGTGGCAATGCAGGCCGATGGCTGAATGAAAGTGTCCTGACCAGCCTGGCCGACACCGGCCTTCCCGAGCGTCAACAACAGCTTGCCGTTCTGGTCGTACTTGAAGACCTGATTGCCTCTGACGCCGACGTCCGGACCATCGTTAAACGGACCGCTGTCGGCCGCCCAGAAGTTGCCATCCCGGTCCTGGCACATTCCGTGAGCCTGAGAGAAGCTCACGCCCTCGAAGCGCTTGACGATGTTGCCCGAGGAGTCGATGCGAACGATGCCCGGCACAGATCGATGCTGCAGCCAGACGCCGCCCTTGCCGTCCGGGATGATGCCGATCGCCGCGCCAGACTTGATGTCGCCGAGGCGGGGCCAGTTCTCGAGCATCCGAAATGGATTGCTCATGGCGTTGCCGGTCGGCAGAACATCGGCCGGCGGCAGATTCTGATTGCCACGCCCCTGGGCGAACAGGGTGGCCCCGGCGACGGCTATCGTCGCCCCGAGTATGAATGCGAGATGATGTGAACGCGACATGGTTTTCCTCCACATCAAAGTTTCGCTGGTTCTATTGCGCACCCGCGCCGCTCGCCTTCGACACCCTCGGCGGCAACGCGAGCATCAGCCGTACGGCAGGCGAGTCACGTGCCGGCTACAGGCGCAGTCAGGCACCTGACGCCGCACGCCGCGATCCACCGCCGCGCCACTCGGACGAGTCCCCGTCAACGGTCGATTCCTGACCAACGCTTTCTAATCCACGCTCAGGCGAGGGGGGTATTCTATAGGCCCACTCAGGTGCCGGCAACGTTTAGTCGTCCGCGCCGACGATACGTGTTCCGCTGTGTCTCGAGACCTCCAGCGTCGACCAAAAAGTATCGCGCGCGGTGGCTCGATGAGTATCTACCGCTTCCATTACGCGCCAGACATCTGACAGTCCAGGAGACCGCATGAGTTTACGGATGAATTTGGTTGGACTGCTATGCGGCCCGAAACGCGAATGTCGTACCGGTTGCGTCCGTCCGCATAGCGGTCCTGGCCGCGCGAAGCGCGGCAGGAGACACTGGCCACCAGCCGAGGGGCTCCGAGGGATATCCAAGGGCGGAGCCCCTTGGCTGGTTGGATTCGCGGTGACGCTACTCGTGACCGGTCCCTGGCTATCGGGGTCGGAGGCCCAGTCCCCGCAGCCGATCCACTCCACATACCAAGGCGGGATTGATGAACCGGTCGGTCCGACTCACTTCTGGAGGGCCGCGGCCGCCCAGACGCGCCCAACGATTACGTCGACCATCCGGGTCATCGTCCCGGACGACAACGCGGAGCTTTCATTCGAGAACGAAGTCACGAAGACGACCGGCACGATTCGCGACCTCGAGACTCCTCCGCTCGAGCCGGGCCGAGCGTATCAGTACACGTTTTCGGTGAAATGGACTCCGAACAACTACACGACGATCACGCGCAAACGCACCATTTCGTTCAAGGCCGGCGAATCGATCACCGTCGATCTGACGATTGACGCGTCGAACGATCGCGCGCAGATCCGGTACGTGCCGACGCCCGACTTCGTCGTCGACGCAATGATCAGATTGGCCCGCATCCGGAGAGATGACGTCGTGTACGAACCGGGATGCGGGGATGCGCGCATCACCATCGCGGCGGTCCGAGCCGGCGCGAGGCGCGGCGTGGGCATCGACCTGGACGCTGAGCGGGTCGCCGAGTCTCGAACGAATGTGAGGGGCGCTGAACTGGATGACAGGATTGACGTGCGCGCCGGGGATGCGTTGGACATCAAGGACCTCGGCGAGGCGAGCGTCGTGTTTCTCTACATGGGCGACGAGTTCGATCTCATGATCCGCCCTCTCCTTTGGAAGCAGCTCAAGGTCGGCGCCCGCGTTGTTTCCCACCGCTTCACCATGGGCGACTGGACGCCAGACGAAACGGTGCACCTGGATCAGGGCGACGCCGGAGAATACCGGGTCCACCTCTGGACGATTACGCAGGAGGTCAAGAACCGAGCGGCTAACTTTTGACCGGTTTGCCGCCACGATCGCACAGGGGGGCGCTCGCGCCCCCCCGCTTGTCGACCAATCCGACTGACTGCCCTACTTCAACGCCGGGTTGACGTAACCGGCCGGCAACACCTGATCCGGATCTGGCCGCACGGTGACGTACTCGATGTGATCCGGAACGTTGCTGAACCCGTGGTACACGCCGGGCGGAATGATGATCATGTCGCCCGTCTTGACGTCCCTGGTCTGCGCCACCGTTCTGAACGTGCCGTTATTGCTGGGGCCGACGATCTGCTTGACGAGTTCGGTGTCGGCAGCGAGCGGCCTGATGTCGGTCATGTCAGTGCCCGTGATCATCGTGCCGGCGCCGGAAACGATGTAATACACCTCGGTCACTTTGGTGTGGTTGATGCCGGTCAGCGGGCCACCAGCTTTCTTTGTCGCGGCTCGCCGCAGGACCGCGATGCCAACGTTGTATCCGCCCATATCCACATGCTTGATCATCCGATCGCCCCCGCCCCCTTGGTACTTGACAACGGCTTGGATGTCTTCAGCGGTCACGTAGGTCACTGTCGTAGTCGCAGCTCCCTGGGACAGGATGACTCTCGACGACGCGCTCATGACGAGAAGGAGACCGACACTACCGAGGATCAGCTTCC
Source organism: Vicinamibacterales bacterium (assembly GCA_035649635.1). GTDB lineage: Bacteria > Acidobacteriota > Vicinamibacteria > Vicinamibacterales > UBA2999 > Gp6-AA40. The sequence goes on along the minus strand of DASRJE010000045.1, from coordinate 33,594 downwards.
GCATTTGTCCTCTCCTTATGGAATCTCGGTTCACGGGTCCGACCCGACGCTCGATCTCGGTTGAACAGATCGTGAGTCCAGTGAGGCGCGGCCTACTATAGCCCGATCCCGCGACACGACCCAACCCCGCGACAGACCGCGCGTTAGACCTTGACAGGGCTGGAGTTCAGCGAGATCCTTGGCCCCGCTCAACTGGGTCTAATTGATAAGGACAGGAGGTCGAACTCATTCTCACAACGAGCCGCCGAGCGCGCGCGTGTAGTCCGACGACATGAACGGGGCATGTCTTTATGGAGGCAGCTATGATGCGACTCCTCAACGTCGTCGTCGTCTTGCTGATGGGACTGTTCGCGATCCCGGAAACGGCATTCACACAGGGCAGCAGCGCCGCGGCCATAAGCGGCGTGGTCAAAGACGCATCCGGGGCAGTGCTGCCGGGTGTCACCGTTGAAGCCTCAAGCCCTGTCCTGATTGAGAAAGTCCGCACGACCGTCACCGACGTCAACGGGGAATACCGCATCATCGAGTTGCGGCCAGGTACCTATGCGGTGGTGTTTACGCTGCCTGGCTTCAGACCGTTCCGGCGAGATGAGCTGGAGCTGCCGTCGAATTTCACGGCGACGATCAACGCCAATCTGGAAGTCGGTGGCATTGAGGAGACCATCACGGTGTCCGGAGCGACGCCGCTCGTCGATACGCAGAATGTCACTCAACGGACGGTGATCTCGCGGACGATCATGGACGCGGTGCCGACCGCCAAGAGCGTGCTGAGTATTGCTGCCCTCATGCCAGCCGTCATCACGCCGCCGAACGCGCAGGATGTCGGCGGGACAAAGGGAGAGCAATCGGTTCGCATTTCAGTCCACGGCAGCGCCACGCGCGATTCGCGCCTGATGCAGGACGGATTGCTTTACAACAATCTGGCGGTTGAGGGCACGGGCCGAGGCTATTACGTGAATCCGCTGCAGATGACGGAAACCATCATCGACACCGGGGCCGGGGGGAATGCCCAGTACGCCCTGGGTGGCGCAGTGGTGAACGCCATTCCACGCGATGGCGGAAATCAGTTCAACGGTGCCGCCTTCGGCTCGTGGGCCGGTCACCAGCTCCAGGGAGACAATTTCACCGACGAGCTGAGGGATCAGGGCCTGACGTCAGTGAACGAGGTTCGGAACGTCTACGATCTGAACGCGGTGTTCGGAGGCCCGATTAAGAGCGACAAGCTGTGGTTCCTCGCCTCTATTCGGCGCAGCGGCGGCAGGAACCGCGTTGCGAACCTGTACTACGATTTGACGCCCGACTCGTTCCTGTTCACGCCGATGGACGGCAAGGACGGCCGGCCATTCAAGCCCGTCGAGCCGCTTGAAACGCTCAAGACGCAGAGCATCCGGCTGGCGTACCAGGCGACTTCCAAGGACAAACTGACGTTCCACTTCGAGCCACAGCAAAACATCCGCGACCAACTGACGGGCCAGCTCGATCGCGGCACCACCGCCATCGAAGCGAACGGCAGCTATTGCACGCCGACAACCGAGTATCAGTGGGGTTGGACGCGCCCGCACACCAATAGAGTGCTGTTCGAAAGCGGCGTGGCATGGCACAAAGGGTCGTACGGCGCGAACATGGGCAGGGATACTTTCCTGAGCGATTACGAGCAGTGCGGCGACTACCTGCCGGATAACGTGAGCATCAACGATAGCGGCTACGGCTTCACCTATCATGGCACCGGCTTGCGCGGGAAGAACAACGAGGATCATGTCAACGGACGCGTGTCGGCCTCGTACGTCACCGGCTCGCACAACGTCAAGGTGGGCACGTCGTTCCTCTACACACTCAGGGTTGAGGGTTATTCGGAACGCAACCCGCTGGACGTCGGCGGGTTACCGGTCAGTTACTCGTTCCGCCTCGGCGTGCCTCAGTCGCTCACGCAGTTCGTGACGCCGGGCTACAACGAGCGGGCCGTGCGCGATCTCGGGCTCTTCGTCCAGGATCAGTGGCGCATCAACCGCGTCACTCTCAGCTACGGGCTGCGTTACGACTACAACCGCGCGTACGCCCCGGCGTTCACACGGCCGGCCGGCCCGTTGTCGGCCGAGCAGAGCTTCGCGGCAACGTCGTGCACCCCGTGTTGGCATGACATCAGTCCGCGATTCGGCGTTGCCTGGGACGTTTTTGGCGACGGCAGGACGGCGGCAAAGTTCGGCCTCAATCGCTACGTGCAGGCCGCGACCACGGGGCTGGCCGGGCTCTTCGCTCCGGACAGCACGACGATCGGCAGCACCACGCGGCAGTGGATCGACGCCGATGGGGACTTCTATCCCGATTGCGATCTCCGCGCCCCGGGCATCAGCAACGAGTGCCGGGCGATGGCGCAGCCGACGTTTGGCCAGAACATCGTCACGCGCTTTGCCGATCCCGGCTGGATTACCGGATGGGGGAAGCGGCCCTACACCTACGCAATGTCGCTGAGCCTCGATCGCCAGATCGCGACGGGCCTCGCTATCGGCGGCGGCTTCTATCGGACCTGGTTCGGTAACTTCACGATCCAGGACGATCTCAATCTCACGCCGGCCGACTACGATCACTTCTGCGTCATCGCGCCGACCGATCCGCGGCTCGGCGACAGAAGCGGCCAGAACATCTGCGGCTTGTACAACCTCAATCCGGCAAAGTTCGGCCAGCCCGCCAACACCCTGGTGACGTTCACGAGCGCGAACAACCCGCTCACGGGCCAGCCCTACGGCAACCCGACGGAAGTCTACAAGGGCGCTGATGTCACGATAGCGGCGCGCTTCCAGGGGATCAATGTGAACGGTGGGTGGAATATTGGCAATGCGATCCAGACCGGCATCATCGCGGGCGGAGCCACCTCCTCTTCTACCGACAACTGCTTCGTCGTCGACGATCCGGAGCAGCTCCGCGACTGCAAGGTCGACAATCCGTATCAGAGCCGGTTCAAGGTGTCCGCCTCCTACCTGTTGCCCTGGTGGGGTATTCAGACTGCGGTCGTATATCAGAACCTCCCGTCAATCAACTACGGGGCGCTTCGCTCTTACTCGAACGCCGAGATCATCCCTTCGCTCGGGCGGCCACTGTCCGGCGGCGCCTCACGCAACGTTCAGCTGCTCGCGCCGTTCAGCGCGTTCGTAGAAGAGCGGATCAATCAGCTCGATGCGCGCCTCACCAAGATTGTGCGCGTTGGCACGAACCGGCGCGTCCAGTTGAACCTTGACGTGTACAACCTGTTCAACGAGAGCACCGTGCTCGCTTTGAACAACACATACTCGCCGTCGGCGCCAAACGGCGGCGCGTGGCTCACTCCGACGCAGATTCTAGACGCGCGCTTCGCCAAGTTCAGCGTGCAGTTCGACTTCTGAGATGGAGACACTGGTCAAATGGCAAAGCCGAGGTCGGTCCTTCCATAGGGTCTGAGCCGAATCGGCGCTCACGGTTCGAAAAGGGGTGGCCCATGCGGGCCGCCCTTTTTTGATGGAGTCAATCCCGTGTTCGTGGCGAGCGGTCCTGCGGCATGACGATGCGCCGGTCCCGCAGTGCGCAGCGCGCGCATCCCGCTGCTAATCAGCGGCCGGCCCGGCTCGCGGTGCTGCTCGTCGTAGTGTGCGGCGTTCTTGCGTACGCCAACAGTATCCACGGTCCGTTCATATTCGACGATCGCCGCGCCGTCCTCGAGAACCCGACCATCCGAGAGTTGTGGCCGATCAGCGCCGTGCTGCATCCACCCCGTCAAACGCCGGTCGCCGGACGTCCGATTTCCAACCTGTCGTTCGCGATCAACTATGCTGCCGGCGGTCTGGACATCGCGGGGTATCACATCTGGAACATCGGCGTTCACATCCTCGCCGCCCTCGCGTTGTCGGGGATAGTGCGGATGACGGGAATCTGGGCCGCACCGGATGCCGATCGGACGACGACCGATCGACTGGCGCTCGTCTGCACTCTCGTGTGGGTACTCCACCCACTCAACAGCGAAGCGGTCAACTACCTCACGCAGCGAACGGAGTTGATGGTCGGTCTGTTCTACCTCCTGACGATGTACGCCGCAATCACCGCTCACCGCTCGGCTCGGCCCCGTCGATGGGCGATGGCCGCCGTCGTCTCCAATTTCTGTGGAATCGCAACGAAAGAGTCGATGGTCACCGCTCCGCTCATGGTGAAATCTGGCTGCCGCAACGGGGCTGGGCATCGCATTGGCGTCGGCAGGAAGCACCGACGAGGCGGTTGAAGCGTTCCGTCAAGCGTCCCGGATCGACTCCCGCGACGTGACGGCCAAACAAGGGCTGGTCGAAACGCTGCTACGCACGGGTCGAGTTGCGGAAGCGGAGCAGGAAGCCCGAGCAGTGATTGCCGCTTTTCCCGACGACCCAATCGCCCGTTATCTTCTCGGTGTGACGCTCGAGGCCCAAGGTCGAATCGACGAGGCAGTGATGGAATTCGAGGCCGCCGCTAAATCGGCGCCACAGTGGCCGCAGCCGCGTGAAGCCCTGAAAAGAGTGCTCGGCGAACCGGCAGGGGCGCGAAGGTCCGGACGTGCGGGCGGCCGGCCAGACCCACTGACCGGCCCGCGTCCGTAGCAGCTACTTGCTCAGAGGCGGCGGCGGGAGGCCGAGGATCTTCGCCGGGTTGATCTTGAACAGCAGGTCCAGTTCGGCCTCGGTGAACCCTTTCCCGCGCAGCGCCTGTGCAAGCCTCGCCAGACGATCGGGGTGGAACTCGGAATTCGCCTGCCCCGTGTCGCTCGACACGAATGCCCGTTCAACACCCGATGCACGGATCGCCGCGATTTCCCTTTCGAGCCCCTCGGGAGTACTGGCGAAATTCCCGGTGTGCTCGGAGTAAATCTCCGGCCCGAGACGCACCGTTTCCCCGAGCTGGGCTGGAGTGAAGCCGACGCTGCCCTGCATGGGGTGCGTGATGATCACGTGTTTCACGCCCACTCGCACAGCTTCCTTGACCATCATCATGACTTCTTCCGGGCTGTTGTGTCCGGTCGCGAGAATGAGATCGCCGTTGCTGTCGCGCGTCTTCGTCTTCGCGATGACCGAAATCGCTTCCTTCACTTCCGGCAGCAGGTCCCCGTTGGGGCACGGCTTCGGGAAGTCCGCCCAGAACGGCCTCCCATCGTTGCACCGAGCCACGGGGACAAAGCCGGGCTGACGATAGTTCTTTGCGTGAGAGCTCTTCTCGGACTCCCAACTCGGCATCCACACGATCCGGCCCCACCCGCCCTTGATTTCCGTCATATGCGTGATGGCCCATGGATTCACCTTGTCGCCGGTCGTCCGGTTGGAGCCCATCCCGCCGAAGACTTCCATGTCCGGATAGAGCTTGCGAATGTAGTAGGCAAGTCCCGCCGTTTGATCCAGGTGCTGCTTGATCACGAAGCCGCGCATCCCGGAGGCCTTCGCTCGCTTGGCGAGATCGATTGCGTCGATCGAGCGCGCTGCCTGCCCGTAGCTTGGGCCGTTGCTGTCCGGATCCTGGTGCGCGTGCAAGTCGATCGCTCCCCGCAACGCAGGATCCTGAGGCGCCGGATCGGACAGCGAAAAGTTCCCGCGTGCTTCGCCGCGTCCTTCGCCGCGTCCACGACCGGCGCGTCCCTGCTCTTGCGCGTCGATCGTCGGCAACGTGCCCACGATCAGCCCCAGGGCGCCCAACGCGATACACCAGCTCCACGCGTGCGGCCACCGAATTCTGGTTGTCATCAGCTGCCTCCCCTAGTCCAACGCTACGGTCGCCTCTGTCCGCATCCTCGTCGCCCTTTATCGCGACGCGCTCGGCGGCGCCAACTGTTCCGGCGTCAGCGCATTGGGCGGCGGCGTCGCCGACATGCCTTTGAAGGCGAACTTCTGGACCCGCGCCCCCGGCGCGACTTCGCCAGTGTAGACATTCCCCTTCGAGTCGACAGCTATGTGATGGAGGCCCTGGAAGTCGCCAGGCTTCGCCGAGCGCTGACCGAACTGATACAAAACCTGGAGGGTCTTCCGTTCCACGACAGCAATACGCGAGTTCCCGTAATCGGCAACATACAGGAACCGCTGCGCCGCGTCCGGCGAGAACGCCACACCTGCCGCCGACCCATTCGACGGGCCCGCACGGTTGAGGAACATCTGCGTCACGAACTTGCCGTCGACAGTGAACACCTGGACACGCCGATTGGGTCGGTCGGCGACATACACGAGCCCGTCATTCGACACTTTGACGCCGTGGACCGGGCTGCCGAACTGTGGTGCTCCGGGGCCGTCCGTGTCGAGCTTCGGGGCTGGGCCTCGTCCACCGCCGCCAGCCCCACGTCCGCCACCATCGCCTGCGCCGCGTCCGCGGCCCTCAGCGGGTGCAGCAGCGCCGGGCGCTGAAGGTCCCGCTGCAGCATCCGTCGAAGCGGCCGATGCAGGGATGACGTCGATCGGCTCGTTGCCGAAGGCGCCCCACATCCGTTTGAACGCCCCGGTGTCGGCATCGAAGACGGCCACGCGGCGGTTGCCGTATCCGTCGGCCACGAACGCCTCATTCGTCGGGCGATGCACGAAGACATCGGCTGATTGGTGGACGCTCATCGGATCCTTGTTGCCGCCGGGCTTTCCCAAAGACGTCGGGCTCTTGTCACGACCGCCGATCTGAAGAAGAAATTTCCCATCGCGGGTGAACTTGAGGAGCATGTCGTCGTTGAGCTTTCTGAGCGACGGGGCGACCGGCGCGCTGCCGCCGATCCAGATGTTGTCTCTGTAGTCGATGGCAATCCCATGTTCGCTGTCGGGCCAATCGAATCCCGGAACTCCGGGTCCGCCCCACGCGTTGACGAATTTGCCGTTCTGATCGAATTCGAGGACCGGCGGCGCCGAGCGCGCGCGATCCTCAGGCGGGAGCGTATTGGGCCGCGTCAACATGAAGAGGTGATCGCGCGAATCCACGGCGACCGAAGGGACATGGCCGACGATCCAGTTGTACGGCAGCTTCTGCGGCCACGCGGTGTCCACTTGGAACACCGGCATCTGTGTCGCTTGCGCCTCCACTCTTCGAGCTGCGCCTCGCTCACTCACGGCCGCGGCCACAAGAACAGCCGCCGCGAGAGTGACGCCGATCCCCGCTTTTGTCTTGATCATCTCAATGTTCCTTTGGTTCGGCATCCTTACGATTCTAGCGACTGCTTTCCGAAGGCGGCGGGAGCCCCAGAATCTTCGCGGGATTGATCTTGAACAGTAGGTCCAGCTGCGTTGTCCGGATACAGCTTGCGGATGTAGTAGGCCAGTCCCGCGGTTTGATCCAGGTGTTGCTTGATGACGAAGAAGCTTGCCTTGCCTGCCTGCCCCCGCCCGCCGCGTTTCTCCCCCTGCGCGTCGAGTTTCGGCAACGTGACGTGATCAGTCCCAAAGCACCCAACGCGACACCCCAACTCCACGGCTGCCGTCGCGATGCTCCGAACTTCATTCGCCTACCCTCCGCCCGGGCACTTTGCGCGATCTCACACTCCCTGTACTCGTTACAGCGCCGCATTGGGGTCGGTCAGCCTTGGCGCGCTCGCTGGCAGACCCTGTGTGGTGATGATCGCTATTTCGTCGCCCAGTTCACATCCCAGCGGACGTTCAGCCAGGCGAGCGGTTCCTTCACCTCGGTTGGACCGTGCGTGACACTTGCAGGGATGAAGAAGACGTCGCCGAGGATGGCCGGTGCCGTCACTCCAGTGCCTTCGACCCGCTTGTCGTCCTTTTCCTGGAAGCCGGTGGCGACCGTGCCACTGCCCTGGAGTACGACCCACGTATCGATCGTGATCGGATGGAACTCACCCGAGGGTGTCGGTTGCCGGCGGATGTTGACGTTGTAGTGGCCGCCCTCGACCATCCGCAGCACGCCCGAGTTCTTCGCGTTCATGTCGCGCAGGTACCCGTCGAGCTTCTCTTTCGGGATGTAGACCGCGCGATCCTTCGAGGCGTATTCGAGAGGCGCCGCGCCGCCGCGGCCGCGGCCGGATTCTGCGGCCGGCGCTGCGGGCTGGGGCCCACGGCCGGCTCCAAGCTGGGCGCCAGCCGGGTAGTCGTCGTCCCAGCGGATGTTCAGCCACGTGATATTACCGTTCACCCCGCTCACCCCGTGGGGCAGACCCGAGGGGATGAACACCACATCGCCGACCTTCAGCTGATTGGTGACGCCGTTCAGAATCTTGCCGTTCTCGAGCTTTCCACCGGTCGTCAGCGTGCCGCTGCCGTCGATCACTACCCAGGTGTCGATCGTGTTCGGGTGAACAAGCGCGGTCTCCGCGTCGGTGATGCGCCGGATGTTGACGTTGTACTTTCCGCCCTCGATCATCCGAAGAGTCTGGAGCTTTTTCGCGTCCATGTCCTTCAGATATCCATTCAGCTTCTCCTTGGGGATCGCGATCGCGCGGTCGGTCGACGCCTGCTCAAGGATGGTCGTGCCGCCACCCCCGCGGCCGGCACCCCCCTGGCGACCAGCGCCGCCTCCCTGCCCCAACACTATCGCGCCGCACATGAACAGCGCGGCGACCAAGCCGACAGGCGCTCTTCGCATATGTGCTCCTTTGGCTCCTGAAATGCCGGGCCGCCATCACGGAGCCGCTCTCGGACGCCGCCGTCGGGTAGCGCACCGGCCCCAATGTGGCAGCGCCGACGTCGGGGGCGGATCGCGGCGCTCATTATCGCTGAAGCCAAAGAGTTGTCAACAACACGGCAACCCGCGAGATGGGCCCACGCCTGGACAGCGATCATTCGATTGAAGTGGTCTGACGACGAGGACTAAGTGCGGCACGGCGCCTGCCGAGCTCCGGCGGTTCGATGACGGGATTGCCGGGCACCGGTTAGACGCGGATCTCGAGGGTCGGATCGAGTGCGTACGTCCGGCTGACGATCTGCGGCTCGGCCAGAGAAAGATCGCCCTTATCTTTTTCGCTTGGCAGTCGGCAGCGTAAGCGCAACACTCTAGCGGGAAGGGAGGCACCCATGTCGAGGACTCAATCGATCGCTACGCGACGAGGATTCCTGCAGGGCCTGACGCTTGGTCTGGCCGCTTTTACCACGCCTGGCCTCTTCGCCGAAACGCTGAAAACAACGGCCTCGACGACCGAAGGACCGTTCTATCCCGACAAGATGCCGCTCGACACCGACAACGACCTGCTCATTCTCAATGACGCGATTACGCCGGCTGTCGGCCAGGTGACGCATCTGACCGGCCGCGTCCTGACCGTCACGGCGCAGCCCGTTCGAAACGCGTTCGTCGAGATCTGGCAGGTCGACAGCACCGCGTCGTACGTGCACACGCGGGGCCGGCAGCCGGGTGGGAACGATGCGAACTTTCAGGGGTACGGGCGCTTTCTCACCGACTCGAAGGGTCAATACTACTTCCGCACCATCAAACCGATCCCCTACACGCTTCAGGGTGCGTTCAGAACCGCGCACATCCACATGGCGATCAGCAGGAACGGCAAGCGCGTCTTCACCTCGCAGCTTCTCGTGAAGGGACTGCCCGAAAACGCCAAGGACGGCATTGTCACGAGACTGAGTGCGGACACACTCGCGACGCTCCTAGTCGATTTCAAGCCTTTTCCTGGCTCGAAGATCAACGAGCTCTCCGCCAACTGGGATGTCGTGCTTGGCAAGACGCTCGAAGAGCTGGAGGACGGCAAGCTCGGAGGCGGTGTCGCGATCTCAGAGGTTCAACGGTCTCGTCGGTAGGTTCGCGGGCTTCCCCAGGTTCCCCAGAAGTTCCGGGTCCCGAGGTTCTGGTTCTCGAAGAATCAGAGCCCTCGAGATTTTTGTGCGATAGAGACTCCAGTCTCGAACTCGCGTTTTCAGAGCGAGGCAGCTCCCGACGAATCATGGTCGTGCGGTCTCGACGCGCGAATATCAGAGTGATTCATCGTCGTTGCCGCTCGGCCGATCAGATGACTGGATCCAACCACCCAGCTGATCCCAACAGCGCCCCACGCCCGGATGACTTGACAAGCCGGGCGTGGGGCTACGAGGTGCATCGCACAATTCAACGAACGTGCTATCGATCAACCAGCTGACTATTGACAGGTCTTTCCATATCAGAAATCGAACTGCAGCGCGAGCTTCGCGAAGCGCGCCGCCAGGATGCTGTTCGGCGTGCCCCATGTCTCCGGGGTCGTCACCGAGTAGGTGTTGTTGTACGTCTGACCGGCGCTCGAGTTCATCAGGTTGTAGATATCCACGCCGAGGTTCGCCCGGATGCCGCGGAATCGAAGAATCTTGCTGACGCGCATGTCGACCACGGTGATCTGCGGATAGAACGCTTCGTTGGTGTCGAACAGGTTGATGGTCACTGTCGAGGGATTGCCCGACACCGGGCGGCCGAGGCTTGCCGCAATCGTCGCGGCCGGGACCTGGACGTTGGCCGACTTGGCCGGCCCAGGGCGGCTCAGGACCGTGCCCGACACCTGGACCTCAATGCGCGGAATGACATAGGTGGTCAGCCCCTGGAGCTGGAACTGCCAGTCGGTGAATGTGTCGCAATTTCGCATGCTCGGGCCCTGGGGAATGCCGGTGCCGTAGTATCCCTCAACGATGTACGAGCACCAGTCGCTGCCCTCTGCCCAGACCTGCCCGCCAAACCGCATTGTCAGGCTGTTGTCGAACCGCGAGCTCACCTGGAAGTCAGCGCCGTGCCACAGGTCCTTGCGATTGACGTTCGGGACGTTGTTTTCCAGCCTCGTGAAGTTGTCGAACTGGCCGAACTTGTCTGGATTGATATCCCACAGATCGCCGATTAGCCGTCCGCTCACGTCGCCGAGTCGCGGATCAACTGGGGATTGATACGAATACGGACTGAAATCGGAGTGCCCGGCGGCGCGATTGTGGATGAGCGTCCATTTGTCGATCCATCGGCGGTGTAAGCCTGCCTCGACGGACAGGCGAGGGAGAATCTGCTGCTGGATACCCAAACCGAGCCGCCACTCCATCGGACGCGTAAACCACCCGCGGAACATGTCGGGATCGTAGGACGTCGTGAACACCTCCTGGCCGAAGGTCGTGTTGTTCCATGCCCCGCAGATGTCGCCTCCGACGGCCGTGTTGTTCTGGGCCGCGGGGTTCAGCAGGTCGCAGTCCGGATTGAAGTCGCGGTCGGAATCGGTCCAGGAACGTCCCACCGTCGCCTGAATGCGGCTGATCGGGTTGCCGAGCTGATAGCGCCCGCTGGCCGAGGCCGTGTCGAGATATCGGCCGGCGTGGAACTTCAACGCGGTCTTGCCGTTGCCGAACACGTCGTACGCCACGCTGACCCGGGTATTGAGATCGTTGAAGCCCGTGATGCCGCCGGTCTTATCCTCGGGGAACACGAACACCGCCGGGTGATACTTGGTGCCGCCGAAGCGCTGTTCGGGATAGTACGACGACGTGTAATCGTAGCGAAGCCCGCCTTGCAGCGTCAGCCGTCCGAGTGTCCACTGCTCTTGTGCATAGAGCGCCTCGCTATGCGTCACGATGCTTCCCGTCAACGGATTGGAGCCTAACAGCGTCAAGGACGTCGGGGCCCCGTTACGGAACGTGTACGTGATGTCCTGCGTGTTCTGGTAACTGTTCGTGTCGGAGTACTGGTTCCTGCCTTCATAGCCCACCTTCATGCTGTGGGCGCCGGTCACGTAGGCCGCCGAGGCTCGCCAGCGGGGGGCGAACGCGTGGTTTTCCTGGAAGTTCATCGAACGGTAGGTGATCCCCGTCAGCCCGCCCTGCACGCCCGTATCGTTGATGCGGACAAGATTGCGCGTGTTGTTCCCCTCGCGTTCGCGGCCGCCGTAGTCGTACACGCTCGAGGCGAAGCCCGCATCCAGCAGCAGACGATTCGTCCACGGCGCCTGCCAACTGACCTGGACCAGATGCTGCGGGTACGCGTCCGAGGTGGAGTCCGCTTCGGGCGACGTCGTCGGCGTTCCGCCGAGGTTATGGTGATCCTTCAGGCTCTGCTCATCGAAGTGCAGGCCAAACTTCTGCCGCGCCGTGGCCTGCCACGTCAAACGAACGCTTGTGCCCGACAAACGGGAGTCGGTGTACGCCGGCCGGCTCGTATCAGGTTCATAGAGAAACGCGGTCGGATTCCCTGCGTTCTTGTTGTAGAACATCAGCCCGACTTTCTTTTCCGTCACCAGGTGGCGGGCCGTCACGAAGAACCACACCTTGTCGCGCTTGAGGGGGCCGCCGAAAGCGCCGGTGATGTCGTGGGTACTGTCCAGATCCTCGCTGGCAACCCCGTTCGCATTCTGCGCTCTCAGCTCGTCCGTCACGTTGTCGCCCTGCATACCGCCGTTGGCGAAGTTCAGGAAGAACGACCCGCTCGGGGTGTTGCCTCCCGAGCGCGGGACGATATTGATCTGCGGGCCGCCCGTCTCCGCCTCGCCCAGCCCCCCAGTGGTGACCACGACTTCCTGCACGTTGCCGACGTCCGGTTTGTAGTAGGTGGAGCCGCCGCCACCCTGGTTTATACCGGCGCCTCCTACGGGGCCTCCGGCTTCCATGCCATCGAGCTTGATGTGGCCGTCGTCGCCGCGGCCACCCTGAGCGGAAAAGTCTGTCACCTGTCCGGCGTCCTTTAATCCACCGACATCGACCGTGCCGCTCACGACAACGCCCGGCACGAGCGTCACGACGTTGGCGACATTGCGTGCGGCCGGTATCTCTGTTACGACGGTCCGCGAGAGGACGTCCTGGCGAATCGCGCTCTGCGTGTTCACGATCGGCGATTCGCCGCGGATGACCACCGTTTCCTCGATCCCGCCCACGCGAAGTTCCGCGTTGATCGCCGCTGTGAAGGTGCCCGCCAGCTCGACCCCTTCGCGCTTCAGCGACGCGAACCCGGGGAGCGTCATCGTGACGACGTACGTGCCGGGTGGGAGGTCGACGATGCGGTATTGTCCGCCGCCGTCCGTTACACCCGAACGGACCTTTTCAATCAATGCATCACTGGCTGCTTCCACCGTGACACCAGGTAGGACCGCTCCCGACGCATCCCGTACGACGCCCGTGATCGACGCCTGTGCAAACGCGGTCGTCGCCGCCAGCAGGAGTCCGGCAATCATCACGGTCACTGTCTGCAGTACGCGCATCATACCGACCTCCAGTTCTCCAGTTCATAGTCCATTCGGCACACGAGGAGAAGACTTCGCGTGCCACGCCACCATTCGACCGGAAGGGCCCCTCGGGACCACGATTGGCCCGACCGTTACGAACCGTTCACAACCAGGCGGAGAGACGCGCCCTCATGGCGTTTTTACGCGAAAGCGACCACGGCAGTTGACGGCAATCTTATTAGCCGTGGCGCGTATCTTACCCGGGGTAGAGGGCGCGGCACGCTGTTAAGACAGTTGGTCGACCAGGCTTTTGGAAGTGCACGCAATCGGGGTGTATCACCAACCGGGTCCGCCAGTCGGTTGGTAATTCAACGATTCCTTAGCGCGTAATGTTCGATAACTCTGTCAGAGTCTCTTTGGATGCCCGCCACCACCCCGTTGGCGTCGGCGAACCGGTCCGTGGCCATCGGGTCGCGCGAGTGGCTGAATCAACTCGTTGCCGATTTCCCTGATGGTTTCGCTCGACATGGTAGTGGGCCATGGACTCGGCTATCGTGCGCCGAAGATGCCGCTCCCTCAGCAGGATCACGCAATCGAGGCACTCTTTTTGATCGACCGCACGAACCGCTCCGCATGCGCGTAGCAGTAGCCGTCGAAACCGCAATGCACAGCATGTCGAGCGACAAGGCGAAGAGGCGGGACAGCTCGTCTTCAGTGTTGGTTCGGTTCGCTGATGACATGACGTGCAGGACACGTGATCATATTGCGCCGCCGAACGCCGCACGGCGAGATGCGCTGACTCGAGACGTCATTGCCATGCTGACGAATGTGTAGGAGGCCACCGATGAACGGACTCAAGAGGATTGCAGGAATTGGAATGTCCGTGCTTGGCCTGTCGATCGGAGTTGCCTTCGGACAAGCACCGACGTGGACGAACGAGCGGGCGATCAATCAATTGACGCCGCATGTGTATCGCTTCGGCGGTCCCCAGAACGGAATGTTCGTCGTCACACCCGCCGGAATCATCGTCGTGGACGGCTTCTGCGACAACATGGAGTGGCTGAAATCAGAGCTGCAGACCCGGTTCAAGGTGCCCGTCAAATATGTCGTGCTGTCGCACGACCATCAGAGTCACATCTGCGACACTCAGGTCTTTGCCGACATCGCTGTCGGAATCGGACACGTGAACATCCTGCCGCACATCATCCGGGAGAAGCGGCGGTCCATCGTGCCCCAGGTGTTGTTCGAAGACATGATGGAACTCCAGTTGGGTGGGATTCGCGTTGTTCTCATCTATCTGGGTCCCACCCACAGCGACAACATGATCTACGTACATGTGCCAGCCGAGGGCGTGCTGTTCGCGCCCGACTTCGCTCGCGGACGGAACATCCTGCCCGACTTCCGCGATCTCGACATTCACAATGCGCTGAAAGCGCTGCGGACGCTGGCTTACCTCCCAGACGTGAAGATCGTGCTCGAAGGACATGACAAGACGACAACGAACCAGGAGGTCGGGTTTCTGGCCTTTCACAGGTATCTGCAGGCCATAAACGATCGCGTGCTGGAGCGGATGGTGGCCGGCAAGAGTCTCGCCGAGATTCGCAAGGAAGTGACGATGGCGGACTTCAAGGAGTACAACCAGAGTCCAGCGCGCGTGATCACGCACGTCGAAACGGCGTACGACTACTTGTGGCGGTACCGTGACGTGCAGACACCCGTGCGGGCGCCGCGCGACTGAGCAGAGGGGGCGGCAACCCTAGAGCGGCGTCGCGGCATCGCCCGCTTTCCGTCCACAACTGGAGGAAGGGTACGCCTTGTGACGATTGAGGTTGCGGGCCATTCCGATTAGGCTCGACTCATCGTGTCCATCGTTGTTTCGCTGCTCCATTCCCTCCGGTTCTTGGTTCGTTCGCGCGCCGTCCTACACATAGAGATCCTCGCGCTTCGGCACCAATTAACCGTCGCGAACCGCTCCCGCTGCCCACGCCTCCGTTTGATCGCCGCCGATCGCGTGCTGTGGGCATGGCTGTCGCACCGATGGTCCGGCTGGCGCCCGTCGTCCGTTCGTTGATTCGTGAGATGTCCACGGCGAACCCTCTGGGGCGCGCCGCAGATTCACGGGGAGCTCCAGAAGTTAGGGACGTGAGCAGACTCTTCTCAGGGTCGGCGTGGTTGTCGCCATCCTGATCATCCTCTGGGTATTTGGCCTTCTTCGGTTCAGCCCGCCCGTGGTCTATTGAGTTTTGAAATCGAGAAGATTACGCAGTCCGTCGATCGACGACAGCCCGTTTCGGCAGCGGCACCGTGACCCTGCGCCGAGTGTCCTTGCGGTCCCCCGCAACCACAAAACTCTCCTCGAGATTTAGATCCCCTCGTTCACGCCCGCAGACGCACCATGCGCGACAACCGCACGAGGCCAGCCTGATCGCTGACGTTGGTAAACGTGGTGACATGTGGGCGGGCCGCTTTCATCCCGGCTGCGGTCGGCTCGTACCCCTCCGTCTCGAGGAGAGGATTCAGCCACACTACGGCGGCCGACCGCCGGTGCAGTTCTCGCATCGCGTCGCGGAGCATGTCCGGCACCCCTACGTCGAGTCCGTCGCTCGCGATCATCACGACGGTATCGCGTCCCACCATACGCTCACCGAACCGCCGCAGAAAATCGCGTAGGCACGCGCCGATCGTGGTCCCCCCCGCCCATGCATGATGCAGGCGATCGAGACGACGCAACTCCCCCGCCGCCGCTCGCCGCACATCGGCTGTCACTCGTTGGAGTCGCGTCGAGAACGTGAACACCTCAACGCGCATCGTGGCGCTGGCCAGAGCGACCGCGATCGTCAGCGTGGTTCGTGTGTATGCGCTCATCGAGCGGCTACCGTCGACCAGCAGCACAATTCGCGGCGCATGGTGCGGGCGGCGCAGCCAACGCGCCGACAACGCCTCCCCGCCAGTCTGCAGGCCTGCCCGCAACGTACGCCGGAGATCGAAGCGTCGTCCCCGGCTCGCCGGCCTCCAGCGACGCGACAGGCCGAGGTGCAGCCGGCGAACGAACAATCGCGCAGCATCGCACCAGGCTTGTTCGATGCGCGGCAACTCGGGCGCGTCGGACGCGTTGGCGTCGAGCGGGCTGTAGCTCGACGCCGCGAACATCGTCGGCTCCTCGAGCCCCTCGCTCGACTGAATCGGAATCATCGGACCGCTGCCCCGCCCGGACACGTCGTCGGCGTCGGCCCCCGATCGCCGCGCATGACGCGCATGATCGGCGTCCGAGTCGCGGCCCTCGGCGTCGGTCCCTGGCTCCCGGCGCGTCGACGGCAATTGATCCTGCCGAACACCGGCAGGCCCTGGAAAGAAGAACCGCGTGAACGCATCATCGAACACAGTGACGTCGTCGAGTGTGCCGGCGAGAATCGGTCGAAGGGCGTGGCGAATGGCGCGCTCGTTGGCGAGATCCACGACGTCGAGCGCACGGGCGGCGTCGTGCAGTTCTCCAGGCCCGATGCGGAAGCCATCCTCGCGGCGCAGCGCTTCGCAGAATGCGGCGAGATTCTCCGGCAGGCTGGCGAATGGATACATCAGCGGCGCGGCGCTGACACGGAACCGAAGCCGAAGTCGGTGTCGAGGCTGTACCCGCCGGATTCGAGGTTCGCGGGCACGTCGCCCAGAATGGGATCGAGCGCCGCGTGATGCGCGTGCATGACGCCACGATCCTCGTGGACCTTCAGCACGCATCCGAGCGTCCGCTCCAGGGTGGGCGCGTCGAGGTGCTCACGGTGCAGGCTCATCAGCGCCATCGCCCAGTCGAGGCTCTCCGCCACGCCTGGCGCCTTCTGCAGTGGAAGCCCACGGAGCGCCTGCATGATCTGCGCTATCTGCTGCGCGAGGCGATCCGACAAACCGGGCACGCGCGCGTGCAGGATTTCGATTTCCTGTGCGAGCGACGGGTACGGGATCCACACAAACAGGCATCGTCTGCGCAGGGCGTCGGACAGTTCCCGAGTGCGGTTGCTCGTGAGGATCACGTGCGGCTTGTGCCGCGCCCGGATCGTGCCCAACTCGGGGATGGTCACCTGCCACTCCGCCAGCACCTCGAGAAGAAACGCCTCGAAGGCCTCGTCGGCACGATCCACTTCGTCGACGAGCAGTACCGGTGACCGATCGCGAGTAATCGCATCGAGCAGTGGCCGCTTGAGCAGGAACTTCTCGCTGAACATGTACGCTTCACGCTCGTCGAGGCTGGATCCTTCCGCTTCGCTCAAACGCGCGTGGAGCATCTGGCGCGGATAGTTCCACTCATAGAGCGCCGCCATCGCGTCGAGACCTTCGTAGCACTGCAGGCGGATCAGCTCCGTGCCGAGCACCTCGGCCAGCACTTTCGCGCTCTCGGTTTTGCCGACGCCGGCCGGCCCCTCGATCAGCAGGGGCTTCTCGAGCGCAAGCATGATCTGCAGCGCGGTGGCGAACGCCTCGTCAACGATGAAGCCGCGCTCGCGGAAGCGGTCGTGGATGGCCGCAGCATCTATCATGGATGGGCCAGGTACGCGTGGGGGTCGTTGAGGAATTTCGTGCGGCAATTCGCGCAGCAGAAGTAGTACATGACGCCGTTGACCTCCGCTTTCTGGCGCGCCGAGGCAACCGTCACGCTCATTCCGCACACGGGATCGACGGCGGTCGCGGACGTGTCCGGCCCGGCGACCGGCGCAGCCGCAGCCGCTGTCGTTGCCGCCACGCGTACGCCGCTCGGACGCGCCTGGACGATTTCTGCGAGGATGGACAGTGCGACTTCGCGCGGAGTCCGCGCGCCCAGATCGAGTCCTGCCGGATTGCGAATCGTCGCAACGCCAGGCACTCCGCGCTCCTCGAGCATCGCGCGCACGGCGGCCCCGCGGGTGCGCGATGCCACGAGTCCGACGTAGGGCACCGCGAACCTCAGGATCGATTCGAGCGTTTCGTCGTCGTAGTGCCCTTGCGACGCCACGACGGCCGCAAGATCAGAGACGGCAGGGCCGGCCTCCCGCAGCATCCCCTCGAGCGCATCGAGCGTGACGACGGTCACTCCGAGCGTGGCGGCTTCTTGCGCCATGTCTCGCTGCTCGCGATCATCGACGACGCGTACGACGTTGTAGTCCATGCTGCGCGCCAGCCGCGCCACCCACTCGGCAACCGGCGTGGCGCCCACGACGACAAGGCGGCGCGCCTGTACGAACGGCTCGACGTAGACGTCGATCGCGCCCTCCGAGACACACGTCATCGGAACGACCACATGCTCGTCGGTCGACATGTCTGACTCGTTCGCGTCCGGTCGGATCGACACCAGACGGCTGCATCGCGTCGTCAAGGCGTCGAGCGCCTGCTGCCGGATGATCTCGCGCGAGCACGCACCGCCAATGAATCCCTCCATGCGGCCGTCTGTGAACACGATCGCACGATCGCCCAGGTGCGCGGACACCGGCGCGCGCCGCCCGACGACGGTGGCAAGGGCAAACGACTGCCCCTCGCGCCGCAACGCCGCAATCTGCTCGAAGAGATCCATTGTGTTCATGGTACCAGTCCACGCGGGCCTTCAGCGGCCCGACAACGCTCGAGCATCCGTGCCGCCCGGGCCTGCAGCGGCTCGAGACGGCCCGCCAACTGCCCCTGAAACTCCACCGCAACGAGACGCGCCGCCCTGACGTCGCGCCCCCATTCATTCTCAAACAGGCTGTTCAACAGATCGAACGTCTCGTCATCGCGCCACACCGCCTCTTTCGCGAGCCGATCCAGATACCCCCACTGGAAACGCTCTTCAGGCAGGTGGCCTTGCAGGAACTGCGACAGCAGAGCCCGATACGGCTCGAGCGTGACCACCGCTTCGTTGCGAACGGGCGGTCCAGCGTCGACAGGAAGACGCTCACGCAGCAGCGGAACGAGCTGGTCGGGAACGATCGCGAACTCGTCGAGGTGGAAAAGCGAGTTAACGTGCTGGAACAGGATGAACTGGGGGCTACGGTGCACGATGCTCGTGAGCGCGCTCACGCGATCGCTCGCCGCGCGATCGTCAGGAAGCCTGATGAAGCCTACAGCGACGTCCACTCGCGTCTCGAGCACGTTCTGCACCACCAGCCACGCATCGACGGTCTTGTCGCTCGTGCCGGCCTTGAAGACGACGGACCACTGGAATCGCTCGAGGAACCGATCCACATCGTCGGGTTGATGCAGCGGAAAGAATCGTTCGCGAAGCGTGACCCTGGACATCGCCATCGGCACAATGGCCGCCGTCAGACCGTCAACTGCTGGCAGACATTGCCGAACGCCTGCGAGATGAGTTTCTGAGCCTGCGCGTCGAGCACGCGTCCGCCGACGGCGGCGACCGGACCACGCGCTTCGGCCTGGCCACTCCATTTCAACAGCGTCGTGCCGTCGCCGGCATCGACGAGGTCGGCGCCAGACGTTAGATCGACAGCGCTCCCAAACCCGCCGCCGGACATCTTCATGTCGATGCGACGCTTCGACGAGGCGGGCAGGAGCTCGACTTTCATCTTGAACTTACCGCGCACCGGCCCGACGCCGACCTTCACGATGGCTTCGAAGTGTGTGGGGTCCTGCACCATGACGTCGACCACATCGGGAAAACAGTGACCGACCTTCTCCGGATCGGTCACGAACGCCCAGACAGCGTCGAGACCGGCGGGGATCTTCTCCTCGCCGGTGTATTGAAGATTCACCTAGGCCTTCTTCTTTACTTCTGCGTCTCGGATTGCGCGCCACACCTTGTCGCGTGTGAGCGGCATGTCGATGTGCCGCACACCCAGGGGCGACAGCGCATCGATGACGGCGTTGACGAACGCAGCGGGACTGCCGACGTTTGGGCTTTCCCCCACGCCCTTCGCGCCCATCGGATGGTGCGGACTCGGCGTCACGGTATTCCCCGTCTCCCAGTGCGGCGTCTCGAGGGAGGTCGGCACGAGGTAGTCCGTGAAGTTGGTATTCAGGTTGTTGCCCTGGGCGTCGTACTGGATCTCCTGGATAAACGCCATCGCGAAGCCTTCGGTCAGCCCGCCGTGGATCTGCCCCTCGACGATCATGGGGTTGATGACCACGCCGCAATCGTCGACGGCGACGAAGCGCCGCACTTTCGTCTCGCCCGTCTCTCGATCGACGTCGACGACCGCGACATAGGCCCCGTTCGGGTAGGTCATGTTCGGCGGGTCGTAATAGTACGTCGCCTCGAGCCCAGGCTCGTTCTGCGCCATGTTCGTATAGGCGGCAAAGGCGATTTCCTTCATGGTCACCGTCTTGGCGGGCACGCCCTTCACCTGGAACTTGTAGTCGGTCCACTCGACGTCGCCCTCGCCGACTTCGAGAAGGTGCGCAGCAATCTTGCGCGCCTTCTCGCGAATGCGGCGCGCCGCCATCGTGATGGCCGCGCCTGCAACCGGCGTGCTGCGGCTCGCGTACGTGCCCAGGCCGTACGGCGCCGTATCGGTATCACCCTCCTCCACCATGATGGTCTGGGGATCGAGACCCAGTTCTTCGGCCACGATCTGCGCCCACGTGGTTTCGTGGCCCTGCCCTTGCGACTTGGTGCCAGTTCGCACGATTCCGGCGCCAGTGGGATGGATGCGAATCTCGGCGCTGTCGAACATCTTGATACCGAGGATGTCGAAGTGCTTCGACGGCCCGGCGCCCACCACCTCGGTGAAGGTCGAGAAGCCGATGCCCATCAATTCGCCGCGCGCGCGCTTCTCCGCCTGCTCTTTCAGGAGCGCCTTGTATCCGATCTTCTCGAGCGCGACGTCGAGCGTCTTGTGGTAATCGCCGCTGTCGTACGTGAACCCCAACGCCGACGGGTACGGGAACTGATCCTTCCGGATGAAGTTCTTCTTGCGCAGCTCCACGGCATCCATGCCCAACTCGTCGGCCAGGATGTCCATGCCGCGCTCAATCGCGTAGCTCGCTTCGGTGACCCGGAACGAACAGCGGTAGGCGATGCCGCCAGGCGCCTTGTTCGTGAAATACGCGTCGACTTCCGCATAAGCAACCGGAAAGCTGTAGCTGCCTGTGACGATGCCGAATATTCCTGCCGGGTACTTGGTCGGATCGGCAGCCGCATCGAACGCGCCGTGATCAGCCGTCGTGGCGACGTGCAGGGCGGTGATTGTGCCGTCGGCGGTCGCGCCAATCTCCACGTCCATGTGGTAATCCCGGGCGAAGCCGGTGCTCGTCAGGTTCTCCGTGCGAGTCTCGATCCACTTGACCGGTCGTCCGATCTTGAGCGCGCCCACGATCGCGCACACGTATCCGGGATAGACCGGCACTTTGTTGCCGAAGCCACCGCCGAGATCCGGCGAAATCACGTGGATCTTGTCTTCGGGAATGCCGGTCACGAGCGACAGCGCGGTGCGATAGACGTGCGGCGCCTGCGACGTCACGTGAAACTGCAGCCGGCCCATCGTGTCGAAGTACGCGACGCAGCCGCACGGCTCGAGCGGCGCGGGGTGACACCGCTGGAACCAGAGGCGTTGCTTGATCCGTTTCGGGCTGGCTGCCAGCGCACGAGCGGTGCCTTCCTTATCGCCAACTTCCCAGTGAAAGATGTGGTTGGTCTTGCTCTCGCGGTCCGGCCGGAGCAGCGTCTTGTCGGTCTTCGACGTGAACGGATCGGCGACGACGGGCAGCGGCGCATAGTTGACCTGCACCGCCTCGGCGCCGTCGACGGCCGCCGCGCGCGTCTCGGCGAAGACGGCGGCGACTTCCTGATACTGGAAAAGCACCTTGCCAATCGCAAGCACCATCTGCTTGTCGAACCCATGAAAGGTCGGCAGCCAGCCGAGCCCGGCGGCCTCGAGATCTTTGCCAGTGATCACAGCCTTGACGCCGGGCACCTTCATCGCCTCGCTGATGTCGATGTTCGTGATCTCGGCGTGCGGGTATGTGCTCCGCACCAACGAGAGGTAAAGCATGCCCGGAAACGAGAGGTCGTCGACGTAGTTGCCTTTGCCCTGAATGAAGCGCGGATCTTCCTTCCGCTTCATGTGTACGCCCACTGAATGGAGCGGCTTCGCCTGGATGCTCATCGTCGTTTCCTTGTGAGCGTCGCTATGCGTTGGTGACGGCGGGCTGGCCGAGCGTGCCGGCCGCCCGCTGCACCGCTTTCACAATGTTCTGGTAGCCGGTGCACCGGCACAGGTTTCCGGCGAGCCCCTCACGAATGTCGGCCTCGCTCGGATTGGGCTGATGCTTGAGGAGGGCATAGGACGTCAGCAACATGCCCGGCGTGCAGTAGCCGCACTGCAGGCCGTGCTGATCCCAGAAGCCCTGCTGCAACGCGTGCAGTTTGCCGTTTGCCGCGAGCCCTTCGACGGTGAGGATCTCGTGGCCGTCGGCCTGCACGGCGAACATCGAACAGGATTTCACGGCCCGTGAGCCGTCCATCACGACGACGCAACAGCCGCAGCTCGACGTGTCGCATCCGACGTGCGTGCCGGTCAACCCGCAGTCCTCCCGCAGGAAGTAGGCGAGCAGCGTTCGCGGCTCGACGTCCCGTGTGTACGCGACGCCGTTGACGTTGACTTCGACCTTCATGCCTGTACTCCCAGACGCGTGAGTGCCTGACGCAAACCCCGCGCAACAAGTACTCCAGCCAGGTGCTTCTTGTAGTCGACAGTGCCGCGCAGATCCGGCTGCGGTGCACTGCGCTCCCACGCAGCGTTGGAAGCGGCGCGAATCAGCTCCGCGCTTGGTTTCTGACCGGTCAGCAACTTCTCGGCAGCGTTGACACGTACGGCGCACGCTCCTGCCGCCGACAGCGCTACGCCGGCGGCGCGGATCGTGCCGTCGGCGTTCAGCGATACCTGCACGGCTGCTGCAGCAGTGGCAAAGTCACCGACCTTGCGCTCGACCTTCTGGTACGACCCGGCGGTGCGATCGTCGGGCACCGGAAATTCCGCGCCCAGCGCCATCTCACCGTCACCGACTGCTGTCGCGAAGCTGTCCACGAGAAAGTCGTCGATGGGGACGCGGCGGATTCCGGCCTCGCCACGAACGACGACGCTGGCGCGAGAGGCGAGCGCGACCGTCGTCCAGTCACCGGCGGGATCGTTGTGGCACAGGCTGCCGACGACCGTGCCCATCTGCCTCACCACCGGATCAGCAACCACGCGTGACGCGTCGTGGATGAGACTCCACCGGCGCTCGCCGATCCACGGCGCGCGCTCGATGTCGCTGTCTCGCGCGATAGCGCCAACCTCCAGCATGTGATCGCTGATTCGCAGGTGGGCCAGCTCGGTCAGCGAGTTGATGTCGACGAGGACAGCGGGACGCGCGAGTCGAAACCGCATCGCTGGAATCAGGCTTTGCCCACCGGCCAGCACACGGGCCTCGGCCCCGTACTCCTGCAGTTGTGCAAAAGCCTCGTCTGTCGTGTGGGGCCGAAGGTAATCGAAGGCTGCAGGAATCACGTCGCCAACCTCCCGCTCGTAGTACCGCACGTGGTGAGGCCACGCGGCCGTCCGCAAAGGATCCTACACTACACCTCTTATGGTGAGCGCAGTGGTACTGGCCGCAGGCGCTTCAACAAGGATGGGTGTTCAGAAACTTCTTCTGCCGTTCGGCGGCGAGCCCCTGATCCGACGATCGGTCCGACAAGTCTGCGCCGCCGGCTTCGACGATGTCCTGGTTGTGCTGGGCAGCGAGCACGAAGCCACGCTTGCCGCGCTTGATGGTCTGCTCTTTCGACACGCGATCAACATGCAGTTCGCCAGCGGAATGGGCAGCTCGTTCCGCACGGCGGTCGAGCATCTCGCCGACAGCGATGCCGCCATGTTCGC
Source organism: Vicinamibacterales bacterium (assembly GCA_035649635.1). Lineage (GTDB taxonomy): Bacteria > Acidobacteriota > Vicinamibacteria > Vicinamibacterales > UBA2999 > Gp6-AA40. Next base: position 9,732 of record DASRJE010000045.1, on the reverse strand, counting down.
GCTCGCCGATCAGCCGTTCGTGACAACGAACGAGTACCGAACCGTGCTCGAGACCTACCGTCAGCACACGCCGCCGATCGTCAGCGTCCGGTATGGCGAGGTGATGGCGCCGCCACATCTGTTCGAACGTGAGTTCTTCCCCGAGCTTGCCCAGCTCCAGCACGGTGCGCGTTCGGTCCTGCACCGGCACAGCGAGCGGTCCATGGTCCTGCACTTTCCGCCAGATCTGCTGGTGGATGTCGACACGCCTGACGACTATGAGTTGGCCAAGAGCCGCCTCTCCTCGGGGCTGTGAAGGCTTCGAACCGAACCACTGAGGAACCCTCCTCCGAACCCGCGACGAATCGCCAGGATCTCCCCAAGGACTGACACCGCCACCTCGTACGGCGTTTCGGCGCCAAGCGACAGACCTACCGGGCTGCGCACCCGTGAGGTCTTCGCAGCATCGGGCACGTAGCCTTGCGCCGCAAGACCGACCAGCAGCTTCTCGTAGCGTGAACGTGGTCCAAGCACCCCGATGTACGCGGCATCTGATTCCAAGCCGAAGCGGAGGCTCTCTTGATCGCGCTCGACGTGATGATTCATGACAAGCATGAAGGCGCCGGCACGTGGGTTCAGGCGGGCGTCGAACTCATTGAAATGCGCGCACACGAGCGTGGCGCCGGGAAAACGGTCCGGCGCTAGGAATGCCTCGCGGACGTCCACGACGGTCACAGCGAACCCGAGCGTCCAGGCCATCCGTGCAACGGGGTCCGCATCGGGTCCGGCCCCGAAGATCACGAGATCGGGCGGCGGTGAAGCGACTTCAAAGAACACTTCGGCGCTGCCGATCGACTCCGGACCAGACGCGGGATCCGGCGCGTGCAGTCGGCAACGGGCGCGTTCCACCGCCTGCTGTTCGACGACGGCATCGGATAACCCTCCGGCGATCAGGCCGGCGTCACCTACGATCATTCGCCCCGACACGCCGGAGAGCGACGTGACGAGCACCGCCGCTTCGGCGCGCTCGAGCATCGTCAACCACTCGCGCGTCATAGCATCGTCTTCAAGCCGCTCGATAAGAATGTCGACGGCGCCGCTGCAGCCAATGCCCAGGCCCCAGATCGAATCGTCGGCCAGGTCGTAGCTCACGATCACCGGCTCGCCGCTGGCGATGACACGCGCCGCGGCCTCGGCAACCGTCGGTTCCAAACATCCGCCGGATAGCGCGCACTCGTACGTCCCGTTCTGACGCACGAACATACGCGTGCCTTCGTGTCGATAAGCGCTCCCTTTGACGCGCACGACCGTAGCCAGCGCCGCCAGCTCGCCGGCCGCATGCGCCTCACGGATGACTTCGAGGAGCCGTTCAGTCTCGCGTCGATCCACGCCCAACATCCTTCTTGTACGGGTTGCGATTACGCTCTCGTCGGCAGTCACTCCGTGAAGACGACCTCGACGCACTCTCAGGATGAGGATATCCGGACGCTCGGTTGAAGGACAGTGTACGGAGTCCGAGCTAAGTTCGCGCCCGACGCGACTCATGCAGCGGTCCAGCAGAACTTCAAATTCAGACGGTTTGCGAGCCCCCAACCAACCCCCGATGGGCGACGCGATCTACATAGCGTCGTACCGCGCTTGGCTCGCGAGGGTTTTGGTTGCGTCTAGAGATCGCGTTCGAACGCGATCGTCTTCGGCGTGACTCGGGGCAAAAGCCGTCCATCAACCCGAAGGACAGTCAGGCCGCCGTCGGACGAACAAAATGCGCTCAGGTACGAACGCGGTAGGTAATGGTGGCGGCGAGGCTCAGACATGACCTGCTCGTAGGATACAGCGCCCGTTTTGAACGGTCCCCGCGCTCGGCGACGTTGCCCCAGGCCGCCACAAGAGCAGCGACCGATACCACGTGGGCGAGAGCCTGACGGCAGGCGGCGTGTTTCTGCGAGGGCTCACTCGCGCTGCACGTCGCCAGCACCTGAGGAGGAGGTTCTCTGGACCTCCGCCCTTTCAAAATCTGTCTCGCGGCCGCGCCAATGGATTCAGTGATTTACGAGAGTGCGCGAGGTGGGCAAGCGCGATTTGTAGTCCACTGGAGTCCATCCGCAAACCGTACGTTTGTGCCGCTGGCGCACAAATGATCGAATTTGAACTGTGAATTTGGAGGCGCCGCCCGGATTTGAACCAGGGATGGAGGTTTTGCAGATTTCTGCGGGTTGTGGATGTTGTTGTCCCGCCTAGCCTGCTGGTACCGGGTGATAGGTGGTTTTAGCCGGTGTTAGGGTGTTATCGGACGCAAATCGGACGCAAGTTTCCGATCCCTCACAGGGGCGAATGTGTCTTCACTCTGATGGTGTGGTGCTCCCATCGACCGCCGCTCGACGCCGAATCGGGCGAAGAAGCGGCGCATCGAAGCCGGCCGCAGTCTGCCGCAGACTCCCAAGGAAACGGCGCCGCCGTTTTCGGATCTCCGCTACCCCAGTGCCACCGATCCGTCGGTGGGACACCTACGGGATCGTCGTGACGCCGCACGTCGGCGGGCTCCACCACCGCTACGATCGCGCGGCCGCCGAAGCTGTCGCGCAGCGTCCAGTCACGACATCCCTGGCAGTCTGGCTCTTTACATCGAGGCCCAAATGCGCTTGCTCACAGCATCGCGCTGTGAACGTCCGCACTCTTCGTGGGTGATCGAGGCGAATCGCGCCGGCGACACGGGATCGACGAGTTCACTCAACGCTTGCGAATTCTGGCGCGGTCGACTTTGTGATAGCCACACGCGGCGCAGCCGTTTGTGCGCAACCAATCCGTCACGATCAGCGTTGTTTCTGTGTAGCCTCGGCCCCAGCGCGTTCCTCCGCACGCGCTGCACTGAGGATGTTGGCAAGACCGTAGTTATGCTCGTGGCAGGCCCACTCGAAAATCGGACCTTCACTGGAGATCATCGGAACGCTTGCGGTCCACGGTTTCGAGAACGTCGTCGGATCGGTCACGGTGAATTCGTACATCAGCGTGTCTGGAGCGGTTCGCGTGAAGCGCTCGACGAGACGCATGTTCTGTCCCGCCCCCCTGAATTGGCCGCGATCGATGAAGTTGGTCGTCTCGACAACCAACGTATTCCCTTCCCAGCGGCCGCGGGAATCTCCCATCCAGGAACGGACCGTCGATCCCACATGGGGACGACCATCCAGTGGAATAACCCGCGTCGCATGGAGAATCTCGTGGACGATGACAAAGTATCCTGGAGCTTGGATGAACCTGTAATTGCTGACCAGCGTGTTGAAGGGGGAGTTGTTGGCGAAACTTGGAAGCATCGGCGGCCCGACGGCCATCCACCAGAGACAGCGCTCGATGTACGTGCGATCCGCCGGCGTCTCCGCGGGACGTCGCGTGCGAACCTGATTCGCGGCAAGTCGTGCCTGCGCTTCTGGAGTCAATGGCGGTATCCTGCCGTCCCCCGGGTCGGTAATGAGCGCGGTCCGCCGGTCGGGAGCCAACTTTGCGTCGGCATCCCACCAGACACTGCCATACGCACGAGACAGATCCTGTGCGGCACCCCCATCGCGTCGGTCTCGATCCCACTCGTGGAGTGTGCGCTTGACACGCTCCTCCGCCTCCTGCGGAGTGAGCATCGGCTTGCCGGCGAATTCGGCAGGCCGCTGCAGCGGAACAATCGTTGCGTTGGTCCAGATTCCCTGGAAGTCCGGCTGGCCATCAGCGGTACGGGGGGGAACCCAAGTCGATTTCGCCTCTGGAAGCATCTGCTTCGAGGGCGTTTGACCAGCGGCGGCAATCGGGAACAGCAGAACCGCCGCGACGAACGTGCTCAGCAATCCGGCCATACCGAGGTGTGATTTACATCGCTGTTCCATCAGATGGCTTCTTTCCTTCGCTGCGATACCCCCTTCGGCTGTCTTCCGGGGGACAGGCTTGCTGGCTATGTATACAGGGGTTTAGACGCCAGGTTCGACGGTCGGACACCCTTCGCATACGCCACTCTGCCCACCATGAACTCTTCCTCAGGCCGATCCACATGAATGCCTACCTGTCGGCACGTGTCCCGAATCCGTCGGCGCGCGGTTGCGTCGAGAACTGGAACCTTCTCGCGCCCGTCGAGCGGCAACAACCCGCCATTCCCGCCCATGACCCACTGGTAATACTTCATGTGCTGCCACGGGTGTGCCGGCAACAGAGATGCCTGCACGTCATAGACGAGCTGAATCAGTGGTTGCATTTGCCAATATACCGTCATCGCCTGTTCCATTCGGCGCTGCCGCACCAAATCCAGCAGCTCGATGCCATACGGCTTTTCAGGAGACTGGACCGCGTCCGAGATCCACTGGCTGCTCCACTGGATGTGCTGGTAATGGCGGCCGAGGATAGGAAACAGATCCAGGTTGACCGGCCCCATGAGCAACCGATCCGACGAAACGCTCGCACAATTCGTAGGCCAGCGCGGCCGGCATCGAGTGTGTCAGCTTCATACCCACGACACTCGGGTGATCCGCCAGACGATCGAACACGTTGATCGGAATTCCACTCGGATGGAAACGACGCAGCGATGCGACCGGAGATCCATAGAGCAGTATCGGGAGCGAAGTCGCGTCGATCACCTTTCGATAGTGCGCGTAGACCTGTTCTTCGGTGTCCGGCCGTAAGCTCTCCGGTAACGTCAGTAGCGCGTGAGTGCACCCCATTTTCGCAGCATTCTGCAGCGAGGCGATTGCGGAATCCGCAGCGCCGCCGACAATTACGGAGATCAGCATTCGATCCCGTACTTCATCACGCACGATCTCCATCATTCGCCTGCGTTGCTCCGCAGTGGCTCCCGTCGCTGACACCATCGTCGAGCAGAAACCCTGCCGGATCCGGTGACGCACGTCATGTCGCACGCCCTCCTCGTCAAGGCTCGTGAAGTCCGGCGAGAATGTGGGCATGACGAGACTGCCGAGTCCTCTCAGATGCTCGCGGGCCCACTCCTTCTTCTCCGATGACGTCACGCGCCTTCGCATGATTACTCCCGGCGCGGCTTCGGTGACGTGAGTCAAACCGATTACGCCGAGACCGAGCAATTTCGAAAAGTTGCGGCGCTGCATGGCCTCCTCGCTTACAAACACGTTGGCCGCGTTCAAAATCTCACGGTCATACCCAATCGCAGGAGACGCGCGTTCAAAATGCTCGTGATCTGGCCGAGGTTGGGCCCATAGATGGTCGTCTGGGTCAGCACCGGGGCGGCGTTCAGGGCGTTGAACATCGCCAGTTCCGGACGGATGACCACTCTTCCGCTCCTGAAGTTGCGAGCGATTGTCAGATCGAGCTGGTTGAGACGATCGATGTACTCAGAACCCGGTTCGTTGAGACGTACCGTCACCGACGCCTGCGTGAGCTGTGGCAGGATCGCGCGCGTCACTTGATAACCGATGTTCAGCTCCGTCCCCGGCTGGCTCTTGAACACGCCGCTCAGCTGAAACTTGTACGGTAGCGGGACCGTCCCGGAGAGTTTGAAGCTTGTAGAAGCGGAATGCCGTGTTGCGACTCGTCGCAGAAGCGCAGGCTGTTCGGGTTGTCGACTTCACACGTCGTCGCGATTGAATGGCCTGTGGAAGTTCCACCGAACAGCAACGCGCCTCTGTAGCGCCAATTGAACGAAACATCGACACCGCGGTAGACGTGTGAATTTTGTGTCGAGTTGGTGTCGATCTGGTCGACCAATCCGAACACCGCACGGTTGATGCTGTAGACTGGCAGCATCTCACCATTACCTCGCGGGTCTGGCACTGTGTAGAGCGTGTATTCGCTCGGCGGGATCGCGAGGTTGCGAAGCATGTTCAGTCGACGGTAGCTCCGCTGCGTATATGTGACCGCCACAGCGAGATTGCTGCGCAACTCATGGTTGACTCCGACATTCCATACCATCTGGTACGGCCGTTCGAGACCGGGGTCCATGTTGCGACTGCTTCTCTGGCCAAACGTCAGGTTCGTCGATGGTCCGAGCTCGTTCTCCTGGGCTATGTCGTCGCGGTTGACATCGGTCCATGTGCGATTGTCGATGGAAAAGACCATCGGGTTGTAGCGTTCAGGGAGCGCCGTTCCGGCGGAATCGACGTACAGGCCGAAATGGCCCTTCACGGCCGTCGTTCCCCGTCCGGTCAGGTCATAGGAGACCCCGAATCGTGGTGACACGTCGTGCCAGTTCGGAATGTTCTCCACTGCTGCAAAGCGGCGCTCCGGTACAAAACGGCCGGCTGGGGCCATCTGCTCGGGGATCGACGCGTTGAAGTAATCCCATCGAAGGCCGGGACTCATAGTCAGCCGCTTCATCGTCCAGGAGTCCTGTACGAAGACTCCGAGGTCGTGATTCACCTGGCTGCGCTGTGTGATCGGTGTGTTCAGCACGTCCACGGCGAACGGCACGCTATTGCGGTACAACTGATTGATGTCGCCGTTGATCGTACGGTCCGAGCCCCTGTAGCCGGAGCGATTCTGGAAGCCTACTTTGAACTGGTGTCCTCCCGTGACATATGCGACCGAGGCGGTGATGTACTGAGACGGTCCCGGATTCGACTGCGGTCCCTGACCGGAGGTAGTGCCGGAGATCGGTGCGTTCCACTCGTAGTTGAGCAGCGTATCCCGCTTGGCAATGCTGCCGTAATCGGTTCCGGGGGCACACATGCTCGATGGCGTCGTGCAAGTCGCCTGAATCACCTCTTGCTGATACGAGTAGACGTTCTTGTGGTACGTGTAGTGGTAGCCGGCCTCGAGGAGCAGTTTGTTCGTCAGGGTCGAGGTCCATTTCCCCTGCGTGATGAACTCGTAAGGAAGCCGCTGAATGTGAGTGGCTTCCGGCGCAACGACGCTTGGCCCGAGCCACCCGGTCAGGTAGGAGTTGTTCTGACCTTTCGTCGAATAGTTGAAGAGCCCGGTGAGGCGGTCCTTCCCTGAAAGCTGGTAGGTCAGGCGGAATGGAAACCCTCGTGCATAGTTGTCGGTCGATAGCCGGCTTCCATCGGCGGTCTTCCCGCCCAGGACATAGTTGTTATACGTCCACTCGCGGCCGGTGAAGAAGAACCACAGTTTGTCCCGAACGAGCGGCCCGCCGAGGCTGTAATTGATGTCGTACTGCTCGGATATTTCCGCTGGATCCGTGACGCCCCGCGCGCGTAGCTCGTCGTTGATGTTGTTGCCCTGCAGAGCGTTACCCGAAAACGTCACCAGCATTTCACCGCTGAAGATGTTGCCGCCGGACCTCGGGATGCGATTGACGATGACGCCGGACAACTGGCTCTCGGCCGCTCCGCCGCTTACCGAGACGGCGATCTCCTGCGTTTGCATTTCATTGTCGTAGATGCATGCGCACTGCCCGGACGGAAACATCGCGTCGGCCACCATTCCGTCAACGAGAGTTCTCGAATCGGCGTTGCCCGACCCGTGCGCGGTCAGGCCTCCGTCATGCCACATCGAGCTCGAACCACCGACGTCGAAGCCGCCGGTGTTGACCGACGGAACGGTATTCGCCATGTACATGAACTGACGCGCCGTGGGCAGCGAATCGATGAGCTCATGCGAAACGACGTCGCGCCGCGTGCTGCTCTGAACGTCCACGACAGGGCTCGCCCCGGTGACGGTAATCGTCTCCTCGAGCCCGCCGATACGCATGTCGACGTTGACGGGAGCGGTGAACTGCGCCTCGAGCAGGATGCCGTCGCGAACAACGCTCGCGAACCCGGTAAGAGTGAACGTCACTTTATACGTGCCGGGGCGGAGATCGATGATCCGGTACTGGCCCGACTCATTCGTGATGGCCGTCCGCGCCTTTTCGATGAGCGCAGGGCTGCTCGCTTCGACCGTTACGCCGGGCAATACCGCTCCACTTGTGTCCCTCACGACACCGGCGATTGCGCTCTGAGCGTTAGCAGGGCTTGGGAAAACGCAGAAACCGATGATGATCGCAATGAGAGATGCGCACCGAGTACCTGTCGACATAAGCTGCCTGTCCGTCGCCAATATTCAATCCGGCAAACTTTACTGACGTGGCATAGTAGCTGGCCGTGCGACACGCGATGCAGCACATCGCCGAGACGCTCGCTGCGCTCCGACTCGCCTTGTCGACGCGTCGAGACCTTTTGCTCGAGATCGTCGCCCTACGCCACCAATTGGCCGTCCGGACGCGTTCGAACCGGGGCTTTCGACGGTCTGACCGCCTCCTGTGGCTGACCTTGCGACGGGTGTGGCCGCGGTGGCACACCGCGCTGGTGCTGATTCAGCCGGCCACCGTCGATCGGTGGCACCGCGCTCGGTTCCGTCGCCACTGGTGGCGCCGTTCGCGACGTCCGGGACGACCGCGCATCGATTCGTCGTGTCGCGATCTGATTAGGCGTCTGGCTGACGAGAATCGCTTGTGGGGCGCACCTCGAATTCACGGCGAACTGACCAAGCTTGGAATAGTCGTCTCAGAACGCACGGTGTCGCGGTATCTGCGAGACCGGCCAAGGAGACCGTCACAGACCTGGCGCACATTCATTGCGAATCACCTTGGCCAGTTCGAGTTCAACGCCCGAATGCTGTCACTGGACGGGTCGGGCGATGACCTCGTCGACGCATCTTCCAGTACGTGTCGCGGGATTTCACCAGACCGGCTGCGTGCGCCACGGCGATACGCGCTGTTCGACGGGCGTGTCTCGGTCCGCCCGCCAAGTCTTGACGTAGCTTGCAACCAGGATCGCCTTCGCGACCGCATGCGAGGGCGCAGCGCTCGGGCTCCGCCGAGACCTGCAGCCGACTCACGCCAGGGTCTATTCCTTCTGTTCGAAGCGGGCAAACGGCAACCGGTAACGAGAGTGAGACGGTTGCGCGTCACCGACCCCGATCGGAATAAGCATCTCCAGAGGCTGGCCGTCTCGTCGTTTGGCCGGCGATAGCAACCACTGTGTGGTAGGAATCGCGGACGGTTGGAATATTGGCGAATGACAGGGTATTCGGCAAAAAATTAGGGGTCATTCCAATTAACACCCGCCTGTTTATCTGCAGAGAAACAACCGTCGGATTTGCGTTCTCAAAGCAGCGTTGGTACCAAGTTGCATATGGCACACAGAACTGGTCCTACGGTTGGGTAGCGGCCAATCGGGTAAAGCTGCTGCAAAACTCTGCCCAAGGATTTTCCGTGCCAAGCGTGGCGTTCGCGCAGTCGGCAGCCGTCAATGCGGGAGCCCAAATGGAGAGACCTCCGATGCCTCCGGCTGAACCGGCAACCCCTGGCGATGCTGATGGGACAGGATCTCCTGATGTTGAAGATCAGAACCGCCGTGCAAGGCTTCAGCTGTACGGATTTTCATTTCTAGCACTGCTGCTCGGAATCACTGCGAAGGTGGGGTTCGATACGCTAAATGGCGAAGGCACATTCGATCGCCGCCAGGTTCGAAAGTGCTTGGCAGCAGTGCTCGTGTCACCGATGGCATTTCTCACCTTCATTCCAACGCTGCAGGCACAATTGAACGACGCGGGGCTTTTCGTCGTGCTGCTCTTCGCCTTTCAGGCCGGCTTCTTCTGGCAGACAGTGTTAGCGCGAGGCCCAAACGCAGGAAAGGAAGTGACAGCAGGTTAGCATCGGGTAGCACTGGGGCCCCGGAACAGAGCCGACCCAACCGCATGCTGCAGGAGCGCGTCATCGGATCAATTCGACGCGAGTGCCTCGCTCACGTGATCGTGGTGAACACAAAGAGCCTTCACCGCGTGCGTGCTGCGGACTACATCGTGTACTAC
>DASRJE010000044.1:0-16280 GCA_035649635.1 Vicinamibacterales bacterium | reverse complement strand
CGCGCAGTTCGTCGACGCGCTCGGCGAGGTGAAACGCGAGCTCGCGGTCGATGTCCTGTTGAATCCGCGCGGGGCGCAACGTGTTCAACACGCGTCGGAGCCATGCAACCATTGCTTACTCCTCGCGCAAGGCCCGCATCGGTTGCACGAAGGTCGCGCGCGCGGCGGGAATGAAGGCGGCCACAAAAGCGACCGCAACGACTAGCAGAATGACACTGCTCAGCGTTGCCAGATCGGTCGGCGTGACGCCGTAGAGCATGTTCGACAGGCTCTGCGTGAAGACGAGTGAGAGCACCAAGCCGATGGCAGACGCCGTCCCCACGATGCGAATGCTCGTCGCCATCAGCTGATACACGACGCTTCGCCGGAGGGCGCCCAATGCCAGGCGGAGAGCGACTTCTCGACGACGGAGGCTGACGGCATAGCTCAAGGTTCCGTAGATACCAGTGCACACGAGGCCCAGCGCAGTGATCGAGAAGAGCATTACGAGCCATGCGCGCAGGCGGTTCTGGGAGTACGCATCGCCGATGCGAGCCTCGAGCGGCGCCATCTCGTACACGAATCTCAGAGGCTCGAGTTGGTTGAGGCGTTGACGGACGACGGCTGCGATGAGGGCCGGGTCGCCTTCGGTGCGGACGACGAACCACGGAAATGGATTCGGCGCACTGTCGCAGGAATAGACCGTCGGCGCAATGTCGTGGTCGATGCCAAGCTCACGCGCGTCTCCAACGATTCCGGTGATCCTTCCGGCCAGCGAGCCGTTGTCCCAACTCAGGTCAGCCCCAATGGGCGAACTGCCCGGGAAATATCGGTCCGCGAACCTGCGGTTCACCATGACGTCCAGGGACGAACCTGGTCTATGGATCCCAGAGGGAAGCGACCGGCACAGGCTTCCCGACAGCAGCGAAACACCCATTGTCTTGAAGTAGCTCGGCGAAACTGTTCGCCACGCGCCGATCACCGGTTGCCTGGCGGCTGACGTCGCGCCACCAAGCTCGAACTCGATTTCATACGGACCTGGCGCTCCCGGTAATGTCCAGGAGGTCGCCACCGCTTCGACACCTGGGATGGCGCCGAGATCGTCGAGAGTCGAGTCGACGCGTCGAACGAGCCCTGCAGGGTTGTCGTAGTTCTCGTTCCAGTTGCCGCTGACACGGAAGGCAAGGATTCGCGCCGCATCAAACCCCGGTTCAACCCGAGAGAGCGCGTCGAGAGTGCGCATGAGGAGCCCGGCGCCCGACAGTAACGTGATGGACAGCGTCACCTGCACACCGACGAGTGACCACTGAATCGAGTGATGGAAGAGTCGTCGGCCGGCCCCGTGAGCTCTTGAAGCGACGCCGCGCGCACCGCGAATGGCTGGCAAGAGCCCGCACAGCAACGCGACGACGACAGCGGCGGCGAGCGAATACAGCAGCATCCTCGGCTCGACTCCGATGGCCTCGAGGCGTGGCAGGCGGGGCGCGAACGTCTGGAACGCCCGGGAGACCGCAGCAGCGACGAGGACGCCGCTGGTTGCACCGACACAGACGAGAACAGCCGTCTCCGCAAACAGCTCACCGGCGATTGTCGAGCGTGATGCGCCGAGCGAGACGCGGAGAGCGATCTCCCGTTCGCGTCTCGCAGTGCGCGACAGCAGCAAAGCAGCGATGTTGATACACGCGATGAGCAGCAGCAAGGACACCGCGCCGTAGAGGAGCCACAATGAGCCGCGAAAAGCACCTCCAACTGTGTCTGCGAGCGGCACGATGCGAACGCTGATGGGGGCGTCGGTAACGGGATACTGCTTCGCGAGTTGCGCCTGGATCAGGGTCAGGTCTTCCCGTGCCTGCGCCGGTTCGACACCCGGCCTGAGGCGACCGATGCCCGTGTACCACTGAAGCTGCCGGTTTTCCGCACTATCCACGGTCAACGGACTATCGACTGGATATGGCCACCACAAATCCACTTCGCGATCGGGGAACGCGAAGTCGGCAGGAAGGACGCCCACAATCGAGTACGCGCGATCGGCAATGTGAAGAGCGGTGCCCAGGACGCCGGGATGACGGCCGAGACGCGTCTTCCAATAGCGATCGCTGATCAAGACGGAAGGCGGCCCGCCGCTTCGATACTCGTCGGCGCTGAACTGTCGTCCGAGCGCCGGTGTGACGTTCAGCACTTCGAGAAAGCGTGGGGCGACGACGGCCCTCCTGAGCCGTTGCGGGAACTCGCCGGTGGTGTCGGAGACGTCCTCGATGTAGTAACCGGAGATCGCCGCGAAAGATGAAGTCAGCCGGTTCCAGTCTTCCAGCCGCGGCGGTGCTATCGCCGACTCGGTCTCTTGCGCCTGGCGCAGGCGCATCAACTGGTCGGAATCACGAAAGGGCAGCGGTCGCAAGAGCACGGCATCGATTGCCGAGAAGACCGCGCTGTTAGCGCCAATGCCGAGCGCCAGCGTCAGAACAACCGTTATCGAAAACCCAGGTGTGCTGATCAACGTGCGAACCGCATGACGCAAGTTGCGGAGACAGGTGTCGAGACCTCGCGCGATATCCACATCACGAGTGCGTTCCCGCTGGAGGATCACGTTGCCGAACTGGACTCGCGCCCGTCGTGTCGCCTCGTCGTGGCTGAGCCCCTGCCCGCGCAGCTGATCGACGCGCTCAGCGATATGGAAGGCGAGCTCGCGGTCGATGTCGCGCTGAATCCGCGACGGGCGCAACGTGTTCAACGCGCGTCGAAGCCACGTCACGTTCTCTACTCCTCTCGCAGGGCGCGCATCGGTTGCACAAACGTCGCGCGCGCGGCCGGAATGAAAGCAGCGATGAGCGCCACGGCGACGACCAGGAGCATGACGCCGCCCAGCGTTGCTGGATCGGTCGGCGTGACGCCGTAGAGCATGGTCGACAGGCTTTGCGTGAAGACGAGCGCGAGCACCAAGCCAATGGCAGAGGCCGTTCCCACGATGCGAATGCTCGTCGTCGTCAGTTGATGCACGACGCTGCGCCGGAGTGCGCCAAGCGCGAGGCGCAGTGCGACTTCACGGCGACGAAGGCCGACGGCGTAGCTCAGTGTGCCGTAGACGCCGGCGCAAACGAGCGCCAACGCCGTCAGCGCGAAGAGTGTCAGTAGCCACGTGCGTACCCGGTTCTGCGCATATGCGTCACCCATGCGTCCCTCGAGCGGGGCGACGTCATACACCGATCGCTGCGGCTCGAGCTCGTGGATCTTGCGGCGAACGGTTTCGGCCATCGCCAACGGATCGCCGTTCGTCCGCACCAGATGCCACGGCGCGGGAGTGGGAGCACTAAAGCACGTGTATACGGTCGGCGCCGGCGCACGGTCGGCACCCGTCTCCCGCGCATCACCCACGATGCCGACGATCCTGGATGGGGGAGGGTTACCGAAGAGATGACCGTTCTTGACCAAACCGTCGAGACCGCCAGAGAGGTGAAGGCCAATCACTTCGCGATCCGGTAGGTAGAGGTCGGCGAAGCGTCGGTTGACCAGGGTCTCTGTGATCACTCCCGTCTTGCCACCGGCATCCGTGGGGCGCCGGCACAGTTCACCCGTCAGCAACGGTATCCGCAGAGTCTGAAAGTAGGCCGGCGACACGACCCGGGTCTCGGCGAACGTGCGCGGCGCCGAGTCGGAGCGCCCTTCAGCGAGCGTGAACTCCAACTGTTGTTCATCGCGCACACCCGGCAACGTCGACGTGACGGCCACGGACTCGACGCCCGGGAGCGCACCGACCTCATCGATGACGCGGTTGATGCGCTGCACGTGCATGTCAGTCGTTTCCCAGCCGTACGTGCCGCTCACGTGCAGTGTCAGCACGTGGCTGGAGTCAAACCCGAAGTCCACGCGCGACAACGCCTCGACGCTTCGCAGCAGCAATCCGGCGCCCGCAAGGAGTGTGACTGAGAGGGCGACCTGCACGCCGACGAGCAGCCATTGGATCGAGTGGCGCTGCGAGAGCGATGTATGTGCAGAACTGCGAAGGGGTCTGACCCCACGCGCGCCCCGCAACGCCGGAACCAGGCCGCACAGCAGCGCGACGATGACGGTCGACGCGATGGTGTAGAGAAGGATGCGTCCGTCAACGGTGATCTCATTCACCCGCGGCAATTCGGGCGCGAGCGATCGAAACGCCCTGGACGCGATGACGGCGAGGAGGAAGCCGACGAGTGCGCCGCTCGTTGCCAGGACGGCCGCCTCGGTCAGGAGTTGAGCGACGACGGCTCGTCGCGACCCCCCCAGCGAATAGCGAACCGAGATCTCCTGCTCGCGATTGGCCGCGCGGGACAGCAGGAGAGCTGCGATGTTCGTGCACGCAATCAACAGCAGCACCGACACGGAGCCGAACAGCAGCCAGAGTGACGCGCGGCTGTCCCCGACCACCGTGTCCTTGAGCGGCGTGACACGCACGCGTACGTCGCGGTCAGTGTCGGGATATTGCGAGGCGAGATACGTCTGCACTCGATTCAGATCCGTCTCGGCCTGCGCGAGCGTGACGCCCTGGCGGAGTCGGCCGATGCCGGTGAGCCACGTCAGCGCTCGCGATTGCGCCCACGGCGCATCGGCGTCGTCAGCGCTCCACATATCCACATCACTGGCGGGGAACTGAAAGTCTGCGGGCATGACCCCGATTGTGATGATGGAGGCGTATTGCATCTTGACCGCGCGTCCAACGATCAAGGGATCCGCACCGAGGCGGCGCCAGCGCCGATCGCTGATGATGTTCGCGATTGGCTGCGCGACAGTATGTTCGGATGCCACGAAGCCGCGGCCGATCGCCGGCGTCACCTTCAGGACGTCGAAAAATCCACGAGTCACAAAAGCGCGACGGAATCGCTCCGGCAGTTCGCCACGGGTATCGACGATGTCGTCCACGTAGTGACCTGCAATCCCGTCGAAGGTCACGTTCAACCGATTCCAGTCCTGGAGGCGCACCGGCGCGATGCGCGTCTCGCCCGACCCTTCGCGCACCTGCGTCAGCTCGACGAGGCGATCGCCGTCGGGGAACGGCAGCGGCCTCAACAGGACGGTGTCAATGGCGGAGAAGACCGCGGTGTTTGCCCCGATGCCAAGCGCCAGCGTCAGCACGACTGTCACCGTGAACCCAGGTGTGCGGGTGAGCGTGCGAAAGGCGTAGCGCGTATTTCGCATCGTGGCGTCCACCGCCCGGGCGATATCGACGTCCCACGTGCGCTCACGCTGAACGACAGGATTGCCGAACTGAAGCCGTGCGCGCCGATTCGCTTCTTCAGGGCCGATACCCTCGCTCCGCAGCTGGTCGGCTCGCTCGGCAAGATGAAAAGAGATCTCGCGATCGATGTCCCGCTGGACTCGACCCGGACGAAACGTATTCAGCAGTCGGCGTAGCCAAGGCATAGTGTTACCTCTGAGCGCTGGCTAAAGGCGGACCTCGTTAGACATAACGAAGGACGCGGCCTACACCCTCGGTAAACCGGGCCCAGCTCTCCTCCTCGAGCGCCAGTTGCTTCCGTCCGAGTCCCGTGAGGGAGTAGAAGCGGGCCTCACGGTTCTTCTCTGTAAGGCCCCACTCGGACCTCAGCCAGCCTTGTTGCTCCATTCGGTGCAGGGCCGGATAGAGCGAGCCTTCTTCCACGCGTAGGAGGTCGGCGGAGACGCGCTGGACGTGGGTCGTGATCGCGTATCCATGCATCCGCTTGTTCGAGGCGAGGGTTTTGAGAACGAGGAGCGTCAGGGTGCCTTGAAGGATGTCGTTTCGTGATGTGCTCATGACGGTCCCGGTTTGAAGCCTAGCTAGTTAGGCCTAACTAGTTAGGTATGCTAGCCACGTTGGACGGAGGTGGTCAAGAAAAGGTTGGCGACCCGGAAAAGATAACCGGAACGCAACCGAACGCGCGTTTTCTCCGTCAAAGATTGCGGATCGAAAGACACCTCGGAGGATTCGTGCGTCTTGTACCCGCGTTGTGCCTGGCATCCGCGCTGCTGACAGCGACACCCGCCCCGGCACAGACGCCAGCCCGTGAAGACTCAGGTGCCCCAACCCATGAGGATTTGCGCGCCCGCCGCGCCACGGTGCCGCCAAAGATCGATGGCGTCCTGGACGATGAGTTGTGGTCGGGCGAACCGCTGCCGCTCGACAAATGGATGTCGTACAACCCCCTTCGGGGCGAACCTGAACAACAGCGCACGAGTGTCTGGATCGGTTACGACAGCGAGGCCATCTACTTCGCATTTCGCTGTTATGACGACGAACCCGCCAAGATCAGGTCGACGATCAGCCGGCGCGACAACGTGTGGAGCGACGATTGGGTCGGCGTAAGCCTCGACTCGAGCCGGGCCGGTCAAATCGCCTATCACATGTTCGTCAACCCCAGCGGCATCCAGATGGATGCGCTCCAGAGTTCCAACGAAGACACCGCACCGGACTGGCTCTGGCAGAGTGCCGGTAAGGTTGACGCAGAGGGTTACGTCGTCGAAATGCGGCTGCCGCTTCAGAGCATCAGGTTTCGCGGTGGGGATGACGTGCGCATGAACATGCTCTTCTTCAGACGAAACAGCCGTCTGGGGATCTCGTGGTCGTGGCCGGAGATGAAGCCGGGTGAATGGGTCTTCGAGGCGCATGCCCCGGTCGCGTTTGGATCGTTGAAGCAGCCGCTGCTGCTCGAAGTGATTCCAAGCGCCACCTATTCGCACAATCAGGTGCGTGCAGCGGGAGCCTGGCAGGATGCGCGGCAGCAGGGAGATTTCGGCGCCAGTTTGAAATACGGCATCACCTCCACGGTCACGCTCGATGCGACCGTCAATCCCGACTTCAGCCAGGTGGAAAGCGACGCGTTCGAGGTCGAGGTGAACCAGCGCTATCCGATCTTCTTCAGCGAGAAGCGGCCGTTCTTCATGGAGGGGCTCGGCCTGTTCAACCTCGCCAGCACGGGTTTTGACTCGACGATGCGCACGGCGGTGCACACGCGGCGAATCGTGGATCCCAGCGCGGGCGTGAAGCTGACCGGGACGTCCGGGCGCTACACGTTCGCCACGCTCATGGCGCCTGACGAGTCAGTCCCTGATGGTCGCAAGATGTACGCGATCGGGCGAGGGACTCGCAACTTTGGTGATGGTCAGTACGCGGGGGTGCTGGTAACCGACACCGAATTTCAGCGCGACTACAACCGAGTGATCGCCGCCGATATTTCGCTGAAGCACGGCGATCGCTTTCGCTGGAACGGAAACGTGATTGTGAGCGAATCCGCAAGCGAGCTCTCGGACTCGGCGACCGGATTCGGCGGTCAGTTGACGTACTCGTACGACACGAGACGTGTTGCCGTCTCCGGTCAGCTCGAGCACTACAGCAGCGATTTTCGCATGGACACCGCGTTTATCAATCGCGTTGGCCTGACCCGCGGCTGGCAGTATCAAGGGCTCAGTTTCTATCCCGACGAGAAGCGGTACCCGTGGCTGAAGCGGATAAACCCCTTCATCTGGGTGACCGCCGCGGACGACCGCATTCAGGGCGGCAGTGAGCTCGAGGTGATACCAGCGATACGTTTCAATTTCACGCGTCAGGGCTACCTGCGACTGGACATGTCGCGTGGTCACGAAACCTTCGCGCACGAACGCTTCGAGGTGGGTCGTGTGATGGCCGACGGCGGTGCGCAGTTCACGAAGTGGCTGAGCCTGGGCGGTAACGTCAATAGCGGACCATCGGTGTTTTACGACGAGGTGGACCCGTTCCAGGGCCAGAGGCGCGCACTCAGCGCGCGCGTCGGGCTCCAACCCAACTCGAAGCTGAATCACAGCTTCTCGTACACCTTCGTGCACTTCGAGCGCCGCGATACCGGCGAGAAGGTCTACGACGTGTACATCGTCAATCTTCGCAACACCTACCAGTTCACGCCGCAATTCCTCATGCGGGCGATCGTGCAGTACGACAGCTCGCGGCGTCAGGTGCTCGGTGATTTCCTCGCTTCGTACGAGCTCGTGCCCGGCACCGTGGTTCACGCCGGTTACGGATCGCTCTGGGAGCGGCTCGACGTCGATCCCTATCGACCGACAGCCCGCGCCTTCTTTTTCAAGGCATCGTATCTGGCCCGATTCTAAGACCCCGGGGTAATTTCCGACGGAGCCAGAGGGAAATTACCCCCGGGGTCATTTCAGCGCTCTGAGGACCTCGGCGTACTTGGCGTCGTAAGCGTTCAGCACATCTGTGCCAGGATGATCCTTAATCTCGCCAAGGATGTGCGGCGGTGCATTACGGTCCTTGAACCGCGGCCAGTTGGGAAGGCCGCGTCCATTCGGGTCGCCATTTTTCGCGAAGTTGACCCAGTAGGACGACATCTCGTCGGCCATTCTCCGATCCCGCTCGGATTCCATCGCCAGTTTCGGTGAGCTGACGTCGGGGATCACGCGTGGCGCCCAGAGATTGTTGAAGACGTAGACGATCTCCGTCGCGTGCGTGGCCTTGAGGTCTTTGCCGCCCGGTTCGATCGGCGGTTCGTGCGTGAACAGATACCAGTAGGCGCGCTTGCCGATTGCCGTTTGACGCTCGGCAAAGAGCCGCATGGCCCACATCATCGTGTCGCGGAAGGCGATGTTGCCACCGAGCGACGTGTGCTCGTCCTTATTGGATCCGGCGATGATGTCAACTGCGTTCTGTTTGCCAGTGGCAAACGTGATCGAGAGATCCTCGGGCACGACCCATCCGTCGACGATCATCCCGGAGCCACGGAGCGTCTTCACAATTTCTTGCGTCGAGCGCGCCCGGAGGTCCGCGAGCGGCGGAAGCGGGGGAGGCGCTGGGGGAGGAGTCGCAGGCTGGCTCGCTTCCCCGCCGCCACGGCCTCCACGTCCCGGACCAGGCACCTGCTGCTGCACGGCCTGCGCGCGAGCTGTCATGGGCGCCATGCCCAGTCCCATCCATGCGCCGCTCTCGCTGATCGCGCGATGGAAGAGACCTTTTGCCACCGGGGATCCGACGAGGCCCCCAACCATTGCGGCTCCCGCGGACTCCCCAAAAATCGTCACGTTGCCCGGATCACCACCGAACGCCGCGATATTCGTTTTCACCCATCGCAGCGTGGCGATCGTGTCCATGAGCGCCTGATTGCCGGACGCATTGTGTCCGGACTCCTTTGTCAGCTCGGGGTGTGTGAAGAACCCGAACGGGCCGAGGCGATAGTTGAAGGTGACCAGCACCACGCCTTTCCTGGCGAGGTTCTCACCGTCGTTGTGCTTACTCGATCCGCCACCCTCCGTGTACGCCCCGCCGAAGATCCACAGCATGACCGGCAGTCGCTCGTTGGCGCGATTTGCGGCGGTCCAGACATTCAAGTACAGACAGTCCTCACTCGTCTTGGGCGAATCGGGCAAATCGACGGTCACGTTGTTCGGCACACGATTCGGTTGCGACGGTTGCACGCACACGTCGCTGAACTGTTCCGCCTTGCGGACGCCTTCCCACTTCGCAGGAGGTTGCGGCTCTTTCCAACGCAAATCGCCGACTGGCGGTGCCGCAAATGGGATGCCTTTGAAGGCTCTCACACCTGATGGCAGTGTCACACCAGCGAGCCGCCCTGTAGCAATCGCTACGGGATCGGAAATGGCTGCCGGTGTGGTGATGGTGGATGCCGCAATGACAATCGCGGCGATGACGAGTGCCATCTTGCCAGTGTGGCGCCTCACTTGGCCTCCGACTGGCTAGCGCGCTCGGCGCGTGACGCGTTGATGTAATCGCCGATCGTGCGGTTCCCCTCATGGCAGGCGTACTCCCACCACTCGTACGATGAATCCTGCTTCAAGGGATAGCGCGCAGTCCACGAGCGCGTGAGAATCACTGGATCCTCGGTCTTGATCTCGTAGAGCAGGAAGTCGTTGTTCAAACGCGTGATGCGTTCCGTGATCTTCATCTGCTCGCTGACGGGGAACCTGTTTCCAGGAGGTGAGCCCATCACGCCGATGTTGGTCGCCGAGGGGCCGGTCCTGAAGTTGGTCGTTTCGATGACGAGCGTGTTGCCCTCCCAGTGACCGCGCGATTCCCCCATCCAGTGCTTGATCTTCGGAGACAGCGCAGGGCGGTCGTCGACGGGAACGATTCGCGTCTCGTGCACCATTTCGAGATCGAGGATCACGTAGCCGGGAACCTGCATGATCCGCACACCGTTGTTGTAGCGATACGGCATCATCGACGAGGGCATGCCGCGGGTGATGCACCGGTCCCAGCTGTCGAAGTCGAGGTAGGAATCCCACTCCGGCGTTTCGCCTGGGAGCGCCCAACTGCTTTTCATGAGAGCTGACAGTCGCTTTCCCTCAGCCGTCATTTCGGGAAGCTTTCCATTCGGTGGATCGACGATGAGAGACGTCTGTCGCTGTGGTGCGGTGGGATCGGTCACGCCCGTTTGCAGGGCCTCACCGAAATTTCCGGCGGCAACGGCGGCAGCATGTCGATCGACCTGCTTGGAGGCTGCGTCGAGGCGCGCTTGGTACTCGGCTTCCGTCAGGAACTCTTTGTTGGGATCGCAAGGAGGAGGAGGGGTACCTCGTCCTCGACCGGAACCACCGGCGCAACGCTCGAGCGGCACGCTGCCGACGAACGAAATCGGCCACATGCCCTGGATGTCTGGATCGCCCCAGGGCGTTTTGGGCTGCGTCCATCCTTTCGGAGTCTCGATGAAATGATTGGCTTCGCTGGGCGGCCCGAGGGGTGATTGTCCATGAACGACCGCAACGAACAGCAGGCTGGCAAGTCCGTAGATGAGCGCACGACTGAATGCGCGGAGTTTCGGATACATATCCGATCAATTCTGGCGGGTTCCAGCGACCCAGTCCAGCGCGGCCCCCAATCGTCTCACCGCCATTGATGTGATACGTCGCCGCGAGCGCCGTATATTTCCCTCAGATGCCCATCGAACAGGCGATGCCGGGCCGATTGGCGCGGTGGATCTCGGCTGCTGAGCCCGACTGGGACGCGGTCTATGCCGATCAGCTTCCGCGCATCTACAACTTCTTTCGGTATCGGTTCGGAGTCACCGCTGACGCGGAGGATCTCACGGCACGAACGTTCGAGAAGGCATGGCGTGCACGACACCGGTATCGCCGCGATCTGGCGGCGTTCTCGACGTGGCTTCTCAGCATCGCGCGGAACGTCGCGGCCGACCATGTGCGGGCGCGGCGCCCATTCGTGACCCTCGATGAGGCATCGAGTGTGACGGCCGCGGGCACCCCGGAGGATCAGGCGGTGCGCGACTCGGATGGCGAACGCCTTGCTGCGCTATTGCAGCAGTTGCCCGATCGCGAACGCGAATTGCTGGCGATGAAATACGGGGCCGGAATGACCAATCGCGCGATCGCCGCCGCTACCGGGCTCAGTGAATCGAACGTGGGGACGATCGTTCATCGCGCGGTCCAGACGCTGCGCGAACGATGGTGACGAGAAACCGACGTAGCGTGACCAGAAACTCGACGTAGCGCGGGGGCTTTAGCCCCCGCGTGAACAGGAAAGTCGCCGCGGGATCGGGCCCCGCGGTCCGAGGACATCATGGAAGACAGCCACTTGAACAGTCTGCGCCGCGAGCCGTCCCCGGCGTTTGCCGCGCGGTTGCAGTCATCGCTTCGTGAGCAGGATACAGCACGATCCCGCGCCCCATGGCCGCGACTGCGAACGATCGCCGCGCCTGCCGTTGTCGTGGCAGTCATTGGCGGGTTGCTGAGCGTCCCATCGGTACGGGCATCGGCGCAGTCGTTCCTGGCGCTGTTTCGCGTCGTCAACTTCGTGGCCGTGCCGGTGGACGAGAGCCGTATCGCCGTCCTCGAATCCGAGAATCTCGACCCGCCACGTTTGATCGGCGAACAGATCCAGGTGCTCGAGGATCCCGGTCCGCCGATTGGCGTTGTCTCACCAGAACAGGCGGGAGCGGCGGCCGGTATCACGGTGAAAGTGCCGACGTATGAGCCGACGGGGGCGGTCCGTACCGCGATCGAAGTCAAAGGGCAGCAGCGAATGCGCGCGACCGGCGATGCGAACCGTTTGCGGCAGATCATGGATACGCTAGCCATCAATGACCTCGAGGTGCCGGAGGGATTGGATGGGCAAGTCGTTGATGTGCGCATTCCTCCCGTCGTCGTCATGCGATACGAGCGCGGCGACAGACCCGTTGTCGAGTTCCTCCAGGCACAGTCGCCGGAAGTGGTGCTGCCGGATGGAATCAATCTGCCAGCGTTCGGCGAGATCGGATTGCGCATCCTCGGCCTGTCGCCAATCGAGGCACGCGATTTCGCGCAGTCGATCGACTGGCATACGACGCTGCTCCTGCCGATACCGGCGGCCGCGACGTCCTTCAAACAGATCACGATTAACGGGTATCCCGCCGTGGCCATCGAGCGAGTGCGGCGTACGCCCGAGGGTGGACGCTCCGTTACGAACAGCTATCTCTGGTCGCGCGACGGAGAGGTGTTCGGTATGAACGGCGCGCTCTCGACTGTCGACATGTTGAAGATGGCAGAATCGCTGAAGTGACCGACCTCGTGATCGACACGCGGGGACTCCGCAAGTGGTTCGGCCCGACGCTGGCCGTGGCGGACCTCTCGTTGGCGGTGCGCGCCGGTGAGATCTTCGGGTTTCTGGGCCCCAACGGCGCGGGCAAGACGACGGCGATCAAGATGCTCCTCAGCCTGGTCACTCCCGATGGGGGAGAGGGTCGGGTGCTGGGCGCGCCGCTCGGCGATCGCGAGACGCGCGGTCGAATCGGCTTTCTGCCCGAACACTTTCGTTTTCACGATTGTCTGACTGCGCGGGAGCTTCTGCGGTTTCACGGGCGTCTCTACGGCCGTTCGGGTGTGGAACTCGAGATGCGCATCGATCGGCTCCTGGCGCGCGTCGACTTGCTGGAAGCCGCCGATCGCCCTGTGCACGGCTACAGCAAAGGAATGATGCAGCGAACCGGACTGGCACAGGCTCTTCTCAACGATCCGGCCTTAGTGTTTCTCGACGAGCCGACGTCAGGCCTCGATCCACTGGGGCGATTGCTGGTCCGCGACATCATCTCGGAGTTGCGCGAGCGCGGCACGACGGTCTTTCTCAACTCCCATCTGCTCGGTGAGGTGGAAGCCACCTGCGACCGCGTCGCGTTCGTCAAACAAGGGAAAACGATTCACGAGATGGTCCTCGGCCAGTCGCCGGATCTCATCGAGGTCGAAATGCGGATCAGTCCTATAGACCGATGCATGCTCGAGGGTCTGTCCTCATTCGGCACGGGCATCTGTCAATCGAGCGTGGACGTTGTACGGATGCGCGTCGGATCCGAGGAGGCTCTTCCTTCGCTTGCTCGCTGGCTCGTCGAGCGCGGGACCAGCGTCTACGCCTTGCGGACACGCCCGAAGTCGCTCGAGGAGTGGTTTGTCGAGGTCATGGGCGAGGATCAGAGGCCTGGATAACCATGCGCCTGCTCACTCCCGTCCTGACCGTGGCTCATCTCACGTTGTACGAAACGCGCCGGCGTCGCATCGTCACCGCGGCAGTCATATGCGCGGCCGCGTTTCTCGCCGTGTATACCGCTGGTTTGTTCTTCGTTCATCGAGAGCAGATCCGCGCCTCGACGCCATTTGCTCAGCAACAGATCGTGATGGCGTTCCTCGCGGTCGCGGGGTTGTATGGCGTCAACTTCCTGTCGATTCTGTTCGCCGTACTGCTGCCGGTCGATACGCTCTCAGGCGAGATCGATTCAGGTGTCATGCACACGATCGCATCAAAACCCGTTCGCCGCGCGGACATCGTCATCGGCAAGTGGCTGGGCCATGCCGTCGTGGTGACGGGTTACGTGCTGGGGCTGTCGCTGGGCGTGATGCTGTCGATGCGCGTGGTGGTCGGCCCGGTGGCCGTGCGGCCGCTGGAAGCGTTGCCGCTGATTATCCTCGAGGTCCTGTTGCTCATGACGGTGTCGATCGCCGGTGGCACGAGACTCAGCACCGTGACGAATGGCGTCACGGCACTCGGCTTCTATGGAATCGCGTTCATCGGCGGCTGGATCGAGCAAGTCGGCGGATTCGTCGGCAGCCATGCCGCCAGAACGGTTGGTATCGTCGCCAGCCTGATCAGTCCGGCCGATGCACTCTGGCGCCTGGGCTCGTATCGCGTGCAACCCGACAGTCTTCGCAACGTCGGCGCCGCGGTGTTTTCAACCTCGTCGGTGCCGACGACGCTGATGGTGTGGTGGGCGGCGGCGTTTATGCTCGCCACGTTGATCATCGCCGTCCGCTCGTTTTCGACACGGCAGCTCTAGTTGGCACTCTAAACAAAGGCGCGACTGTCAACTCCCAACTCCCAAAAACCCCAACCCCCAACGCGCACGTTGGGAATTGGAATTTGGGAGTTGGAAGTTGGGAGTTGATCCTTATGGTCTGAACGCGTCGGGTGCGACACCGGGCCGCACAGCGGGCGGATCCGACACCGTTCTAATCAGCAGAGGTTCGTTCCCGGTTTCTACCGGGATCGGCTGGTCCGCTTCGATCTTGACTGGTTGCGATGCGACAACCTCGAGTGGCCGGGCGGATTCGACCCGGAGCACGGTCGACCCTACCACCGCCACGGGAATGAACACCTCTTTGCCAGGAGGACCTTCGACGCCACGGATGATGACCGGGGTGGCCTCGTTGCGCTGCGCCGAGACTTGAACGCCGGCGTGGCCTACGGCAAGCCACCCGAGTTCCAGCGCAATGATGGTCAATAGGAGTTTCGTGTAGCGGTCGACGGTCATGGGTGGCCTCCGTGGTTGTTAAGAGTCTGGTCCGGCTAACCACCTCCGCCAAGGCTTCGGTGGTCCCGGACACTACGTGATGCGCGCTTCGATCACGCTCAAGGGCGACTCGGTAGGCACGATGCGGGCCAACGAGAAGCCGCCGCGTTCAAAGAGTGCCGCGAACTCGTCCGCTGTGCGTTCGCGACCCCCGGGCATCAACAACATCTCGAGGTCGATAAGTTTTCCGAAGTCCGGTCGATTGCCGGGCGGAATCACCGCCTCGAGCAGAATGACTCTGCCGTCACGACGATTGCCGAATGCGGTCCTGATGTTCTTCAGGATCGCGATCGCCCGGTCATCGTCCCAGTCGTGAATGATGTTCTTCATGATGTAGGCGTCGCCACCAGCCGGCACCGCCTTGAAGAAATCACCTGAGACTGTTTCGACGCGATGGCTGACCGCGGCTGCCGCGATGATCGACGCCGCACCGGCGATGACATGTTCTAAATCGAAGAGGACACCGCGCATCACCGGGTACTGGCGCAAGACTGCCGTCAGGACGTACCCGTGACCACCGGCGACATCAACCAGCACGTCAATGCCGGTGAAGTCATACGCCTTGAGCGCAGCGGCAACCGTCGGACCGCTCCACGACGTCATCGCGTTGTTGAACACGGCCGACAGCTTCGGCTCGCGCGCGAAATACTCGAACACCGGCATGCCGGTGACTCTCTCGGCGGCCGGTTGTCCAGTGGTGACGGAGTGCAGCATTTCGGCGTAAACGCGGAAGTGGAAGGGATCCGTCATCCACAGTCCAAGGTCGTATAGCGATGCCGGCCCTTGCCGCAGCATCGCGGCGGGCAGGTTCAGCGCGAATGTGCGGGTCTGTTGCTCTTCGAATATTCCGGCGCTCGCGAGTGCCCTGAGTACGCGATACAACCCATCTTCGGTGACGCCGGCATCCTTCGCCAGGTCTGCCGCCGACCGCGGGCCGTCCGCCAGATGGTCGGCGATTCGAAGTTCCAGCGCGACGTTGAGTGCCGCTGACAGGACATACCCAAGCGCGACCTGGTTGAGCACCTGTATTGCGGCGCCCTGCGCGGCAGCATCGGCGGGTGGCGATGTGGGATTCAGGCTCCCGGATTCGAGAGATGAGGCCATGTCAGCGTGTCTCCACGGGTGCACTTCGCTCGATGGCTCGGACCGACGACAGAAGTGTCGAGGACGCATTGGCCAGCAGCACCGTATCGACTCCGGCAACAATCATCGTGAAGCCCTGCTCGATGTACGGCTTCACGGCGTCGGCGGTGAGGCCGAAAATTCCGATGGGGATGTTCACTTCATGGCAGGCGTCGCGCACCCGCGCGATAGCGTCGCGAACGTCGGGATGATCGACCGCGCCGGGGCGACCCAGGCTGGCCGAGAGATCGTAAGGCCCGATCAAGACTCCATCGACGCCGTCGACGCGCACGATGTCGCGAATGCTGACGATCGCGTCGCGGTGCTCGGCCTGGACGATGACGGCGGTGTCGTCGTTGGCGTTCTGCATGTATTCGCGAACACGCAGGCCGTAGCCGTGCG
>DASRJE010000043.1:0-3040 GCA_035649635.1 Vicinamibacterales bacterium | reverse complement strand
TCTAAGTTATGGCAGGCAAGCCATAGTGGCTTAGCGTACTTCGCCAACATCTTACGCGCCTCGACTGACTGAGCAGAGCGGCGCTCGATCCATTGCTCGGCAATGCGGAACAGCGCGGCGACGAGACCGCCACCGATCGCTCCATAGACGAGTTGCGAAAGCTCGCCGTCCATACCTCTGGGCCTCCTTCTTGAGGTATCCCCTTCGACTTTAGGGCGAGGCCGACCAGCCGCATGAGCACCTCGGTGGAGGAATCGGCTCCAGCATTCGGACTATCCTCGCCCCGCACGTGCAGGCCATCCAGACCCGATCATTCTCAAGCCGGTGTCCAGCTCGCCGCAGTATTCGTGCTCGCGGATGAAGGCCTCGAGGGCGGAGCCAAGCGTGTCCTGGCTGTTCATCAGGCGTAGTTCGCGGCGATCACCGTGATGGCTCCTTCATATGGCATCGCTCCAGGAAACCCGGACCTGCACGTCATGACCGGCAAGATCGGCAGCACGCACGGAAACTCGTGTCCCAGCCACAACGACTCGAGGAAACGGGAAGCTGCCGCCCGTCGAGACCTGCAGCATTACTTCTTCCTGCCCAGGTTCACCGATGGCGAAGTCGAGAGACGGGATCCCGAAGGCGGCGAGAAGTTGTTTCATCGCATCCTCGGTGGCGACGACGGTGATGATCGGTCGGGATGCTTTCGGTGCACGCCAGTCGCCGTGGAAAATGTCCATTTCAGTGTGTCTCCTTCCCCACCCCCTCGAGCTGCCGGCGGCGGCGATAGCGATTGCTTCTCTTCGCGTTTCTTGGAGGATGGCTGGCGGGAGTCTAGCAGAACACTGAACTATTGGCGGCTGGCGCGGTTCCACATCGTCCGGTGGCGCCTGACTGCGGCGCCTTCCACGGGTGTGCAGCATCACGCCCAGGACTCGGTCGGTGTGGAGCCAGGGGTGCCAGAGGCGGGCGTCGGTGTCGTTCATTTCGCCTTCGGCTCGCGCGGGTCCACGGTGTCGGGGAGGCAACGAAAAAGCTGGGTCACGAGCCCGACTTGCTTGCCTTCCGCATCTCGGATGGAAAGGGAGAATGTATTTTCAGTGGTGGCGACGTCTCGACCAGCCTTCGCCCAAAACGCCGCGATGTTCTTGATGGTCTTCGCTTGAGCGGCTTCGCAAGCGTCGTAAGTTGGGACAGGTCGAACTAGCTGCCAAGGCTTCTCATCGACGAACCCGTAACCCGCGGACGCGTCCCGCGTCCACAGCACCCACGCGCATTCGGCGTCGGCCGTCGCGGTCGAGTCGAGCAGAAGGAACGCGACGAGCAGCGTGGCCCTTCGTACTACTCGAATCATCGCGTGCCCTCCTCGGCAGTCGGGCGCTTCACATTGACCAGCTCGTGCGCGCCGTACGTGCGGAACCCGGGCCTGTCATAGCCCGCGCGCTGGACGCGAAGCTGCATGATCTTGCCGCCAGCCGTCGGGTACGGGTGGCCGATGACCTCCAAGTCGCCGGTCTCGTCGGCGAGGCGGTCGCCGAGCTGGAGCTGCATCGGCAGGACACGCTGCTCGGCGGGCGGCTCCGGCTCGCGCGTCTTCTCGGGGCGCGGCCTAGCCACTCGCGTCGGCCTTCTTCAACGCCTCGTCAAGTTCGGCGAGATTGACCGGTGGGGGGATAAATGCAAATGCACCGTTGGCGAGGGCCTCTCTCTTCGCCTCCACGCGGGTACTCGCTGAGACGACGAGTACGGGGACCTACATGTCCAGCGCACGCATTTGCTTGAGCAACTCAATGCCGCCAAACCGTGCCCTCCTCGACGGCAACGTCCTCCAACGAGCGAAGATGCTGAGCAGCACCATCAAGTCGAATCGCTGCTGCGAGAGAGCGTTAAGGGCGTCCTCGCAATAATCGACTGACTCGACCTGGTATCTGTCGCCATGACGTAAGTACCCGCTGCACACCGCGACCACTCGGGGATCGCCAGCGACTAGCAAAACTCGACGTCTAATCATGCGCGCTCACGCGTACGCTCCCACCCGGTGCCGGTCGCGCTCGTCGGCGAGTGCTCCATCCCGGTCTGTAGAACGTCGCGCGCCAGCCACGCTCGTCGTAGCGCGTGAGGTGGAGGTCGAAGCCCTGGTGGGCCATCCCGACGGCGACGCGTCCGATGCCGGACCAGGAATCGAGCCAGGTGCGGAGCACCCAGAGCGCGCGGTCGTACGAGGGCAGAGAGCACCCGGCGAAGCCGAGGGCCGCACGGAGGAGTTGTCCGCGTTGGTCGAGCACGCGGCTACTCGATCAATTTGTCCGCGCGCACGAGCACTGACTGCGGAATCGTCAGGCCGAGCGCCTGCGCGGTCTTCATATTGATCAGAAGCTCGAACTTCGTTGGCTGCTCCACGGGGAGATCGGCGGGCGTCGCTCCCTTGAGGATCTTGTCCACGTAGCCAACCAAGCGGCGGAGATTGTCGAGACTACTGGTGCCGTACGACATCAGCGCACCGGCTTCGACATAGGTTCGCCCCCCCATAGATCGCCGGCAGCCGATGTCTCGCCGCAAAATCCGTGATGTGTTGTCGCATGGCGATGAAGATCGCTTCGCTGACTACCAGGAGCGCATCGGACCGTTCCCTCGTCGCAGCAACGAAGGCCACCTTCGGGTCGCCGGAATCTCGCACGGCGAGCGGCTGAAGCTTCACGCCCAGCGCCGGTGCAGCCCCCTGGAGCCGCTTCAGCGCCGGGGGCCACACTGGATTATCGGGATTCCAGAGGACGGCCACGCGGGTGACCCCGGGGAACGCCTCCTTCAGCAACTGAAGCTTCTTCAGTTCCAGTTCGTCGCTGAGGATTGCGAGACCGGTGATATTGCCGCTGGGCCGCGCCAGACTCGCGACCAGACCCGTCTGGATCGGGTCGCCGCTGTAGCCGACGATCGGGATCGTGCTCGTGGCCTTCTTGGCGGCGACGAGCGCTGGCGTTGTCCAGGTGACGAGTATGTCGATCTTCCGACCAAGGAGGTCGGCAAGGAGGGCGGGATTGTCCTTCGGCGTCCTCGA
>DASRJE010000042.1:0-23099 GCA_035649635.1 Vicinamibacterales bacterium | reverse complement strand
AGGAGCGGTCGAAAACGTGAAGTTGTACCTGGAACGGGTGTGGGGCGAGTCGCACGAGGGGCAAACCGACCAGGCGGGGCATTTCGTCTTCGATGCGCTGCACCCGGGGACCTATCTCCTGGCAGCCCCGATGGACTTCGTGCCGCCGACAACTATCGTGATTGCGCCTGGCGAGTTCGTCGAGCGCGACATTCGAATGGAGATCGACACACTGACCGATTCGTTCACTGTCTGCGCGGACTGCCCGCCGGAAATCGACACATACGTGCCGCCCGACTCGCTTGTCGCCGAGTTTCAGCGCGACCGCGAGGCGTCGTGGAATCAACCGGTGCGCGGCCCGGAACCGGTAGGCGGCTGGGAGTTTTATTGGTCGCGGTTACCCGAATACCCCCGGTCGCTCAAGGACGCGAGGCTGGAAGGAAAGGTCGTCGTCGAAGGGCGAATCGGGACTGACGGCTTTGCCAGCGGTTTGCGAGTGGTGTCGGATGTCCACCCGGCGCTGGCGAGCGCGGCCCTGGAGGCCGTGCAGGCAGAACGCTGGGAGCCAGGGCGAGTGCGTGGAGTGGCGGTTGAAGTGCCGCTCCGCATGACGATCGATTACATCCTGCACGCGAGACGGTAGAGGAATCGCGCTCGACGCGCGTGGTAGTCCGTCAAGCCTCCGAGCCGGCTCGTCCCCGGGCCGCAAGTGTAAGACTTACCCGCATTATCGGCGACCGGTGGCTTTGCTCCGGTGGCGAAGTGCCCCGGCTGCCGAGCTCCATGAGGCGGATGTCGCGGCGGCGGTGGGTGCATTCGCTCCTTGACAATACCGCGACGTCACTGTATCCACAGCGTGGATTTCGTCCCCGTTCCTTCGTCACACACGTTCCCACGGCACCAACACGTCGCGACAGGCAACTCGAAGGCCAGAAGGCTACGGCAGAAGGAGGAGCCAAATGGTACGGACCCAGGGAGGTTTGGGTGTATGCGTCGTCATCTGGGCGCTGCTCATGCCATCGATCGCATCGGCACAGCAGGCATCCGCCAGCGGAATTGCAGGGGTCGTCAGAGATACGTCAGGCGCAGTGCTGCCGGGCGTCACCGTGGAAGCATCGAGCCCCGCACTCATTGAAAAGGTCCGCAGCGTCGTCACTGACACTGAAGGCCGCTACAACATCGTCGATCTCCGTCCGGGGATCTACCTCGTGACCTTCTCGCTCTCCGGCTTCAATGTGTTCCGACGAGACGGCATCGAGCTGACTTCAGGGTTCACCGCTACGGTCAATGCGGACATGCAGGTCGGAGCGCTCACCGAGACGATCACCGTGACGGGAGAGTCGCCGCTCGTCGATACACGCAACGCCCGCAAGCAGATCACGGTGACGGACGACCTGCTCAATGTTCTTCCGAGCAGCGTGAAAAACCTGAACAACCTCGTGACCCTGACGCCGGGATTCCGGGGCAACGAAGGGTTCGACGTCACCGGCGCTTACACCGGTCAGATCGGTGGGTCGTTTCACGGCAAGGGCGGCACGAACGTGCAGTTCGACGGCATGGGCATCCAGCACGCCTCCGGTAACCAGGGCTACAACGCTAACGCGGAGACCGTGCAGGAAATGGTGATGTACACGACCGGCATCGCCGCGGAGAGCAATGCCGACGGCGCGATCGTGAACATGATCCCGAAAGAAGGCAGCAATCAGTTCTCCGGCAGCGTGACGGGACTCTTCTCCAACGACAGCCTGATGAGCGACAACCTCAGCGACGAGTTGATCGCCCGCGGCCTGAAAAGCGTGAACAGCCTCCTGTACATTTACGATGCCGGGTTTACGCTGGGCGGCCCGATCAAGAAGGATCGAGTCTGGTTCTTCGGCTCGTTCCGCGAGTGGGGAAACAAGCGGCAGGCCGCCAACAAGTTCTACAACGCGACGCAGCATACGCCGTTCTACACGGCGGACCCTTCGCGACCAGCGTTCGCGAAGGAGTGGTACGAATCGAAAGCCATCCGGGTGACATGGCGAGCGACAGAAAAAAACAAGTTCAATTTCTTCGCCGATCCACAGCGCGACTGCCATTGCCCCGCTTTGACGGCGAGCGGCACGTTGAACGCACCCGAAGCGTATTTCAGCTACAAGCTCAAGCCGGCGGGACTCTATCAGGTCACCTGGACCAATCCCATTACTAGCAAGCTTCTCCTGGAAGCCGGCGTTGGCCGTGCGGACGGCAGCTGGCCGATCTACCGGCAGCCTGAGGTAACGCGGGATGACATTTCGATCGTGGAACAGTCAACCGGCATGCGGTACAACTCGGGCTCGCCAATTTTCGGTCCGCTGTACTACACGCAGCAGCTCGTGCCACGATTCAGCCAGCGCGTCTCGGCATCGTACGTCACCGGCGGCCACAACATGAAAGTGGGCGCTCAATTCGAGGAAAGCTACCTCGAGATCGAAGCTGAGGGCGGTACCTACAACGTTGAGTACGCCTTCAACAATCAGGTGCCGGTCAACCTCACACAATGGGCGACGCCATACGGCCTTAAGGCGCAGAACAAGGACTTCGGGTTCTACGCGCAGGACCAGTGGACGATGCAGCGGTTGACGCTCACCTACGGTGTCCGGTACGAATACTTCAGCGGCTACGTTCCGCCGCAGCATGTGAATGCGACGCCGAACGGATGGGTCGCGGAGCGCAACTTCGACGCAGTGAAGAACGTACCGCTCTGGAAGGACGTCGATCCGCGGATCGGCGCCGCGTACGATCTTTTCGGGAATGGCAGGACCGCCATAAAGGTGGCCATTGGGCGGTACGTGGGGAAGAACGGAATCGCCATTACACAGAACAACAACCCGGTCCAGGCCTCGATCAACTCGGTCAGCCGCACCTGGAACGACAGTTTCTACCCGGTGGGCGATCCGCGCCGGGGCAATTACGTACCTGATTGCGATCTCGCCAACCGCGCCCTTAACGGCGAGTGTGGCGCAATGGCGAATCAGAACTTCGGCGGGCTCAATGCCACCACGCGATACGCCGACGACGCCCTCCTTGGTTACAACTCGCGCAGCTACAACTGGGACTTCACGACCGAGGTGCAGCACGAGCTTCGCCCGGGCGTGTCGATGACCGCCGGCTACTACCGCAACTGGTTTGGCAATCACCTGGTCACGGACAACGTTCTGGTGACGCCTGACGACTTCAGCCCCTACTGCATAACGGCGCCCTCTGACTCGCGTCTTCCCGGTGGTGGCGGGTATCAGGTGTGCGGCTTGTACGACGTCTCGCTGGCAAAGTTCGGCCAGGTCAGCAGCGTCATCCAGCAGGATGAGAACTTCGGGAAGATCTCGCGCGTCAACGACTTCTTCAACGTCACGGTGACGGCACGACTCAAGGCGGACGTGGTGCTCGGCGGTGGTGTCGACACAGGCCGCAGCGTCAACGACGCCTGCTTCAACGTCGACTCCCCTGGCGCAGTAGCTACATCCCTCCCGGGCAACGTCGCTCCGGCGGGCGCTGGGTCTTCCCAGCCGACACCGTTCACGAACACGACGATCGATGGGAAGAGCATCTGCCGCATTGTCACTCCGTTCAGCGGGCAGACACAGCTCAAGGGATTCCTGACCTATCCATTGCCGTGGGACATGATCGTGAGCGCCGTGTTCCAGAACATTTCTGGGCCGACGATCACCGCGAACTACGCGGCCAGCAACGCACTGATCCGGCCATCGCTCGGCCGCGACCTGGCGGCATGCAGAGGCGCCGCGACGTGCACGGCAACAGCGACCGTACCGCTGATCGCTCCGCAGACGATGTTCGACGATCGGTTGACCCGACTCGACTTGCGACTCGGCAAGCGGATGGCTCTCTCTGATCGCATGCGGCTGCAGGCGAACGTGAATCTTTATAACGTGTTCAACGGGAGCGCGAGCTCAACGCTGAACACGAACTACGGTCCATTGTGGCTGCAGCCATCGCTGCTCCAGGATGGCCGACTGCTCCAGTTCAGCGCGAGTTTGACGTTTTAGAAGCAGCGTTATGACCCCGGGTGTGATTTCCACGTGTGCTCTCGAGGAAATCACACCCGGGGTCTTGATCCGGCATCTCGTTTGCCTCTGATCCATCTCGTCAATGGAGGAACGAGATGAGACTACCAAGCGTCGCATCGGCGTTGTTCGCTCTACTGGTTTCTCTCCCCCCAAATGCGCTTGCGCAGGAGCGTGTGCCGTACGCCGGGTCGACCGCCGCCGGATTCGATATCGGCGTGTTCGTACCGGGCAGCAACGAACTGTCAAGTTCGCTGACCCTCAACGGCACCTACGAGTTCTATTTCACTCCACGGATCAGCGTACGCGCCGGCGTGGGGTGGATGAATCCGGGCTTCAGCGTCGGCGCCGTCGATTCGCTGATGCAGGTCCCGCTCACGGTTGACGGGATCTACAACTGGGAAGGCGGCAAATGGCATCCGTTTGTCGGCGCCGGCATCGGGTGGCACTTCCTTCGTTTCACGTCCGACCTGCCGTCCGGCAACAACGACAACACCGACACGCGACTTGGCTTCAACTTCGGTGGCGGCGTCGAGTACTTCCTCAATCGTACCATTGCGGTGAAGGGTGAAGGCCGCTATCACGCGATCGAAGACGCGCGCGGCGAAGAGCCTTCAGGTACCTCACTGACAATTGGTCTGAAGACCTACTTCTGATCCCCGAACTTGCGCGCAAGCCGAGCGATGCACGCCGCATCGCTCGGCGATCTCATTCGATACATCGTCACACGCGATCCGTTTTTGTGTATCATCGCAACGACCCGATGTACGAAGACGATCCTGGCCTTGAACAGCGCCTGTGTCGATTCGAGGCGCAGTTGGATCGTTTCAGCCTTGCGCTTCGTCAATGGCAGGAAACGCAGCAACAGATCCCGTCTGAGAATCCTCCAGACCTGGATCAACGTATTCGTGCGCTCGAAGAAACCGTCTCGCGCGAAGCCCAGACCCTGCGACAGATCCACGAGGAGCCGCTCAAGCGGTTGCTGGCCCACGCCGAGAGTCTGGGTGAGTTATCGCGTCACCTTCAGACCCTCGCGACCAATCTACGGATCGGCGCCGGTGCTGCCGGGGTAAACCAGGGATCCGCGGCAAGCTGGCCGCTCGAACGAGTCGTTCATCTTCACGACGAGCTGAGACGGACGGTCAACGGGGGCAATGGCCACGCTGTGCCGGGGGAAGCGCTCGCAGTCGACGCTGCGGCACCCCCTCCCCATCCTGTCCGTCTGCTGCAAGCGGGACACCAGGAGGCGTCGGCGCGCGCGATCGGAAGCGTGTGGTCGCCAAGGAACGTCGGAGTTGGACTCGCCGCCGTTGCCGGACTCGTATTGATCGTTCTCGGAGTCCGCTGGATCGAGGCTCGACTGAATGACGCGTCGGCCCGTGTCGCCTCCGCCGAGCGCCAGGTCATCACCACGACGGAGAAGGCCAACCGCGAAGTGGTGGCGGCGCGTCAGGACGCCGATCGCCAGATCGCCGAGGCGCGACAGTTGGCGCAACGCGCCGAAACCGTAGGCGTCATCCTGACCGCGCCGGATCTCATTCGTTTCAATCTGACCAGTGCCGAAACCAACGGATCGTCAGCCCAGCTCCTGTGGAGTCGTACACGTGGCCTCGTGTTGAGCGGTTCCCGGTTGCCTGCCGCTCCGCCGGAGAGCACCTATCAGCTCTGGTTGGTCACAAACACGCAATCAGTGGGGGCCGGCGTGTTCGTACCGGATGACGCTGGCCGGGCGACGTTGGTCGTCGATGCGCCCCCGAGAGTGCAAGGACCGGTCGTCGGCGCCGCCGTCACAATCGAGCCGAGCGGTGGACGGCCAACGCCGTCAGGCCGAACGCTCCTCGCCCGATTTCCCTGAAGCGTCTTCCGCCATGTCGAGGCGGGTCTTTTAGACCCGCCTATCGCTGCATACTCACAGCCAGGCGCCCCGGCGTTTCCGGGCGCACGATGATCTTTTCGCGACGCTCGCCCAGTTGAGGGTGTCGGAACACGATTTCGTGCTCCCCGGGAACGATAGACAGGTTCCCCAGTGGCGTCTCCCCGTAGGCGGTGCCATCGATCCATACGGCAGCCCAGGGTGTGGCGTTGATATTCAGCCTGCCGTTGGGTACCGGGATCGACACCACCGTGATCTGGCCCGCCTTCACGTCGACTTCGCGCCGGACGCGATAGCCGATGACGCTGTTGACGAACTCCAGCTCGTAGCGTCCCGCCCGCGTCATGATCGGACCGTCCTGGCTCGATCCAAGCACTCGCTCCCCCTCGAGTACATGAAGCTCGATCGGCGCGGTTACCCGGAACCCGCCACTCCGGACAGGAGGCGGGGCTGATACCGCAGCGGCGTTGGCCTTGCTGGCGAGCCCACTCGCGCCGAGCGCGGAGAGATCACGGTCGGCAGCCGCCACTGCCGGCAGAACTCGAATGCCCGGTATCTGCTGCTCGACTTGCACTGAGAGTGGTGTAACAACTGTCGGCTGACCGCTTGTCGCGATGCTCGCCGGTGAAGGTGGCAATGCTTCGGCCGTAGTCGGGGAGGCGGCCGTAGGTTGAGCCCAGAGGGCTGAAACGTCAAGCAGCACTCGACCAATGAACGCGGCTTCCACGAGCGCAATGACGGTGGCTGCGATAGCCGCCCAGCGGATCGCCCGCCCAACCCGACGGGGAGCCGACGGCATCGCCACTATGCCTGTCGGCGCAAGCGGATGTTGGCGCTCGACCGGTCGCGGCGCGATCGGGGGCAGGGAATCCGATCGCGGCGCGCTCGAAGCAGGTTCCACTTTTAACGCGCTCGCAGGGCCGGGCCCCGGCCTCGATGCGGGCGGTGCCATTCGTATCGACGTCTCGGAACCTTCGTCCCGCCGCGTCTGATGCGGCGGTTCAGACAACGCGTCGTTGGCTTCTCGAACGGAACCGAACGCCTTGTCGTCAAGTTGCAGCGCCCGTTCGAGCCAGTGGCGAAGGACCTCCACCCGCACCAGGCGCTCGAGCAACTCGGGAATGGCTTGCGGGTATTCGTCCGGACCGATTCGACGTCCGGCGATCAGCGACAGCGCAATGAGGGCCAGTTGCGCCACGTCGCTTCGTCCGTCGAGCCGCGGGATTACGGCACCGGTTCGAGGCACGAGCATCCCGAAATCGGCCCAGAGGCCGGCGGCTGACAGCTCGAGACCTTCGAGCGCCGATCCCACCATGTGCTCGCGAATCGTTAGGCGGCCGTCGGCCGTGAGCACGACGCGATCGAGGGTCAATGCTCCATGCGCGATGGCAGGTCCGTGTTCATGCAGGGCATTGAGCGCCGGCATCAACTGCCGAATCAGGTGCCACGCGAACTCCGCGCTACGCGGCTTCTTGAGTGCGTCCGAGAGACGAACCCCAGATACGTAGGTCGAGACAACGGCAAGACCGCTTTCGTGCCCGAGCTCGTTGATCGAACGCACCAGGGGAAAGGCAGGGTGATGAAACGTACTCAGTCGTTCGACGCGGTGACGTAGGGCGGTCTCGAACCGCGGGTCGCGTGCCAGTTCCGGTTTAAAGCGAAGGATTTCCCACGATGGCGCGCTCGTGTTGTCGAACATCAGGAGACGATCACCAAGACCGTCCGAATGTCCCTGCGCGTACCACGTCGTCAGGCGAGCGCCGCTCTCGACCATCGGTGCAAGCGGGTCGATGATCAGATCTTGAGCCGTGCTCATGGCGCCAGCATCTTTTGCGTGCGGTGCCAATGCGTCAATTGTTCGATGTCAATGGAGAAGGGTCGAGCACATTGTGCACGAACTCACGCCCGAGGTGAAGAGAAGAGTTCAGTGACGCGAGGCCGCCAGGGCGCGTGCGGCGCCCACGATCGATCCTTCGAACGCGGAATCGGGCACGCGAGTGGTCATTCCGATCGAAGGCGCCACAACAGCGCCGGTGCTGTCTTCGACGGTGAGCAGCTGGGTCAGGCGGGCAGATACGGACGCGGCATGAGTCGCGGACGCGCCACACAGCAACACCGCGATCTCTTTGTCGCTCAGGATTCCCGCGAAGTCGCCGGCGCGGAGCTGTGCTCGGATCTTGCCAACCCACCCTGGCAGTAGTCCTGGGCGTGCGGCAGCTACGTCGACCGAGACCACGATGACGGAGGCTGGCCGGCCAGCCGCGATCGCATCGGTCGCGAGCTGGTCGAAAACACCGTCAAGCGGCTGCGGTCGACGACGGCGCTCCGCGTTGGTCGACCGCTGAGACACCGCTTGCATGGCGCGGTGAGCGACGGCCATCCCGGCCAGGGTAACGTCGCGTTCGAACGCGGTGAAGGCCCCCTGCTCGCGCTCGAACGCCGCCGTCATCACCGTGTCGGTAATAGATGACTTCAGTTCCAGGCGATACCGCCACGGTTGAGCGGGCGACGAAAACAGCTCCGAGTGGCCAACCCCCACCACTTGCCTGCCGCCTGCCGCCGTCACAATCATGGCGCCCCGATGGCCGCCGACGGCTGCCGTCAACTGATCGAGCGCTATCTGCGCCGTGGTCTCCAGTGGCTCGTTCGGCGGGCGCTGATAGCGAGACACTTCAGCAACCAGGCGACTCGTCATCATCGTTACGACGTCGCTCAGAGACTCGCGCAGAATGTCCGAATACAGGCGCAGTCGGACCTGCTCGCGGTCGTCGATCATCCCGGAGAAGACGAGGAGCCACGCGATGTCGCCGACGGGCACTCGCTGGAGCAGCGTGTCGCCAGGCTCGGAGTTCAAGCCGAGACGATCGACATCCGCCCGAGACAGGCGAACCATCCGTCCGTGAGGCGGCGCCACGGCCTCATCGAGGTGATCGGTCGACGAGGGCAGCATGGTCAGCGTGGAACCGTACTCAAGGTAACCGCCGCTCGCGCCCGCGATGTAACAACGGACTCGCACGTCATCCCAGACGCTCAATGCTTCTGCGAATGCCCCGATGAGCCTGCGAACCGAACCGCGGGACGTCGCCTCGCGCAGGATCCGCCGGAAGGACACGATTCGATAGGATTCGACGGAGATCGAACTGGCCTGCGCAAGGCTGGCCTCAATCGCGCTGGCAAGCCAGTTGGCGATGGACTCGAGATCCTGACGGCATTCGTCGACCGAATCGGGGCCGGTCAGCTTTCGGGCGACACAGAGGGCGCCTCCAGAATCCAGGCCACAGCACATCACCTGCAGCGAATCGATCGACAGGAACGCCGGCTTCTTCGAGGGCACGTCGGCAATCGCCGCCTGGAGCGAAGAATCCGGCGCGGTGAGCAAAGCGCGGAAGGCAGCCGCATCCGGTGTCGATCCCACGGGGAACACCGGCGCTCCGTGCGAATCGACCATCTCGATCACGATGTCGAGCCTGGGGGCTAAGTCGATAAGCCATTCCCACGACTGCCGGCTGACCGCGCTTTCGAGATCGATGGGCTGCATAGGGGACCCGAGTGAAAGGTAAAGCTGTGGCGCCGCGGCACACAAGCTCAACCAGAATGATCCAGTGCAGCTTCGTGAACCCGTGATCTAGAGAACGGCGATGGCCTCGATTTCGATCATCCAATCGGGATGAGCGAGCGCGGGGATCTCGATGAGCG
The DNA here is from genome assembly GCA_035649635.1 of Vicinamibacterales bacterium. Taxonomy (GTDB): domain Bacteria; phylum Acidobacteriota; class Vicinamibacteria; order Vicinamibacterales; family UBA2999; genus Gp6-AA40. The sequence continues at coordinate 13,511 of DASRJE010000042.1, read as the reverse complement.
TGGACGCGGGCCCTTTCTTGCCGAAATATTCCTCACGTATTGCCGCCAGATCGACCCGGTAACGCATGTCGGTGACGTAGGTCGTGATCTTGATCACGTTGGCCATCGTTCCGCCCTGCGACTCGACGAGGGCTTTGATGGCGTCGTAAGCGCCACGGGTCTGTCCTTTGAAATCACCGCGAAAGGCCGCGCTGCCGTCAGGCGTGTACGCAACCTGGCCGGAGAGAAAGAGGATGGTTTGGGCCTGCGTCACCTTGATGCCCTGACTGTAGGTTGCCGGGTCGAAGACACCGGGGGCGCAGAATTTTTCGATGTTGGCCATTCTGGTTGCTCCTGAGGACGCTAGCGCTCGCGCAGACCAAACGTGTAAAGGGCGCTGCCCACCATCACGCTGACGTACTGCTTGCCGTTGATCGCGTAGGTCATCGGCCCGGCGGCGACCGACGGGCCTAGGTTCGTCTGCCACAGCAACTTGCCGCTGCGAGCGTCGAGCGCCAGGAAGGTGCCATCGCGCCCGCCGCTGAACAGCACATCACCGGCCGTCGTCAGTACTCCGCCTTCCGTCAGCGCTGCCGAGAGTCGGTACGTCCATCGCTTCATTCCCGTCTTTGGATCGATCGCCTGGATAGAACTGTGAACATCGTCGGTCGAGGATCCCGGGCGTGGAAAGAGCCCGGCAAAGCCCTGGCCCTCGCGGAACACCGGCGGCGTGTCGGCCTTGATGTAGGTCGTCGACGTGTTTTCCCAGGCGGGAATGTAGAACAGTCCCGTGCGCGGACTGTACGACGGGCTATACCAATTGGTCCCGCCCTGGTTACCCGGATAGATCAGTGTCCCTTCCTTCGTCGGAGCCATGCCTGGAACCGGGATGGGGCGCCCTTTGTCATCGAAACCGTCCGCCCAGTTCACCTTCACGAAGGGCTGGCCTTTGAGAAACGCGCCGTCCGTGCGATCGAGGACGTAGAACATCCCGTTGCGGTTCGCCCACAACATGACTTTGCGCGGGCGGCCCTGCCACTCGAGATCGACCAGCACGGGGATTTGCGTCGAGTCCCAATCAAACTCGTTATGCGGCGAGAACTGGTAATGCCACTTCAGTTGCCCGGTATCCGGATCGAGCGCGATGACAGAGCAGCTATATAAGTTGTCGCCCAGACGTCCCGCACCGTCCCAGTCCGGCCCGGGATTGCCGGTACCCCAGTAGGTGAGATTGGTCTCGGGATCGTACGAACCGGTCACCCAGATTGGCGCGCCACCATGCATCCAGGAGTCACCGCTCCAGCTCTCATGACCGGGTTCTCCAGGACCAGGAACCGTGTGAAACCGCCAGACCTCTTTACCGGTCTTCACATCCCAGGCAGCGATGAATCCGCGGACGCCGAACTCACCGCCGGCCGTTCCCGCGATGACTTTGTCCTTTACGACGAGCGGCGCGTGCGTGAACGCGTAACCCTGCTTCGGATCACCCGCCGGCTCGGTCTTCCAGAGCTCGCGTCCGTTCCTGGCATCGATCGCGATGATCCGCGCATCGAACGACGCGAGAAAAACCGTGTCTCCTGAAATCGCCACGCCGCGTGAAAACCGTCCACAACAGTTCTTGGCAGCTGGATCGGGAGTGTAGGAGTAGATCCAGATCTGCTTGCCCGTCGTGGCGTTCAACGCGACGACGTCATTCGGGCTCTGGATCGTGTACATCGTTCCGTCCACGACCAGCGGAGTGACCTGATGGCGATCGAGCGAACGCGACTGAAAGACCCACTTCAGTTCCAGGTCGCGCGCGTTGCCGGCGTTAATGGCGGTCAGCAGACTGTGCCGTTGGCTCGAGAGGCCGCCTGAGTAAGTGAGCCAGTTCTGCGGCTCCTTGTTCGATTGGAGGATCCGATCGAACGACACGTTCGGCGCGGGCGCTTCGCGATTCGGAGGCGGCGCGAATGGTGGAGGCTCCTGAGCCAGGACCGTCGCAGATAGAAGGACGAAGACGCTCGTACGCAGGGTCATCAGCGGCCACCTCTCGTATGGGATCGATCGCATCTTAATACGGCAACTTGTGAAAAGATGGGCACCCTACCAGACGGCGCCGCTGCGTGACATCGCCCGAGGCCTGATGCGCGGCCAATGCTCCGACATCGACGTCGGCGTCAACCGGCGACGGCCGTCGTCTTGCCATAACTTCGCGGTCACGCTGGCTCCGCAACCCCACGCCTCCGTCAAAGTCGTCGGCGAATCGCCCCCTAACATCTCGACCTGACCGAGCCGAGAAAGTACCGGGGGTGTTTCGCATGTGGAGCCAAGAAGACCCGCGACACGACAAAATCAAATCGGTTCAGCCAACTGAGCCGCAGGCGCAAGCAAACCGTAAGTCCGTTGAAGGGAATGAAACGCGAATGGCGCAGTTCGGGCGATCTGTAAGTGTTAAAGGTGAAATTAAAGCCTCTGAAGATCTGACCATCGATGGCCAGGTCGACGGACGCGTTGATCTACCCGATCATGTCCTCACCGTTGGACCGAACGCGACCATCTGCGCCGATGTTACGGCAAAAGGTGTCATGGTCTTTGGAACCGTGCTTGGAACGATCAAGGCCCACGACCGGGTGGAGATACGCAAAAGCGGATCGGTCGAAGGAAACGTCACGTGTACCCGTCTCGTCGTCCAGGACGGTGCAATTCTGTCCGGTAAGGTCGAAACGAAGGGCGCGCGTCGCCCATCACAAAGTCGGACCGCGGCGACCGAAGGCACCGCGCAGGTGCTGGCTCCAGTCGCCTGATCAGGACCGATGCGCGCGGTGGTGCCCCGTCACCGCGCGCCACTTTTTAGAAATTCCGCGTCTGCTGCATGATCGCCTGACGTTGCCGGCGCTGCGCGCCCTCGGAACGGTGGTGCGCGAACTCCGATTTGGCCGTCGACTCGCCCAGAATGCGCGCCAGCGTCGACTTCAGCGTGGCGCTGTCGTCGTCAAAGTTGCCATGCGTCGTCGAGCGTGCGGCACCAGGTTTGCCTTCCGCAACCGCGTTCGGTGACAGCACCATTTCTTTGGGGCGATCGCGTTCGGGCAGCGCGTTCACGAACTTCTCCATCCCGAGCAGCGGCACTCCATCAGAGGCGCCGAACCACGGCTTGCGCAGAGTTTCTTCGAACGCGTTCGACACCAGGTAGAGCAGCGACTTGTGGTAGATGTTCACGCAGTTGTCGTCCTGCTCCGCGCGATCGGTGAGATTGAAGATCGCAAACTGTTTGATGCTGCCCCCGCGAATTGCTGGCAAGTACTGTTCGCGATAGAAACTCATCGTGCAGGCGGGCGCCCACATCGTGCAGGTCTCGAACGTTACGGGCCGGCCGGCGGCCTGATTGGCGCCGGCAAGTCCGCCGAGCAGGATGGAGCCAGCGCTGTGCCCCACCAGATGCACCTTCAGGCTCGGATGCTGCGCCACTAGCGCTTTTACCTCATTGAGAACAACCATCAGGCCGCCATTCTTCTGGCTGGCGAGCATCGCGTTCTGCTGCATCTCGGCCCAGACTTGACGTCCGCCGACCGTTCTCGCGATCGGTTCGAGCCCGTCGTCGAGTCGATCGAGCATGAAGTCCTTTGCGTTATCGAGAAATCCTTCCGGCCGGCGGCGCGTGACGGCATCCTGGAGGATGTTGCGGATCGTCGTCCACAGATCTGTTCTCCATATGAACGCGATCGGGTAGACGCCGGCTTCCTGCAACGTGGGGCGCAGGTCCGCGACCTTCTGGATCGCCGAGTCTTCAGCCGTAAGCCCGCCGTGCGAATAGAGCAGCAGGTGCTTGATAGGAACCGATTCGTTCGCGTCGATACGATCCGAGAGGTGGCTGAAGATTTCCTTTACGTCTTGGGCGGAGGTGCCATACGTACCATCGACCTTGAGTGCGCCGTTGTTGCCAAGGCTGATGATGTGCGGACGCAGATCGCTGAACACGTAGCTGCGCGATCCCTGCGCTGCCACGCCGACGCTGCGCGACACCGATTCCTTATCGCGCAGAATGACCGGCGCTCCGAGACGCGCGACCCAGATGTCGCTGCCGTTGGCGAGCCAGTCGTCGTACGAGACCTGGGCGAATCCGTCCTTCCCCCAGTCGTCGGCCCATGAGTTTTGAATCCAGAAGCCGCGCGCATCGTAGGCGACGATCGCGAAGGCGTGCCCGCCGATGATCTGGGCATCGGGCGCCCACTGGATCACGCCGTCCGTTCCAACGTTCTGCCAGCCTTCGTGGACCTGCGACGTGGCGTAGAGGATCCCGACCTCGCTCATCGCCGCGTGCATTGCGATCAGGTCCTTGTGATTGACGCGGAAGTACGCACCGAGCGGACGGCGTAACGCCTCGTCGAAACGATCCCCGTACAGCTTCTTGTCCTGTTTCTCGAGCTTGACGTCGTACACCCAATTCGCGCGCGAGCAGACCCCGTGCTTGTGCCAGCCCTTCATCGCGCCACGTGCGCTCGAACCGCTGTATTTCTCCCCCGGCCATTCGTCGTAACGACGTGCCATCTCGTAAAGCATGCGCGGACTGCATTCCAGGTCGTCGCGAACGACGTGGCGCGTGCGCAGCAGGTAATGGACGACGGTGGCCAACCCGAAGCCGGTGCACGCGCCCTCGGTGCCCTGATCGAGGATCGGCACCTTCGCCTTGCGATATTCGTCGAGTGGCCGCTCCGTCTGCACCTCGATCAACGTCGGCTCGAACATGCGATCGCGGAAATCGAGTGTGTCGGGTCGCGCGTCGAGTACACGCTCTTTCGTCGCGCCGCGACCACTCGCTTGAGCGCGTATGACTGGAGGAGCATCGGGGCTTCTCCGCACAACTGATGAGGTTGAACGAGACGAGGTAGACCTGCGGCCGGACGAACGTGCGCGTTTTGTTTTTGCCATGACGCGCAAAGGTGAGGTATCGCGGACGCCAAGTCAAGCAAACTTCGCGCGTCGCGCGCGCACTCTCACACGACGAAATCTTTGAACCGCCTCATGTATTCAGCAAACGTCGGACTCAATCCGCTCGCACGAAGCGAATCGATCGTCACTGGCGGTCGTCGCGGAACCCAGTTCGGATCCGCGGCGCGAAGCGGCCAGTCGTGGTTGATGATGGCCGATCGACCGAGCACGACGCCATCAGCGCCCTTCACGAGGAGTTGCTCTGCCTCTGCGCGCGTCCACACCGCACCGGCGGCCAGAATCCGAACATCGTTCGGCACCGCCGCGCGGAAGAGCGGGATGGCGTGCGCATCCGGGCGCTTCGCCGTGTTATCGAGCGCGTGCCACAAAGACAGGTGGATGAAATCAGCCCCGTCTTCCGCCAACCAGCGAGCGGTCTGCACGCTTTCGTCGAGATCGAGTCCACGCGCATTACCGAAGTCTTCAGGCGACAGCCGCACGCCCACTGTGAATGAAGTTCCCACTCGAGCGCGAACCGCCCGCATCGCTTCGCGCAACAGTCGCGCCCGATGCTCGAGTGCGCCTCCCCACGCGTCGCTGCGGCGATTCTGCGTCGCGCTCAGAAATTGCGTGAACAGGTAGCCGTGCGCGCCGTGAATCTCCACACCGTCAAAGCCGGCCGCGCGCGCTCGAGCGGCGGCGTCAGCGAATTGGCCAATCACACGGTCGATGTCGGCCATCGTCGCGGCACGGATGCCCTCGCCCTCACTGGCGCTCCAGGGGATGGTCCCGGTGACCTTGGGATCGGCCCGCAGACCGCCATGAAAGATCTGCATGATTGAGGTTGCGCCTCGCTGACGGAGAGCAGTGGCCAGCGTTGTCAGGCCCGGCAACAGAACGTCGTCAAAGACACCCAGCTCACCAGGCCATCCTTGTCCATCCCTGGCCACGTGCGCCGCGCATGTCATGACGATGCCGAACCCGCCGTCGGCTCGCGAGGAGAGCCAGCGCAACTCATCTTCGCCAAGCGACCCGTCCGCTTGGCTTTGCATGTTCGTGAGTGGCGCCAGAACGATGCGGTTTCGAGCAGAGAGCCGAGTACGGAATTCGAGCGGTTCGAAGAGAGACGTCATCCTTTGGTCACCGTGTAGGATCCAGTCAAGGGCCCTGCCGGGCTCTGTTCTTGATGTCCGGGCAGAGCCCTCGACTGGTCACCAGTATCTGTTGCCGCGCTCCGCGCGGCTAGGACCGCAATGCAGGTCACCACCGGGTACAGAATTCGCGCAACGAGCCGCATAGCGGTCCAATTATGAAGCGCTCGGGCGTCGCCGACCTTCCGTTGCATGGCGGTCGCGTGCCACCCTGGCTGGCGACCCGGATGGAGACGCTCGGCACGGCGATCGCGGAAAGCGTGATCTACCACTACGGCCGGCCGGCGCTGCTGTCGCGATTGAGCGATCCTTTCTGGTTTCAGGCGCTCGGCTGCGTGATGGGGATGGACTGGCATTCCTCGGGTATCACGACGTCTGTGATGGGCGCGCTGAAGAGAGGGCTCAATCCCAGGTCACACGAGCTCGGCGTCCACGTTTGCGGTGGCCGTGGACGGCAGTCGCGAAAGACACCGGACGAATTGCGTGACATCGCGCGGCGCATCAGCCTCGATGGCGACCGCCTGGTTCGCACCAGCCGGCTCACGGCTCGCATCGACAACAACGCAGTCGCTGACGGATTTCAGATTTATCTCCACTCGTTCGTGCTCACGGCCGACGGCGAGTGGGCCGTCGTCCAGCAAGGAATGAACGAGGCCAGCCGAACGGCTCGACGCTATCACTGGCATTCCGCGGCCGTCCGCGATTTCACCGCCGAGCCGCACACGGCCATCGTCGGCCAACCTGCCGGCACGATTCTGAACCTCGTGGATCGACAGGCAAGGCCGGCGCAGGAGGCGCTTCTTTCGATCGCGCGCGAGGATCCATCACGCACGCTTGCGGAGGCTCGTCGTCTCGAACTGCCGCGACATTACCGGCATCTCGAAATGCCCGCGCACCACGACGTGCGCGCCGCCGACGTCAACGAGAAGAGGCTGGGCGCCGTCCTGGCGCTCGCGCACGAGCGTGACCTCCGCGACTTTGCCTCGTTCCTGCTGCTGGAGCAACTCGGCCCACGCACACTGCAATCGCTCGCGCTCATCGCGGAAGTGGTGCACGGCACTCCGACACGCTTCAGCGATCCCGCAAGGTTCGCATTCGCGCACGGCGGCAAGGACGGCCATCCCTTCCCAGTGCCATTGAAGATCTACGACGAGTCGATTTCGGTCCTGCGCCGCGCACTTGATCTGGCGAGGCTCGGACGCTCAGACAAGCTCGGTGGGATGTCTCGTCTCGATGCGTTCAGTCGCGCGATCGAGAACCGTCTCGTCCCCGATGCAGACGTGGCGGCGACGATCGCTCACGAACGCGCGATCTCCCGATCGCTCGGCGGTCGCACCGTCCTCAATGACAAGAGACCGCGGCGCGGTCAACTGGACCTGTTCGAAAACGAGTGAAGCGGTCGTAGAACGCAGGCTTCAGCCTGCGCCGCAGGCTACCGCCTGCGGCGTCATCGCGACGCGGGGCTAAAGCCCCCGCTCTACGTTCTGGAAAATACGCGAGGGGCAGATGGTGCCGAACGCGAACCCTTGTTCACGGAGCATTGGGATCAGACGGTCGACGGTCTCGACCGCGTAACGACGATCGGATCGCGGATCCTTATGATGCCCGTCGTGTATCACGATGATGTCTCCATCCGAGGCATGGTCGGCGAGACGAGGAACGAGATCGTCCGCGTTCCGTTTTCGAAACCAGTTGAAGTCCCACAACATCCAACTCCACCCGACGACGAGGAAGTCAGCCTTGGCAGCGCCCTTGATCATCGGGATGCTGCGGTTGCCGCCGTGCGGACGGAACGCGCGGCACGCCCGATGCCCGGTCATGACCTCCATGCGCGCGGCCGCCTCCTGCAACGTGCTGGCGACATAGTCCGTTCCACGGAACACGAGCTCGCGTGAATGCCAGTGCACAGCAACGGCATGCCCCTCCTCGAACGCGCGGCGAACGATGGGAGCGGTATCGCGAGTCAGGTGCTTGTCGATCACGAAAAACGTGGCGGTGACACCGTGTCTCGCCAGGACATCGAGAAGTGCGGGCGTGGCTTCCGGATTTGGTCCGTCGTCAAACGTCAAATAGATCGTCGGCGTCGTTGTCCTCGGCATTCGCCACACCGTGTCATCGGTCACGTCCAGAAGAAATGGGAACGGCGCCACGTGCGCGAAGACGATCACACCGATCGCTACGATGAACGCGAGCATCACTGAGTTTCCTCTGGATGGGATGTAGCTTTTTGCTCGAGGTCCAATTAGAGCACTGCTCACCTTGCTTCATAGGCAAATCGGCCCGGTAAACAACTGATTCCGGTAGGGGTCGCTCTGGGACCGATTCATGCAGCTCCCATGTAAGGAGAACACATATTGGAGGAAGCTGATGCATCGAATGATTCCCGCCGTTGCCTTGGCTCTCGGCCTGGCCGCTCCGCTTGCAGCGCAGGACACCACTGTGAGATCGAGAACGCGGGTCAGTGGCAATGACGCGCGCGCGATCACGCTGACTGGCTGCCTCGAGCGAGGACCGAATAGCCTCTTCACGCTCAAGAACGCGACCGTGAGCACGAGTGACGAGGTCACGACGAAGTCGAAAGTAGAGACGGAAGTCGACGATCATGGCAACAAGGTGACGAAGTCGCGAACCAAAATCGATCGCGATGACAGTCACCGCGCAGGCGTCGCGGGTCTGAAGGCATCGTACGAACTCACGCCACAGCAAGGCGTCGATCTTGGGGCGCATGTCGGCCACCAGGTGCTGATCACCGCGGTCGCACTCGACCCGAAGAACGGCGACGACGACGTCAAGGTAAAAGTGGAGGAAGAAACCAAGATCAATCGGGATAAGGCGCCCGATACGGAGGTGAAGTCGCGAACCGAGGCGACGCTGTCCCCCGGACATGAGGCGAAGGTCATGGTTCTCTCTGCCCGCACTCTCGCCCCATCGTGCACCAAATAAACAGAAAAGCGAGGGGCGCGTGAGCGTCCCCGCCTTCTCAGGCGGGTCTCTGAAGACCCGCCTCTACCCTCATCAAAAGTAGTCGTTTCCGCGCGACAGCACATCCGTCGGCAACTCTGCTATCGTTCGCCTCGTGGTTCTCGTTCGACTGGCGTTGGCACTGAGCTTACTCGGCGGCGCAGCTCTAACGGCCGCCGCGTCCCCTGCGGACGGCATCCTGTCCGGCTATTCCCTCACCTCGTGGAACGACGGCGCCGGCCGTCCACTCGGATCGGTCTACGCCATTGCACAGTCTGACGATGGCTATCTGTGGATCGGCGCGGATGCTGGGCTTTTGCGCTTCGACGGTTGGCGGTTCTTCTTGTGGGACAGCCTGAGTGACACACCGATTCTCGGATCGGTGACCTCGCTCACCGGGGCGAAAGGCGGTGGCCTCTGGGTCGGGTCGGCGAATCCAGCGAGCATCGGTCGAATTCACGGCGAACGCGTGCAGCGATACGACACGGGCCTCGAAGGGCTCGAATCGGTCACCGCTGTCGTCGAGGACGGTGGCGGCGCGATGTGGGCCATCGTCGACTGGGACTTGTACAACTGGGACGGCAGCCGATGGCGGAAGGTAGCGCTGCCGTGGAAAGGGCGGACAGGCCTGGTGCGCCACCTGTTCGCCAGTCGAGCGGGCACGGTGTGGGTTGGCACTCGTTGGGGTGTGTTCGAGCAGGTTGGAACAACGACCGCGTTTCGCCTCGCGTCCGACGAGCACGTCTGGGGCATTGACGAAGATCACAACGGGCAGATCTGGACGACCGACGTGGCGGCGGGTTTCCGTCAACTGGGCGCTCCGCGTGCACCCGCACATTCACTCGAAGCGGCGGGTTACCGCCTGCTACACGACCGGCAGGACACCTTGTGGGTGGGCACGTTTGGCGACGGCCTGTGGCGAGTCCGAACGGCAGATCGAGTCGCGTCCATCGAACGCGCTGCGCTCCGCACGGGACTATCGAGCGATTCCGTGCTGTCGCTCACGGAGGATCGCGACGGGAACGTCTGGGTCGGCACGACCGTTGGTCTGCATCGATTGACGAAACGCGCGTTAACGCCGCTCGAAGACGTGGGCTTTGTGCTGACCGTGCTCCCTAACGGGGCCGACGAGGTACTGGCGGGTACGACGAGAGGACTCGTTCAGCTCAAAGAGTCACCGTCGGGATGGCGCGCGGATCACCTCGGATCTGCACCCGAGATCCGGACGCTCTTCCGTGACCAGCAAGGGACGCTATGGGTCGGCGCCGCCGACGGATTATGGCGCCTCACGAACGGACGCGTGATCCATGAGGACCTCGGATCCCGATCGGAAATGCTGGTGCTCTCGATCGCGCCGGCACCCGGTGGAGGGCTCTGGCTCGGAGATGGGCAGTGGATATATCGGTGGAACGGATCGACCCCGGTTCCGCTGACGCTTCCACGTGAAGCGGGTTTCTCGACCCTGACGTTCGCCGATGCCGACAGCCACCAGCGTCTGTGGCTCGGATCGGGCAACAGGATCGGGATTCTGAACCCGGATGGCACGTTCCAAGTGCTTGGCGGCACTGACGGACTGTCCTCACCGACGGATGTGGCCCTTTACGACATGTTCGAGGATCACGATGGTGCGATCTGGCTCGGCACGAGCGAAGGTTTGAGCCGCTTCGCCGACGGGCGAATCACATCGGTCAGCTCGACGCACGGTCTTCCGGGGAAACGCGTGTGGTCGATCGTCGAGGACGCGACTGGCGACTTGTGGCTCAGTCTCGATCGCGGGATCGTGCGGCTCTCTCGTGACGACATCGCCGCGGCGATGGCATCTCCATCTGGTCGCATGCTTTATCAGATGTACGACCCCAAGGACGGACTCGCCGGCGCGCCACTCGGTCAGATCAACTCGGCTCGTGAAGCCAACGGCCGGCTCTGGTTCGTACGGGGCGGTGGTGTCACGGAGGTCGATCCCGCCGAATTGAAGCCGCGCACGGGTCCGCCAGTGATTCGAATCGAAGAGGCAATCGCCAACGACCAGCGCCTGGATCTCACACAGCACCGGCTCCCCGCAGGAACACGTCGTCTCGAGCTGAGTTTCACTGTCCTCGCCTTTGCCGCACCAAATCGCATTCGCTTCCGCTATCGGCTCGATGGCTTCGACACCGACTGGGTGGATGCCGGTCCGCGACGCACTGTCTTCTACACCAACCTCTCCCCGCGCGACTATCGCTTCCGTGTCGAAGCGCATTCCGAGGACGGCACGTGGAGTACGTCGGCGGCGGATTGGGCATTTGCGATCGAGCCGGCCATCTATCAGACGCGTTGGTTCTACGCCCTCGTGGCCACCATGATCGCCGCGTGCACGGTACTGGTCTGGCGATTCCGACTGGCACTCGTTCGGCAGCAGTTCTCGCTGGCCCTCGCAGAACGCGCGCGACTCAGTCGGGAGATCCACGACACCCTGCTACAGAGCCTGGTGGGAGTCGCCCTGCAGTTCGATGGCATCGCGAACGCACTCGGTCCATCGTCTGTGAGCGCACGCGAGCAACTGACGCGCATTCGTCGCCAGGTCGAGGCCTACATCCGTGAGGCGCGCCAGTCGATCTGGGACCTCCGCTCGCCAATACTCGAGACTCATGATCTTGCTGCCGCGCTCGGGGCGTTTGCCAAGGAGGCTATCCGCGACAAACCCATTCGCTTCACATCAGTGGTCACTGGAGACGACGCGACCCGTCCGCCAAAGGTCGACAACCAACTGCTTCGCATCGGACAGGAAGCGATCACCAACGCGGTCCGTCACGCCCAGGCGCGGCGCATCCATCTCGAGATCGCGTTTGAGTCGCAGGTCGTCAAGCTGCGGGTTGAAGATGATGGCTGTGGATTCAACGCCCACCGCTCCCTGGTTGATGAGGACAGCCATTACGGGCTTACGACGATGAAGGAAAGGGCCGAGGAGCTTGGTGGCACTTTTTCTATCGTCTCCGCCGCCGGACAAGGCACATCGATCGACGCCGTGATCCCGCTTTCCGGTCAGGCAAAAAACAATCTACCCGCCGCCATATGATGAGCTCAGCCCCTGTTCGACTGCTGTGCGTCGACGACCATCGTATCGTCCGCGAGGGGATCGCCCTCATCCTCGCGCGCGAACCGGACATCACCGTCGTCGCCACCGCCGCTACGGCTGATGAAGCCGTGAGCGAGTTCAAGCGACATCTGCCCGACATCACGTTGATGGACCTTCGTCTTGGCGACAAGAGCGGCATCGATGCGATTCGCGAGATCAGGCGCGAATATCCGACCGCTCGGATCGTGGTGCTGACGATGTATCAGGGCGACGAGGACATTCATCGGGCGTTGTCGGCCGGGGCCACGACGTATCTCTTGAAGGATGCGCTGTCCGACGACCTCATCAGGGTGGTGCGGGAAGTCCACGCGGGCGGAAATCCAATGCCTCCCAGTGTGCGGGCACGCCTCGATCAGCGGGCGGCACACCCGACGTTGACCCCGCGCGAGATCCAGGTACTGCAACTGGTATCGCAGGGAAAGCGCAACAAGGAGATCGCGGCGATTCTCGGCCTCAGCGAGGACACGGTCCCGGTGCACGTGAAGAATATCTTCGCGAAGCTCAGGGTGAACGAGCGCACAGCCGCTGTGAATGTCGCCTTGCGAAGAGGGATCATCCATATCGAGTGATCGCGGCTCAGCTTTGGACACAAAATTCCGTCTCGAACCCGAGTCCCGAGCCCCGAGTCCACCATTCAGTATTCGCTACCCGATTTTGGGTATTGAGGCTCTCGGTGGTCGAGGTCAAGGTTTACGCCCACACACGGAGGTGGTTGATGTTTTCCTCTTTGAGAGGCGGGGGAGTGCTGTGGTGTGTACTCCTGGCACCCACCCTTCTCTACGCGCAAGCGCAAGCCTCTATCGCCGGCACCGTCAGAGACACGTCAGGGGCGGTTCTGCCGGGCGTAACCGTCGAGGCATCGAGCCCCGAACTTATTGAAAAGGTCCGCAGCGCCGTCACCGACGCCACGGGTCAGTATCGAATCGAGAATCTGCGGCCCGGTGTCTACACGGTGAACTTCGCCTTGGCGGGCTTCAGCACGGTCAGGCGCGAGGGCATCGAGCTGGCGGGAGCCGCCACGTTCAACGTCAATGCCGAACTGAAGGTCGGCACGCTCGAGGAAACGATCACCGTGACCGGTGAGTCGCCCATCGTCGATGTGCAGACCGCTCGACGCGAGTCGGTGGTTGCGCGAGACGTCATCACCTCTCTGCCAACGGCAGGCGGGTACTCGTCGATCCTGTCGCTCGCGCCCGGGATCGTGGGCGGCTCGCAGGACATCGCCACCGGACCGTGCGCGTGCACGTTCAGCTCGCACGGCGCACTCCTCGCCGGCCGCGCCAACGAGGAAGGCCGGCTGTTGCTGGACGGCCTGCTGATTTCCGTCCCGCAAGGAAGCTCGTCGAATTACTTCTCGGATTCGAGGAACTCGCAGGAAATCTCCGTCACGGTGG
>DASRJE010000041.1:0-33081 GCA_035649635.1 Vicinamibacterales bacterium | reverse complement strand
CGGGCTGGAGATCGCGGCGATCAGCGAGGCCTTGAAGCGCTGGCCGGCGGTGAGCGTCACATGCCTTCGTACTGGGGGCCTCCCCCGCCTTCAGGCGGCACCCAATCGATCACCTGGTAGGGATCCATGATGTCGCACGTCTTGCAGTGGACGCAGTTAGACGCGTTGATCTGCAGGCGCACCGGCTGGCCGGGCTCGCGGATGATCTCGTAGACGTTCGCCGGGCAGAAGCGGATGCAGGGGTGACCGTACTCGGGTCCGCAGACCGATGCGCAGACTTCGGTGTGCACCAGCAGGTGAGACGGCTGGTCTTCGTCGTGCGCGGCGCCCGAGTAATGGACGTTGGTGACCTTGTCGAATGTCAGCTTGCGATCGATCGTGGTCGCGTTGCTGGTGCGCGAGGCCGGAACGTCCAGCCCGTAGTACCACGCCAGCATCTTCATACGCTCGTGGCCCGGCCTCCCGTGCAGGTCCTCGATCCCTCGTCCGCGGGTCGCTAGTGTCAGCCCCGCGAAGGCCAGGCCAGCGAAGAGGCCGTAACCAAACGCCTGGTGCACGTTGCGCACGGGATACAACTCGGCGCGAACCGGTGACGCATCGATCCTGTCCTGATACCGCTCGAGACTCGCAACGGAGGTGTCCCCTTGGCGGATCGCCTCGAAGGCCGTTTCGGCCGCGAGCATGCCTGTACGCATCGCCAGGTGGATGCCTTTGAGCCGCATCGAATTGACGAATCCACCGGCATCACCAGCGATGAGGGCGCCGTCCATGTAGGTTCGCGGAATCGTGTTCCAGCCGCCCTCGGGCAGCGCTTTCGCGCCATACCGGATTAGCGAACCACCGCTCAGCAGCTCGGAAACGAACGGATGCTGCTTGAAGCGGTTGAACGCCATGTGCGGATCGAAGAGCGGATCGTGGTAATCCAGGCCGACCACGAACCCCAGTGAGATGCGCCCGTGCGGCATCGCATAGATGAACCCACCACCGAACTCATCCTGACGAAGCGGGTATCCGAGTGTGTGAGTGACGCTACCCGCCGCGATGCGGCCTTCCGGAACCTCCCACAGTTCCTTGAGTCCGACGGCGTACTGCTCCGGCTCACGATCGTGTGACAGGCCAAGATGACGAATGATCTCTTTCGTCAGGTTCCCGCGAACACCGTCGCAGAAGATCGTGACCTTGGCGTGAATCTCCACACCCGGCTCGAACTCGGCTTTCTTCGTGCCATCCTTCGCGATGCCGCGATCGCCCGTTCTGACGCCGATGACGCGCATGCCGTCGAACAGCACTTCACGCCCGGGAAATCCGGTGAACACATCGATCCCTTCGCGCTCGACTTGCTGAAACAGCCACCGCACGAACTCGTTCAACGAGATGATGAAGTTGCCGTGGTTCCGGAACGGAGGAGGGATGATGGGGAATCGGACCTTCGAGTGCCTGGTCAGGAAGTACACCTGGTCGCGATGAACCGGTGCCGCAAACGGTACGCCCTTCGTCTCGAAGTCCGGGACCAGTTCACGGAGGGCGGAAATGTCGAGCACGGCACCGGACAGCGTGTGCGCCCCGGCTTCGCGTGCCTTCTCGAGGACGGCGATAGAGAGCGGCTCACCGCCCTGAGCCTTTTGAATCTGTGAGAGTCGAAGCGCCGCCGACAACCCGGCAGGGCCGCCGCCGACGATCAACACATCGACTTCGAGAGTTTCGCTCATGCAGCACGCAGTCTACGACAGCGTAGGGCCACGACAGCGTAGGGCGGGTCCCGATTTTTAGACCCGCCGGGTCCACCCCTCGACGCTGCTCGGGGTGCCCTGAGCATAAGTCGAAGGGCACAGAACAGGACCCGGCCTACGATTTTTCGAGTTCGGATACGAGCGCAGGAACGATCTCGAACAGATCTCCCACGATCCCGTAGTCGGCGATTTCGAAGATCGGAGCGTCGGCGTCCTTGTTGATCGCCACGATCGTGCGCGCCCCCTTCATGCCGACGAGATGCTGGATCGCGCCAGAAATCCCGAGGGCGACGTAAAGCTTCGGCGCGACGGTCTGACCGGAGCTGCCGATCTGGCGATCCATGGGCAGCCAGCCGTTGTCGCAGATCGGGCGCGACGCCGCGATCTCGGCAGACATGGCTTTGGCCAGCCGCTCGGCAACGGCGACGTTTTCCTGCGACTTGATTCCCCGACCGACCGCAACGATCCGCTCGGCCTGGCCGAGGTCGACCGCCTGTTTTGCTTCCTTGAAGGGCGCCTCAGGGCTCTGACGAATCGCGGATGGAGCGATGTCGACGCTGGCCGGTGTCACCTTCGCGGCATCTCCGCGCTTCACGGCGTCGGCTCGGAACGCGCCAATTTGAATGGTTACGCACCGCGGTCCATCGCCTTGCGGACGCACCTCGGCAGCGAGCTTCCCCTGGAACATCGGTCGCACGAATGTCGCCGTCGCGCCGGTGCCGTTGATGCCAACCACATCGGTGATGAGCGAGGCGCCCATCCGCACCGCCGCCATGGGCGCAAAATCGCGCGTCTGGTATGTATGGGGAAGCAACACGTAATCGGGCTTCGCAGACGCCACAATCTGTTGAACGGCCGCCGTGAACGCGTCGGGCGTGTAGGTCCCCAGGGCTGCGTGTTCGACCAGCAGCACCTCGCTTACGGCCGTCGAAAGATCTTGCGCCACCGCGGCAACCGATTGCCCAAGGACGGCGGCCTTTATCGGCGCATCGCCGGCCAGCGTCTGTGCCGCCGCAATCGCTTCCAGGGTCGCGCGATTCAGCTTGCCGTCGCGCTGCTCGGCAATGATGAGAATCACAGCGCTCGCGCCTCTTCGCGAAGCCGCCTGACCAGCTCTTTGGCGGCGGCCGGCGGCGCACCCGCGATCATTTCAGTCTGTTTGCTGCGAGTGGGCAGTGTCAGCGCCACAATCTGCTGCGAGGCCGCCAATCCCCCAGGCAACGCGACCTTGCGAATCTCCTTCTTCTTGGCCGCCATGATGCCCTTGAGTGTCGCGTAACGAAGCTGGTTGATGCCGCTCTGAATCGTCAGCAGCGCCGGGAGCGGCATAACGATCCACTGAAACCAGCCGCCCTCCAGCTCTCGCTTGACGCGGAGCCGCCCCCCCTGGCCTGAGCCCGTCGAAGGCTGACCTGAGCCAGTCGATGGTTCGACCTGAACTTCCATGATGATCGTCGAGTGTGGGATCTGAAGCCGCTCAGCCAGCATGACGCCGACCTGCGCATGCCCCTGGTCGTCAGACTGGAGGCCTGTCAGTACCAGATCGAAACGCTCGTCGGCCATCGCCGCTGCCAGCGCGGCCGATGTGATCGACGCGTCAGCACTTGCCAGCGCATCGTCCTCGACATGAATAGCCCGGTCGGCCCCGCGCGCGAGGGCCTCGCGAATAACCTGCTGGACGCGTGCCGGGCCAGCGGCGCACACCACTACTTCGCCACTGTGCTTCTCGCGTAACCGCAGCGCTTCTTCGAGCGCGTAGGCGTCCGGCTCGTTCAACTCCCAACTGGCATCCTGCTCGCGAATCCACGTTCGCGTGTCATTCATGCGAGGCTGCCACTCGCGAGTCGGGACTTGTTTGATGCAGACGGCGATTTTCATAATCAACCAATCAGCTCAATCAATTATTGATTCGTGATCTTTGATTTGTGATTCGTTGGTGATTAGTGATTGTTGATCGTTGATTGAGCACCTCGAATCACCAATCAATAATCGCTAATCAACAACGTTTCAACAATCAAAGATCTCAAAATCAACAATTGAGCGACTACGGCTCGTATCGCTTGAAGAGCAGGGCGGCGTTCGTGCCTCCGAAGCCGAACGAGTTCGACAGCGCGTAGCGTATCGGCATCTCGCGCCCGGTATGCGGCACGTAATCGAGATCGCACTCGGGGTCAGGGTTCTCGAGATTGATCGTCGGCGGCGCCACCTGATGGTAGACGGCCAACGTCGAGATTCCGGCTTCCAGGCCACCAGCGCCACCCAGCAGATGACCCGTCATCGACTTCGTCGACGACACCGCCAGTTTGTACGCGTGGTCTGCGAAGCACTTCTTGATGGCCATCGTCTCGAGACGGTCGTTATACGGAGTCGAGGTGCCGTGGGCGTTGATGTAATTGACCTCGTCGGGCCGGATCCCCGCCTTCCTGATGGCCATCTTCATGACGCGCACGCCGCCGTCACCGTCTTCAGATGGTGCAGTGATGTGATACGCGTCCGCCGAGGTCCCGTAGCCGACGAGTTCCGCGTAGATGTGGGCGTTCCGCCGGCGCGCGAACTCGAGCTCCTCGAGGATCAGGATCCCGGCCCCTTCGCCGATGATGAAGCCGTCACGATCGCGGTCGAAAGGGCGGCTCGCTCCGCGTGGGTTGTCGTTGCGCGTGGACAAGGCGCGGAGCGCCGCGAACCCGCCCAGGCTCATCGGCGTAATCGCAGCTTCCGAGCCGCCGGCGATCATCGCCTCCGCATCGCCGCGCCGGATGATCTCGAACGATTCGCCGATGGCATGCGCCGATGCCGAACACGCCGTGCAGGTTGCGAGGTTGGGCCCCTTGGCCCCGAAGCGAATCGAGACGTGGCCGGAGGCAAGGTTGATGATGGCCGAGGGAATGAAAAAAGGCGAAATCTTCCGTGGGCCGCCCGCCAGCAGCGCGCTGTGTTCGCGCTCGATTGTCTGGAAGCCCCCGATCCCCGAACCAATGAAGACCCCGATGTCGGGGGCGTTCGAATCGGTGATTGACAGCTTCGAGTCCTCCATCGCGAATTGCGAGGCGGCGACGGCGTACTGAATGAAGACGTCCATCTTCTTGACGTCTTTCTTCTCTACGTAGTCGAGAGGGTCGAATCCCCGCACCTCGGCCGCGATTTGTGCTGCGTACCCAGTGATGTCGAACCTGGTGACTCGATCGACGCCGCTCGTCCCGCAGACGATGGCTTTCCAGTTGGCTTCCGTCCCGATGCCGAGCGACGACACCAGACCGATGCCCGTAATGACGACCCGCCTGGTCAATCCCCCTCCGTTACTTCTTGCTCTTCGCGTGCGCCTCGATGTAGTCGATCGCTTCCTTGACTCGGGTGATCTTCTCGGCGTCCTCGTCGGGAATCTCGATTCCGAACTCTTCCTCGAACGCCATCACGAGCTCCACGGTATCGAGCGAGTCGGCCCCGAGGTCGTCGACAAACGACGCATCTGGAGTCACTTCCTCTTCGTCCACGCCGAGCTGCTCGACGATGATGCTCTTCACCTTGTCTGAAACCGCCATTCAGTCCTCCGATTCGGTTGGTGGTTGGTGGTTGGTGGTTCACGGACGTGGGCGCATCCCACTTCTCCATCCACCATCCACCATCCGAGCTACATGTACATGCCGCCGTTGACGGCCAGCACCTGACCTGTAATATACGCTGCCTCATCGGACGCGAGAAAGCACACCGCGGATGCAATATCCTGCGGCGTGCCCAGCCGCTGCAGCGGAATCAGCGAGATCCACTCCGCCTGGGCCTTCTCCGCGACCGCCTTGGTCATGTCTGTGTCCACGAGCCCCGGGGCCACGACATTGACCGTAATATTGCGGGACGCCACTTCGCGCGCAAGCGCTTTACTGAAGCCAATGAGTCCGGCCTTGGAGGCCGCGTAGTTGGCCTGTCCCGGGTTGCCCATCTGCCCAACGACCGAGCTGATGTTGATGATGCGGCCCGAGCGTCGCTTGACCATCGGCTTCAGGACCGCATGGACGCACGTGAACGCAGCCGTCAAATTCGTCGTGATGACCTCGTCCCATTCTTCGCGTTTCATTCGCAACATCAACTGATCGCGCGCAATGCCGGCATTGTTCACCAGCACATCGATGCGCCCGTGGCTGATGAGCACGGCGTCGACCAGCGTCTCGACCGAATTCGCGTCGGTGACATCAAGTGCCGCTGTCTCGGCGCTGCCCCCGGCCGCTCGAATGGCCTCCACTGTCGCCGCGGCGTTGTCTCCCCGCGCCGCCGCCACGACATGTGCGCCGCGCGAGGCGAGCACGTCCGCGATACCTCGGCCGATGCCGCGGGAGGCGCCGGTGACAATCGCGACCTTCTGATTCAAATCGAACATGCCGCCCTGACCGCATCGAGTTGTTCGGGCGATCCGAAATTGAGGATGCGCGCGCCGCGATGAATTTTCTTGACGAGACCGCCGAGCACTGTCCCGGGACCCACCTCAACATATGTGGTGACGCCGTCGGACGCAAGACGACGGACGAGCGCGTCCCATTGCACGGGCGAGGCAATTTGCCGCACGAGGGCGTCGATCGATGCCGCCCCGTCTGTCTTCGGTGACGCGTCGACGTTGGCGACAACGGGAACATACGGATCGCGGACGCTCAACGCACGCAGCTCCGGCTCGAGACGAGTCTCTGCCGGCTTCATTAAGGAGCAATGAAACGGCGCGCTCACCTGGAGTGGCACGATCAATTTCGCCCCGAGTGCCTTTGCGCGATCGCTCGCACGCTTCACGGCTGCCGCATGACCCGCGATGGCCACCTGCTGTGGACCATTGATATTCGCCGGGCTCACGACCTGCCCCTCGGCTGCCTCTTCGCACGCCCGGCGCACGACGTCGAGTGTCGTGCCGACGATGGCCGCCATTGCCCCCTCGCCAACGGGAACAGCCTCCTGCATGTAGCGGCCCCTGCGTCGGACGATGCGCACCGCGTCGGCTAGCGAAAACGTGCCGGCCGCAACGTGTGCCGCGTACTCCCCAAGGCTGTGACCCGCGACGAAGGATGGTCGAACGCCCTTCGATTCGAGCACGCGACAGGCCGCAATACTGGTGGCAACGAGCGCAGGCTGCGTGACCTCCGTCAACGCGAGGCAATCGCCAGGACCTTCAAAACAGAGAGTGCTGAGCGCCGTCGACCCGGGGTCACCGTCGCCAAACGCCGCGTCAGCTTCCTCGAATGCCGCGCGCGCTTCGGGAAACGTGTCGACGAGCGTCTTGCCCATGCCGACCTTCTGCGAGCCCTGCCCGGGAAAAAGGAACGCAATCACCTACGCAGCCTCACCTATGCCCTGCTCGACCTTCGAGATGAAATCACCCGTCGCGAACCGGTAGGCCATCGCCACTGCATTCCTGACCGCGCGTGCCGACGAACGTCCGTGGCCCACGATGACGAGACCGGCCACGCCGAGTAACGCCGCGCCGCCGTACTCCGAGTAATCGACCCGGCGCCGGAATCGTCGAAACGCGCGCTTCGAGAGCAGGTATCCAACCTGGCTCGAAAAAGTCCCCTGCAGTTCGTCGCCGAGCAGTGCTTCGACGGTCTCAACCAGCCCTTCGCTGGTCTTGAGGACGATGTTGCCGGTGAAGCCGTCGCAGACGACCACGTCTGCCACGCCGCTGTAGATCTCCCGACCTTCGATGTTCCCGATGAAGTGGAGCGCCGACCCCTTCAACAGCCGGTGCGCCTCGCGCGTCAGCTCGTTGCCCTTGCTTTCCTCCTCGCCGATCGAAAGCAGTCCTACTCTCGGCTCGTCGACTCCGTGCGCCAGGCGCGCGTAGACCGATCCCATCACGGCAAACTGCAGGAGGTGGTGAGGCCGGCACTCGACATTCGCACCCGCGTCGAGCAACACGGCGGGACGGCGCCTGGTGGGAATGGTTGTCGCCAGTGCCGGGCGATCGACGCCGGCAACCATGCCGAACGCGGCATGGGCCGACAACACGGTTGCGCCGGTGTGCCCGGCGCTCACGAGCGCCGCCGCCTCTCGTCTGGCCACGCGGTCTGCCGCGACGCGCACTGATGAACGCGGCTTGCGTCGTACGGCCGACGCCGGCGACTCCGCCATCTCGATGACATCAGGGGCTTCGACGAGTCCGATCCCAAGCGATCGCCAGTCGGGATAGGCGCTCAGGGCCTGCTCGATCGCCGCCGTCCGGCCAACGAGATCGACTCCTGCGTCGAGGTGACGCGCAGCAGCCACTGCCCCGTCGACGACGACAGCCGGAGCGTGGTCACCACCCATGGCGTCGACGGCAATCCGGATCGGCAGTGTTCTACTCCCAAACTCGCTGCAGTGCAGTTTTATTCTTCGTCGACGGCCCTGACCGGTCGCGAGTTGTAGTAGCCGCAGTGCGGGCAGATGCGATGTGGTGCCTTGGGTTCCTGGCACTGCGGGCACAGGCCCGTCGTCGCAGCCCGTAAAGAGTCATGTGTGCGTCGCTTGGCGGTACGTGTCTTGGAATGTCTGCGTTTTGGATTCGGCATAGTCGTGTCTAAGACACCGGGTGTGATTTTCGTACGCGAGTAGAGATGAAAATCACACCCGGTGTCATTTCAATCCCTTCAGCGGCGCGAGCCGCGGGTCCTCCCATTGCGACGTGCACTGGCACGTCCCCGTATTCAGGTTCGTCCCGCACTGCGAACAGAGCCCGGCGCATCCCTCACGGCACAGCGGCTTCATCGGTAGTGCCAGGTAAAACTGCTCGCGCAGCAGCTCGTTCAAGTCGATCTGATCGTCCCGGTAGTAGCTGGTATCGAGATCTTCTTCCGCGACCTCTCGTTCGTCCTCGGCAGACAGCTCCGACGCGGGCAGGTATCTGACGTCGATTGCTCCATCAAACGGCATCCGGAACGGTTCGAGGCAGCGGCTGCACGGCAGTTCCAGCTCGGTCCGCACGGATCCAACCAGGTGAAAGCGGTCCTTGTCCTTGTGTATTTCGAGCTCCACCTGGACGGGCGCCACGATCCGGTACATGTCGCCGTCCTGCTCCACTTCGTTCGGCGAAAAGGTCCGGACGAACTGACTGACGGGCTGGCGATACCGGGTGAGATCCAGCTGCATGACCGGTACCCCTCGCGCGAAATTCGCACCAGGGGCGACCTGTAATTATAGCTGATTCCAGGCCATTGGCCCCACCCAGGGCTTCGGGATGAAGAGCCGTTCGTAGAGAGAGACGGCGAAGCGGTCGCTCATCCCGGCCAGAAAGTCCCGGGCTGCGACGTCGAGCCCTTCGCTGGCCACAATCCGCTCGTCGAGCAGGCCAGTGGGACGCTCGCGCACCCGTTCCCACAGCCCGCCCAGGATGCCAGTGGCCTTCTTGAATTCGGCGGTCGCGACTTCGTTCTCGTACACCGCTTCGAACAGGAACGCCCGCATCCGGAGCGTGGCGGACAGGACGGTCTCGCTCATGCGGATTTCCGTCAGGTCGCCATTCTGGGTTTCCGTAACGACGTCCTTGACCATCCGAGCGATGCGCGCAGACGACGTCCTGCCAAGAATCTCAACGGCATCCCGCGGGAGGTCGTCATCCTGCATGACACCGGCCCGCACCGCATCGTCGATGTCGTGGTTAACGTACGCGATGAGGTCGGCCACCCGCATGATCTGCCCTTCCAACGTCGCCGCCCGCTTTGAAGGATCGAGTCCGACCGGCGAGCCTTCCTTGCCCTTGGAGTGGCGCCCGATGCCGTCGCGAACTTCCCACGTCAGGTTCAGGCCACGTCCGTCGTTCTCGAGCACGTCCACGACGCGCAGGCTCTGCTCGTAGTGTCTGAACCCACCGGGGACGAGCGAGTCGAGCACGCGTTCACCAGCATGACCGAATGGCGTGTGCCCAAGGTCGTGACCCAGGGCAATCGACTCGGTCAGCTCCTCGTGCAGGCGAAGGACCTTGGCGATCGTGCGACCGATCTGCGACACCTCGAGCGTGTGCGTGAGCCGCGTGCGATAGTGATCGCCTTCCGGGGCGAAGAAGACCTGCGTCTTGTGCTTCAGCCGCCGAAAGGCCTTCGAGTGGATGATGCGGTCGCGGTCGTGCTGAAACGCCGGCCTCACATCGTCTTCGGGCTCGCTGGTGAGACGTCCGCGCGACTCCGAGCTCCTGGCAGCTTGCGGGGCCAGCGTCTCGCGTTCCCGCTGTTCGAGGGCTTCACGGATGCTCGACAACGATGTGCTCCAGAAAACTTGTTCCGTTGGCAAGAGGACCGACACCAAAGTTGTCCGCGAGCGTCTGACCGAGATCGGCAAAGGTCCGGCGTGTTCCGAGATCGACGTTGGCACGCACCCGCTGACCGGTAAGAAGGATCGGCACGTACTCGCGCGAGTGATCGGTACTCGGCGTGGTTGGATCGTTACCGTGGTCAGCGGTGATCACGAGCAGGTCCCCGGCACGCAGCGCGCCCAGAACGTCTGCGAGCCGTTCATCGAATCGCTCGAGGTTCGTGGCGTAGCCCTCGACGTCGTTGCGGTGGCCAAACTGCGTGTCGAAGTCGACGAGGTTGATGAAGACCAGTCCGTCGTTCTCTTCGAGAATGACCTCCAGGAGATGGTCGAGGCCGTCAGTATCACTCGTGGCCGAGATGGCGCGAGCGATGCCTCGGCCCGCGAAGAGGTCCTTCACCTTGCCAATCGAGACAACTGAAATTTCCTGTCGCGTGAGCAAGTCGAGCAAGGTGTCGCCCGGCGGAGTCAGCGCGTAGTCGTGCCGGTTGGCAGTACGGCGAAACGCACCGACTGATCCCACGAACGGGCGGGCTATGACACGGCCGACACCGAGAGGAGCCACGAGTTCGAACGCAATCTCACAAATCCAATACAGCTCGCTGACCGGAATAACATCCTCGTGGGCAGCAATCTGAAACACGCTGTCGGCCGATGTGTATACGATCGGTCTGCCGGTCTGTATGTGCTCGCCCCCGAGGCGGTCAATGATTTCGGTACCTGACGCAACCACGTTGCCCAGCGTTCGCCGGCCGATGCGCTGTTCAAACAGCTCCATGATCTCAGGCGGGAAACCATGAGGGAATGTCGAGAACGCCTGGTCCAGGACGATCCCCATCATCTCCCAATGACCCGTCACTGAGTCCTTGCCGGCGGAGGACTCCGCCATTCGTCCGTACGCCGATGGACGATCGCGGTCGTGGGACTTGCCGAGATCGACCACGCGGCCGAGCCCGAGCGAACGGAGATGCGGAATCCGGAGTCTGACCTCGCGGGCAATATTGCCCAGCGTGTTGCTGCCCTGATCGCCGTAGGCCGACGCGTCCGGCAGCTCACCGCAGCCAACGCTGTCGAGCACGATCAGCACAACGCGGGGGAAAGGAGTCAGGTGAGAGATGTCTCGATCGTCGCGATGGCGTGTTTGAACGCCATGTGATCTTTACCGTCGACGTCGAAGACGACGACGAACTTGTCGAAGTTCTTGATTCGGGCTTCGAAGTACCGCCCATCCATCAGGTGGATCGTCACCAGGGCCCGGTTCCGCCTCGCGTGATTGAGAAAAACGTCCTGGATGCTCGGCTGTGCGCTCGACGACGCACGTGGTTCAGTAACCTGGGACATCAGGGAGCGTCTCCTCGCGAACGAAATTGGCCTTGGGAGATGTCTGGCGTGCACAGACCCCGAACTGCAAGCGCATCGCGAACACGCTGCATGGTCTCCGGGCGCTCGCCCGGCCCCTCGAACCAGATAAGGTTAGGCTCTTTGCGAAACCAGATCAACTGCCGGCGCGCGTATCGGCGGTTCTCCTGCACGATGAGCGCGCGTGTCGCGCGCTCGTCTCGCTCGCCTCGCAGCATGTCCATCACTTGACGATAGACCAGGCCACCAAATGGGCGGGCATCAGGAGGTACACCCCGAGCGAGCAACCCGCGCACCTCATCTACGATGCCGCGCGCGAACTGCTGATCGACGCGTCGCGTCACACGTTCCGCCGTCAGAGCCGGAGGCAGCTTGAGGGAGATGGCGGTCACCTCGCAATCGGCGATGCGCGACGCGGTCGCGGCAAAGTGCGCCGTCAGTGGCCGCCCCGTTGTGAAGTACACCTCGAGTGCTCGCACCAGCCGTTTACGGTCCCTGGGCATGATCCGTTTAGCCGACTCCGGATCAACCGACTGCAGAAGACGATGGAGGCGTTGGGTTCCCTTCCGGTTAGCGACCTTGTCCAATCGCCTCCGGACTTCTACGTGGGCGCCGGGGCCAGGGAACAGTCCTCTCGTCAGGGCTCGATAGTAGAAGCCGGTCCCGCCAACCAGAATTGGAAGTTTTCCCCTGCGGTGAATCTCGCGAATCTCCCGTTCGGCGTCCTCAGCGAAACGAGCCGCGGTATAGACCTCCGTCGGATCGGCGATGTCGATCAGGTGGTGCGCAATCCCGCGCCGCTCTTCGACCGACAGCTTGTCCGTACCGATATCGAACCCTCGATACACGGCGGTCGAATCGCAGTTGATGATCTCGCCATCGAGCGATTCGGCAAGCGAGAGACTGAGCGCGCTTTTCCCGGACGCAGTGGGACCGAGGATCGCGAGAACTTTCTCAGACAAGCTTCAGGAAGACGTACACGGTCAATGCCACGAGGAGGATGACGAGACCGAATTGCTGGCCCCGGGTAGGCACGTCCTGATTAGACCGTTACGCGGCCCCGAACGCAAATCTAGTTCTCGTTGCCGATCCGCGTAACGGTCCAGGCGCGCGAAGCGCGCCAAAGAGACGCTGTGAACTAGCCGAGGGCTTCGCCGGCCCGCCTTCGCGCGGAGCGCTTCGGCGAGGTCTCGCCGGGCGCGGTCCGCGAGCGGACCGCACAAACCAGCACTGCTTGTCGGGTCGCATAGCGACCCGACCTTGGCGCAGGCGGAGATATCAAGGGCGGAGCCCTGCGGCTAGTTCGGCGGCTGCTCGTTGTAATAGAACGTGACGGTGAAGAACGCTTTCGGCTCCGGGTACTCCGGCGGCAGCGGCTCGGTCGGGTTCGATCCGAGGATGGCGTTGTTGGCTGCGAGGTTGAAGGCGTTGATGTCCGACGGCGCAACGACGGCGATGTCAGTGATGTGGCCGTCCTTGTGGATGTTGAACTGCAGCACGACGCGGCCTCGGAAGGTCATCGCGGCGTAGGGCACGAACCAGTTGCGCCGGACCTGGGCGACGAATCGACGGAGCCATGGCCCGAACTCGACGCCTTTGGTATCGAACTGAATCGTTGCGCCGGGATCGGTCAGGCCTCCTTGCGGGTTGTTGAACGTCTCGTTCTGCACGTATCGCTCGAGGTTGCGAAGCGCATCGCCCAGCGCGCCCGGCGCAGGGCGCGATACCGTCGGTGACCGTCGCGCTCCCGTGTCGGCCGGTGGAAGCGTTTGTGCCACCTGCTCCTGCGGCTCCGGCTGCGGCGGCTGGGTATCTGGCTTGACCGGAGTTTCAGGACCGCGAGCCTGCTCCTGGGGCGTCGCTTCGACGCGCTCAGGTGAGTTTCCACGTGAGAACGGCAAAGGATTCTCGGGCTTGACTGCACGCTCTCGCGCTTGTGCCTGCCGGTTGATATCCGACAAGTCGACCTTCGGCTTTGGCGCCTGCGCTTCGAGGTCGACTCTCGGCTGCACGAACACGAAGCGCCGCTCGTCCCGCTCGCGCTCTTGAAGACGAAGGAGTTCCTGATGGCGAGCCTCGACCTCTTCCGGGCTGGGCTCGAACAGGTGGAGATCGGGACCGAATTGCAGCCACACAAGGATGAGGACGTGCACGATCACCGACAGCAGAACGCCATCCCGCCGGGGGAGGGCACTGCCGACGACGAGCTCATCCTGGTAACGGTCCTCGAAGTCGAAATGTATCAACGATCTGGGGGCAAATTATATCAACCGGCTCGAGTCGTCAGCTATCCGGGGGTTGCCCGGTTTTATCGGTTGATCCTTCACTGCCGCATACAGATAGACGATCCCGAGGGTAAGCGGGACGGCTCGAACGTCGGCAAACCCCGAATGTCTCAGGAGTGTCACGAACTCGTGCGCAGGGGGGAAAGCGCCAACTGAGGCAGGCAGGTACGAATACGCCCCTGAATGCCCTGAGATGGCACGCCCGATTAACGGCAGCACCCGAGTGAAATACCAGCGGTAGAGCGCGGCCAGCCCGCGGATACGCGGCACGCTGAATTCGAGGATGGCCAGACGTCCGCCGGGCTTGAGGACGCGCGCCAACTCCCGGCACGCGACGTCGGTCTTCTGCACGTTGCGAACACCAAAGGCGACAGTTGCCGCGTCCGCGACGCCGTCGGGAGCGGGAATCCGCATGGCATCACCGCGCACGAGCGCGATGTGCTGCTGCTGACCCGCGCTGCGAATCTTCTGCAGACCCAACGTCAACATCGCGCCAGCGAAATCGACGCCGAGGACTCGCGCGGCGGTGCCCCGCGAGTCCGCAGTGGCGCGACGCGCCTCGAGCGCGACGTCGGCCGTACCGGTGCAGACGTCAATCAGCGTTTCGCGCCCGGTCAGATTCAGCGAGTCGATCATGCGCGTGCGCCATCGCCGATCGATGCCGGCGCTGAGGAGATGATTCAGCAGATCGTATCGCGGCGCGATCGCATCGAACATCCCGGCGATGCGATCGGGCGTCTTGTCTGGGGCGAGACTAGCCATTCTTGCCTTCGTGGCCTTCGTGTTCTTCGTGGTTATCCAATGTAGAGCGCAAGCGCAGTCACAGCGAAGTACACGATCCCCACCCACCCATTGAGATCGAATGCCTTCTTCACCTGCGACAAGTCATCTTCGCTGACGAGCGATTGCTCGTACGCAAGTAACGCCGCCACGATCGCGACGCCGGCCACATACAGCGGGGGAAGATTGGCCGCCCACCACAGCGACGCCATCACGACGACAGTGGCGACGTGCATCAGGCGCGAGATGCGAATCGCGTTGGTCACGCCATAGGTCGCCGGGATCGATCGCAGACCATGGCGGCGATCGAAGTCGACGTCCTGGCAGGCGTAGAGGATGTCGAACCCGCCGACCCACAAGCCGATGGCCAGGCCAAGCAGCCATGGTTCGGCGCCTGCGCGACCACCCGCCGCTATCCACCCGCCGACCGGCGCGACGGCAAGCGCGAGGCCGAGAAACATCTGCGTGTATGTCGTGAACCGCTTGGCCAGCGAGTACCAGAACACGATCATCAGCGCGACTGGCGCCAACGCCAGGCAGAGTGGCGACAGTCGCGATGCCGCAAAGACGAAGACTACCGCAGCGACGATCACGAACACGGTCGCCTCTGGCTTCGACAGCAGCCCGCGCGGCAACTCGCGCATGGCCGTACGCGGGTTGAGGGCGTCCATCCTGGCGTCGACGAGACGATTGAATCCCATCGCCGCGCTCCTCGCGCTGACCATGCACACCACGATCCACGCGACCTGCGACCACGCGAACGGTTGTTCGCGCCAGGCCAACAGCGCCCCGGTCAACGCGAATGGCAACGCGAACACCGAGTGGCTGAATCGCACAAACGAGAGGTACGTCGCTAGCTTGCCCACACTATCTGGGAGTTGGAAGTTGGGTGTTGGAAGTCGATATGAGCCACTCTATCGCAGACGGTTCGATGCCAGACACCAGGTATTCTTCCACGTCGTCTACCCCCTCAGGCACGCGCACGGCGATGAGGGCTGCACGCTTACCGGGTTCGATGCTACCGAAGTGATCACCGAATCCAAGCGCGGTGGCGCCCGCGAGCGTCGCGCTCCGCAGTAACGCGCGTGCGGACACCTTCGGGGCAATCCGCCGCGCCTCGGCCAACTCGGCGAACATGTTGAGGTCTTCCACGCTCGCCAGGCTGTCGGTGCCGAATGCCACTTCCACGTCCATGGCGTAAAACACCTCGAGCGGAGGTGAGCCGACTCCGACGTATCGATTACTGCGCGGGCACGACGCGAGCGTGACGCCAAGCGCTCGCAGCCGATCCAGGTCCGTGCCTTCCAACTGCACCCCGTGTACCGCGATCACAGTGGCATCCAGAAACCCGATGTCCGAGAGGTACTCCACCGGGGACGACTGCGGTGCCTGCCAGGCTTCATTCCACACGCCGAGCTCTTCGAGCAGCGTGCGCCACGGACCGGTGCCCTTCTTCAGGAACTCGATTTCCTCCGGCGACTCACCGACGTGCACAGTCGACACGACACCACCCAGATCGTCGAGTGCGTGTCGAATCGCGGAGAAAAGCGCGGGCGACACTGAGTAAGGCGCGTGAGGCGCCAGACTGAATCGAATGTCTGCCACGACCGGGAGCGACTCGATGGCTCGTCGCGCGTTGGAGACCTGTTCATCTGCATTCAGGCCGGCGAATCCGATCAATTCATGAAATACACACGCGGCCATCTCGGCCTCGCGCAGCAACGGAACCGTGACGAGGGTGTTGGTAACGTCACCGATCAGCGCCGTTCCAGCCGCACGAGCCTGCCGAATACCTTCCTGGGCGGCGTGGAGAATCGCCTTGTCGTCCACCGCAGGCCGCTCTCGACGGGCGGCAAGCATCGGACGGACCCAGTCGAGGAACCGCTCCGCTGGAGGGATACGACGATGCAGATACGAGAGCTCCAGATGCGCATGGGCGTTCACCAGCCCTGGAAGTACTGCCACGCGTCCGAGGGCCACATCTGCGGCGCTCCCGCCCGTCTCGACCGAAACGATCCGGCCTTCGTCGATTGCGACGACTCCCCTGCCGATCGGTGCATCCGAGATCGGCAGGATCCAGTCGGCTGAAAAGCGAATCACTGCCCCAGTCGTAGTTGTTTGCCGTGGCGGCTTCTCGCCTCGTAGTTTCTCAGTTCCTCGGGGACCGACGAATCACCCTCCGCGCGCGCGGTGGCGAGCGCCAACATACGTGGCACGTCGCGCTCGCGGAAGATCGGCTCGCCGAGGATCTCGTAGTGCATGTTCCGGCGCTTGGCGACGAAGCCGGCGTCCTCGATGTTGACGACGATCTCGAGCTCGTCCATGCAGTACGATGCACCGGCAGCGCGAACGACGTTCTCTTCGATCATCACGCTGCCCATGTCGTTCGCCCCGAAGGCGAGGCTCAGTTGGCCCACCTTCCCACCCTGCGTCACCCACGAGGCCTGGAGGTTGTCGAAGTTGTCGAGGACGATCCGCGCCAACGCCAGTGTCCGGA
Source organism: Vicinamibacterales bacterium (assembly GCA_035649635.1). Classification (GTDB taxonomy): domain Bacteria; phylum Acidobacteriota; class Vicinamibacteria; order Vicinamibacterales; family UBA2999; genus Gp6-AA40. Next base: position 16,174 of record DASRJE010000041.1, on the reverse strand, counting down.
GATAATCGACGCCCGTTTCCTCAAACCCACCGTGCTCGGTGTGTTCCGGCTGGTAGCTCCAGGTGATGAAGGCAGTGAAGCCGCCGGTCTCGTCCTGAAGGTCTCGCAGCCGCATCATGTGCTCGATGCGCTCTTCCTCGGTCTCGACCGTTCCGTACATCATCGTCGCAGTCGTACGAAGCCCGGCATGGTGTGCCTGCCGCATGATGTCGATCCACTCGTCCGACGATGCCTTGCTGTAACAATTCAGCAGCTTGCGCACGCGGTCGACGAGAATCTCGGCGCCGCCTCCGGGAATACTGTCCAACCCCGCGGCCACGAGCCGTTCGATCACCGTCTTCGTCGGGATCTGATTCAACCGGGAGATATGAAGGACCTCGGGTGGCGATAGCGCGTGCAACTTGAAGTGCGGATATCGCGCCTTCACCGCGCGGAAGAGATCTTCGTACCACTGGATCGGCAGATCCGGATTGTGGCCGCCCTGAAGAAGGAGCTGGTTGCCGCCGACGGCGATCGTCTCGTCGATCTTTCGAAAGATTTCCTCGAAGCCGAGCACGTAGCCGTCAGCCGATCCGATCGGGCGATAGAACGCGCAGAAGTTGCAGCGCGCGACGCAGATATTCGTGTAGTTGACGTTGCGGTCGATGATGTAGGTGACGACGCCCTCGGGATGTTTTCGCACGCGGAGAGCATCCGCGAGACGGCCGAGCACATGGGTGGGCGCGCCTCGATACAGCGCGAGCGCCTCGCTCGCCGAGACGCGGCCGCCCTGCATGACCTTCGCACCGATCTGATCGATCATCCACGTCTCCGCGGAGGCTGGCCTCCGCTTTACGGCGGCACGTACGCAGCGCGCACGCTTCGGCGTGCGCGCGTCAAAAAAAGACCAACGTTCGTCGGCGGGGACCGAGGCCCATGTCGGCAGCGTAATCGAGAAACAGCTGGAGGCCAGCCGCTTCGTCGGCGCCCAAGCCGTACTTCACATTATCCCTTAGGTAGATTGCGGCCCGCGCGGCGCGACGTGCATCGCCCGCCCCGTACTCGGCGGCAATCTCTTCTCTGGCCGCGACACCTTCGGCCTGCGCCTGTTGAAGGGCGCGGATCACACCATCGTCGATCCCAGCCGGGCGCCCGGTCCAGGCTGCGTAGATGAACGGCAGCCCGGTCATCGCGGTCCAGACCTCCCCGAGGTCGATTTTCTGCAAGCCGAGAGCATCGTGGTCGGCGTCGAATGCCGGGTCACCGATGAGCAGACCGGCATCGCACGCCGTCGTCATCGCGGCCAGATCCGGGCCGTGCGGTACGAACTGCGGAGTGATGTGGAAGCGGTGACGGCACAGCACCCGGATCAAAGTGACCGACGTCCGCGAGCTGGTGTCGAGCGCGATGTGGCGGACATGCTCGATCGGCTTTCTGGTGTAAAGCGCGACTGATGCAACAGGTCCACGCGAGCCAATGCCCACGCCGGGTACAAGACGATAGTCGGCCGACTGCAAATACTCAATCGATGGAATCAGCCCCAGATCGACTTTGCCCTCGTGAAGCAGTGACGCGCAGACCGACGGAACGTCGTAGCGGACGCGCCAGCGCTCAGGGTCGCGGTCGAGGACCCACGTCAGCGGTCGCGCGTTGAGATACCCAACCGCACCGATGCGCACGATTGGCTTCAAGTCAGATCAACTCCCGATCTCCAACTCCCAAGTGACATGCTCGACTCACGCCCCTTCGCACCTGAGACGTTGGGGAGTTGGAAGTTGGGAATTGAAGGTTAACAGTGGTCACAGAAGGTTGAACCAGCCGTCGCGCTCGACTGGTAACAGACCCGCGGCCTCGACGTTGCGCTGAATCTCCGGCAACGCGGCCCGCCGCCGTCCTTCCGGTGCGTCATCGGACGGCGATATCCCGTCGATGTCATCGGCGCCGAATGTGAGCGCGACCTGCGCCAGCTTCGGACCGTAGCGCCGCCAGTCCACTTGAATCGACGGCACGTTCGGCGCGGCCAGACGCGCCAGCGCGACCATCTTCACATCCTCATAGCCCGTCGTCGGTCTGAACGTAGAGAGCGACATAGGCAGCGGGTTGATCGATTGCACGACGCCATGCGTGTCCTGTATCCGAGTCGCTGCGAGCAACAGGGCCGTTCGCGCATCGGCGGAGGCTTTTCCGACCGTCATACGTAGCTGCCGAAACCCGGCGTCCTTGAGGGCGGCCGCCGCAGCGTCGAGATCGGCGACGTGATCGAGCGGCAATTCCGCAATCGCGTCCAGCCCCGCGTTCCGAAGTCGCGTCAACACTCGACCGACTGGCAATCCTGTCGACCATCGTTCGACGTCCACCCAGGAAAACCCAGCGACCGCGCGATTCCCGGAAACACTCTTGGTCTTCTCGATGACTCCAACCGCGTCATCCACGTTCGCCGGGGCCCCGGTGAGCCGCACTTCACGCGCCGCTCCCGGAACGTTCGCGGCGCTCACCTGCTCGGCGGCGAGCTCCGCCACGCGCAAGAATGTCACGCGCGTGTCGTGCAGCCGCCGGCGAAGCGTGTCGGCGAGCATCCCGAGCGAGAGAATGTCTGGTGTCGCTGCCAGCTCGTGGATCTCTTCCGGTGTCAGCCGCTCGCCACGGTTGATCCGAGCCAGGTAGACATCGAATGTGGTCGATGTAGTCATGTCGTTCGATTCCGAAAACCTCGGCGGGTCGAACCAGCCTCCGCCTACGTTGAGCTCTCCATCGCTTCTGCGACGCGCGTTGCAAGCGCCAGCGCATCGCGACCGGCCCTTCCGCTCACACCCGGCTCTTTTCGACCCCGTACGGCCTCGACGAAATCCGCCAGCTCCGCGCGCAGCGGTTCGTCACGCTGCACGTCGAGTTTCCCGCCCGTGATGCCAGGGCGACCGTTTTCCGCCACCAGCTGGTAGATTTCCGCTTCCTGCGAGGCGTAATCGATAGAGACGTACGATTCGCGTTGAAAGAATCGAACCTTGCGCACCTTGTCGCGACTGATCCGGCTGGCCGTCACGTTCGCAATGCATCCCGAGGCAAATCGCAGGCGGACGTTGGCGATGTCAGTACGCGGGGTCAGGACGTTCACGCCGATCGCCTCGATCGACGTGACCTCGGATTTCACCGAAGTCAGCAGCAGGTCGAGGTCGTGAATCATCAAATCGAAAATGACGTCGATGTCGAGGCTGCGCTCGGGAAACATGCCGAGCCGATGCACCTCGACAAACCGTGGATTCGACACCAATGGCAATGCCGCCACGACGGCCGGGTTGAACCGCTCGGTGTGTCCAGCCGCCAGCACCACCCCTCGGCGAGCAGCCGTCTCAATCAGACGATCTGCCTCGTCGAGCGATGCGGCCAGCGGCTTCTCCACGAGCACCGATACGCCGGCGTCCATGAGCGGCAAGGCGACATCGAGATGGGAAACAGTCGGCACGGCGATCGTTGCCGCGTCCAGTCGATCGAGCGGCAGGTCGCGCAGTTGACTGAAGGCAGGCGCGCCAAAGCGCAATCCGATCTCCTCGGCACGACCCGGCTTGGTATCGACAATACCGACCAGATGGACATCCTTCATGCCGGCCAGCAGCCGCGCATGATGTTGTCCAAGATAGCCAACGCCGACGACGGCGATGCGAAGCTGATCGCTCATGCCGTGGCCGGGCCGGCCTTCTCGCGTCCAACGATGGTAATTCCGGCTTCATTCGCCGACGCGAAGACAGCGTCGCCATCGATGACCAGTGTCTTTCCGGCGTCGATCGAGAGCGCTGTGGCACCAGCGACGCGCATCGCGTGAATCGTGGCAAACCCCACGACGGGAACATCGAAGCGCATGTCCTGTTTCGGTTTCGCGACCTTGATGATGCGCACACCAGGACCGGCGAGATGACCGGCGCGACCGATCACTTCATCGGTACCTTCCATCGCCTCGACAGCCACAACCGCTTGATGCTTCACGGCAATCGTCTGACCGATGTCGAGTCCGGCGATCACATCCGCCATCCGATAGCCAAATTCGAAATCCTGCTGCTCGTCGGCGGTGGGTCCTCGCCTGGTCAGCACCCCCGGCTTCGCGAGGAGCGGGGTCAGCAGCGTGGTCGAATCGATCAACTCGATGCCGTGGTCGCCCATCACCGCGGCGACGGCACCAATCAATCCGTCAGTGTTGCGCGAAGTGAGCTTCTTCAGCGCTGAAATGAACGTGAGATCGGGAATGATGCCGCCGAAGATTTTCGTGTGCTTGACCTGACCGGCCATGACGGCGCGAGTGGCGCCGGCATCGCGCAGCAGCCGGATGCAGGTGCCGAGCTGGCCGAGAGAGATCCAGTGAATCGGAGTGTCGTGCCGTTTGGCGGCGTCATTCAGTTCGGAAAAGGCCTCCTCTTTCACGGCGACGATAGTGACGTCGTGACCGAGGGCGCGAGCGGCGTCAAGGACGAGGAACGGAAAGCGGCCGTTTCCGGCAATCAAACCAAGCGTCACAGCTCTGGCACTGTTCTATTCATCGGCTACGAGTTCTTCGGCCCGCCGCGTCGGTCTTCGCAGAATGACCCCGCGCTGTGAGGTGCGGATGAACTCGACCAGATAGCGTACCTCAGCAGCGGACAGCGACTCGTCTTGCTCGATTTGCGCCAGCGCCTGCGTGGTATTGAGCTTCGATTGCAGCAGGTACCGGTAGGCCAGTTTGAGCTGTCCGATCGTGTCGACCGTGAAGCCGCGACGCGATAACCCGATCGAGTTCACGCCGAAAACGCGGGCCGGGCGGCTGCCGATCGTACGACCAAACGGAAGTGCATCCTTCGTGACAACTGAATAACCGCCGATGAACCCGTAGCGGCCAACGCGGCAGAACTGATGGACCGCGGAGCCGGCGCTGATGTTGGCGAAGTCTTCGACGCCGACGTGACCGCCCAGCGTGGCGTGCGGGCCGAAGATCGTCCCGCTTCCAACGTGGCAATCGTGCGCGACGTGCACGTAGGCCATGAACAGGTTGTCATTGCCGATCGTCGTTTCGCCGCCGCCGCCGGCGGTGCCGCGGTTGATCGTGACGAACTCGCGAAAGACATTGCGTCGGCCGATCCGTAACGCCGTGGCTTCACCCTTGTATTTGAGATCCTGCGGTGCCAGCCCGATCGACGCCATTGGAAAGATTTGTGTTTCGTCGCCGATCTCGGTACGACCGTCAATGACCACCGAAGCGCCAACCCGGCAATTCCGGCCGATGCGAACCTCAGGCCCGATCATGGCGTGCGGCCCGATGAGGGTGCCTTCTCCTATCTGCGCCGCGGGATCGACGTGTGCGGTCGGGTCGACAGCGGCAGCACCTGCCTCGATGGCCAGCAGCAATTCCGCCTCAGCGACGACCTGGTCGTCGACATACGCTGCCGCCTGCACGCGTGCCAGGCGCGCCCGCGCCCGTCCCAACGCCACTTCCAGGCGAAGGCGATCGCCCGGCACCACGCTGCGGCGGAACTTGGCGCTGTCGACACCACGAAGCGACACTCGTGCGGTGAGAGGTGCGCCGGCGCGATCGAGGACGAGCACCGCCGCAACCTGGGTCAGCGCTTCGATCATCAACACCGCGGGCATCAACGGTGAGCCGGGAAAATGTCCCTGAAAGAATTCCTCGCCGACGGTCACGTTCTTCATGGCCACGAGTCGGTTGCCCGACTCGTGCTCAATGACCGCGTCGATCAGATACGACGGGTACCGGTAGTAGACGCGCCCGAGAAGCGCCGGAAGATCTAGGGGCACGCCACATGCCTCTCCCTGGTAGCGGGGTCTGTGGTTACTTGGCAGGCGGCGCTGGTGCCGGTGCCGGTGCCGGTGCCGCAGCCGCCGGCGCCGCAGCGCCGCCGCCGCCGTCGAACGCCTGAATGACTTCGGCGGTCAGGTCCATCCCCGGTTCTGCCCAAATGAGTCCGCTCTGCTGCGCGTTGAAGACGAAGTGCACCTGCTTCTGCTTGGCCACCTTGTCGATAACGGGCGTCAATTTCCGGTTGAACTCCTGCTCGACCTGCTCGGCAAGCTGCTGCACGTCCTGCTGTGCGTCCTCGGTGAACCGCTGCAGGTCACGCTGCTGACGCTCGATGTCGGCCTGCAGTTGCGCGCGTGCCGAATCGCTCAATACGCTGCCGCCTTGTTCGAGCTTCTGCTGCGCCGCCTGCAGGGCCTTGTTCCTGTCCTGCAGCTCGCGCGACTTCTGCTCCTGCAGGACCTTGATCTTCTCCGCCGCCACTTTCCCTTCAACCGAGCCGGCGGCAACCATCTGCACATTCACGTAGGCGTACTTCATCCCGTCCTGGAAGCGGGGCTTCAACTCCACCGCCGGGGCGGGGGCGGGCGGCGCTGGCTTCTGTCCCGTCGCAGGAGGCGGCGCTGGCTTCTGGCCGGCTGGAGCTGCCGGCGCGGGTGTCGGTTTCGGAGCGGCAGGAGCCGCGGGCGCCTGGGCATGCGCTGCACCAGCGGCCATGAGCGCACTGAACGCCACTACTGAGACAAACGCTCTCATTACTCTCGGTCCTTTCGATGCTGAGCACGGCCACGGCGTAATCTCGCCGCAATCCGCCATCTTCCTACGTGAAGCTCTTGAATTTTACTCGACCAACCGGCCAAGGGCGCCGTCATATTCCGACAGAGCCCTTGGCCGGTTGCCAATGTCTTTCGGCGCGCTCCGCCCTCCGTCGAATGCTCGGGGCGTCCCGAGCAACGTCGAGGGATGCGCGCGTCGGAACCGCTATGTGGTGAGCCACAAGTACAATATCCACTAACCGTGCCGCAGTGCGGTCCCAAGCCAAGTAAGATGGTCTTACGCCTGCCGCCTGCGGCCAGGAGACTTGCTCGTTGATGCGCTACTTCTTGACGTTTTTGATTCCGCTTGTTGCCACATTTACATTGGCCGGATGCGGCTCGGACGACCCAATCGACACGCCAACCACACCGACCACACCAACCCAGATTACCGAATCCTTCAGTGGGACACTGAATGTGAACGGCGCCCGGACTCACAATTTCACTGTCGAACGGGCCGGCCAGGTGTCGGCGCAACTCAAGACACTCTCGGACCAGGCTGCCACCCTCGGCATCAGCCTGGGCACGTGGAACGGTCAGTCCTGCGCGATCATCATCTCCAACACCAACGCCGTCCTGAACTCTACAGTGATTGGAACCGCCAGCTCTCTCGGGCAATTCTGCGTCTGGCTGAACGATGTTGGCAAGCTGACCGCCGGCATCGACTACTCGGTAGAGGTTGTTCACTTCTGAATGGCAGGCTGGTCGTGGTCCATGACCCCGACCTGCTGATCTCCGAGTCTCGTTTCTCGAGGCGGGTCTGAACATCAAGACCCGCCTTCCGGCAGTCCAGATCAGAACGTCGTACCCACTGCAAACCGGAACGTTGTCTCCTTCGCGGGGCGGAGGTTGTTGTCGAGCACACCGCCGCGCGACGGATTCCACGCGTAGATCAACCGGAACGGCACGTTCAGGACGGGCATGAAGAATCGCAGTTCGACACCGGTCGACGTCTTGAACGCATGCGTCTTCCCCACTTCGATCGTTTGCACGCCCGGCGCGCTCGGGTCGATGAGCGAGGAGGTCGCAAACGGATCGACGAGTGCTGGCGGTGTCGGGGCCCGCACTTCGAGCAGCGGCTCCATCCACGAGAACGGCTCGCCGAAATCCTTCACCTGACCGGCGTCGAAGAAGGTGACGATGCGGACCTGGCTCATGATCGAGATGAGGTACTCGGCGTTGAACAGCAGGCTCTTGTTGCCGCCGAGCACGACGAACGATCCCGGCACACTCGGCCCGATGGATCGGATGTCGAAGCCGCGAACGCTGTATTCACCGCCCAGGAACAGTCGCTCGAAGACGGGCAGGAACTCTGTTCGCCCGAGCGGCGAGATGTACTCGGCGAGCGCGCGGAATCCGACCGACGTCCGCGACAGGTGCCGGAAGAAGAAGATCGCCTCACCTCGAGGCTTATAGAACTGCGTGTTGCCGCCGAGGACCGCCAGATCGACCGACGCCGTCAGGCGCTTGCCCTGGTTCGGGAAGATCGGATTGTCCACCGTGTTGTGAACCAGGCTCGGCGTGATCTTGCTTACCGAGCGCTCGCCACCCTGGCCGATGAGGAGCGAGTCGTAGATGAACGGGTTGCGGCGCAGTACTTCGATCTGTGTCGGCGTCAACTGCGACAGATCCTTCAGCGACGAGATCGTCTGACACCCGGTCGGCCGGACGATGCACGACGTGTCGAAGAGTGCCTCGTTCAAGTCGGTCATCCGGACCTTCTCGAACGAGTAGTTCGTGAACATGCGCGTGAAGTCGGCGACCGGGAAACCAAAGACGAGGTTCAGGCCGCGCGACTTCTGCGTGTAGTAGCCGATGTATTGCAGCGACCGATTGTAAATATCGAACCCGCCGGTGATGTTGCGATCGAAGAGGAACGGCTCGGTAAAAGCGAGTTGGTAGTTCTGTGCCCGATCGCCGGCCTGCAGCGACAACGACAGCGTTTCGCCGCGCCCGAGGAAGTTCGAGGTCTGGAAGCCGAGCTGACCGAAGAAGCCTTCGTACTGCGAGACGCCCGCGCCGAAGGTCAGCTGGTTCCGGTTCTGCTCTTCGAACTTCAGCGTGACGTCGACGTTGTTCTCCTTGCCCGGCGTCTTGTCGACCTTCATGTCACGGTCATCGCCCTTCAGCTCCTTGAAGTATCCGAGCTGATTCAAGCGACGGACGCTGTACTTGAGCGCTTCGGTGTTGAAGATGCCTCCTTCGACCAGCCGCATCTCTCGGCGAATCACGTTGTCGCGCGTCGTGGTATTGCCGGTGAAGGTGATGCGATTGACGAAGTACTGCGGTCCCTCGTCGATGCGCATCGTGATATCGACGCTGGGCGCTGCATTCTCCTTCGGGCGTTCTTTCGATCGAGCGGCCGCCGGGGCCTCGACCTCGGCGAGCGCAGCTGGCACTTGCGCGGCGAGCGTCCGTTCGGGCCGGTTCGGATCGTCGCTGTAGGTGAGCATCGGGAACGGAGTGAACTCCATGTACCCGGCGCCGCCGTAGATTTCCTGCGCCTTCTTGTTGCCGTCTTGCAGCACTTTGCGGCTGTACCAGTCGCCCGGCTCGATCTTGTACAGCGACTTCAGCCCCTCGCTGCGAACCACCTTGTTGCCCTCGAAGTTGAGCGTGCCGAACTTGTAGCGCTCACCTTCGGTGACGGGAATCCGCAGCTGGATCCAGCGCGTCTTGCCATCTTTGGTGTTCTCGAGCGTCTTGACGTCGGGCTGCCCCACTCGCGCCTGGGGATAGCCGCGGTTCTGGTAGTACTCGACGATCTTCGCGGCGTCCTCTTCGAACTCGGCTTCCTTGTACGTGCCGCCGCCGGAGATCCAGCCGTAGAAAGGATTCTTGGGCTTGTTCTCTTTAATCCTCTTCTGGAGCTTGCCATCGCTGATGGCTTGATTGCCGATGAACTCTACGTCACGAATTTTGAGCTTGGGCCCCTCACCCACGATGAACGTGACGTTGACCAACTTGGGACCACCGGTGACCGGAGTGACGCGATGGTTCACTTCAGCATTAGTGAACCCCTTCTCCGCCATCAACTCTCTGAGGACGCCTTCGACACGCCGAATCGTTCCGTCGTCGCGGAACGAGTCGAGGCGGAGCTCGATGTTGCGCTCGCGCAGCTTCTCGTCGATGTCCGTGCGCTTGATGATGCTGATGCTCTTCTCGTCGGTGTCCCGGTAGTCGACGATCTTGATGCGCTCACGTTCCTCCATGTGGTACGTGACGATCTTCCCGACGGCACCATTCGGGAAGGTATGGTCAGTGACTTCGATGGAGAGGTCGTCGAGGAAGTTGGTCGCCCACAGCCGCTTGAAATCCGACAGCATCGTCTGCTCGGTCATCGCGTCGTACCAGACGAACTGGTTCTGGCGCGTCTGACTCGTGCGCAGCTGGATGTAATACATGTAGGTTTCGTTCTCGATGGTCGAGAACCCACCCTGGCTGTTGAAGCACGGCTGGAGAATCCAGACGAACGGAGGGGACCCTGGCGGCGGCAGCGCGAAGGGCGCGGCCACAGAACTTCCACACGGCGTTTTGGTGACCGGCGTCTGAGCGTCGTTCGACACCTGCGCGGTAGGAGCAGCGGAAGCCGCAGCCGGAGCAGCGGCCGCAGCCGGCGCGGCGGGGACCTGAGACAAGGCGGGTCGCGCCGCGACGACCGCCAGAATCCAGAGAAACACGACGATTGGAAGCTGCTTACGCATCAAGGGTGAAACACCTTAGTTTACTGGATCTTAGACGGCGTGGGCGACAGAACGGCTTGCTCCGGGTCAAGAAAGCGACCCTCGATCGGCTCAGACACAAAAAAGCCGGGTCTGGGAACAAGACCCGGCCTACGAGTGACTGCGTAAGGCGGGTGCTGTTTTTGTGCACCCGCCGCAGTTGGCGGACCCGCCGCGTCGTTAGTTGAGCCGTCGGCCCGCGACCAACTCTCCCGCTCCAGCCGGTCGGTAGGAGATCTGGCCGGCGTCCATGTAGACCTCGATCTCTCCGTCCCCGAGGTTGCCGCGAATCAACTCTTCCGACAGCGGGTCCTCGACGTAGCGCTGGATGGCGCGACGCAACGGGCGGGCGCCGTAGGACCGGTCCTTACACGTGACGTCGATGATCCAGTCGACCACGTCGCGGTTGATGACGATCTTCATGCGCCGATCGACCAGGTTGGCGTTCAATTGGTCGAGCAGCAGACCCATAATCCGCCGCAGGTCGTCGTCGGACAGCGCCTCGAAGACGATGATCTCGTCGATGCGGTTGATGAACTCCGGATTGAACGTCCGCTTGACCTCGCCGAGGACCATGTCGCTGACGTTCTTGTCGATTGCCGTCGTATCGCTGGCCTGGAACCCGAGCGACGCCTTCTTCTGGATGAAGCGCGCCCCGATGTTCGAGGTCATGATGATGATCGTGTTCTTGAAGTTCACGCGGTTGCCGAGGCCGTCGGTCAAATGGCCGTCCTCGAACACCTGCAGCAGGATGTTGAAGATGTCCGGGTGCGCCTTCTCGATCTCATCGAGCAGCACGACGGAGTACGGATTCCGCTTCACCTTCTCTGTCAGTTGCCCACCCTCTTCGTGGCCCACGTATCCGGGCGGCGAGCCAATCAGCTTCGACACCGAGTGCTTCTCCATGTACTCGGACATGTCGAAGCGAATCAGCGCGTTGTCGCTGCCAAAGAGGAAGTTCGCGAGCGCGCGCGCCAGCTCTGTCTTGCCGACGCCGGTGGGGCCGAGGAAGATGAAGCTGCCGACCGGACGATTCGGATTCTTCAGGCCCGCGCGCGAACGGCGGATCGCACGCGAGATCGCCGATATCGCCTTGTCCTGGCTGACGACCCGCTTGTGCAGGTCCGACTCCATGCGCAGCAGCTTGTCGCCCTCGTCCTGATTGATCGACGAGATGGGCACACCGGTCCACTTCGACACGACTTCGTCGATGTCGCCCTTGCTCACGATGACGCGGCGGACCTTCCCATCGAAGCGCTCGCGCGTGAGCTGCAGATTCTCGCGGGCGGACGCTTCCTGGTCGCGATAGAACTGTGCCTTCTCGAAATCCTTCTGCGACGCGGCGCTCTCCATCTGCTCGACCGCAACGCGGATGCTCTTGTTGATTTCGGCGAACTCGTCGCTGTAGCCCGCTTCCTTCAACTTCGCGCGGGCGCCAGCCTCGTCGACCAGGTCGATCGCCTTGTCAGGCAGAAAACGATCGGTGATGTACCGGCTCGACTGATACACCGCCGCTTCGATCGCTTCGGGGGTGTATTCGACGCGATGGAACTGCTCGTAGCGATCCTTGACGCCCTTGAGGATCTCGATCGTCTCTTTCTCGGCGGGCGGATCGACCTTGATCGCCTGGAAGCGGCGCTCGAGCGAACGATCCTTCTCGATATACTTGCGGTACTCGGCCGGCGTGGTGGCACCGATGCAGCGGATCTCGCCGCGCGACAGCGCCGGCTTGAGAATGTTCGCAGCGTCGAGGGAACCCTCGGCGGAACCCGCGCCAACCAGCGTGTGCAGCTCGTCGATGAACACGATGATGTTCGGGTTCTCGGTGAGCTCCTTCATGATCGCCTTCAGGCGCTCTTCGAACTGACCGCGGTACTTCGTTCCCGCGACAATCAGCGAGATGTCGAGCGCGAGGATGCGCTTGTCGGCGAGGAAATGCGGGACGTCGCCATAGATGACCTTCTGCGCGAGCCCCTCGACAATGGCCGTCTTTCCGACACCGGGCTCACCAATCAGCACCGCGTTGTTCTTAGTGCGGCGGCAGAGCACCTGTTGAACCCGTTCGAGCTCGTAGTCGCGACCGACCAGTGGGTCGAGCTGATTCTTCATCGCCGCTTCGGTCAGGTCGCGGCTGAACTCCGCCAGCAGCGGCGTCTCCTTCACACGCGTCAGCGTCGTCTTCTCGTTGAGGAGTTGGACGATGTCCTCGCGGACCGTGTGGAGGCGCATCCCCTTTTCCATGAGGATGGAAGCAGCCACGCTCCGCTCCTCCCGGAGGATCCCCAGAAGCAGATGCTCGGTGCCGATGTAGTTGTGCAGCAGCCGATCGGCTTCTTCGGCCGCACACCCCAGGACACGCTTGGTCTCGGCGCTGAACGGGATCTCGACCGAGGTCGAGACCTTCTCGCGGAAGACCGTGCGACCCTCGATTTCCTTGCGAATGTTTTCCAGGGACAGATGCGAGCGCGCAAAAATCCGGCTCGTGAGCCCTTTGCCTTCTCGGATCAGCCCAAGAAGGAGATGCTCGGTCTCGATCGATACGCTGCCGAGCTGGCTGGCCTCATAGCGGGCAAAAAAGAGAACTCGCCTCGCCCTTTCCGTGTAACGTTCGAACATCCGGCCCGCCTTGGGGTTAGGAGGCTATTGACGAAGACCTCGTTAACGTCATTATAAGGCAAAGCTTGCGGACCACCAATGGCCTCGCCCGCCTAAGTCGTACACCTGCTAGGGTTTCGGCGCTCGCTTTGGTCAGATGCCTGTACCTCGCGATCTAATCCCTTCTTCACATCTAAGACGCCTATCGCTATATACAGGTCACCCGAAGCTCACATTTCTGCTTATCGGCGCGAGTCGCGCGCCTGGTAGGTAGTGATCACCGGGACCAGGACGTTGCGTGCACCCACCTACCTTTGAAAACGCATCAACTTGCAAACTCAAACTCCGCCGCCTTCGCGCGACGGCTTTCTTGCCCGCTCCGTCGAGACTCGCCGACGGTAGGCCTCATCTCGCCCGGTTCAGGTGACATGTTTGACCACGCATCGCGCCACGGTTTTTTCGATCACGGCGTCGCGGGCGAAGGCGTCGTAGTCGAGAAAGTGTGCAGACTGCCGGTGAGCCGCGTGCGATTCCGGCGCGTCGTAGACCTCGTGAAGGACCCAGCGAGTCGGATCGTCGACATGCTGGCTCACGTCGAATCGGAGGCATCCACGGTCACGCGCAACCGACTCCTGCGCGTTGTGCAGGAGCCGGCGTTCGAACTCCGGGAGCATCTCAGGGCGAACAGTGACCTGGACGAGGACGAGGTACATAAAGCCAATATACTTTCCAGCATGCCTGAAACCGTCGGATTCATCGGGCTCGGTCTCATGGGCCGGCCCATGGCAAAGAACGTTCTCAAGAAGGGTTTTCCGCTCGTCGTTCACAGTCGCAGTCAGGGACCTGTCGACGATCTCGTTGCGGCCGGGGCCACGCGGGCCTCGTCGCCGGCAGATGTTGCGCGCCTGGCCACACGCATCATTACGATGGTGCCCGATTCACCGGATGTGGAATTGGTCCTCGACGGACCGAACGGCGTATTCAGCGCGCTTCAACCTGGCACCATCATCATCGACATGAGCAGCATCGCCCCGGGGCCGGCGCGGCGCCTCGCGCTACGCGCCAAATCGCTCGGCGCCACGATGCTCGATGCACCGGTCAGCGGCGGCGACATCGGCGCCATTGCCGGCACGCTGTCAATCATGGTCGGCGGCGATGCCGACGCCTTCGATGCCGTGAGGCCACTCCTCGATGCGATGGGGAATCCGGAGAAGGTGGTGCGCGTTGGCGAGTCGGGCGCAGGTCAACTCTGCAAACTGTGCAACCAGATGGTGATCGGCGGCACGCTGGTGGTCGTGGCCGAGGCGCTGGCGTTGGCGCGCAAGGCCGGCGTCGATGCCGGGAAAGTTCGTGAGGCGCTCCTTGGTGGATTCGCGGCCAGTCGCGTGCTCGAGGTGCACGGTGAGCGTGCGCTGAAGGGAACGTACAAGCCAGGGTTCAAGACGCATCTGTTCGCGAAGGACATGCGCAACGTCGTCTCTACGCTCGCTGAACACGATGCGGCGGCGCCGGTTACTGCCGTCGTTCAGCAACTGCTCAACGCCACGATGGCAGCCGGGCGAGGCGAAGACGACAACTCGGTCATGGCAAAGACGGTGTTCGAACTGGCAGGGGTTGAGTAGATCGTAGTGTCCGGCTTTAGCCGGACCTGGAGGAACGATGCGAACGAACTTACGTAGGCTCCTCGCATTCCTCACGTGCGCGCTTGCAATCGCAGCGGACACACGCGCTGAAGTCACCAAGGTGACGATCGCGAATCGTACGGTTGTTGCCGGAGGCCAGGCGTTCGGTCAGGTTGGACCGTACGAAAAACTGACCGGCACGATCGAGTTCGCTCTCGATCCGGCGGACAAGCACAACTCGCGAGTGGTCGATCTCGAGCACGCCGCCCGTGCGGCCGACGGGCGAGTCCACTTCTCCGCCGACTTGTACGTCCTTCGACCGGTTGAGGCACAGAAGGGCAACGGCGCGCTCCTGTTCGAGATCGCCAACCGCGGACGCAAGGGGCTCCTGGGACGCTTCAATCGAGCTGCGAGTGTCAGCCAGGATCCGATGGCCGCTGCCGACTTCGGCGATGGCTTCCTGATGAAAGACGGATACACCCTTGTCTGGGTGGGCTGGCAATTCGACGTTCAGTCACCGCTCGTCAGGATCGCGGCACCGGCCGCAGACGTGCAAGGGCGTGTGCGCTACTCCTTCATCGTCGATGCGAAGCAGACAGACACGTCGCCGGCAGATTTGCCGGCCTATCCGCCGCTCGACCTGAACGATCGGACGGCGTCGCTGACGGTTCGCGATCGATTCTGGGGAGCGCCGACGCGGATCAATCGCGACAAGTGGCGGTTCGACGTGCAGAATTCGCGCGTGCACATCGTGCTCGGCGACGGGTTCGAACCAGGCCGGCTCTATGAAATCGATTACCCGGCGGGCGGCGCCAAAGTCGTCGGTGCGGGGATGGCGGCCATTCGCGATGCTGCGTCAGCCTTCCGCTATCGCACCGATCTGCCTATTCGTGGTCGAACGGCGTACATCTTCGGCGCGTCGCAGAGCGGCCGTTTCCTGCGTCAGTTTCTGCACGACGGCTTCAACGTAGACGAGGAAGATCGTCGCGCGTTCGACCTGGTGTGGCCACACATCGCCGGGGCGGGACAAGGATCGTTCAACGAACGGTTTGCGGCGCCGGGCTACAACACGTTCTCCGCCACGCAATTTCCCTTCACGGATCTCGCACAGGCTGGACCGCGGGGTGAGCGTGACGGCATCCTCGCTGCCTATCGATCAAACCAGGCGCCGAAGGTGATCTACACCAATACGTCCGTGGAGTACTGGGGCCTCGGCCGCTCTGCCGCTTTGACGCACCTGTCACTGGATGGTGCCCGCGACGCCGACGTACCCGACAACGTCCGCATTTACCATCTCGCGGGCACGCAGCACGGTGAAGCCGCTTTTCCACCGACCCCAGGCAATGGACAAGCGCTCGGCAACCCCATGCCGCAGGGTAACGTCATGCGGGCGCTTCTTCGCGCGGCGCACCAGTGGGTCGAGTCGGGCACGCGTCCGCCAGACAGCCGGCACCCATCGTTGCGCGATCAAACGTTGGTGCAACTGAAGGCCATCGGCTTTCCTGCGATACCAGGTCTCGGTGATCCGCGCACCATCGAAGGACCGGGGCATCTCAACGAAGGCCACTTCGCCGCTCTTCCCTTCCTCGTGCCGAAAGTCGATGCTGACGGCAACGAGGTCGCGGGCATCCGCGTGCCAGAGCTCGCAGTGCCTCTCGCAACGAC
>DASRJE010000040.1:0-3614 GCA_035649635.1 Vicinamibacterales bacterium | reverse complement strand
TGGCTTGCCGATGTCGATCGGCGTGGCGCGTACCAAGCACCTGGCGAAGATCGCATCGCAGGTCGCCAAACCGGATGGATTGGTCGTCGTCGATCCAGAGACTGAACTCGAGTTCCTTCACAAGCTGCCCGTGGCGCTCATGTGGGGCGTGGGCCCAGCCACCGAAGCGCGGCTCGCCAAGATCGGCGTCACCACCATCGGCCAATTGGCTGAGAGCTCTCCTGCGTCCGTGGAGCGACTGCTTGGGCACGCGGTGGGAAGCAAGTTGACGGCGCTCGCGTGGAACCGCGATCCGCGGCAAATCCAGACGCGCCGGCGCGCGCGTTCTGCCGGCGCACAATCGGCGCTCGGACGACAGCCCGCGATCGAACGCGTCTTCAAACCGACGCTCCATCACCTCGCCGACCGCATCGGCCCGCGGCTCCGCGCCAAATCGCTGGCCGGCCGGACGATCACGGTCCGCGTGCGCTTTGCCGATTTGCGCTCGGTCACGCGCTCGCTCACCCTGTCAGCGCCGGTTTCTGCAACGAGGGCTCTCGCTGAGATCGCCGAGGACTTGGTGCGCGGCGTCCTTGCGGATCACCGTGACGAGAGGACGATCTCGCTGCTGGCGATCGCCGTCTCCCATCTCGAAGCGCATGCGATCGTGCAACTGGAGCTGCCGCTTGGGCTTGCCGACGAAGGACGCCGCCCTGGCACAAAAAAGGGCGTGGCGCGATCGCGCGCAGACCGGGCCGTCGATGCGATCCGCAAGCGTTTCGGAGGACAAGCGGTCGCTTATGGGTCAGCGATGCGGGTTGTGCGCTCCGTCCCTGACGAGTTCCGACGCCTTGCTGAAAGAGAGCTGTGACTATCGTCAGCGCCCTGCTGCAACACCTTCAGTCCGAACGACGGTTCACGCTCGTGCTAAAGATCGCGATGGCAGTTTCGCGCCAGGACGCGGCCCTTCGGCGATGTCGCTCCAGGTGTTAAAGACGCCGGTACGTGCGCCGTGGACAAGCGCGATTTGTAGTCCACTGGACCCATTTGCGCGGCGTCCGTTTCGCCGACGATCGAAAGCGAAAGGTCGACAATTGCTAAGTAGATTTGGAAGCGCCGCTCGGATTTACACCGGGGATGGAGGTTTTGCAGACTTCACTAGGTTGTCGATCTTGTTGGCTGGTCTTGTCCTCTGGTCACGGATGATGGCTGGTCTTCTCTGGTGTTTGGGCGTTATCTGTCTCGAACTGTCTCGACTCGCCGCTCGGCGGTGTTGTGGTCGCCCGCTCACCGGGCTCACATCGCTCCTCCCAGCCCTACTCGTAAGAGACTCTGAGCCCCCTCGCTAGAGCAGCCAATCGCGGATCGGCGGTCCACAACTTCAACCGGCCGACCAGAGACGAGGCAAGCAAATGTGCATCGATCCATCCGATGCCCCGGCCATGTAGTCGGCGGCCGCGAACGAAGGCGACCACATCAGCGTGTGGCACCAATGGCGCTTGATGCATCTGCTCGTAGTCTTCGAGTAGCTGCTTGCGTCCGCCGACATCGCCGATCAGCAGTTCGCCGTAAACGAAGTCATGGGCACAGACCTCGTCGCGGCTCAGGAGTTCCTCGAGTTCAGCGGCGTATGGTGCTCGATTCGTCAAGAATCGAATCCAGACCGACGTGTCGACGAGGACAGTCACGCAACCGAGTGCCGAGTCGACGTGATCCGCTCGCGACGGCGTGCCACATCACGCGCGCGTGGCTCGGAGCCCCGCAGCGCAGTCAAACGTTGGTAGGCCGCGTGCCGAACAAGCGCCTCGAGCCCGAGGCGAACCGCATCAGTGTCCGTCTTCGCGCCGGACGCCGTTCTGGCCTCGCGCAGCAGGTGCTCGTCGATGTGCAGGGTTTTCTTCATCCATACGATCATGCCATATCAATATGGCTGACACAATCGATTCACCTGCGATAGCGCTTCTGTCCGGGCGCGGTTCCCGAGGCGGGTGGTTGCCGTCGGCACTCCGGCTGTCTAGGATTTACGGGTGCCGCCAGACAACACCGGCGCCGAATCGCCTCTAGGCCCGCAGGCGGCGAGCCGCGGCTCTCACGAGATCGTGTCGACCGAACGTTCCGATGAGGAGGATTTCATGTCAAAACAACTGCCTGCCGTGCGTCGCCTAACCCTCGCGTGCCTGGTGCTTGTGATGCTGGCGCAGGCCCCGCCGGCGAGCGCCGTCGGTCTCGAGCGGCCCTACAAGGGCAGCTGCAACACTGTCGTCCTGCCGGTCACGCCGCCCGGCGTCGTGCCACAGGAGTTACGCATCGACACCGACTGCACCCTCGCCCACCTCGGGCGCACCATAGGGGTGGCCGAGCAGTTCGTGACGCCAACCGGCCAGTCGGGGGCGACAGTCACGCTGCTGATCCAGAACACGAGCGTTCTCACGGCGGCCAACGGCGACCAGTTGCGGGCGAGCTTCATCGGCTCCGGTCTGCTCGACCTGACGACCGGCGAGGTGACCTTCATCGGCGTCGAGACCTATGACGGCGGAACGGGTCGCTTCGTGCAAGCGACCGGCAGTTCGACGCTGCAAGGTGACGCCTCGATTGTGACCAACCGCGGATTCTTCACGGTGAACGGGCGGATCGCGTACTGAGCCACGTCGCATCGCCCAGCGCAAGAGCGCGGGCCCAAAGCATTCGGCAACGAGTTGATCCAGCCGCTCAGGCCCGCCCTGTCCCATTCTCGGACTGGACCGCGCACTACGCAGCCGACGGGTAGTACTAGTTAAGGATCCACCGAGTCGCTGACGCCGACGACGGCGCCTGCCGCTCGTTGAAAGGCGGATGATCGATCAGCTCCTGGGCCGTCCTTCGCCGATAGGACAAGGTGCGGTAGGTGACGAGCCCACGCACGGTCCACACTTCAGTGGTGAAGAAGTCCGCCGCGCGCAGTGCTGGCCAGTGCGCGCGCAGGAACACCCGCCACGGTGTGGGTCGGTGTGGCGTCGGCGGAAGGCCTGCGTTCCTCAAGATCTTCCGACCCACACGGTGGCCCAAGTTCCGAAGCGCTCCCTGAATCCGCGTGTAGCCCTACCCGAGTTCTCCAACGCTATGCGGACAACGAGCCTCTGAATCTCGCGCTCACTCACCGTTGAGCGACGTCCACTCCTTGCGCCTCAACATCGGGCGCGAGTAGGCGAGCAATAAGTTGACACGAACCTTTGGGTTTCAAGGTTTCGTCGCGTCGCTCAGCTTCGTGAACAGCCTCGTCGCATATTTCGAGATCATCGACCATCACCCGATGTTCGGATCGCATACGGTGAAGTAACGTTCGAGCTGACGCGGCGGCATGGTCACCGACCGCGATGTGGAGGTAGCGAAGAAGATCTCGTCGGTCTACAAAGCGCGCTCATAGCCAACGGACCTTCTACGCATCATCGCCGTCGTCGAGCGATCAGCGCCTTCTTGATCAACGCATTGGCGCGTCCCTTTTTCTCAGACCAAGACCGGTAGGGTCGGGAACTGGCGCGGTAATCCGTAGGCCGCTCCTTGGCTGTGGCCAGGGTTTCCCCCTTCGTGCCCGTGTAGAAGCCGCCGTAATCCCGTCTCCAGTTCCCGCCACATCGCACGCAGCATGCGGATTTCCC
>DASRJE010000039.1:0-3162 GCA_035649635.1 Vicinamibacterales bacterium | reverse complement strand
GCAGAAGGTGCCGGACGACATGAAGGCCGTCATCGAACGCAACGTCGCGATGTACGTGCGGCTACAGCGGCAGGATCAGGAGCGTGCGAACACGGCCGTCCGCGCAACGCTCGTCACGCGCGGCCTGGCATTCAACGACGTGGACGCGGCACCGTTCCGTCGTCAGCTCTCGGGCTTCTACGCGACGTGGAAGAAGCAGCTCGGGACAAAGTGCTGGTCGCTGCTCGAGTCAGCGGCCGGCTCGTCGCTCGCATAAACGAAAGGTCGAGGCCGGCCGCCAGCAGGGTTCGTCTCGTCATTGTGACGGACCGAGATACTTGTCCAGCCAATCCAGAGACTCCCGAATCAGGTCCGGCCGCGGAATGTTGTGGCCGGTGTCGTACGCGACCCGGCGCTTGTTCGCATCAGGCGTGCCGAACAGGCGGAACATGGGAATCTGCGTCGTGTCCTCGGGATAAAAGAAATCGAAATGACCGTTGAGCATGAGAAGCGGGAGGGTGACGTGCGGAGCGAAATTGATCGCTTCGACTTCGGGCCTCGATGACTGTACATAGAACCCGCCGAGAAGAAGGATCGCGGTCTTGAACCGCGGCTCGACGGCCAGATTGATCGGGGCCAACCCCGCTCCCCAGCTGAAACCGAAGTAGGCCAGTCTATCGTGATCGACGTCGGATCTCGTGTGCAGATAGTCGACGGTTCGCTTGACGTCCTTGGCCCATGCAATGACGTGTTCGCGATACACGTTCGTCAGGTTCGGATAATCGATCACCACCTCATCGCCGCGCTCGAATGTGCTCTTGTAAATCGGGTGCACGAACGCCCGGCCGCTCTTCACCGCCCAATCGAAGAACCTGGTGTTGATCTGCGCGCTCGAGCGCGTCGTCAACGCTCCTGAGCCCGGAAAGTACACCACCGTCTGATAGGGCGGCTTGCTCCGTTTCGGGAGATACACGAGCGCCGGGACGCGTTCTTTGCCGTAGGCGGCGTTGAACGATACCCGTTCGACGACCCAATCTGGATTCGATTCGTCCTTCCCGTCCACGCGGCTTTCGAGATCGGCTGGATCGTAGTCGTAGAGCGTGCGATACGCCGCAAACAGGTCGCTCGACACCGGCTTCTCATCTCGAAAATCCCGTGCCACGAACGGCACGAGCTCACCAGAGGTCGCGACCGGGTCGTTATCGGAATACTTGACGCCGCGGAACCCGAAATTCGCCGCCCGCTCGAACGGCGAGCGGGCATCCGGATCGTGGAACATATAGGCGGGTTCATCGAAGGCGCCGCCCAGGATGTACCGTCGCGTCGCATCTGAACGGTTCCAACACCACTCCTTGACGTTGCCGGCGAGATCGAATGCGCCAAACCGATTGGCGCCACCGCTGGCGCCCACCTTCATCGGGCCGCCGCCTTGAAAGTTGCTGCGCGGCGCGACCACTCCGCTCATCCGCTGTTCGGCAACGCGGCTCCAGTGGAAGATCGATGGCAGTCTCTTGCCAACGAACGCCAGATAGGCTGACGCTTCGTACCAGCTCACGCCAGTCACCGGAAGGTCGTCCTGTCCTTCGAGGAAACTTCCTGACTCCCAGGTCGACGGACCCGGCCGGCCAGTTGAATCGACGAAACGTGCCATCGCCTGCGAGAAACTGAGCGTCTTGGCACCATCGACAAACGGCGGCCAGTAGCGTGGATCACGATAGCCGCCCGCGTCCACGAACCGCTTGAACTCGCGGTTGGTCACTTCGTAGCGATCGATCCAGAAGTCCTTCAGCTGCCGCGGCGGCAGATGATCGAGGCCGGTCATCAGCGCGACGCGAGGCTGCTCTCCAGAGGTGACGTGGACCATGCCGGGCGGCGTCTGATCGGGAGTGTGCAAAGTTGCCATCACCGGCGGCGCAAGGAGACCAAACGTCGTCGTGTCATTCGCCGTGACGTATCCAGTCTTCTCGAATTGCCACTCGAGGTAACCGTTCGGGACGACGGCATCGATCACCGGCGACACCCCGAGCGATGTCCACGACTTACCGGAGCCCATTGGACGGTACGACACCGTGGCGCCTTCCGGCGTTACGCGAACGGTGATAGTACGAGACACGATCGGATCGATTCGCGCCCAGACCGGATCGTCGGGAATGATTCGCCGAGCTTCATTGGCGACGAGAAACGCACCCACATAGTCTTCGCGCTCCGCGAGCTGCTCGATCTGCGGCAGTGCCTGTTCGCGCGCCCAACGCGCGAGACGGTTCTGCCGAACGAGCCACGCGCCCGGCAGCGCCACCGCCACGATGGCCAGCGCCGCGATCGCGGCCCATCGCCGTCGGGCCGATCGCAACTGTGTCGTCACGCCGATGGCCTGGGCCGATTGCGCAGCCAGCCACTGCGCCAGGCTGGTCTTGATGTCTCCAGCAGTTATCGTGCGCTTGTTCGGGTCCCGTTCGAGCGCGCGATCGACGAGACCGGCGAGGAACTCCGGGACTTCCGGACGAAGATTCCGAACCGGCGTCGGACGATGCGATGTGATCGCCAGCGCCAGCGCGGTCGATGTCGCGCCCTGGAACGGGAGCCGGCCGGTCAGCATCTCGTAGAGCGTGACGCCCAGCGCCCACACGTCCGAGCGAGCATCGACGACCTGACCGGTGGTCTGCTCGGGCGACATGTACGCGATTGTCCCGACAGCCAGTCCCGGCTGCGTCATGCGAGTCATCGTCTGATTGGACTCGGCAACGCTCATCGCCAGGCCGAAGTCGAGAATCTTCACCTGCCCACCGCTCGTGAGCATGATGTTCCCTGGTTTGACATCGCGATGAACGATGTCGGCCCGGTGTGCGGCCTCCAGACCGGACGCGATCTGCTCGGCGATGCGAACCGCTTCGATGACCGTCATCGGGGCCCGCTCGATGCGCTGCCGCAGCGTCTCCCCTTCGTAGTACGGCATGGCGATGAAGATCTGGCCGTTCCACTCGCCGATGTCGTACACGCTGGCGAAGTTGGGATGATCCACCGCGCTCATGGCCTGCGCTTCACGCGTCAGGCGGGCACGGGCTTGCGGATCCTGCGCGATGGCCAGAGGCAGGAACTTTAGGGCCACCTTCCGATTCAGGCGTTCATCGAGCGCCAGATAGACGACGCCCATTCCGCCTGTCCCGATCGTTCCGATGACCTGGT
>DASRJE010000038.1:0-19464 GCA_035649635.1 Vicinamibacterales bacterium | reverse complement strand
GAGCGGCACGCGGTAGGGCCGCGGGCGAGTGGGATCTCGCCGCCGCTGAACGATGACGGCGGCAACCGAGAGCGCAAGAAACGGCCAGATGCCCAGGATCAACGTGCCGACGAGTTCCTCGAAGTTGCGGATGTACAGGTAGAGGATGCCGCCGACGCCAATCAGCGCGACGGCTACGTGCGGTGTACGGTGGCGCGGGTGAATGGCACCGACGGACCTGAGGAACAGCCCGTCCTGAGCCATCGCAAAAAACACCCGCGGGTCGGTTATCATGCCCGACTGATTTGAGCCGAACGTGGACACCGCCATCAGCGCTGCGACGAGCGCGCCACCGGCGGCCCCAAGCACATGCCGTGCGACATCCGCGGTGACGAGGCTCGAGGTCGTCACGTCATGCGGCGACAGCACGAGGACCGACGAGTTGGTCGCCAAGTAGACGGCGACCACGATCAGCACGCCACCGCCGAGCGCACGCGGCAGGGCGCGGGTGGATTCTTCAGCTCCCCTGCCAGCTGCGGCACCCATTGCCAGCCGTCGTATGCACCCATCACGAGAATCAGCGCCAAGCCGAAGCCTGGCCAGCTGTGCGGCGCCATTGTGACTCTGGAGCGCCACTCAGGATCGATGCCGTCCGAGAGCGCGTACGCAAGGGCCGCGAGTATCACGAGGCCGCCGACTTTGATCCACGTGGCCGTGTTCAGTACCAGCGCGCCGACGCGAACCGGGACGAATGTTGAGAGCGACCAACACCAACAGCGACGCGGTGCCGATCTCACGTTCCCATCCTTGCAGCGCCGGAACGATGCGCGCGAGCGATTGGCCGAAGATCAATGCGCCCCCTGCATACGCCGCGGGGTTCGCGACAAGCATTCCCCAGCCGAAGAGGAACGCGGCCCAAGGACCGTAGGTCTCGCGCAGGAACACGTACATTCCGCCGGTGTTCGGAAACGAGGCGGCCATCTCGGCGAGCGACAGTGCGCCCGCGAGCGCGATCGTTCCGCCGAGCACCCACAACAGAACGAGCGCGCCGACGCTATCGATGCGACCGGCGACGAGTCCGGGTGTCTGGAAGATGCCACTGCCAATCACGGAGCCGACGACCACCGCGGTGGCCGTCCACGTGCCCATCTCGCGGGCGAGTCGCGGTTCTGCGGGCGGGGCGCCCGATGCGAGCGCCATCTGGGAAGTGGGAGCTTAGCACGCATCGGATGTGGCTCTTGGATATCACGCGACCGAGTCTCTGGTAACCGCAAGCAGCGAAACGACGACTGACAAGATGCACGGAGTTTCTAGTACCACAGCCACATGGAGCTCTATCAGGGCGCATTTCGATTCGCGGCGCGTTGATTCGCTGCTGTATCCGCCGCGGACACGCCGATGATCTCCGCCGGGCCGGTATACGCCTCGAACAGCGCGATGACGATGGCGGTGATCAGCGGACCGAGCACCAAACCGAGCAGGCCGAACGCACTGATTCCGCCAAGGAGACTGATGAACATCAGCAACCCATTCATCTGCGCCCGGCCGCTCAGAATGGCTGGCCGCACAATGTTGTCGATACTGCCCACGACAGCGACCCCGACGACGACGAGAACGATGCCTTTGACGAATTGCTCCGTCGCGAGCAACCAGATCGCCGCAGGTAACCAGACGACCCAGGTGCCGACGAATGGCAACAACGCGAGAAATCCCATCATGACGCCCCAAAAGACTGGGGCTGTCAGACCGAGAGCCGCAAAGACGAGTCCTCCGGCGAGTCCCTGCAGCGAGGCAATGACCAATCCGACCGCTATGCTCGCGTAGACCAGATCCCGCGTCTGCCGAATCATGCGCTCGCGGCGAAGATCCTCGAAAGGCAACGATCGTCGAACCTCGTACATGATAGTGTCCGCATCCCGAAGGAAGAAGAACAACGCAAACAGAGTGACGAACAAGCGAAAGAGCAGCACCGCGATATCAGCCACCAGTCCGCCCACGCGAGCGGCGACAAACCCTCCAATCCTGGAAATCACATCGTCAATGAGAGTCCGCAGGTCAACGGCCTGGGCGCCTGGAATAGATCCCCGAAGCACGTCCCATGCGCGTTCGAGCAGCGCGACTTGTCCTGCGAAAACATCTCGATCCACCGCTAAAACAGCGGCTTGGCTCTCTTGCGCGAACCAGGTCAAGAGGACAAGCCCGGGGCCCACAATAAACAGCGAGACGATAAGGGTACTCAGCGCCGCTGCGCGCGCGTTCCCATATCGCCGACTTAGCTTCGCGTGCCACGGGTACACGAAGATCGCCAGAACTACGGCCCACCCGAGCGATGCGAAGAACGGCGCTAGAATTTGCAGGAACAGATAGCCGAGTAGCAGGACAACGCCGTAGAAGAACACCGCGATGATGCGCTCGCGTTCCCTGGTCAGCGGACTTTGCACAGCTTCTCCGGCTCCATCATACTCGGCGCTGCCGAGCGCTATAGCGGAACCGGCGGGCTCGCGAGGTCACGTGCCGAACTCCGTGATACGTATCATCAAGTCGCGATGTGTATTCCGACCAATCGACGCAGATCAGAAATACCTGCGCCGCTTTCTCAGGACCAGACGAATGCCGGGGCGCGTCGCATGCTGGCGATAGTCTTTCTCGCGGCCGAATGAAATGAGCACCGAGACCATTGTCAGCCGCGCATTCGACGTGTTCCGCGCAGACGTCGGGAGCCCTCCGCCGCTCACGCTCCGTGGGGGGAACGCCGTGGACAGCTACGACCAGCCGAGGCCATTCGATCCCGTCCAGGACGAGCCGACTGACGCCTACTTCGAAGGATTCGCCTTCTGGGGCCTCGGCTATCTCGACGCGTGTTCTTGGCGTCATTACCTACCTCGACTGATCGATTACGCCCTCAGACATCCGAACGACGCTGCGATGGTGGGCGAGGCGCTGATGCGATCGCTGCGTCCCCCCGACCGATACCCGCCGCGGCTGACGACACTGATCGCGGATCAGGAGTCGGTCGTGCGAGAGTTTCTCGAGCAGGTCGCGCTGGGCGGTGCGATCCCGCACTTGCAGACGGAGGCCCAGCAGGCTCTCGAGGAATGGTGGCTTCCGGACGCGCGATGCCGTCCAACGGCGCTCGAGATCGCCGCCCTCCGTGCCCGGTCCGTTGCCGATCGCGTCGTCGAGGGCGATGTCTACCGACTGTCGGTACCCGAGACGTTCACGGGAAGTGATGTTCGTGTGATTCCAGAGGAGTCTCGACGCGTGCAGACGTGGGGTGGCTACCTCTGCGGCGATGCGCACACGGTTGTCGCCGTGAACGTCACGCCGCTGGCCATGCGGTCACTGAAGGACTCGGTACGGGCGCGCTCCACGCTATTTCGGGAAACCGTGTCGCCGCGATTGGTCGCCATCCCCGGATCCCCGCACGCGGAACGGGTGGATGGCCTCACGTCTGGCGACAGTCCTATAGAGCCGCAGACGCTTGTGATGATCTTCGCCACCGCTCGCGACGAGCTCGCCACGCTGAGCATTCGATCCTGGCCGAGAGACGACCTTGCCCGTGAAGTGGAGCGTATCGTCGGCTCCTTCGAAATCATCAGCCCATGATGAGAGCGGCACGACTGTACTCCGCAAAAACTCAAGCCGCGATGGGTTCTAACACATAGTAATGGTGCAGGCCGCCGAGATCTCGTTAGCCAGGGAATGTCCGCGAGCGTGTCTGACTGCCAGCCTTTTCCAGCGCGAGCAGGGTCTCTTTGGCCTTCAGGCCTCCGGCAAACCCGGTGAGAGCGCCGGAGGCTCCAATGACGCGATGGCACGGTGCGATGATGGCGATGGGGTTCTTGCCATTAGCCGCTCCTACGGCGCGCGTCGCCTGAGGATGTCCTAAGTCACGAGCGATCTGGCCGTATGATCGTGTTTCGCCGAACGGAATGCGAAGAAGGGCACTCCACACTCGCTTTTGAAACGCGGTGCCGATGAAATTCAGTTTCATGTCGAATGTGTGACGCGTTCCAGAAAAGTATTCTTCGAGCTGACGTGCAGTCTCGATCAGCACTGGGTGGCGGTCGTCTTCGGCCACGATAGTCAGGGGCACCCGCTTGGGGTCATCATTAGCCCACAAGATCGCTGTGAGTCCATCGTCATTGCCGACAAGTACGAGCCCGCCGATCGGTGAGTCAACTTTCTTGCAAACAAACGGTTCTGCCGCGCGAGGGCGTTTGTCTTTCATATTCTTATGTTCATGAGCGCCCTATGCACTCATTAACGATCAGGCCGAAACGCTGCGCGCGCACGCCGTTCGTCATCTGTACGAACAGGGACGTACGTTCAAATTTGCCGAGTTGCCGAACAGGTTCCACTACCGGCGTCAGGTTGCCTAGTTTGGATTCATACCATCGATTCGGGAAAATCAGAAACGCCCAGTGCCTCCTCCTGCCTTGTGACTGTGATCACTCCAGCGGCCGGCGCAGCGCGTCCACGAGACAGAGGGATCTGGCGAAGGCGAAGAAACGCCGCATGCTCGGAATCGCAAGAATCGATGATGCTGGCCACCTGTGTGACCGACAGCATCTTCTGTACGCGCGGGGTTGGTGACACGAGCACCAACTCCCCGCCTCGACGCCGAAGCGTCGTCGCTGTGCGGACGAGCTCACCGAGGCCGCGGGCGTCAATGGACGTGACATGGTCGACGTTCAGCGCCAAACGCACACGGCCTTGGGCAATTAGCGTCTGGACAGCCGATCGGAGTGACTCGATCTCTGTATCTTCCGAACTGACCGCGAAAGCTCCGGCAAGATCGAGAACTGTAATCTCGCGGGCAAGGCGCCAGCTAACTTCCATGCGTGTCACGCTCGTTCTCTTCGTGTTCAGGTAATGACGCGCTTCAATCGGTCCGCCAAATCGGCGTGTCCGAAAAACTTCGCCCATTGATCCGGAGTCGCCTCCAACACGCCGTCTTTCGCCCGCGGGTCTGCTCCCGACCCCAAAAGTATTTCGGCAGTTGATGCGTGCCCCACGGCCGCCGCGGCATGCAGCGCCGTGCCTCGACTTCGTCCGCCCAGCGCGTTGACGTCAGCGCCGTACTCGACCAGTAGCTTCACGATCGCGTCCTCTCCGCGAACCGCTGCTTCATGCAGTGGGGTAAAGCCGACCGATACCGGATGAATCCCGGGTCGGTGAGATCGTCGCGCATTAACCACGGACCGGTCTCGTTCGAGAAAGGTGCGCACCGCCGCGATGTCGCCATACACGCACGCCCAGAAAATGTCGGACGACTCGGCTCGCGCGCCCTGTGATTTGAGATAGCTGACGAGTGACTTGTAGCGGCCGGTCGCCGCCATCCACTGCAGCGGCGTCTGCCCTGAGTCGTCCTCCACATTGAGCTCGGCCCCGGCGCGAATCAGACGTTCGGCGACGTCCTCGGTCCGCGCGAAGTGCAGCGGAGTCTTACTATCCTCGGTTCGCGCATGAATGAGCGAAGGGTTATCGGTGAGCAGTGCGTCAACCTTGTGGAGGTCGCCCAGCGCGCACGCCGCAAAGATGTCGATCTCGGCGCCGGCTGCGACCAGCACGTCGACGACTTCGCGGTGACCTTCAATCGCGGCCGACACAACGAGCGACGGACGTCCCGGCCGCGTGACCAGCGAAGCGCCTCGGGCGATCAGCACCCTGACGATGGCGGGTCGACCGCTTGCTGCGGCGATCGTGAGCGGGTCCACAGACCCTGTCCACATTCGGCCCGGACCACTTTCATGGACAAGATTGGGCTGCGCATCGAGCGCTGCGGTGACAGCGCTTACATCGCCAAACGCTATCTTTTCCAGAAAATCCGTCGATGTCATGATGCGCTTCTTTACCTCCGGGTTGCGCGACGGCCGATACTCGTCGAACACACGTTGGGTGAGCTCGCCGAGCGTCAGTCGTTCCAGCGAGGCACGCAGTCTTCGCCGCGCGACGTGCAGTCGCTTCTTCACCGTACTGACGGGAACGTCGAGAAAGAGCGAGAGATCCTCGTAGGAGAGATCGCTCGAGTACTTGAGCAGGATCACGGTGCGATCTGCGTCGGTCAGCCCGACGATGGCCTTCAGCAGCAGGCCACGCAGCTCCCGTGTCAACAGGTTCTTTTCATTCGCATCGATCGCGGGCAGCTCGATATCATCGAGCGGAACAATGGTCGGCTGCGGCCGGCGGAGGATCCGATGACATTCGGTCCGCACGATCGTCCGAAGCCAGCCGCCGAATGCCGCGGGTTCTACGAGCTCGCGTCGATGAAGCCAGGCGTTGAGGAACGCTGCCTGGACGGCGTCTTCGGCAGCAGTTCGCTCGCGCAGAATTGCGAACGCGTACGCAAACGCGGCGTCCTGAAAACGCCTGACCAGCTCGCCGAATGCATCCCGGGCGGCCGCCGACGACTCCAGGTCAACGGCGGTCGCGACCAGCGTTCGAAGGCCATCAGGGAAGACCGACATGCCCACGCACTAAAGAGCCAGATCAGTGGCATGAGGTTACCAGGCCCTCGTCAGACTAGCCGAGGGCTTCGCCGAAATATCAAGGGCGGAGCCCTTGGCTAATTGGCACCCGCGCGCAGCTTCGACGCCATCGCGCACTCCGCCATGACCGTGAAATAGCGCTGCACGCCGTCGGTCCCGACGACGAACGGATGGTCTTCGCCTGGTTGACGCGGCGCGGCAATCAGGCGGGCCTTGGTGTAGGCACCGTCATACTCGCTGTGATTGGAGAGGAGAACGGTGGCGCCGGCATCGGCCGCCACCTTGGCGATCTTGCGCTGCGACGCGATGTATTCGTCCCAGCGCGCGCCGTCGGTGCCGAAGGCACCCGTCA
Organism: Vicinamibacterales bacterium; assembly: GCA_035649635.1. Lineage (GTDB taxonomy): Bacteria > Acidobacteriota > Vicinamibacteria > Vicinamibacterales > UBA2999 > Gp6-AA40. Next base: position 12,642 of record DASRJE010000038.1, on the reverse strand, counting down.
GCGTACCGCCGGAGTAGGCGACCATGAGAGTTCGGCCTCGATCCTTCACCGGGAAAACATAGGAGAGCGTGCCCGGCGTGTGCCCCGGTGTGGCGAGGATGTCCACGCTGGTATCCCCGAGTGTCAGTTTCCGGCCTTCTGGTCCCACCGCAAGATCACGCTTCGGCACGCCGCCCGCAGCGGTCGCGGGACGCTGTAACGTGGCGTCCCAGTCGGGAGTGCCCATGACCACTTGCGCGCCGTAGCGCTTCTGCAACTCCGCAGCGCCCTGGTCATGATCGCCATGGGCATGGCTGATGACGACGTACTTGACGTCGCGCGGATTCAGACCGAGCGTGTTCATCCCCTCGATGATCTCTGGTCCCGTCGCCCAGGCAAAGTTGGTGTCGATAACGATGATCCCGGCGCTGGTCTGAAGTGCCCACGAGGAGTGCTGACGCGTCCCCAGCCAGTACAAGTTGTCGAAGATCTTGAAAGGCGGCGCATACCAATTGGCACGGTCCGGCGTCTGTGGCGTCGCAGCAACACCAGCTGCTGGCGCACCGCGCCCCGCGGCGCCAGCGCCACCGCCCCGCGGTAGGCTGGGCAGACAAAGATTGACAAAGGTGGCGCGGTAGTCCAGCCCCGCAGCTATTCGAGCGGCGGCAATGTGCGCATCAATCGGGCTCGACGGCGCCTGCCCCGACGCAGTCGTGGCGAGCACCACAGCCGAGAGTGCGAAGACGACGAGGGATGTGCGCTTCATTGTTTCCTCTCATTCGCGGTGTGTCGCGCCGCACGCTCTTGCATGGGAAGTGTAAGCGCATCGTAGAATCCGGCACAACCAAGTGCCCTTCTCGCTAGAACGTAGAGGTCCACTGCCATGACCAATGATCTTCCGAAGCGGGATCGTCGCCGGTTCCTCCGTGATTCTGCCCTCGCGACGATGGGGTTCGCTGGGGTCATGGAACAGCGCGCGCGAACCGCGCCGATCGCTCAACAGGAGCGCAGTATACGAACCGCGGTCGGATCCAAGTCGCTGAGCCGTCAGTTCGCCGAGTGGGTGGTGCGGCTGCGCTACAAAGATCTTCCGGCGGATGTCGTTGATCGCGCGAAGGGCCTCACGCTGCAGAACCTATCGTCGGCGCTCCTCGGGGCGCAGCTCCCGGCAGGGCAGCAGGCGATCACCTTTATTACCCAGGAAGAGGCCGGCGTTACAGGCGGTGCCACCATCATGGTGGCCGGCACGAAGGCGACGAAGGGCGGCGCGGCATTCGCCAACTCCGAACTGATGCTGGCCGGCGGCAAGTGGGACACGTTCCGCATGCTGACGCATCCTGGGACGGCGATTATCCCGGGTGCGCTCGTTGCCGCGGAAAGTCAGCACGCCTCGGGACGTGACTTCATCACCGCTATTGCGGCGGGGTACGAGGTCACGGAGCGGATGGCCGCGGATTGGATTCCGACGGTGATGGCCCGCGGCTTTCACGCCGGGCCGGTCTTCAGCATCTTTGGCGCCGCCGTCGCAGCCGCAAAGATCATGCGCTTCGATGAAGACCAGGTCCATGCGGTGATATCGCTGTGCACTAACCTGGCAGGAAGCAACCTTGAAAGCGCTGCGCTGCGCGAGGGTGCGGCGGTGCGGAACGCGATGCTGGCTGTCGCCCTGGCCAAGCAGGGCCCGGCCGGTGGCGGCGAGGCGGTGCTCGAAGGCCCGGCCGGTTTCTATCACGCGTATGCCGGCAACAACACAGGTGAGCTGACCCATAGCTTCGTTGGTGATGACCACACGAGTCTCGACAAGCTCACCGCAGATCTCGGGAAGTCGTGGATGTTGCTCGAGACGCTGTATCGCATCTATTCCATTCCTGGCTACAACATCGCGCACGTCGATGTCACCGCTCGGTTGTGCGAGGAACACGACATCCGTTATCAGGATGTCGAACGGGTCGAGGCGGTAGTGAACTGGTTGGAGACGCAGTACCCGAGTCCCGCATTTCCGACTCGGCGCGAGGACGATTTCGGCGATCCGCGCCGCGGTAGCACACGCTATTACAGCGCGTACGGTGTCGTGAAGCGCGGGTTTCCCATGCTGCCGGGCATACCCGATCCGCCGGAGGTCCTCGAGCTGATGAAGCGCGTCACGATCATCCCGTCACACCGCATGACTCTCTTCGGTCCGAGAATCACTATCTTTACGAAGGACGGGAAGAGTTACACGCGGCAAGCCACCGGTCGCGAGTTCATCTGGGATTTCGACGAGGAAGTGCGCCGGATTCGCGCCATCATTCCTGGGCTGCCGATCGCGACGTCGCAATTCGAGCGGCTGATTGCCAGCTGCCGGAATCTGGAGCGAGAGCCCGCGGCTGAAACGTTGGTTCAGCTGACCCTCAAGAACCAACGATTGTGAATTTCACAAGGACGCGGCCGCTCTGAACTGGAGAACTATCTGCCGACCTTCATTGCCACGAACGCGACCAGCCCAATCACCACGACCACGGCGATCACACCGGTCCAGACCCCGGCCTTGAATATGGTCCCGATTGCTTCACATCCGGCCGTCATTGTTGCGATGACGACGTTCAGCAGAATGGGGAGCGCCCGGCTTGTAGGACGTGTGCGCGCGGCAATTGCAGTGCTCATAGAGACCTCGACAAGAGGAGCCTGCAACCTTTGCGCCTGTTTCGGCGGATGACTGTGGCTTCTTAACCGTTCGCCAGGACTTGCCCGATTGCCACGTTGAGCCGTTGATATTCCTTCAGTTCCGACTCGAGCTGTTTGCGTCCAGCGGCAGTGATGCGGTATTCGCGCACTTCGCGCCCCGACTCAGACGTCGTCCAACTTGCCTTGACCCAGCCATTCACTAAAAGCTTCTGCAGTGCCGGATACAGCGAGCCTTCCTCCACGCGTAACTGCTCGCCTGACACCACGTGAATACGCTGAGCGATCGCATACCCGTGCAAGGGCTGCGACGCCAACAACCGGAGAATCAGCAACGACAGCGTGCCCGGTGGCAGACCGTTGTCTCGAGGCATAGCGGAACTATGCCTATATAGCAACAGGAGGACGCGGCGTCAACTCACACCGCCTCCGGACGGATCTAACACTTGACACGTGCCGTGCGTGCGCGTATAGGCATAGGCAACCTATGCCTTGTCTGTCTTGCGGCCCTGGGCGGCACCCCGCGCGGTCGGCGGCGAGGTGAGCACCATGTTCGCGAGGTGCTGTCGCCGTGTGTGGTACTTGCTCAATCGACGTCGGCTCGAGCGGGAACTCGAGCGCGAAATGGAGTCACATCGAGCCCAGATGGCCGACCCAGAAGGTTTTGGCAACGCCATTCGGCTCCGTGAGCGATCAGCGGATGTGTGGGGTTGGACGTGGCTGGAGGATCTGCGACGCGATATCCGTCACGGCGTACGCCTCTTGCTGAAGTCGCCGGGTTTCACGTCTGTGGCCACGATTGCCCTGGCCATCGGAATCGGCGCGAACCTGACTATCTTCGGCTTCGTGAACGCTCTGCTGCTTCGTCCGCTTCCGGTCGACGATCCGGCTCGACTCGTCCGGGCCGATGAAGGTGGGACGAATGCGCTCGAAAACACAGTGCCGTTCGATGACTACCTGGAGTACCGGGACCGCGCCCAAACGCTGACGCACCTGTCGCTGTTTCACCCCGGAGGCGTGTTTGCCGTGCGGCGACCCCGGCAGGCGCCCGAGCCGATCCACGTCATGCCGGTCACCGGCAATTACTTTGACACGCTGGGGATTCGCGCCGCACTCGGGAGGACCTTCTCGTCGAGCGACGACCAGCCTGCGGCCGGTGCAGTTGTTCTCGGCTACGAAGGATGGACGCGGCATTTCGACGCGGATCCCGGCATCATCGGTCAGACGCTCTTGATCGACGAGGTTCCATTCATCGTCGTGGGCGTCGCTCCCGCGAGTTTCACGGGAACTGTGCCGCCTGTCATTCCCAGGATCTACGCGACGTGGCGGGCCGTGCGAGTGCCGCCTCTCTATTCGCGTGGCTTCATGATCGGCCGCCTTGCCGAAGGACGCTCGGTCGCGACGGCGCAAGCTGACTTTGCGCGCATCGCCGCTCAACTCACACGCGAACGGAACATGCCTGCGTCGATCGCCGTGTACCCGGCGACCGTGGCCGTGCCCGGTACCCAGCGCGCGTTCGCGCTGTTCGGGGCGCTGTTGATGGCGATCGTCGGGTTGGTGCTCTGGGGCGCCTGCAGCAACATCGCCATTCTCAACCTGGCCCGCTCCGCGGCTCGCCGTCGCGAACTGGAGATCCGCCTGGCGCTTGGTGCGACACGTGTTCAGCTGCTACGTCAACTCCTGACCGAGACCCTGTTGCTCGCCACCTTGGCCGGTGCGATTGGGATTGGGCTGGCGCTCAGTGTGGCCGGCTGGCTGACGCAGATCCCGCTTCCGGTTCCGATGCCGCTCGCCCTCACGTTCGCGCTCGATTGGCGGGTGACGGTGTTCGCAGGTGTCCTTTCGTTGATCGCCACACTCATGTCAGGCCTCGGTCCCGCTCTCGACAGCCGACGCGCCAACGAAGTGCTCGTGTTACGTCATGACAGTGGTGCGGGCGGAAGGCCGGTGGTTCAGAAAAGCCTCGTGGTCATGCAGGTCGTACTGTCCACGGTGCTGCTGGTCACGGCCCTTGCACTTGTCCGAAGCGTCATGGCGCCACAGGAACGTCGCCTTGATGCGACGCGAGTGTTGATTGCAACACTGGCTCTTCCAAGAGACCGGTACGGCGCGAACGAGGTCCAGCCATTCTTCGAGCGACTGCTCGCATCCGCAGAATCGGCGGGGATGGTCGAATCAGCCACGCTCGTCGAGACGATTCCGCTCGCAATCAATCGGCCGCTCGCCAGCGTCGACCTCTCGCGAGACGACGCGCCTGATGCCTCGTCTCAACGCCGGGCACAGCGCGCGCTCGTCAACCATGTGTCTCGCGGCCTGTTTGCCACCGTCGGCATCAGGCTCGTCGAAGGTCGCGATTTTAGCGTGCAAGATGACGCTCGCGGGCCAAAGGTTGCCATCGTCAACGAGACATTGGCCCGTCGGGTATGGCCCGGCGAGTCTCCAATCGCGAAGCTGATGCGGATTGGGCCCACCGAGTCCGTCACGATCGTCGGCGTTGCGCAAGACAGCAAGTACGAGTCACCGAGCGAAGGGCCCAAGGCTCACCTGTATCTGCCGTTCGGGCAGTCGGCCGCACCTCCGTTCGACGCAACGCTTCTGCTGAAGACCAGGGGCGATCCCCGGCAAGCCGTCGGCCCAACACGTGCGCTGGTGGCCGATCTTGACCCGACTCTGGTCGTGTTCAATCTCAATACCTTCGAGGACCGACTCGGACTCTCGCTTCTGCCTAATCGCGTTGCCGCCATCACGTCGGGAGTGCTCGGGTTGCTCGCCTTATTGCTGGGCACCATCGGGACGTACAGCGTGATGGCGTTTCTCGCTTTTCAACGAAGGCGTGAGATCGGTATTCGAATCGCCCTTGGTGCGTTACCGGCTCGTGTGATTGGCAGATTTGCCGGACAGGGAATGCGCTGGATATCGGTGGGTCTCGGTATCGGTGCCTTCGCGAGCGTCGGCGCGCTGCGTGTTCTGCAGAGTCTGGTTGTTGGCGTATCGGCGACCGATCTGGTTTCGGTCGGCACTGTGCTCATCGTCCTCGCCGCAACCGGCTTCGCCGCATGCTATGTACCGACGTCGTCAGTGTGTCGGCGCAGCCCGACAGAGGTCCTTCGCGAGTAACTCGCGGGAGGCGCGAGTTGGTTGACGTCCGCCCTATTCATCGCGATGATCAGCCGCGATGGACAAGCGCGTCTTCATCGTCCGGCCATTCGGCACGCAGGAAGGCATCGACTTCGACGCCGTCGAGCGCGACCTGATTCAGCCCGCCATCAAACAGGTCAAGGCCGACACACTGGCGGGGGGTACGACGTTGCCATTCGTCGAACAGGGAAACATCCGCGAGGACATGTTCAGGGAATTGGTGACAGCCGACCTGGTGGTTGCCGATCTTTCTATTCACAACGCGAATGTGTTCTACGAGCTCGGGATTCGTCACGGCGTTCGCCCAAACGCGACGTTTCTCTTACGTGCGAAAAGCGACCGCAAATATCCCTTCGATCTGCAAACAGACCGATATCTCACCTACGACACGGCCAACCCCGCGGCGTCGGTTGTTGCGCTGGCCGAAGCGCTCGATGCCACGCTGAATTCCGGTCGCACAGACAGTCCCGTCTATCAGCTGCTCCCGAACCTGCGCGCCCCCGATCCCGCGACCCTGCGAGTGGTCCCGAGCGAATTTGGCGAAGCGGTCGATCTCGCGCGCGAAGGGAAGTTGCGCGGCGATTTGCGGTTGCTCGCATACGAAGCACGCAGCTTCCCGTGGGCGTCCCTGGGGTTGAGGGCGGTGGGGCGGGCACAGTTCCTCATCAAGGCGACATTGGGTGCGACCGAGACGTTCGAATGGCTGAGAGCGCTCCTGCCGAACGACGTCGGGGCCAATCAGCGGCTCGCCACGCTCTACCAGAGGCTGGCATCGGGCTCACCGAAGATGGACGAGTACCTCACCAAGTCGAATGCCGCCATCCAGCGCGTCATCGACTCGCCCGAGCCTAACTCGTGGGACATGGCGGAGGCATACGCGTTGAAGGCGCGCAACATCAAGACGCGTTGGCTCAAGCGCCTGGAAGCAAAGACCGGCGCCGACGCGCAACTCGCGGCACTGCGGTCCTCCGAGCTGGAGGCAGCATTTGAGGCCTATGCCTCCGGCTTTGCGCAGGACCGGAATCACTTCTACTCGGGTCTCAACGCACTCTCACAACTGCGCATGCGCATCGACCTGGCGCGAGCGCAACCGGAAGAATGGTCGGCTCCGTTCGACTCCGACAGCAAAGCGACGGAGGCACTCGAAGCGCTCGAGGGTCGCGCGCGGCAACTGGTCGGTGGTGTGGAGCTCGCGATCGAGGCCAAACAACTCGCGCTGGCGAGGCAAAGAACTCCGGACGCAGAGGCAAAGCTGTGGACCGACATCTCCGCGGCCGATCTCTCCTTCCTGACAGCGACGCGGCCGAAAGCGGTCTCGCAGAAGTACCGTCAAGTACTCTCCGACGCTCCATCGTTTGCGGTGGACGCCGTCCGCAATCAAATCAAAATCTTCGAACAGCTCGGTCTGCGACTCCCGTTCGTCGCCGAGGCGCTGAGCGTCACGGGCGCCGGTGACAGTGGGGCGACGACGGAGATAAAGGGTCGCGTACTGCTCTTCACCGGACACATGATCGATGCCGAAGACCGCAAGACTCCTCGCTTTCCGCGCACGGCTGCCGCCGAGGCGGAGGCGAAGCGGATGATTCGCGAAGCCGTGATCCAGGAACGCGAGCTCGGAGGCAACAACTTGACAGGAATTGCCGGCGCCGCTTGCGGCAGCGACATCCTGTTTCACGAAGTGTGTGAGGAGCTCGGGATCCAGACGAATCTCTTTCTCGCCGTCAAACGAGATCTCTTCGTCGTCGAATCGGTTCGGCGCGGGGGACCGAGTTGGGTCGAGCGATTCAATCGGTTGTGCGAGCGGGTTCCGCCGCGCGAGCTCTCAGAGTCGACTCAACTGCCTATCTGGCTGCGAAGCAAGAAGGACTACAGCATCTGGCAGCGGAACAACCTGTGGATGCTGTTCAATGCGCTCGTCCTGCATCTGCCGCTCACCCTCATCGCGTTGTGGGACCACGGGCCGGCGGATGGCCCGGGCGGCACGACGGACCTGGTCGCGCAGGTCAACGACCGAGGGCAAAAGGTCATCCGCCTGGAGGCCGAGCGACTGAAGGATTTTCGCTGACGGCGGCACGAGAGCCGTCGGACACTGACACCTGAAAAACTTGCGGGACGCGGGAGGGACTTGCGAAGGGCGGGTTGCGCCCTTCTCTCCCGTACTTATTGTACGACCGACGTCAATAAAGAAACAGACTGTCGTTAGATCTCGTCCTCCGATACCATCGCCGGTCCATGCCGAAGGCCGATCGCGACACCCGTCGGCCCCGCTCACGCAGCGCAAGCTCCCGTCGAATGAAGCGCGTTAGCGCGGGCACGCCCAGTCACTCCCTTGCGTCGAGGGGCGCTCAACGTCCACGCGATCGCCTCGCGCGCATCCTGGAAACGCCGCGCCTCGCACGCCTTGTCCCGCGGCTGCCGCCGGCGAGCCTTCATCACGTCATTCAGAACTGCGGGCTCGAGGATTGCGGCGAGCTCGTTGCACTGGCGACGCCGGAACAGTTATCGGCTGTCTTCGACCTCGACCTGTGGCGCAGCGCGCACCCTGGTATGGAGGAGCAGTTCGATGCCAACCGCTTTGCGATCTGGCTCGAGGTGCTTGCGGAATCCGGCGCCGGCTTTGCGGCGCAGAGACTCGTCGAGATGGACGCGCCGATGGTGATCGCTGCGCTCGCGCGCTATCTGGCGGTGTTCGATCCGGCGGTCGTCGACGGCGCTGACCTGGTCGTTCCCACCGTCGTGAAACGTGGCGTCTCTCTCGAGCTCGGTGGTTACGTCATCGCCGCGAAGCGTGAGGAATCCTGGGACACCATCACTGACGTGCTCGCCGCTCTCGAGAATGAACACGGCGACTACTTCCATCGAGTGATGCGTGGATGTCGAAGACTGTCGAACTCCAAGCCGGAGCTCGATGGATTTCACGACCTGATGGACGATTCCGAACAGGCGCTGTTCGACCTGGCTGTCGCTCGCGAACATCGTCAGGAACAGCTCGGATACGTGGCGGCAGAGCAGGCGCGCGCCTTTCTCCAGTCGTCACGGCAGTCTCATTTCGAGCGCGAGAACACGCTTCGCCCCAGCCCGATCGCGACTGCTTACATGAGAGTTGCCGGCGCGCCTGAGCGACAGACCGAGGCGGAGGACACAAGGTCGGAATCGGCGGATCCATCGCCCGATCCCGCGCCGTCCGATGTCGCGGCGTTTATCGATCTCCTGCGCGATGCAGGTGTGTTACCGGATCGGCCGCGCGCGCTTCTTGGCGCCGTGGACGAACGGACACCGACACCAGGCCTCGCTTACGTTCACCGGCACATGGAATTCGTGCGTGACCACGATTCCGACGCGTATGCGTTGCGAACGAACGAGCTGACGTTTCTCGCAAATGTCCTGGTTGCGGGCTGCTCGGTACGGGACCGGCCGTTTACCACGCGCGAAGCATTCGATGCGGCCGTCGCGATCTGCAATCTGGGCCTGGAGAACTGGCCCGGCGATTTACCGGACGCCTTTCTCGCCGACCACGATCTTACGAGCGTGTTTCAGGTCGGATGGGCCGTCCTCTACAAGGACGTGTGCGTGCACGCGACCGAGCAGCTCCTCGGAACGCTCGCCGGTTTCCAGTGCAGCGACCGTGAGATCCAGCTGGGACTGCTCAAATTGCGTCGCGACCTGACGAGACATCTCGAGGCGGGAGCGCCGTGGCGCGCGCGTGATGCGCTCGACGTCATCGCGATACTGGACCTGCCGGCATGGGCGGCGCTGCTGGGGCTGATTGCCGAATGCCCCGTGATGTTGGCGCACGTCAGCCCGTCGGGTCATTCGCGGCCGCACTCGGTTGACCCAACGGTCTTCGAATTCATTTCAGAGAACAGTCACATCACGGCCGTCCGCGCCTTCATGCAGGCATTGCCCGACGCACTCACTTCTTAACGAGGCATTGGATACGCGAACAGCTCCACGTTCGACAGGTTGGCCGATCCCGCGATGCCGTGGCCGCCGCCCGGAATAAGCATCGCGAGGCCAACCTCGTCCACCATGCGCAGGTTGGGATTGACCACCTCGGTGCGCACGACGACCTTCTCTGGATCCAATGTGTACCAGCGCATGCCGGTAAACGCGATTTCGACCGAGAGAAATTCGCCGTGCGTCGTGATCTGGCGATCGCCGACGATCAACCTGCCGTCGGCGAGTTTCACGACCGGGTGTAGCGTGTGAATGGCGTTTGTCCGCACGATCCAGCGCAAGCGAGCAGCTTCAGTCAGATCGAGAAAGTTGCGACGGTCGCGCACGGTCACCGCGCTCGGAGACGTTGTCATCCCGTTCCAGAGGTCGGTGCGCTGTTCGTGCGTCGCGGCGCGGATGACTTTCGCGTCCGGCCCGTATAGCTTGACCTCGAGGTTCGGGTTGGTCACGACTGCCGGCGTCACACGTGTGTTCTCGTCCGTCTCCTCACCGGTGTGTGGCGGGATCCGCCAGGTCTCGCTGAAGAGCAATGCTGGCCGTGGCGCCATTCCGGGTTTCTGCGTGGTCGGCGCCGAATTTGGTCGAGTCTGGCCGGCCGCTGATGCGACTGCGAAGACGACAAGGCAGAATGTGAGAGTTGTGCGCACGTGATTCCTCCGGAACGCCCAAATGCTACCGCTTGTCTGCCCTAGCGCGAAGCGCGAAGGCGCTATCATGGGCGCCCAATGTCAAAAAAGAATTCCTTCAAGGTGGGCGGTGCCGCGCTCGCGGCGCTGTCGATGGCCATGTTGACGTCGTGCTCACGTGCCACGCCGCCGCCGGCGGAATTTACGAGCGTGGGCCGTGGCGCGCCCGTCTCACCGGCTATTCCGTGGCAGCAGTGGCGCAAGGTCGAAGACATCGAAGCCATTCCACCGCGGGAGATCAAGGGCTATCCCGAGCAGAACTGGCTGGTGGGACCGCTGGACGGCCCGGCAACCGGCAACCGGCTCGAGGGGTTCCTGGGCGCCGCCCGTAACGGTGCCGTGCCCGAAGGGATCGAGGCGCTGAAGGTCGACATCTTCACGTCCACGGACTTCTACGCCGACCGCGCGCTGTGGAGCGACAAGCGCTATTTCCGCTGCAACAGTCCGTACGGTCTCGAACAGCAGTGGCGGGGCGGGATGATCGGCGACAAGCCGCCGGCGTCGGCGGCGTGGGGGTATTGCGATCGCGACTATCCACGCGAGGCGATGGTCAGCCCGTATGAGTTCAAGACCGCGCAGGCTCATTACGAGGCGCTGCTCGACGAGGCGCGCCGCCGCGGTGGGCCGACGCAACACACCTACGCGACAGTGCCGGGCGACTGGAGCGGGCGCTACGTGTGGCATCGAGGACAAAACTGGTATGCCGAGTTGCTCTGGAGTCAGTATCCGACGCTGCTCGCGCTGCTCACCGACGAGTACAAGCAACGGATGGTGCAGGAGGCCTATCACGACGCGCATACGAACGCGCCGCAGTGGCCGGCGCAGTACTGCTGGCCCGAAGGCTTCATGCGGCGCTGGCACTATCACGCCGTCACCAATCAACCTCATTCCGTCATCGTCACGCCCACGCTGGTCCAGTTCCTCGCCGGCGACGCCGACAATTTCATCACCAACATCCACATCGGGCGAACGTTCAAGATGGACGGCGCGGTCCCTCGTCTCGGCCCCGACGCGCCCCAGTGGTACGGCGACACCATCGGCTTCTGGGATGGGGACGCGCTCATCACGTGGTCGTCAAATATCCAGGGCTGGAAGGTCCACGGCAACCCCGAGTTCTCGAACAAGCTGCAGACGGTGGAAATCTACACGCCGTATCGCGACCAGGAGGGGGAGTTCATCGGCCTGAATCACGAAGGCGTCTTTTACGATCCCGAAGCGCTCGTCGAACCGATCAGGATGATGCGGACGCTCGAGCGGATCAGCGGCTTCGACGAGGGCGATCCGTACACCTTCATCGAGTGTGTGCAGACGATCTACCCGCTCAACGGGCGTGCCACTCCCGTCGTCGCAGGCAAAGCGATCGAATACAAGGTGCCCGACATGTATGGACGCCCATGGGCGAAGCTCTGGGAGGAGTACCACGAGAAGGGCATGCAGCGGCCGGCGGAGAAGGAGCTGATCAAATTCGACTGATCGTGCGCACGAGACGTCAGACGCGGACACGCATCGAGGAGGACTGATGACGCGGCGAAAGGGCTCGATCGTTCAGCCGACACTTGTTGCGCTGCTGATGGTGAGCGCTGGTACACCACAGCTGATCGCGCAGAACGACCCACCCGTAGCAATCGCACAGGAGTGCACGGCACCTGCGGTAACGGCGGCCGAAGCCTCGTCCACGAATCCGACCGTGCCGTCCACGGCGCTACCAACGCCAGCCGCAGACACATTGCGGCTCTACATGCCGGACGGTCAACTGATCTCACATGGGCTGACCGTCTACGTGACGACCACTCTCACTGCGAGCCAGAAACCGCGCTTGCGGCTCTTTCGGAGTCACGCGATCACCGAGGCCACCGAAGACGAAGATATGCCGCTCACACCCGTGCTCGTCGTGCCGGGACAGCAGTGGACCGAAACGTATCTCGGGCGGCAGGTGAACCCAACCGGCACGATCCTGATGTTCGATACCAGCACGATGGGCCTTGCTGGGAAAGCGATGGTTCGCGTCAGGCCGTTGCTCTATTGGGACGGCGGAGGTTGCGTGCTCGGTCCCCGGGAAATCAACGTCGGAGACATCCGATACGCCATGGCGTGGACGGTGGCCCTCGTTGTTGCCACGCTCTTGCTGGTTCTCGTTCTCGCGCGGGCGAAGCGAGAGAACCCGATGCTGCTACTGACCGGCATCGACGGCCATCTTGCTCTTTCCCAGGCTCAGATCGCC
>DASRJE010000037.1:0-52055 GCA_035649635.1 Vicinamibacterales bacterium | reverse complement strand
CGCGGTCCTTGCCGCCGGCGTAACCCCAACCGTCTCGCTCGCCGTCGGGACTCACGCCCTGACGCTCCGCGTTGTCGACAATAAGGGTGCCAGCGCCACTGATGGCGTGGTCGTCACGGTGAATCCTCGACCGAACGCGCCGCCCGTGGCCAACGCTGGCGCCGATCGGATCGTGACTGACACCGACGGAAATGGCGCCGAGATAGTGACACTCAACGGCAGCGCCTCGTCCGATTCAGACGGTACGATCGTCGCCTATGAGTGGTTCCTCGGGAATATCGTCGTAGCCACCGGCGCAACGCCCAATGTCTCGTTTTCTGTTGGCGTTCGCACATTGACACTCCGAGTAACGGACGACGATGGCGCCACCGCTAGTGACAGCGTAGAGGTCACGGTCAACGCGCCCCCATCGATTAGCGTGCATGTCGGCGACCTCGATGGCGCATCCGTCGGCAACAAGAGCGGATGGAAGGCGCAAGTAACGGTCACGGTCCACGACGCCAGCCATCAGGCAGTGGCGGGTGCGCGTGTGAACGGCTCGTGGAGTGGCGGTGCATCAGGGAACGGGACGTGCACGACGGACACCAATGGCACGTGTGTCCTGAGCTCCAGCGAGGTGCGGAAGCGAAGCGGCGCAGCTACGTTTGGGGTGAGCGGAGTTACCGGCAGCGGGCTCATCTACAACGCGGGTCAGAACCATGACGCTGAAGGTGACAGCAGCGGCACGTCGGTAACCGTGGACCAAGCCCTAAGGCGGGAGGTCTCGGGATCCGGGAGCCGGGACTCGGGATCCGGTCTACTCCAATTACGGTAGCGGGGGTCTAGACCCGCCGTCCGATTTCCTCGAGTTGTTTCAGGTGGTGGATGTCATGGCCAGCCATCTGCGCCATGACCCACCCGACGGTGAGATCGCCGTACTCGGGGTGTGAAAACGGACGGTCGAGTTGTGCCGGCGCAAGGCGTTTCCACATCGCAAGATTCAATTGGCGCAGCGAGGTGTAGGCGGCAAGCGCTGTCCTCGCGTCGGTGTTGCCGTCGATTGCCATCCAATCGTCCTGCGAAAACGGCTGCGCGGTGTAACCAGTTTGCGTGAGCGCAAATCTCGCGCGTGTCGAGAGCGCCAGCTCCGTCTGCGCGAGGTGGACGAGGATCTGCCGCGCGCTCCATTTGCCTGGCGCGTAGCTCTTCTCGAAGTCGTCATCGGTCCACCGCCCCGCCAGCCTGCGAATGCGTTCGGCAGTGTCGGCGAGTGCTTCGAGTGGAACTCGATCCCCAAGGTCCTCAGCGTACGGATTCGCGACAGGCATTATCCGATCAGTGATCGAAAGCCGCAGCGCGTCAAGTGCGTCGACGCGTCGCTATGGAAGGATTGCCACCGCGCGGAGCGGCGCGCCGCTGCCGCCGCCAATCTTCATGGGTAGCGCAATCACGTAGGCGCCGGTCACCGGCAGACGCTCGAGCGACGTCAGGTTTTCGAATGCCGGGATGTCGTGTGCGTACAGCTCGCGGTGGGATTCGAAGAGCATCGAGGGTCCGTAATCGATGCTGGCCGTATCGATGCCAATTGCCCGAATCTTCCGGTTGGCGACGATCCAGCGGGCCGCGTCGGGATGCAGGCCGGGGAAATGCAGACTTCGAGCACCCTCATCACCGCGCAACGTGGTGCCCAGGTATCGCTCTGCCCCCGGCCAGCGGGTCGAAAAGCCTGTCCGCAGCAGGACGATGGCATCCATCGGAATCTGGCCATGTTCCTGCTCGAAGCGCTGAACGTCGGCCGTCGTCACCTGGTAGTCCGCCTCGCGGTCGCTGGCTTGTTTCACGTCGATGACGACGGCGGGCCCGATCAGACGGTCGAGTGGAATCTTGTCGACGGTCTGATGTCCCTCGGCAAAGTGCACCGGCGCATCGATGTGCGTGCCGCCGTGCTCGGAGGTGAAGAAGCTGTTGGCGGCGTAGTAGTAACCGGCCGGTGTCACGCCGGCGGCGTCGCGGCGCAGCTGGAAGCCTTCCGCCGTGGGCCAGTAGATCGTCTGCGAGTCGTAGGTGTGCGACAGGTCGACGATTTCGCCCGTCGGAAATGAGACGCCGGTCGGCGAGTTCGAACATGCTGCGATGCACGTTATGAGAAGTGACAGCGCAATGATCTGTTTCATTCCTGGAAGCGTACTCGATGCGGGTTGCTGTATCATTCCGCGCCCCGTTAGAAACTGAGCCGGAATACGTATACTCACTCAGAGCAAAGCGCGGAAGGTTTCGTCCGCGACGTTGATAGTTCGAGGTAGGCAGTATGCCGCCAGACATCCAGCCGGGTGGCGCTTCAGAGGATCGAAAGTGGACGGTCATAGTGGCCGCAGACGTTCGAGATCGCCTGCCGCGCGCGCGCAGAACAGATCCCGCACTTCGGTGCTCGACCAAGCGACCAGACAAGCGGTTCATCGCGCGCGAGCTCCTCGGATTGAAACATGCCGCGCCGGATACTGTATGATTCCGGCTCGCGCTTCAGTTAGAAACTCATTCGAGAAGCGTTTCTTCCCTTAAGGGGGAGGAGCGTCCGGCGGCTTCCATTCATTTCCGGACGTCCGACATTTCAACGATACGACGTTCGTGGAGGGCCGACATGCCGCCAGACATCACGACCGAGAGCGCATATCCGAATGCGAAGTGGACGGTCATGGTCTTCATGGGGGCGGCCACAATCGATGGCAACGCACCTCTGCTTGAAGCGGCGGAGGCCGACCTGGCGGAGATGAGATTAGTCGGTTCAGGTCCCGTGGATCCGGGCTTCGGGCGGAAAGGTGATGAACTCAATATCTTCGTCCAGGTCCATCAAGGTGGGGACACCGTGCCGCGGCGAGGCCGGATCACGGAGGGCATGACCTCAGGGATCAACGGCCTCAAACCGGTCGAGAAAGGGCAGGACGATCTTGATGGCGGCGCGGCGCTCGGGCACTTCATCAGAACGTCGTTGAATGACGCACACCACGACGCGGAGAACCCCGAGCACCACTCGCTGCTCGTGCTGTGGGGGCACGCGTACGACTTCGCCATCGGCCGTACGCCGACGACGGACGGCACGATCGACGCGCTCGATTTCACGGAGTTGACTCGCGTGCTCGAGCGTTTGCAGCTGCAGTTCGGTGCCGATGCGAAGCTCGACATCCTCGGCTTCGACGCGTGCGATCTCACGACAGTGGAGATGGCGTGTCAGCTCGAGCCGTTCGCGAAATACCTCCTCGGCTCACAGATCGGCATTCCGCTGCCTGGCTGGCCGTACGACCGAATCCTCGATCGCCTTCGAAGGCCGTATGGCCGCCTCATGGGAGCCACGGAGTTCGGATCGTACATCGTACGACGATTCTGCGAATCGTACGGCGCGGAATCCGGGACTGCGTCCCTGACGCTGCTCGATCTGAATCGAGCAGAAGAGCTCAAGGCAACAGCGGACGTTCTCGCAGAGACGCTCACGGAAGCCATCCGCGATCCGGGTGTTCGAGATCAGATCTGCGCCCTATTCAATATGTCGCAGACAGCGCGGGGCAAACCGTTCGTGGATGTAGCCGACCTGTGCCTCGGTCTCATGCGGAACAGCGACGATGCGATGGTGATCGAGGCCGCGCGTGCGCTTGGCAATCTCTTGATCAGTCCTCGTCTGATCAGTCCTCGTCCCCCCGAGGTGGGCAGTAGTGCCCTTGGATATGGGCCGCCGCTGGTTGTCGAGCACGGTCGTAATACGGCCCAGACGGCACGGCTCAACGGAATCAGCATTTACGCCCCGAACGTCGCGCCCGAGCGCGACTTCGTAGCAGTCCGACATCTCTACAACAACTTCGTCTTCGCGGAGAAGACACACTGGAGCAACCTGGTGCATGAGCTCGCAAGATACAGCTAGCCCACGAGCACAGAGGAGAAGATCATGCCGGATGAGGTGACGCGAAGGCGCGAGCAACAACTGGAGTTTGCACGGAGACGGATCGCCGAACGCGGCGATTACTCCGACCCCGAACGCGGCGATTACTCCGACCCCGAACGCGGAGGTTTCGGGCAGCGCGCAGGCACATCCCAGAGTCAGGTAGCCGCCGACATTCTTCGAAGAGCGGTCGGCCTCGGAGGACATCTTGTGGTCGCCTTCGTGTCGCCAGTCGGCGCGTCCACCGCTTCTTGTCCCCGCTTCCGTCGATCGAGGCCATCGGAGTTGACGACAGCCGGCGCCAGTGCCCGCGTGGCCGAGATGATCCAGATCAAGATGCTAAGAGAGGGCCGGCTTCAGAAGAAACCTTCCGCGCGGCCCGCGGGGCAAAAGCCGGCGAAACCGACGGGACAATAAAGGACTCGGTCCATGTGAGTCGTTCGTCAGTTGGCCTGATCTCGTGCGCGGCGCTCCTGCTCGTTGGAGTCGCGCCGTCCGCGCAGCGCCCGCAGGACTCCGTTCCAGACGTTGATGTCCTGATCGCTGAAGGTCTGTACGAGGAGGCCGAGTCGGCCGCCCGCGCCCACGTCAGCAAACTGCACACCTCATATGGTGACGACGCGCTGCAGGTGGCCAGCGCCTCCGACGAATTGGTCAGGGCGCTGATCGTCAACGGGCGGGCCACGTCCGACGAGACGCTTGCAATCGCGCGGCGTACGCTTCGCGTCAAAGAAGCGAAGCTTGGTGCGACCCATGCGAACGTCGCCTCGTCGTTGATCAACCTGGCCGACGTGCTGGCCGAGCGCGCTGAACTCGATGAGGCGATCGCCGTCGCTCAACGCGCCCTCGCATTGCGGCAGGCGACGGCTAGTGCCGACAGCCTCGATGTCGCAGACGCGTTCGATCACCTGGGCGCCGTCCTGTCAGCGGCCCGACGGTTAGAAGATGCCCTCAAAGCGCTCGAAGAAAGCCTGCGGCTGAAGGAGAAGTTGCTGGGCGCGACCGACATTGCTCTCGCACGCACGCTCGAAGTGATGGTGCAGGTGCAGCAGCGGCGTGGCGAGTACGAGAAATCGGGAATGCTGGTGCTGCGCGCCGCGGCAATACGGGAGCGTGCGCGTGTCGATCATCCGGCGTACACGCGGACGCTGAATCTCATTGCGGACCAATTCTACTTCGAAGGTCGCTTAATCGAGTCGAGAGACGCGTCGAAGCGAGCGGTTCAAGTCGCCGAGCGCACGCTCCGCCCTGACCACCCCGAGCTCGCGTTGTCTCTGCGATACCTTGCGGCGACACTCGGAGTTCTCGGCGACATCCAGGGGTCGACTCCTCTGGCAGAGCGGGCGTTAGCGATCGCGGAACGCAATTTCGGTGCGAACCATCACGAGACCGCAGGCTACCTGTGGCCGCTCGGTTCGTTGGCACTGCGCGAAGGGTCATATGCGACCGCGCGGCAGCGTTTGCGCCGGGTGCTCAGCATGTATGAGACCTTCTATGGTCCCCGGCATGAATACGTGGCAGGCGCACTATCGCTGCTCGCGCGTGCCGATGCGAGTCTCGGCGACTTCGAGAGCGCGCGACGCGAATACGCTCGAGCGGTGACCATTCGCGAGCGAATAGGTGGGAAAGATCACCCTTACGTCGCGAACGCATTGACAGATCTTGCGAAGTACGTTTATCGCGCGGAGGGGCGGTCGGCTCAGGCACTGCCCCTGTTCGAACGTGCGCTTGCCATTCGCGAAAAAACCGAGGGCCCCGATCACTGGCACGTGGCCCAGACGTTGGCGGATATGGCAGCCACGCTGCTGGAGATTGGTCAGACCACGCGTGCCCAGGCAGCAGCGACACGCGCGGTCCGGATCTGGGAAGGCCTCGAGACACCCGACGCACCTGACTACGCGACCACTCTTGCCCTCTACGCTGAACTCCAGGCACGTCGAGGCGATCACCTGGCTGCGCGCGAGCATTACGAACGCGCCTTGACGATCTGGGCGAACGCGTTCGGAACATCGAGTCCGGACTACGCAGAGACCCAGGCGGGCCTCGCGTTGGCGCTCGCCAATCTCGGGGA
Source organism: Vicinamibacterales bacterium (assembly GCA_035649635.1). Lineage (GTDB taxonomy): Bacteria > Acidobacteriota > Vicinamibacteria > Vicinamibacterales > UBA2999 > Gp6-AA40. Next base: position 46,077 of record DASRJE010000037.1, on the reverse strand, counting down.
TCGCACGTCTGCCCTCAGCAACGCCGTCAACGCCGAGGCCACGGGCCGCGCCCATTTGCGGATGATGCTTCGATCGCTTCCAGAACGTCAGTCGCTCGAGTATGCGGCGGTGCGCCCGCACGCCCTGGACTTGGTTCTGTCGCTGACCGGGTCCAGTCCGGAGGCGGTGGATGTTGCGATGGACAGCGTCATTCGAAGCCGCGCCGTGGTGCTGGACGAGATGGCCGCGCGCCAGCAATCCCAGCCGGCGTCCGGTACCGATTCTCTTCGAATGGCGTTCACGTCGGCACAACAGCGGCTCGCGAATCTGGTCTTCCGGGGCCCGGGACAGCTGTCGCCATCTCAGTACTCGGCCGTCGTCGAGGAGGCCCGACGCGACAGCGAGCAGGCGGAGCAGTCGCTGGCCGAACGGAGCGCTGACTTCAGATCGGAACGGAGTCGGGCGCAACTCGGTCTCGACGAGGTGAGGGCAGCGCTTCCTGATGACGGTGCCCTGGTGTCGTTCGTGCGCCACAACCGTACGGTTTTTCCGGACTCAACAAAGAGTCCAGTGCCGAATCAACGATCGCAGTCCGCTTCGCGCGTCGTGCCATCGTATGTCGCGCTTGTGACCCGCAAGGGTCAACCGTCGGTCGCGATTTCCATCGGCCCGGCGCAAACAATCGATTCGCTCGTGTCGCGTTGGAGGGCGGACATCGCCGCGGACGTCGCCGCACCCACTCAAACGGCGGCCGCGCAGTCGACTCCGTCATCACGAGTATCCGGTCTGGAGTTGAGAAGGCTCGTATGGGATCGCGTGGCGCCTCTCCTAGGCAACGCAACACGTGTCTTTATCGTTCCCGACGGGACGCTGAACCTCGTTCCGTTCGCGGCATTGCCCGTTGGACAGCGTTCGTATCTGATCGAGCGCGCACCCCTGGTTCATTACCTGTCTGCGGAGCGGGACCTCGTTCCATCATCCGACTCCGCCGGGAGCGTCGGACACGGCCTTTTGGCAGTGGGTGGACCGGCGTTCGACGATGCGACTCTGTTCGCCGCCGGCCAGAGTAAGCGCAATACGGCAGCGAGCAACACGACCACCGCCCTTCGCAGGGCCGTGCGATCGGCGTCTTCGCCGTGCGATGTGAGCCGGGACGTCCAGGCGATCACGTTCACTGCCTTGAAGGGCACGCTCCAAGAGGTTCGTGAGCTCTCGCGTGTGTGGACGACGTCTGCGACTGCGAGTGACGAACCGTCACGCCTCCTGGTCGGGCATGAAGCCAGCGAACAGAGCCTGAAGAAAGACGCGTCCGGATACCGCGTGCTGCATCTGGCCACTCACGGCTTCTTCCTCCGCGACGCCTGCCCGCCCGGGCGCGCGGGGACTCGGGCAGTCGGCGGACTCGTGAGCGCGGGTCAGCCTTCTTCCAATGCATCGCCGGTCGAGAATGCGCTGTTGCTCTCCGGGCTAGCGCTCGCCGGCGCCAACCGTCGAGAGCACGCCTCGCCGAACGAAGACGATGGCATTCTGACGGCCGCGGAGGTCGCATCCCTCAACCTCCGTGGAGTCGAGTGGGCCGTCCTGTCGGCCTGCGATACTGGTCTGGGTGAGATTCGATCCGGCGAAGGTGTGCTCGGCCTGCGACGCGCATTTCACATTGCCGGAGCCAGGACAGTGATCATGAGCCTGTGGCAGGTCGACGACCAGGCGACTCGCGTGTGGATGCGAGAGCTGTACGAAGGGCGTTTGAAGCGTCATCTCGACACCGCTGATGCGATGCGCGACGCGAGTCTCGCTGTGTTGCGCTCTCGCCGAGCGGCGGGACAGTCAACCGCTCCCTTTTATTGGGCCGCCTTCGTGGCCGCGGGGGACTGGCGGTGACCGAGCCCAGGCTTAACTGAGAGGGCTCGTTGCCGTCCGTAGCGACCCGCGAAACCCCGCGCTGTACGAGGGCCGGCTGAAAAGGAATCTGAGCACCGCTGATGCCATGCGCGAGGCGAGTCTCAAGGTACTACGCGATGGCCGCGCAGCTGGACAGTCTACCGTCCCGTTCTTCTGGGCAGCGTTCGGCGCGGCTGGCGATTTGGCGCTGACCTCTTCCGCTCGAGTCCTCGTTACTTTTCCGTTCATGCGACGTTAACCACCTATGAGTCGCGAAAAGCCTACACCTTGCGCTTTCCGACGCTCACGAGGAGGGATATGCTAGGCGCCGTCGCCATCGAGCTGGTTCCCTGGATGGACAAAAAAACGCCAGACGACAGGGCGATGCCGGTCGCCACCGTCGCTTCCCCCACGAGCGCCGAATCCTCGTTCGACCTGGTCCAGCGCGCCAACGCCGGCGACCAGGAAGCGCTCGACACGCTATTCGCGCGCTACTTGCCCAGGCTGCAGCGGTGGGCACACGGCCGCGTCCCTCCGGCGGCGCGCAACGCGCTCCAGACACACGACCTCGTACAAGACACGCTGATCCGAGTCCTCGAAGGGTTGCCCTCATTCAAGCCGCGTCACGAAGGCGCGTTCCAGGGATATGTCAGGACCGTGCTGTGGAACCGCATCCGCGACATTGCGCGCCAATACCAGCGAACGGGGGCGCCGAACCCGCTCGACAGTGAAATCACCGGACATGAGGATTCTCCAATCGAGCTGGTGATCGCCTGGCAGCTGCTCGATCGGTACGAGGTTGCACTCGAGCGCCTGCGACCCGAAGAGAAGGAGCTGATCATCGCGCGCATCGAGATGGGCCTTCCCCATGCCGAGATCGCCGCGATGTTCAACAAGCCGAGCGTCGCCGCCGTGCACATGGCACTCAGTCGGGCGCTCGTCAGACTCGCAGAGGAGATGGCATATGAGCGGAAGCGATGACGCCCCGCTGCTCTTAGCTGCCGAGAAGATTTCGAGCGGCGTGCCCGTCGACTGGAAAGAAGTCCAGGACCAGATTGCGACACCTGACCAGGCGGCTATTGCCGAAGAACTCCGCTCGATAGAGCAGTTCGCCCAGATAAGCGGGCAGGCGCCCGCCACATGGGGCCGCTTTCACATTGTGTCCGAGATCGGGCGCGGCACGTTCGGCACAGTGTATTGCGCGATCGATCCGACCCTTCAACTCGAGGTCGCGCTCAAAGTCATCCGCGCGCGCGTTCCCGGCATCCCCATCGACAAAGAGAGAGCGCTCGAAGAAGCCCGTCGCCTGGTCAAGGTGAAACACCCGAACGTGGTCAGGGCGTACGGCGCAGAACTCATCGACAACGAAGTCGGACTCTCGATGGAGATCGTGAAAGGACACACGCTCGATGAGATCGTGAGGCGCCAGGCGCCGTTCAGCGCGAACGAAGCGACGCTCATCGGTATCGATCTCTGTAAAGCACTGGCCGCCGTTCACGGCAGCGGCATCCTGCATGGCGACATCAAGGCGCACAACGTCATGCGCGAAAACGGTGGACGCACCGTCCTGATGGACTTCGGTACCGGCCGGGATCTGCGGCGCGAGCCGACAGGCCCGGGGAAAGACTTCGCCGGCACACCGCTATACCTCGCGCCCGAAGTCTTTGACGGTCACTCTCGTACGCCTTCGTCGGAGATCTATAGCCTGGGCGTGCTCCTCTACTTCCTCGTCACCGGTAAGTACCCGGTCGAAGGTGATTCACGTACCGAAATCGAACGGTTGCACGATCGATCGGATCGCCGCAGGCCGTTGCGAGACGTGCGCCCGGATTTGCCCGACAGCTTCATCCGCGTCGTCGAGCGGGCTACCGCACAGCGACCGGAGGACAGGTACGCGACCGCCGGCGAACTCGAAGCGGCGCTTGCTCGTGTGCTCTCGCCATCGGGTTCGGATCCTGTCCCTGTCCCTGTCCCGGTGCCAGTGCCGGTGCCGGTGGCGGATCCACCCTCGGGCTGGAAAAAACTCGTCCTCTTCGCGACATCCATTGTTCTGGTCGTCGGTCTCGCGGCGATGACAGTGCCTCGAATGCTGCGATCATCATCGATACCCTCCGAAGGTCGCAGCGCCGTAGTCACGCCGGATGCCAGGGTGGCCGGTACCGATCCAACGACCCCTCCTGGAACGGCGAGCACGTATCGAATCCAGTCGTCGTTCTACCGGGAAACCAAGGGAGTCCTGCAACGGCTGAAGCCTGACGATAAACTGACCCAAGGCGACGCGCTGTCGTTGCAGGTTCAAGCGTCGATTCCGCTGTATTTCTACATCGTCAACGAAGACGAGTTCGGCGACTCCTTTCTGTTGTTCCCGCTGCCGGGTCAAGGACTGCAGAATCCCTTACAACCGGGACAGCGCCAACGGCTTCCGTCCACGCCAGATGGAGAATTGATATCCTGGCAAGTCACAAGCACGGGTCAACGGGAACACTTCCTGCTCGTGGCAAGTCCTGAGCCTTCGACGGAATTCGCCGAGGTCTTCACACAGCTGCCGAAGCCCGTGTTTGGTCGCGTGCTTCAGAACGCGAGGCTCTCGAGCGATGCGATTCTCCGATTACGAAGCGTTGGCGGCCTGACTTCTTCTCCGGTACAGGCCGACCAACAGCTGCGACTGATGCCGGCGTTTTCTACGCCGCTGACCGACAACGAAGAGACAGTCCAGGGCGTGTGGATCCGCCATGCGTCGTTCATGAATCCAGATAAGTAGACGATGGGTCCGGCTAACGCCGGACATTACGACCACGTGCAGAGGTAGTGTCCGCCTTCAGGCGGACCTTAGATGTGCGACGAGGTGCTCCAGCCGCGCGAAATGCGTCCCGCGCCAGTAAACACGTTGACAATCCCTGCACCGCTTGAACGACCGAAAGCGCCGAAAGACGCGCGGTGGCACGAGCCCCTCGACATGCTTGCGCTCCACCGCACCGAGAAGACCGTTACAGGTCAGGCAACGGGTAAATGGACGGAATGCTCGTTTCAGTTGCAACGCCTCGACGACCTCCCCAACCTGTCGCTCCGGATCGCGCGAGCGCAGCCACTGCCCTCGCACCACCGCCTTGCGCTTGAGCAGACCCACATCACACGTCAGCAGGACTCGTCGCTCGCGTGACGTGAGCTCGGCAAGTTCGCCATCGTCGAGATCGTTCTCGTAGCGGGTGTCGAACCCAAGCAGCCGTAAATAGCGCGCCAGAGTACCAAGGTGCACGTCTGCCACGAAGCGAGGCTGACGCAGTGGCCGTGGTCTCAGGCGATGAAGCGGCGTGATATCGAAGCGCTCGAACTCGGGATACACCGCGACACGCTCGCCGCCCCGCAACCGGCGATCGAAACGAACGGAAACGCCGTCGACCAGGATGAGATCGATCTCGGTGTGCGGCACGCCAAGCGATTCGATCGCGTCCTTGACCGACGGAGTACCTGTGATCTCGCGGGTGATCGTGGTCTTGCGCTGCGCCGGCGGAAGGTAGTCGTTCAGCTCTTCGTAGAAGCGGAATTCACACGTGCACGGGGACACAGATCTCCTGGATCGCTCGCGTCGTGTCGAAGTAGACCTGCGCGTAGTGGTCATGGCGACAGCAGGGACGCACCGCCAGCACTGGCGCCACTGACGTGCCGACGATGTTGAACGACAGGATCTCCACGATGGGAGCGGGCGTGTCGAGCAGATGCGGTACCTGGCGCAGGCGGTGGCGCAAACGCATGCTGACCGGCTCCGGATCGGTGCCCGGCATCAACTGTACGGTGATGTCGACCCGTCGAAACGGCGTGGCGCTGAAATTCTGGACGTTCTCGGAAAAGAGCCGATTGTTGCCCACGTAGGTCACCACGTTGTCCGCTGTCACGATCGTCGTGACGAAGAGGCCGATCTCGCGGACGGTGCCCGTGATACCGACAGCCGCGATCGTGTCGCCCACCTTGAACGGTCGAAACACCAGGAGAAACACCCCGGCGGCAAAGTTGGCCAGCAACCCCGACCATGCCGCACCAACGGCGAGTCCGGCGGCGGCCAGCAGGGCAGCGAACGATGTTGTTTCAATGCCGAGAACGCCGAGAACGGCGATGAACAGCAGGACCTGAAGAAGTATTCCTGCGCTTGTCTCGAGGTACGACGCCAGCGTGGCGTCGAAGTGGCGCAGATGCAGAAACCGGCCAAGGGTGGTCCGGACGAGCTTGATCACCCAGCTCCCGACCATCCAGAGCGCGACGGCGCCCAGAAGTTTCCACGCTGTCGGGATCAAATACAGACGTGCGATTGATTCAACTTGTGCGGTGAGCTCTGAGTCCACGGAGGCGGGGTTGACGCACGCCGAATGCCAACTCGCGGTGTCGGTCCGGCTAAAGCCGGACACTACGATCACCGCCTCAAATTCTCCGGACCCGCGAGAAATCGTGGCCTAGCGGTACGCCGCCGCCTGGATGCCATACAACTCGGCGTAGTGACCTCCCCTGGCCATGAGCGCCTCGTGAGATCCACGTTCCACGACTCGGGCCCCATCGAGCACGACGATCAGGTCCGCCATACGCACCGTTGAGAAGCGGTGTGAGACCAGAATTGTGATGCGACCTTCAGTACTGTCGCTGCGCAAAGCGGCGGAATACCGCTCGAACAACGCGTGCTCGGTTTCCGCATCGAGTGCTGCTGTCGGCTCGTCGAGCACCAGCACGAGCGGCTCATCACGCATGAAGCCACGCGCGAGCGCCAGCTTCTGCCACTGCCCGAAGCTCACGTCGACGCCGCCCGGCCACGCCGGGCCGAGTTGCGTCTCCAGACCTCCAGTCAGCCGCACGATCACATCGTCAGCGCCGGCGCGGCTCACAGCGGCCACGACCGCGGGCTCGTCGTCGAGACGCGGGACGTCGCCGACACCCACCGTGTGACGCGCGCGAAATTCGAAGCGGAAGAAGTCCTGAAATGCGCCGGCGAGCCGCGCGCGCCAGTCGGTGGGCGGAATCCGTGCGAGATCTGTTTGATCGATCAGGATCCGTCCGCTCGTCGGCTCGTACATCTTTGCGAGCAGCTTGACCAGCGTCGACTTCCCGGCGCCGTTCTCGCCGACGATCGCGACGACCGACCCGGCAGGGAATTCGACATCGACGTCATCGAGCACGAGACGATCGGTTCCTGGATACTTGAAGGAGACGTGTTCGAAGCGAATGCCGTGCGACAGCCTTTCGGGCGCGCGCTGATCCGCGGTGGCGACCAGCGAGCGTGCGTAATCTTCCAACCAGGCCAGTCGGATCGCGGCGTCCATCCAGACGCCACGCAGGAACCCGATCTCGCCAACGGTCGCGCCGACATAGAACGACAGCCGCGAACCGGCGGCCAACGTCAGAAGCACATCTCCCGCTGATGCACCAAGGGCAAACGAGACAAAGACGATGGCACCGACGTAGCCGATGCCGAAGATGGCCCAGGCCGCCGTGTGCCACGCGGCCGAACCCCACCGCGAGCGCGCCATCGGCCGATAGGCGAACTCCCACGCCAACCGGCGCTCTTTCACCAGGCGATCGCCGATGCCGGTAACACGCACTTCCTTTCCCGCCGCGGCCGTCGTCGCTGTGTCGAACAAATGACGAGCCAGCCGGTTCGCTTGTGCACCACGCTCGTAGGCGCTTCGCTCGACCGCCGGGCGCCATGTAGACGTGACAACGGTCGGAAGTGCAAAGAGGGCCAGCAGCGCGAGTGCCGGGTGGATCGAGACGAGAAGGCCGATCGTGACGGCGAGGCGCAAGATCCATGCACATGTCGTGAAGAGCGACATGTACATGTGATCGAGCATGAAGACCTGATGGCGCAGCACGGCCAGACGATCGAGGTACTCGGGCCGTTCCTGATGCGCGATCGTGGCAATCGAGGCCAGCAGTGTGGCGACGTGTGATTCGAGCGCGATCGTGACCTTGTCGCGAAATCGTCGCTGGACACGCGTGCTGACGGTCTGGAGAAACCACGTTGCCGTCGCCGACACGCCAAGGGCAACAGCGGCGAATCGGACGAGCGACCAGTTGCCCGCGAGCGCTCCCTCACCCAGCAGCTTGAACCAGAGCGCGAGCAAGGCGTCCGGTAGCGCCGAGAACAGGGCCAGAGAAAACGCTACCGCCATCAGGCGCGGTTCGTGGCTGTACCCGAGCTTGCATAATCGCCACATCGAGGACAACGCTGGAGGCAGGGCCTCGGCCTTCTTGCGCAGGTCAGGCGAGGACGTCATAGGCCTTCCCCTCCTCGTCTTCTGCCGCAAACCGCTGCGCTTGCAGATCGAACATCGTGCGGTATCGTCCGTTCAGCGCCATCAGCTCCGCGTGCGTGCCGAATTCGACGACTTTGCCCTTCTCGAGCACGCAAATGCGATCGACGTGCCGCACGGTCGAGAAACGGTGCGAGATCAGGATGGTCGTGCAGTGGCGCGTCGCCGCGAGGATGCGCTCGAAGATCTCGGCTTCACCACGTACATCGAGCTGCGCCGTCGGCTCGTCGAGCAACACGACTCCCGCGCCTTCCTTGACAGCACACAGCGCGCGAGCGAGCGCAACACGTTGCCATTGCCCACCCGAAAGCTCCGTGCCTCCCTCGTAGCCACGCGATAGCACGGTGTCCAACCGTGTCAGCTTCGCTGCGCCTGCCGCTTCAAGCGCGCCATAGACGACGTCGTCAGGCGCGCCCGCGGGCGTCACGTTGTCACGAAGCGACAGCTCGAAGCGGGTGAAATCCTGGAAGACTGCGGCCAGGCGCGTTCTCCACTCAGTGAGATCGAGCTCGCGCACATCGATCCCATCGATTTCGATCGCGCCGCTCTGTGGGTCGTACAGGCGGCACAGGAGCTTCGCCAGCGTGGTCTTGCCAGCGCCGTTCTGTCCGACGATCGCCAGTGACGTGCCGGCCGGGATCGTCAGGTCGAAGCCATCGAGCACGGGCCCGCCGCCAGGATAGGCAAACGTCACGTCACGAAAGCGAATCTGCCGGGTCGGCAATCCACTCGCGGATCGGCGCCCGGAAGCGAGGTGACCAGCGGACGCCATCGCCGGCAGCAGCCGTTGAACGGCGGCAACCGGGGCCGCTGCGCCGTCGGTTGCCCAGTTGAGGCCGCCGAACGCGATCATCGACGTAGCGACAACGCACTGGGCGTAGGTGACCATCTCTCCAAGGGCAATGCCGCCGTTGGCCGCCGCAGAGACGAGTGCCCAGGCCACGACCACATTGGCAGTCGTGACAATCAGAACACTCCAGACGAGCGGCCGCTCACGAAGACGCGTCGCTTCGTATTGAAGCGTGTGCAAGTGCGTGCGCCGCGCGACGAAGCGCTCGATGGTCCACCGCACCAGGCCAAAGAGCCGCAGTTCCTTGCTCGCCGGCGGATCGACCGCGAGCCGGTACGCGTAGTCGGCATCGCGCTGCGCGCGACGCACTTCGTCGGTGTTGCGGTCATGCCACACCGCGCTCTCGCGCAACAGCCAATGCGTCGCGAGCCACGCTCCCGCCAACAAGAGTGGTGCCCACCACGAGAACCCAAAGAGGACAACGGCGGCCGCGAGCCCACCAACCATGCCGACGAGTCCACCAGCAATGAAGTCCATCGAGTACGAGAGCGGCGGGCCGGTCATGCCGAGATCGAAGTCGCGTGCAACCGTCAAGTCACCGATCAGGGTCGGGTCCTCGAGGTGACACATGCCGGGTGGGCGAACGCATCCTGCCGTCAGCCGATCGTAGAGATACGCAGCCGTGCGATCGCCGAGGTTGTGACTGACGGCCGTCTGAATTGGCGTCATCACCTGCATGAGCACGAAGACGATGCCCACGATCGAAAGGGGACTGACGAGCGGATTCCCTGCTTGCACCGCAGCGACGAGGACACCCATCGCGATCGCAAACACCGCCGGCAGGATTCCGCGCAGGAGCACCACCGCCCACCAAATCACGGCGAGGAACCCGTCCGCCTTTGGCAGAGCCGCAAAGAAGAGCCATTCCTGGCGCTGCCGCATAGATTGCAGCACACTCACAATGCATCCTCCGGCAGGAAGACCCGCCGTTTTGCGTCCGTCGGTACCGGCGCATCTTACCCTGAGCGTCGACCCACGGCATGTCGAGGCACTGTCATTGCAGTATCAGACGGGCATTTGTCGTCACCGATCCGGCGCTACGGCGGACTCGTGTTCCTCAGCAGCGCGCCTGCCGCTGTGGCCCTCGAGTTCCTCGCACCTGAGCGGCACACCGCCCTGTTCTTCCTGTCGATACTTGCCATCGTACCGCTTGCGGGGTACATCGGACGCGCCACCGACGAGCTCGCCGAGCACTTCGGCGGCGCGATCGGCGGCCTGCTCAATGCGACGTTTGGCAACATCGCCGAGGTCATCATCGGGGCGCTGGCACTGCGCGCCGGTTTCACCGATCTCGTGAAGGCCTCGCTGACCGGCTCGATTATCGGGAACACGCTGCTCGTCTTCGGTCTTGCCGCTTTTGTCGGCGGGCTGAAACATCGCGTGCAACATTTCAATCGGACCGCGGCAAGTCTCAACAGCACGATGCTGCTCCTCAGTGTCGTCGCCCTCGTCGTGCCTGCGGTGTTTCATTCGTTGTCCCGCCACAACGAGGGCCCGGAGCTCCGAATGGACACGGAGATCGCCGTGGTGCTGCTGCTCACTTACTGCGCGAGCCTTGTCTTCACGCTCAAAACCCACAAGGAGCCGCACGTGGCGTCACATGCGTCATCCTCGCAGCACCGGACCAGCGTTTCGAGATCCGTCACGGTGCTGCTGGGCGCCACCGCAGGCGTGGCCTGGATGAGCGAGCTGCTGGTCGGCGCGTTGTCCGCCACCACTCAGGCACTCGGGATGAGCGAGTTGTTCGTGGGTGTCGTGGTGGTGGCCGTCATCGGGAACGCGGCGGAACACTACTCGGCGGTCCACATGGCGGCCAAGGGACAGATGGATGCCGCTCTCAGCATCGCCGTCGGATCATCGATCCAGATTGCGTTGATGGTGACGCCGCTCCTCCTCTTCCTGAGCTACGCGATCGCCCCGAAACCAATGAACCTGCTGTTCACGGAGTTCGAAGTCGTCGCCGTGGGTCTTGCCGTGCTGACCATCGCGATGATCGCGCACGACGGCGAGACGCACTGGATGGAGGGCGTCCAGATGCTGGCCGTGTACGCGATTCTCGTCCTCGGGTTTTACTTTCTGCCGCCTGGAAAATAAGCAGTCCGGCTAAAGCCGGACACTACATTGACAGAGGGTCCGGCTAAAGCCGGACACTACGGAGACACGTCATCATCGCGATTGCGTGACCGGCACTGTCGATGTCGCGATGGTGATGGCGCCCCTGCGACTTTGCGCACGGCCAATGTACGCCCCCGCCGCGTATATCACCTGTCCGTTACCCCTGCCGGACGCACCTACAGTAATCAAGAGCCACGGACTGTTGCTGACCGCAGTCCATGTACATTCCGCGGGGGCCGTGACGGCGATGATTCCGCCTCCACCAGGCTGAGGCAACGGCCCGCTCGAAGGTGAGACCGCGTACGAGCAGGTGACGTTACCGCTCTGAATGACGATATAGATCTGTCCCTCGATCGTCAGCAGACCGGTTCGCGCTGAGGCGGACGCATTGGCATCAACGGAGTACTGCACGGTGCCATTACCATTGCCGCGGGCTCCTGCGATCACGTGAAGCCAAGGCGCGTTCGATGCAGCAGTCCACGAACATCCGGCAGACGCAGTTACGCCGACCTCGCTGGACCCACCCGCCGCATCGAATGACTGTGTCGATGGCCGCATCGTGAGCGAGCAATCAGAGACGATCCGACTGAGCGACCCGTTGAGATCGACGACGTAGAGCTCTCCCTGCTCGTCCTCGCCAAATGAAGAGATGTTCATCGTGGTGTCGAACAGGAGGCGTTGCGCGTCGTTCCACGCGAAGATCTCGCCCGAACAGAAGTCTCCGTAGAGATATGTCCCGCTGGCGAGCACGCCGAGCGCGCCTCGATAGACATAGCCGCCCGTTACCGAGCAGCGACCGTTGACGTGCGAGAAGTCGAACAGCGGCGTGATGAAGTTCGCCGGATTGCACAGTGCGGGATCGACGTTGCTGCAAGAAGCGCCTTCGTACACGCGCCAGCCGTAATTGCCACCAGCCACGATCGGCGTGTCGACTTCCTCTCGTACGTTTTGACCAACGTCGCCAACCCACTGCTGGCCGGTGAGACGGTCGAAGCTGAATCGCCAGGGGTTTCGCAATCCAACAGCGAAGATCTCGTCCCTTCCAGTCCGATTCACGAAGGGATTGTCAGGTGGCGACGAATAGCGCGTGGCCGCGACCGGATCGGGCTGGTCCACATTCAGGCGAAGGATCTTGCCGAGGAGGACATCCGCATTCTGCGCGTTGTTCGGCGGATCGTTGCCCGACCCACCGTCGCCGACGCCGATATACAGGTAGCCATCGTTTCCGAACGCGAGCATGCCGCCATTGTGATTGGTCTGAATCGGATGCGGAATCGTCAGGAGCATCGTCTCGGTCGAGCTCGCGATGTCAGAATTCGTCGACGCACCATACTCAGCGATGACGAGAGCGCCGTCTCCTCTTCGCGTGTAATAGACGAAGAAGCGACCGTTCCAGAAATACCGCGGATGGAATGCGAGACCTAACAGCCCTTGCTCACCGCCCGAAAGCACCTTCGTTTGGATGTCGAGAAAAGTTGTAGGCGTCGACGACCCTGGCCGAAGGACCTTGATCGTTCCCCGCTGCTCGACAATGAAGAGACGATTGGTGCCGTCGCCGGCGTGACCGACGAAGACTGGCGCCGAAAGCCCTCCGACGACGGTTGCCAGTCGAAGCTCGGCAAACAGTGGCATTGACCAGCACATGAGAGCGACAGTGACGAGGTACGCGACGTGCCGTGGCTTCATGGATTGCTCCTGTCTCGCGGCGGTATCGTGCGAGGTGCAAGCCATCGGCCAGGGCCACTGCAGATGGCGCGAGCGTGTCCTGCGAGGTGAGACGCTGCTGTAAGGTCGTTCGCTAAGAACGGCGCGACGACCAATGTATGGTTCGAATGCGCCAGTTGTCTGCGTCGCGAGCCAGCACCACGAGTTGCGCGCTGACGAAACTGACAGGACTTCCCTGGAAGGTGCCGTCGTAGTCAGTGAGGGCGATGACCCATGCCGTGTTGCCCTCGAACGTCACGCGCATCGGACCTCGCTTGCCGGTGACCTGACTCTCGAACTCGATATCCGCGGGGAGATGGTTGGCTTCGTATTCGGCACGGGTCTCGAGCTTGCCTGATTCGAGAAAGACGGCATCGTGAGCGATCACGCTCATGGCCGCGGCAGGGTCTCCCTTCTTGATTGCGGCATAGAAGGCCTCGACGACGGCGATGACTTCTGACTCATTGGGAGATGCCGGAGGCGGTGCGCCACACGCCGACACCAGCAACACGGTCGTCGCGATCAAGCCGTATCCGAGACATCGTTGGCGCCTCATAGAGTCACGGAGTGTAACACCGCATTCTCACTCGTCGGGGGCCGAACTTCCGCCAGAAGGCGGCGAGGGAGGCATCGACGGTCCTGGGGGAATTCGAACCGTCCTATCGACGTAACGACGGACGTGGCGGACACGGGGTCGGTGAACGCAGTGCCGGCGTTCGACACCTGGGTGATTTCGCTGCTGCAGGCGGCGCACACCACCGCGCCGTGCGGAATCGGCCTTCCACACGACGGACAGTTCGGTAGCGACGAACTACCTGAGGGGAGCGACATACCGGCGCAGCTCAAGCATTATCCCCGACTGGCTCAGTTGGAGAGCCGTCAAGCGGTCCCCGCTGCCACATAGTGGGATTTCCTGCCCGGCTCTCGGACCTGTCGGCGATTCGACTCGATCGCTCGAAATTCCAGCAAAAAGCTGCGGGACGACGCTCCGTGAACCTGCCGGCGATCGAGGACGTAGTAGGGGGCGCGTGCGTACGAGATTCACTGCCATTACGTTCATCACATGGATGCTGGTTATCGCGACCGGCATCTACGTGTATGTCGCGCGCGCCGACATCGTCAGAGACGAGATCCTCGTGCTGTCGTCGGCATCGACGGCCGTTGCCGCGGCGACGTACTTCGTGATGGGGTGCATTCGCGGCTTCACGTTGATCCCGGTGACTTACCTCATTCCGTTGGGCCTGCCGTTTCTCTCGCCGACCGTGCACTTTCTGCTGACGATCGGCGGCGTACTGGTGTCTTCGGCCAGCATCTACTACCTTTCGGAACGACTGCAGCTGGCCGCGTACTTCGAAACGCGCCATTCGGAGCAGGTCGACCGGGTTCGCGGATTGCTGCGCCGGCGGGAATTGCCAAGCGTCATCGGCTGGAGCCTCTTCCCCATCGTCCCCACCGATCTCATTTGTTACGTCTGCGGATCGCTCGGGATCGACGTCCGCAAAATGTTGGCAGGAATCCTCGTGGGTGAGGGCCTCATCTGTGCACTTTATATTTTTCTGGGACGGCAGCTCGTGTCGCTCATGTGGAGATCCTGAGGCATAATCAGACCCGTCTGACGGTCACCGAATCCGGGGGGTTTTGTGTCGCTTACGTTGCAAAGTCGCTGCGTCGGCGACGTGACGGTCGTCACCTGCAGCGGCCGGATCGTGGCCGGCGAGGAGTCCAAGTCGCTCCAGGTGTATTTGGACCGTCTCCTTCCCGAAGCACCTCATGTGCTCCTTCACCTTGGGGCGGTCGATTTCATCGACAGCGGCGGGCTCGGCCTGATCGCGCGCTATCTGACCCGTCCCCAGGACCGCCGAGGCACACTCAAGGTCTGCGCGGTGTCTCCGAAGATCGATGACGTGCTGCGAATCACGCGGCTCCGGTCGGTGTTCAAGCCGTACGAGACCGAGGCTGATTCGATCGCCGACATACACCGCGCCGCCAAAGGGCTCGATGCCTCGTTCGAGGACCCCGACGTGCTCTGCGTCGACGAGTCGGCGGACGTCCTGACCTATCTTCGCGAGATCCTCAAAGAGGCAGGCTATCGCACGCTGACGGCTAACAACATGCCCGACGCGTTGATCCTGCTGAAGGCAACCCGTCCGAAGACCGTCGTGATTGGCGCCGAAATGCGGGCGGCCACGGCAAGCCACGTGGCCGAAGAGTTCCACAGCATCGCGCGCGCCGGCACGCTCATCGAGCTGCCATCAGGATTCTCCGGACAGGATGCTGGCGAGGCGGCACAACACGTGCTCCAGGCTCTTCGTGTGGGAGGAGGATCGTGATGAGGACCACCGTCAGACGCTGCCCGCGTGGAACGTCTCTCGTCGCTGCAGCTATGTGCGTCGGTCTTCTGTGGTTCGGGCCGGCCGCACTCGCCCATCACTCGTTTGCCGCGGAGTTCGACGGCAAGAATTGCCGGGACTTCACGGGAATCCTGACGAAACTCGATTGGCAGAACCCGCACGCCTACTTCTACGTGGATGTGAAAGATGACAACGGTCACGTGGAGTCGTGGTCGTTCCAGACCTACGCCCTGATCACGCTGCGTCGAGCGGGAAACGATCGCCAGGTGTTCCTCGACAACGTCGGCAAAGAAGTGTTCGTCCGCGGGTGTCTCGCCAGAAACGGGAGGAAGAACTACGCCGCGGCCGGCACGCTGAAGTTCTCTGACGGGGTGCTGCGCCAGGTCGGCCAGTTACAGGACTAGGGCGCGTGCACATGCAACTTCATCTTCGATGCGCCCTGGCATGCGCCGCAGTGTTGGCGCTATCGTACGTCGATGGCGGGCCGGCGCTCGCGCAGCAAACCGAATACACGATCAAGGTGATGCCGCCTGGAGGCCCGCCTCCGCGACTGCCTGATGGCCATCCGGATTTGTCGGGGCATTGGCTGCCCAATAGCGCTGGACAAGGGGTCAGTGGCCGTTATGGCGTCGATCCCGCGGCGACACGCCAGTTCGATCCCAAGGTCACACCCGAGGAGCGGCCGTCGTTTCAGCCCTGGGCCCTTGAAAAGATCAAGTCGATGACGCCGACGGAACTCGAGCTCTCGAAGTCGTCGGTGAACTGCATGCCCCGCGGTGTTCCCGCGATCTGGCTGCAGAATCCCTACTCGACCATGCTCGTGCACAAGCCGGACGTGCTGGTGCAACTGTACGAGGTCCTCAACAACTTCCGCGTCATACACACGGACGGACGTCCGCTGCCGAAGTACCCCGAACCGCTCTTTCACGGCAACAGCGCCGCGCGCTGGGAAGGCGACACGCTGGTCGTCGAGTCGACGGGTTTCGACGAGCGAACCTACGTCATGCCCAATGGCTGGTTTCACAGTGAGCAGCTACGCGTCGTCGAGCGGTATAGCCGCCCGTCGATGAACTATTTGATCGTCGAGGTGACGGTCGACGATCCGAAGGTGCTGACCAAGCCGTGGAAATCCGCTCCCCGCCGCTGGACGCTCGGCAACGGCGAGATCTACGAGTTCTATTGCACGAACAACCGCGAGCTCGAGGAACTCGAGAAAGTCCGCGAACTGGAGCTGCAGAAGAAGTAACAAGGACCCTCTTAGAAACTCACCTTCGCCGCGTCGCCGAGAATCATCTCGCGGTAGAGCGGCAGCGACCAGCCAGCTTTTTCGAGTGCGGTGAGTCGCGCTTCCACCGCTTTCACGTAACCCTGCTTGTTCTTGTACAGCTCTTTGAGCTTCGCCGGAGCGAAGGCGATCTGTGCGGTACTCAGACCGCACATCTGGTTCGCCGCATTCTGCCCTCGCGTCGCGATGTAGGCGCTCGCGTTGGGAATCACCGGCGTGGTCGCCGCTGGTCGAATCACGTACTTCGACGTCGGGACGTCGACGTACGTCGTCCGCACGCCGCCTCTCGGGTTGCCATGCTCGTCGAGGGCCATCATCGAACCGTCGTTGTACTGGTTGCGATCCAGCAGTATACGGTCGGCGCGCGGCGGCACCGTTCCCGCATCAACCCACCTCAACAGATGATCGAGCGCGACCGACATGTACGCTTGCACGGGGAATGCGCTGAGCGGATCGACGCAGGGATTGGGATGCATCCGCACGCTGTCGCGCGTGTCGATGTGCCCCATTCCCGAGAACTCGTACAACCGGTACTGCTTTCCCGGCTCATCACCGTCCTGCCGATTGGTGATGTTCCCGCTTACTTCGTGCATCGTCGGGACGTGAATGAGAGGCACGTCCACTTCGCGAATCATGGCGCCGTTGGACATCGGCAGGAATCCGTCGTAGATCCGCTGCATTTGCGGCGTTCGATAGACCATATGCGCCGGCAGATAGTTGATGAGGACGCCAGCGGTCATCGAGGTGCCTGCGAGAACCATTTTCCGCACCGGACCGCCGACCAGGCTGCCGCTCCGAACGAGCGATCCAACCTGCGCGAGGATCTCATTTGTCTGCGTACCACTCAGCTTGATCGTGCGATAGCGCGCCTCGTTGAGGGCCACGAACTGCGCCGGCGGCGTGGTGAGAATCTCGACGGCGGCATGCCCCGAGGACATCGTGTAGATCGATGTGAACTCGAACATGTGCGCAGCGCCGCTGCCGTGCATGGCTTCGGTGAGCACCAGCCCGCTGAATTTCGAGTTATCGGCCGGCCTCCGAACGACGATGCGTGTGGTGTAAGGCTCGCCGTTGGCGGTGCCCGATACGAAGTACTCGTGCGCTTCGTACTTGAAGGCGTCAAGGCCCTTTCCCGGCGCGAGTGAGGGCGCCGAATCGAAGATCGGGCCGGGACCCGTCACCTCGGCGGAGATGCTCGGCAATGTCACCGCCGTCGGTGTTTCCGGAAGGTTCGACGGTGCTGGCGGGGACCCGCCTGCGCGGCCTCGCCCACCACCCGGAAACTGACCACCCTCCTGGCCGATCAATGCGGATGCTCCAATCGTCAGGCTCACCGCGGCCACAACCACAATCCTGCTGGCTCTCATGAAGACTCCCTCACAGAATGTCGCCGACATCATACGGGCAATCGAGAAACGGCGTGTGTAGCACTTACATCGCCGGGACGACTGGTCGTTGGCGGGCGGCCAGGACCGGGGGCGTCTTCGTGGCTGCTTCTGGCACGTCCATTGCCCTAGTCGCCGGGATATGAAGGCTATCTTCGCGCAGGCCCGACAGGAATCGTCCACGGAACAGGCGACCGACGTCGATCGACCTGCGCGAACGCTCTGGGGCAGCCGGACGTCTCTTCACGTCCTGGCGGGATGTGCCCTCATCGTCATGATGCAGTTCGCTGCTCCACTGCTCCTCCCAGTCGTCCTGAGCGTGATGCTGTTCTACATGCTCGACCCCATCGTCGACGAGCTGCAGCGCTGGCACGTGCCTCGTCTGCTGGGCTCACTGGCGGTAGTGTTCGGATTGCTGGGAGCGTTGAGTGCGGGCGCCACGTTTCTCTGGCCCCAGATTGATTCGGTGCTGATGAAAGTTCCCGCAGGCACCGAGCAGTTGCGCCGCACGTTCCGGCAGCAGCGCCAGGTGCAAGGGGATTCCGCGCTCGAGCGCATTCAGGCCGCGGCGCGCGCCGTCGACTCGGCAGCCGCTGAAGCGGGAACGCCTACGACGAAGAGTCCGGGAGTGACGCGCGTAGAAATCGACCAACCGTGGCGCGTGTCGGACAAGCTGTGGACAGGTGGGCTGGGCGCGCTCGGCATCCTGGGTCAGGCCGTAACTGTGCTATTCCTGACGATCTTCCTTCTATACGAGGACGACTCGTTCAAGCGGAAGCTGGTCGCGCAAATGGAGAGCCGCAACAACAAACGCATCACGGTTCACATCCTGAACGACATCGCCGCGCAGATCCAACGCTTCATCTGGGTGCAGGCGCTGACTTCTGTTGCCGTCGCCGTGGCGACGTGGCTGGCTTTGTGGTGGCTGGGGATTGCCGAGCCGTTGGTGTGGGGTGTTCTCGCTGGTGTACTGAACGTGGTTCCGTACTTTGGGCCGCTGATCGTCACGGCGGGGTTAGCAATCGTTGGCTACCTGCAGTTCGGGACCTTCGAGATGGCGGCGCTCGTCGCCGGCGTCGCGCTCGCCATTACGACTATCGAAGGGATGTTCCTGACGCCTCACTTGCTGAGTCGCGCCGCATCACTGAATCACGTCGCCATCTTCCTGGCGATTGCATTCTGGAGCTGGGCATGGGGGATACCGGGGTTGCTCCTCGCAGTACCTATGCTGATGGTGCTGAAGGCGGTCTGCGATCACGTCGAGGGGCTGAAGGGACTCGGCGAATTCGTGGGACGATGACAACCTCCCGACCTCCATGCCTAACCGTACGGAGCGAGCCGTCTGCCGGGAGTCAGGGCCAATTCGTCGGATTTATAAAGGCGGGACGCGCGCCCTATAGGTAGCTGAGCCACCAATCCCGACGCCGCGCCTTCACCGAAACCATCCAGCGGCAGAGCGGGTACAGAATCGCGATGACAATGGCCCACACGATATACACCCCTGTGAGCGAGATCCCGTACCCACTTGGATAGAAGAGGAAGATTGTCGTCATCTGGCCGAGGCTGAAGCCCTGCGCCAATCCAAGCACAACGCTCAATGCGTGAATCAGGGCAACGTGCGCCACGTAGAAGGCAAACGGCACGCGCCCGAACGTCGTCAACCCGTTCTTGAGCGCGTTGTTCATCCGATCGGCAAGGGCGCACATCACCGCCGCCGGCCCCAGCGTCATCAGGAGAAAGTCGAGACTCGGTGGATACTTTGTCGTGTTCAGAAAATCCATCGCGGTGTTGACCAGTCCGGTGGCCTGCCATTGCCAGGGATTCGGATCTCCATACAGATCAATGGCGCGCAGGAGCATGAACCCACCGGTCATGGCCGTACCCGCTTTCAACAAGGTCGCGTTGCGCTGGGCGGCTGGACGCTCGAAGACTCCCGACACACCGAATCCCAGCAGCATGACGCCGATCCACGCCACCACCGGGTAGATGAACACAAACAGGAACGGACCGATGCTGAGCGCCATCTGGGAGTGAAGCGCCGCCCACGCCGGCCAGTTTTGTTCGAGCAACTGCGTGCGCGGCCAGAACGGATCGAGCAAGTTGTGACCAGCCACGATCGCGAGGCCGATGGCGAAGCAGCCTCGCCGTCCCAACAACTGAACGCCCGACAACACGAGCATGCTCACGCCGATGGCCCAGATCACCTGCATCGGCACCAGGATCTGGCCACCAACTTCGGCAATCCCACCAGGCGAGAAGGTCGACAGCGTCGAGATGACAAACCATTCCACGAAGACGAGCCACAAGCCCCGCGTCGCCAACAGGCGAGCCAGGTCGCGCGGGCTCCTGCGACTCGCCATCAAACCTGCGCTCACTCCCGCAAGCAGCACAAACACGGGTGCGCAGAAATGAGTGATCCACCGGGTGGCGAAGAGGCTCACCGCGACGTTCGGATCCGCCATGGGATCCTGCTGCGCTCCCGCGAGGAAGAAGTCGCGAACGTGGTCGATCGCCATGATGACGATCACCAGGCCGCGCAGCATGTCGATTGCAGTCAGACGGTACGAGCGTTGATCGGGAGCGCCGTGCACTCCAGGGTACGTGGCTGTCGCCGCGGAAGCAGTCATGACCGGCATGGGCGCCGATCATGTTCACGCGCCGCTGTAGGAACAGTCAAGGCTTCGCGCGGAAGCCTTACTGATCGCGCAACACCATCATCGGATCGACGCGCGCCGCACGCAGCGCCGGAATAGCGCATGCAGCAACGGCCACCGCCGCCAGCAACCCGAGAACGAGCACGAACGTAGTCGGATCGGCGGCATGCACGCCGTATAACAGCGTTTGCATCGCGCGCGTGGCCATCCATGCCACACCCGTGCCCACCACGATGCCTGCGGCCGTCAGAACCATGCCTCGCGACATCACCATGGTCACGACGCTTTGCCAGGTCGCACCGAGGGCGAGGCGCAAGCCGATTTCACGGCTGCGCGCGGACACGGACTGCGCGAGGAGACCATAGAGGCCGATGGCCGCGATGAGCAGGGCGAGACCGCCAAACACGACGAGCAGCGTCGTGTGTTGCTGGCGATCGGCCACCGTCAGGTTGACCACATCGGACATAGACCGGATAAGGCGCACCGGTTGGTCTGGATCGACGCTCTGGATCACCCGCTGCACTTCGCCGGCGTACGAGAGTGGATCGCCAGACACCCGCACGATGAGATTGGCCGGACTGGCGCTGACCTGGGGTGACGAGACGTACACCGCCGGTTTGTCGTCCTGCTCGTATCCACGTTCGAGCACGTTCTTGACGACGCCAACGATCGTGAACCAGGGACCTTCCGGATCGAATCGGATGCGATGGCCGAGCGCACTCTGATTGGGAAGAAACTGTCGCGCCAGCGTCTCGTTGACGACAGCAGCGTGCGGTGCCGTCGCGCTGTCTCGCCCGTCGATCAAACGGCCCTCGGCGGTCACAACGCCGAGCGTCCGCATGTAGTCACTGGTGCCGACGCGGTACAACGCGTCGCGTATCTCCTCGGGCGGCGCCTGACGGCCCTCAATCGTGAACCAATTCGTGTTGCCAGCGCTCTGGAATGGAAGGGTCGAGCCAAACCCAGCACCTTCTACCCCAGGCTGCGCGCGCAGGCCAGTGACCACGCGATCGAAGAACGCGGTGCGCCGGTCTGCATCGGCATACTTTGGCTGCGGGAGAAACACCTGCATGGTCAACAGGCGCTCCGGGTTGAAGCCAAGCTCGATCGCGCGCAGATTTGCCAGCGTTCTCAACATCAGCCCGGCCGCCACGAGCAGCACCAGCGTGGCGGAAACCTGGAGAACCACGAGGCCATCGCGAAACAGGCGTGTCGATCCGCCGCCGATGGCGCCTCGTGCGTTCTGTTGAAGCGCTTCCGCCGTAGATGCGCGTGAGGATTGAAGCGCCGGCCCGAGACTAAACAGCAGCCCCGTCGCAATCGACAGCGCTGCCGCGAAGGTGAGGATCCGCCAGTCGAGCGTCGTCGTCGCCGGCAACAAACCGAGCGGCACGAGTCGTTCGACCATCGGTCCGGCGAGCAATGGAATGACGATGCCGAAGGCGCCGCCGATGATCGATAGGCAGAGGGCCTCGGTCACGATTTGCCGGACGAGCCGCGTTCGAGTGGCACCGAGTGACAACCGGACGGCGTACTCGCCGCGCCTGGTCCACGCGCGCGATAACAGCAGGCTCGCCAGGTTGGCGCACGCGATGAGGACGATGGCCATTGCGGCAATCATCAGGACGATGAGTTCGACCCGCGTATCGCCCACGACCTCGTCGCGCACCGACACGACGGACGCACCGATACCGCGATTGGTATCCGGATATTCCTCGGTGAGCCGCGCGGCGATCGACTTCATCTCGCGATCGGCGGCTTCCAACGACACACCAGGCTTCAGTCGCGCGATGACGTTGAGGAAGTGCGAGGTCCTCGTGTTGGCAAACTGCGGTGGCAGCCGCATCGGGATCCAGTAGTCGACGTCGCGATCGCGATACACGAACGTCTTCGGCGCCACGCCGATGACCTCGTGGCGGACGTCATTCATCACGATGGTGCGGCCGACAATCGCCGGATCGCTTGCGTAACGGCGCCGCCAAAGGGCGTTGCTGATAATGACGACCTGGGCGCCGTCCTTGTCTCCGCTGTTGAACGCGCGACCGAGTGCCGGTGTCACGCCCAAAACGTTGAAAAAGTTGACCGTCACCGAGCGTCCCTGTACCTGCTCGGGGGCGCCGTCGAGCGTCAGGCTCGCGTTCGTGCCGCCTCGCATGGCCGCCATGTCCACGAATGACCGGTTGCGCTCCCGCCACTCGTTGTAGTTGCCTGGCGCCGGCGTGTTCTTCGGGAAGCCAACGAAGGTCGCGTCCTCCCACACCATGACGAGCTCATCTGGGTTGGTGTACGGAAGCGGCTGCACCAGAACGGCGTGGACCAGCGAAAAGATCGTCGTATTCGCTCCGATGCCAAGGGCGAGTGTGGCGGCGGCGGCGAAGGTAAAGACGGGAGTCTTTATCAGCAGTCGAAGGCCATATCGAATGTCGGCAAGGAGGTCCATGGCCTCTTAGACGGAAGAACCCTCCTTGCCGGTTGCACTTTTTGGCTGGTTCAGAGCGACAGCAGCCGGTCGAAGAAGGAACGGTACTTCCGCAACGCGATGCGCAGGTCCTCGGTCGAAATCTGATCGCCGCGGTCCCACTGACGCTCGAGGTTTGTCCGCTCGTCTGCAAAAACCTCCGACAAGCGTTTGATCACCTGTGCCACGAGCGAATCGGCCTCCTCCACCGCCCTTCGCGGCTCGTCGACGAAGCCCGTCTGCACGGCCTCCCATCGCGTCCGATAACCAGCCGCTTCGTCACCAGCGAACATCGGGATGACACGGGCGTCAGCAGCCTCCCCGACCGGAGCCTTTTCTTCGGTCTTGTCCATTCGTTGCGCGATATCGCGCGTTGTCAGCCGCTCTTCGCTCATGATGCCCTCCTGTTCGCGTTCGCTCGATCGACTACCACCAATTCTTCAAACAGCACACGGAAGTGGACCATCGCCTGACGCAGGTCCTCTGTGGTGGCCTGGCCGCGCTCGTGGCGCGCGACGATTTCGCGCCCGGCCCGGTAGTGATTCAGCACGTGTGCGTGATCGACAGACAGATCGTCGAGCCGGCGATTCGGGTCGTCTACCGGGTAGCCGCGGCTGCGCATCACATCGCCAATCAGGCGATCAGCCTCGACGACGGCGGTTCGTGGTTCATCGACGAACTGTCCTTGCACCGTTCGCCATGCGGCACCGAAACGATCCGCATCTTCGCGCGACAGCGGTCTGATCGAAAATTTCTCGACTCTCGCCTGGCGCTGCTCCAGTTCCCGTTCAGCCTCGGCCGGTGTCTGCGCCGACCGCAACACGTGGTCGTACTCGGGACCGAAGCGGTTGCGTAGGGCTGCGGTCCTGCGGCGCCTCAGAAGCTGCCACATCACAACGACAAGTGCCACCGCGACCACGCCGATTACGATGGCCATCAACGTCTCGTTACTCATCGTTCACCTCGCCACAAGTTCAGAGATGAACCAGCAAGACGAATGCCCGACGATCTTGCGCCGAGGTGGAGCCAGCGCCGAGTTCATCAAGTGGATAAGCCAGTTGCGATTCAGGTGAATCGCGGCACGCCGTTTGGATTCATTTCCAAGGAATGCGAACGCGTGCCTTCGTTGCAACAGTCGCGCTTCTCGTAGTCTGTTCACCGTCCATTTCCTCTGCTTACTCGGTTCTCGCGCACGAGGCCCTGATTGATGACGGGTGGACGGATCAAATCGTGCCGCTGCTCAAACGCCGATTTCCGCGTGCGACCGCGCAGGCGGTGCAAGAGGCGCGCGCGTACGCCTATGGTGGTTCGCTCATTCAGGACCTCGGCTACTACCCGTTCGGCAGTCGATTCTTTACAAACCTCGTGCATTACGTCCGCTCGGGCGACTTCGTGACGGCGCTGGTTCGAGAATCGCAAACGGTTGACGAATACGCGTTCGCCCTCGGAGCGCTGGCTCACTATGCGAGCGACAACGCAGCGCATCCGACCGTGAATCATGCACTGCCGATCATCTACCCCAAGCTGCGCGCGAAATACGGCGAGGTCGTGCTGTTCGCGGATTCGCCGGCACGCCACGTGATGGCCGAATTCGCCTTCGATGTGCTGCAGGTTGCGCGCGGGCAGTTCAAGTCGGACGCGTATCAGGATCTGATCGGATTTGACGTCGCTCGACCGCTGCTCGAACGGGCGTTTCGTGAAACGTACGGGCTCGAGTTGAAAGATGTGTTCGGCAATATCGACCTTGCGATCGGAACCTATCGTCGGGCGGCAAGTCAGATCATTCCCGACGTGACACGGATTGCGTGGCGCGAGAAGCGTGACGAAATCCTCGCCGCCACGCCCGACGTGACAGAACAGAGCTTCGTCTACACCATGACCCGCCAACAGTATGAAAAAGAATTCGGAACCACTTACCGTAAGCCTCGCTTCCTGGTGCGGCTCGTCGTTGCGATCTTCAAGGTGATCCCGAAATTCGGTCCGTTCAAGCCGCTCGCGTTTGAGCCGCTCACGCAAGAAACCGAACGAATGTTCCTTGACAGCTATGCGGCTTCACGCGATCGCTATCGCGAGCTGCTGCGCTCGCTGCGACAAGGCAATTTCTCGCTGAACGACACCGACCTGGACACGGGCAGGCGGCCGACCCGTGGGGTGAATGAGCTGGGTGACAAGACTTACATGCAGTGGGTATCGAAGCTTCAGCACGACGAAGGCGAGGCGCTTCCGCCCGCCCTCCGCCGAGCGCTTGCCACGCATTACGCATCCATCTACAACGCGCCCTCGCGCAACTCGTCGGAAGGCACGAGGTGAACGGACGCGCGGTACTCGCGCAACTGCGGCGCTCGAGCCGCGACCGCGGCCGTCACGAATAGACAGCCCAGGCCGCCCGACACCACGGAGAGAACGGGTCCCCAGGCGCTCGCCACGAGGCCGGCTTCGAGCTCGCCAAGCTGCGGCCCTCCCATGAAGAAGATCATGTTCACGCTGGTCATGCGTCCACGTATGTGATCGGGCGTGGCCAGCTGACGCACCAGGTTGCGAATCACCATGCTGACGGTGTCCGCCGCACCGGTGATGGCGAGACAGAGGAACGACAGTGCGAACAGACGCGAGAACCCGAACACGGCAGTGGCCAGACCGTAGAAGGCAATCGCCCACAGCAGCACCGGGCCACGCCGTTCGATGTGATCGACAGCTCGCACCATGACGAGACTGGCGATAATCGCGCCGGCCGACGGGGCCGCCGACAGCACTCCGTATCCACGGGCGCCGACATGCAGGATGTCCTGCGCGAAGATCGGCAGGAGGGCCGTTGCCGACGCGAAGAAGGTCGCGAAAAAATCGAGCAGCATCGTCGATCGAATCAGCGGCGTCTTGAAGACGAAGCGGAGGCCCTCAATCGCCGCCGCCAGGCTGATGCGACCCGCCGAGCCTTCAGCATTCCCCGGCACGCCGCGCATCAACAGCACCGCGGCGATCACACAGAGAAACGAAGCGGCATTGAAAGCATAGGCCCATCCAATGCCCAACTCGCCGATGAGAACGCCTCCAGCTGCAGGACCAACCACCGAGGCGGTCTGAAACATGATGGCGTTGAGACTGATCGCGTTCGGCAGGTCCGCGGCTGGGACGAGTGTTGGAATCAGCGCCTGCCGCGCCGGATTATCGAACGTCCCGAACGCCGCTCCCGTCGCCGCGAGCGCATAGATGGGCCACACCGCACGCACACCTGCGAAAGCGGCCCACGCCAGCAGCGCCGCGGAAATCAACATACCGGTTTGCGTGAAGAGCATGAGGCGGCGGCGATCGTGCGCGTCCGCAACGACACCGGCGACGAGCGAAAAAACCACAATGGGAACGACGCGCACCAGGCCAACGAAGCCAAGCGCGAGACCGCGTTGCGCGGGATCGACCAGGACGGAGACGTGCCACAGGATCGCCGCGCTTTGCATCATGGAGCCGGCCATCGACACCAGTTGACCGATCCAGATGAGACGGAAGTTTCGGTGCTGAAGCGCTTTGAAGGGTGAATTCCGAGCCGCGGTCATCGAACGAGCGATGCCAACGATTGTACGGCACGCCCGCGATGCGCGTGGTGACGGCAGACGAAGCACGGCGCCGGAGTGCCCCGCTGAGGGGGCACTCCGGCGGTTCAATGGTTACTTCTTCTCGGTGACCGTGACGGGGGTGTTGAGCGAGAAGTTCAATTCACTCTCAGCGGCGAACTCTGCAGGATCACCTCGCGTTGCGAGCGAGGCTGCAGCGCCCGTGCCGCCGCCGACGGCCGCGCCGATTGCGGCACCGCTGCCACCACCGGCAATCGCCCCGATGGCCGCGCCAACGCCGGCACCGATTCCGACCCTCTTGGCATCCTTACCCTTGGTCGTTTTCGCTTCCGCGACCACCGTCTGGGTGTCCAGCTCGATCGTCCGGCCGTCGGCAAGCGTCAACCGTCGAAGCGCGAGCGTCATGGATGCCACGCCCTTGACCTTCCCACCGGGATCAGAATCGACGATCACACCTTCGACACGCGCACCCTGTTTCGCGATGACCCAGTCCTCAGACATGATCGGCTTCGCAAGTGTGGCAGTGAATGTCTCGCCGGTCTTGTTGCTTTTCGTCGACAGCGTTGACGTCGTGAAGACCGTCAGCGGCATGCCCTGACGGAACGTGAACGTGCGGGGTGGTGGCGGTGGTGGCGGTGCCGGGGCTGGCGCAGGCGCTGCCGCGGCTGGCGCCGGTGCCGGCGGCGCCGCGTTTTGTGGAGCCGGACGCGGAGCAGCCGGTGCTCGAGGCGGCGCGGCGGGAGCCGCCCCTGGGGGCGGGGCCTCTGCGAGAGGTGCCGGGGCCGGAGCTTGTTCCGGTGCTGGTGCGGGGGCCGGAGCCGGGGCGACCGGCGGTGCGGCCTGCTCAGCCGGCGGGGCTTCGGGGGAGCGACCGCAGCCGACCTGCAGCACGCTGATTCCAGCGGTCGCGATTACCGCGCCTAACAATATGACCGTTCGTTTCATCATGGCTGCAGTCCTTTCACCTGGATACGTCCGGAGGGACTAGACAACTCCTATGCCACGGACGCACACATATTGCGACGCCGCTCGCACGAAGGCAAGGCTCATGTAGCCCGCGACCCACGGCGGGGTCCACGGCTCAGCACGTCGAGCGCCACTTAGGCTGGGAGCGTGAGGAATGGATACGTCGTGTCTCCAGGAGTTTGTCCGCTGCCGACCGGGCGGCAGAGCCGATCACTATCAGGGCATCTGCCCTGCTCGCCGTCTCGACCAGGCGGACCAGCTCCGCGACCGAGCCGACCTCGAGCTTCGCCATTACGCGGGCCCGATGCACCTTTATCGTCTTCTCAGTCGTACCGAGCTCCGCCGCAATCTGCTTATTGAGCAGACCGCGAATCAAGCCAGTCGCGACTTCTTGCTCCCGCGCCGTCAGCCGATCGACTCTTTCGAGGAAGACATGGTGAAGGCGTCGTTCGGCATCGGCGCGCTTGCTCTGCTCCAGTCCACGGTTCACCGCGCCAACCAGCAGCTCGGTGTCCACCGGCCTGGTCAGGAAATCGACGGCACCGCCTTTCATGGCCCTGACGACCGTTGCGACATCCCCTCGGCTGGTCACGAAGACAATCGACAGAGCGCTGTCGTCGAGGAGTTTCCGTTGCAGGTCCAGTCCAGAGATGCCTGGCAGGTCGTAGTCGAGAACCACACAGGCTGGCGCGTGAAGGGGCCGGCACGCCAGGATAGATTCTGCCGAGCTGAACCCGCGCACCGTGAACCCGGAGGCCGACAGGCACTGACACAATGCCGCGCGGGAGCTCGGATCGTGTTCGACCACGAAGACGTTCTCGGTCGCCACCGCGTACTTGAACGTCGTCTCCGATGAATTGGTACATTGACGAGTGTCGATCCGCGAGTTCACACACCTCGACCGTTCACTGTCGGCTCCGCCACCTCCTCCTGGCGGTCGGCCAACGGCAGGGTACAACGGAGGGTTACTCCCCGCCCGGCGTTGTTCTCGGCGGTGAGTTGCCCATCGTGGGCGTGCACAATCGATCGGCAAAGCGCGAGGCCCAGCCCAAGGCCCGCCGCCTTGGTCGTGACGAACGGCTCGAATACGGTGCTGAGCTGATCGGGCGCGATTCCAGTGCCGACGTCTTCGACTGACAGTTGCACTCCGTCATCACCGTGCGTCGTCATCACGAGCAAATGACGATCACCGGGCTCGTTTTCACGCATGGCGTCGCAGGCGTTGAGAATCAGATTGAGCACGACCTGCTGCAACTGCACGCGGTCGCCTCGTATGGACGGAAGCCTCGGGTCCAGACGCCTGGTTACTGTCATTCCGCGGCGAAGGAGGTCGCCGCGAAGGATCTCGATGACGTCGTTGATCACTTCATTCAAGGCGAGTTCCTGTGTGTCATGACGGCCATTGGAGAACCAGCTGCGAAGCTTGCGCAGCATGCTCCCCGCTCGCCGGCTGTCGGCCACGACGTCCGCGAGGATGACATCGACTTCGGCGGTATCGTCTGCGCGGTTGCGCGCGCACAAGCGGCGGGCCGCCTGGGCGTTGCCAAGAATTGCCGCCAGCGGCTGACTCAGCTCGTGCGTCAATGACGCCGACAGCATTCCCATTGTCATGACGCGTCCGGCATGCGCCAGCTCCTCGCGCAGTCGCAGGGTCTCGGCTTCTTCGCGTCGGCGCTTGGTAATGTCGCTGTGTGTGATGACCGCTCCGCGTTGCTCGCCCCACAACGGCACGATCGATAGTGAAAACCAGCGCAACTGGTCTGGCGGCCCGCACACGTACTCCATTTCAAACAGCTTTCGTTGACCCGCGAGGACCAACTCGAGCCCCTTCACGAGACGCCCCGCGTGCTGGTTGTGCTCGGCGGTTGCACGGTGCTGTTCGAGATAGTTCCGGCGCAAAGCGACCCCATCGAGCCGCAATGGATCGTGTTTGCGTTCGGCTGCCGCCCACGATTCGTTCGCATCGATGATCACGCCCTCGGCGTCAGTGATGGCAACGGCGTTGCGCATCGACCTGAGCACGGCGCCGTGGAGCGATTGCAGGTGTCGGCTCTCACGAACGACGACGGAAAGCGCCAGCGACAGCCCATTCAGCAACGCCAGGAAGAATTGCAGTGACAGCACGTCCTGCATCGACAGCAGGCCACCGGTCAACGTCGCCCAGAGGATGCCGGCTGTCGAGATGATCTGCAAGACGCTTACGCCAGTGGGGCCGAACCGAACGGCCGCCCAGAACATGAGCGGCAGAACAGTGAAGATCAACGGCGGAATACTCGCAGACGCCCGGCCGAATCTGGCAAACAGCACGTTCACGACAATCAAGGTGCCGAGCGCCAGCAGCGTCGCTTCGACGTATCGACTGATCCTCACCGTGCGGAGGCTGCTGATCGACGACACCAACATGACGATCGCAGGCACGAGCGTCAACGTCGCCACGCCGTTGGAGAGAAATCGCTGTCGCCACACGTCCCAGTAGTTGTTGCCAACGCCGGTCACGACCACGACGCCCGCATCGAGAAATGACGTGAGACCGGCTGCTCCAATCACCCCGATCGACAGGAACAACAGCACGCCGGAAAGCGTCTGAAAGAGCTCGCGTGCGGTTCGGAATCGACGCAGCAGGAAAGCACCGAGCAGCGCCTCGGTGATATTGGTGGCAAACCATCCCACGGACGTTACCAGTGGAATGCCGTGCCACAGTTGGGTCAACAGGTGTACCGGCAGAATCGCCAGCACGTACCATGGCCACTGTCTTACGGGCGTCAGCAGCAGTGCAGCAAGGAGTATGGCGTTGGGCGGCCACATCAGCGACACAGCCAGTCCGGCGGGCGTGAGCAGCAGCCCGATATGTGTCCCGATCCAGTAGGCCACTGCTGTCGCAAGCGTAGCGGTAGCAGGGCTGCGAGCAAACGCGACCACACGGGTACCGTTCGGCATCGGTGATCCCTTGAAAGTCAGGTGCCGACGCTGGGGGAAGGGACTTGATGGTAGCTCCGACCTGGCTGCACGCGTCAAGAGCCGCTGCACGGAAACCGTCGTCGATCCACGTGCTGATCGGGACCGTCGCATGTCGTGATGACCGTTGTGTCGTGGCGGGCGCCGCGCTTCAAATCAGGCCAGTTCTCCCGAAAAACCGGCCAAATCCGCAAGAAGCAATGCTGGCCCACGTCTTGAACAATATGGACGCGTCGCGAACGGCCTTGCTGAACGGTCGAGGCCGTATCGGCAGATGACGGGGCCGAAGCGCTTTCGATCAACCGCGGGCTCACACCGGCGCAGCATCGGGTCATGAGCACCGGCACGCGGCATTCCGATCGGTGGCGCCCGGCCCCGTTTCCCTCCACGGACGTGCACGTGGTGTCCAATCGATACGATGTCCAGCCTGTCAGCGGCAATCTGCCGACGAGCGACCCTCCCGAATCCTCGATCAATCGGATCCTTTCTCATGCGTCTCGGCGAGGCGGCAGCGAAGCGTGAACGACGCCAGAACCGCTCTGTGGCGTTGGTGCGCGTGGAAGTCTGGAAGATCGAATTCAGTGGCCCTGGAGGCGCTTGTCGCAGTCGCTTTCCTCTTGCCGTTAGGCAGGAGAGCGTCGATCGCGCAACATGCTTTGCTCCTGTGCTTCTGCGGGATGACCTACGCGATCGCGCCCGTGGTTTTCACACATCCTCGCCGCGCGACGGAAACCTGTTGCCAGCGGCTGCGCTCAACTGGCGACGAGCCCCAGCCAGGTTGCGTAGCGAACGAGATCGGCTGTGTTCTTGAGGCCGAGCACACGCATGATTTCGTACTTGTGGGTCTCGACCGTGCGCGGAGAGACCTGGAGCGCCCCGGCAATCTCGCGCATGCGATATCCCTTAGCGATCAGTTGGAGCACCTGACGCTGTCTCGGGGTCAGCTTGGCGAGCGGCTTCTCAGCCACTGGAAGACCGCCGATCCGTTCGGCGACTTGCGGACTGACGTAAGTGCCACCCCCGACAACCTCACGTATGGCCGTCACCAGTTCCTGACCGGCCGCGTGCTTCGAGACGAAGCCGACGGCGCCGGATTGAATCGCCTCTTTGGCGATGCGGGGATCGGCGTACATCGTGAGGATGATGATCTTCGACGTCACGCCGCGAGCGCGCAACTGCGTAATTGCGTCGAGCCCACTCAGGCCCGGCATGGAGAGGTCGGCGATGATCAGGTCTGGCTGCAGGTCGACAGCGGCCTCGACGAGACTCGTTCCGTCGAGGACAGTGCCCACCATTTGGCAATGGTCGGCGAGCAAACGGTTCAGCCCTTCGGCCACCATCATGTGGTCATCAGCGAGAAGAGTGCGGGGTGATGCGGCGGTCACCATAGAGCTGTCATAGGGATTTACCCGTTATTAACGCCGACGCCTGTTGTCCTGAACATACGCCAGTGACCGTAGTGCTATTGCACGGTTTCGGCAAGCCCTTTTTGTAAACTGGCGGCTTTGGGGCCGCCGAACGGCTCTTTCGGCCGCGAAAGAGCCGATGTGGCGGCATCATCGTGCTCATTCTGTGCAAACCAGGACACTAAGAAACCCGGCGACCCACCTGCGCTGCCTGGTCGAACTGCGGCGCTCACCGAGTTGAATCAGCGGGATCTCGCACCGAGGGACATCCTCGACCGAAGGAGGATCTCATCGAGGATGACTTGTGGATCGTCGCGAAGCACTATCCTCATTCCCTGGAGGATGAGAAACTCGCGCGACGAGAGAAAACCGTCAAGAGCCTCGCGGCTATCCCATTCAGACACGAGCGTCAGAAGCTGGCTGTCGAGGGCATCCGTCAACAGACGACACGTCAAACAACCCGGACATGTGTGCATGCGGCGTATGAACCCGTCGATGGCGCTCAGGGCCTCGGTCCGCTTGTTCTCTTTCACGCGCAGATTCACGGTTGCTACGTGCATCGCTGAAGAAATCCTGACGTCCGGCCCTTGGCTCGCAGCGAGATCCCGCGGCATCGAGCCCAGCAACCAGACCATGTCGCGGTTGCCTTGGTTCCGGGATTGGTGCTACAGCACGTCATGGGCCGCACTAAATCGATAACGAGCGAGGCTATGCCTCAGACCGATGGGCTCCGCCTCGCTCGTGACAGTGTCTCTTGCCCGCGCCCCGCGCGGGCGAGTCGTCAGCGGGCAACTTTCCAAAAGCCGCCCAGCGTCTGCCCGCGACTCTGCGTCGCTGTATTCTGACAACGCAACCAGCGTGCCTACTCTGGCTGCAACTATCGCGGGCAAATTCAACGTCTTGCTCCGTGCAACTCCGCATGAAGCTCGTGAAACCAGAGGGCAACAGATCGGCCAGCCGTTCCCCCTCGCGGGTGAGCCGCGGCTCACCACAGAACTGGCATGACCGACGCGTGTCCTCCTGCGGTACGATGGCCCCTTCGACGCGGGTTTCGAGTACGTCATGAGCGAGATGACCGCTGACAACGACCTGGGAGCCGATCTCACCATGCGCGCGCGCGAGCTGGCATTGCTCCAGGAGGTGACGCGCATCGTGCAGCACGACCTGTCGACCGCTGACTTCCTGGCTCGAGTCACTGACGCCATTCAGCAATCGTGGCCTGGTCCGGCCGCCATCGGCGTGCGGTCCCGGCTGGGGACCTTCGAGATCACAACGACTGACTTCGGGAGCCTCACCCCCGCGCACCGCGCCGAGTTCGTCATTGCCGATGGCCGCACGGGCTCGATCGAGGTCGCATATACGGACGACAGATCGATTACCGCCGACAACACGGCACTGTCGACCCTTCTGAAGGACCTCACCGGGATGTTCCGAACCGCCGTCGACCGGCGCCTGGCGATGACGGCCCTCCAGCAAAGCGAGCAGCGCTATCGCAGCATGGTCGAACAACAGAGCGACCTGGTCTGCCGGTACTTGCCGGACACCACTCTGACATTCGTGAACGCCGCCTACTGCCGCTTCTTTGGCAAGTCGCGTGACGAGCTGATGGGGTACCGGTTTATCGAGCTCATTCCTGACGCCGATCGGCCGGCCGCGATGAAACACATCGAGGTACTGCTCAGAGGCGGCGACCCGATGGTGTACGAGCACAACGTGCTGCTCCCGGACGGAAATACGGGTCGTCAACAATGGATCGACCAGGCAATCGCGCCACGTGACGGCCACCTCCATGAATTGCAAGGCATTGGACGCGACATCACCGATCGCTGGCGGGCCGAGGAGGCCTTACGACAGAAAGAGATGAGCCTGCGCGAGGCGTACGAACGAATCCGGTCCCTCGCGCACCGGCTGATCCTCGCCCAGGAAGCGGAGCGCACTCAGATCGCGCGCGAGCTGCACGACGATGTCAGCCAGCAATTGGCGGCCCTGGGCATCGGTCTGAGCCTGCTCGAAGCGCGCCTTCCAGACACGGAGTCGGTGCGCCACGAGGTCACGAATCTGCGTCAAATGGCGAGCGGGCTTGCGGAAAAAGTGAGGCACGTCTCGCACTCGTTGCACCCGGGTGTGCTCCAGCACGCCGGGCTCAACGCGGCGATCGCATCACACTGTGAAGCAGTCGCCAGCCAGCACCAATTCCTGGTGCGGTTCGAAGCGCGCGGGACTTTCAACGACGTCCCGTCGGATGTGGCCTTGTGTCTGTATCGCGCCGCGCAGCAGGGACTGCGAAACATCGCAATGCACGCGCGGGCCAGCCGCGCATGGGTCACTCTCGTGCGCGTCGGCAGCCAGATAGAACTCACGATTACGGACAACGGGAGGGGATTCGACACATCGGCCGCTCACGCGCGCGGTATCGGGCTCCTGAGCATCGAGGAGCGCGTTCATCTGGCGAACGGGAAGTTCTCGGTGACGTCGCGGCTGGGCGGCGGCTCGCGCCTCTCGGTGTCAGTGCCCGTCGGCTGGGCGTGAACCAGCCAACGAGCGCGCGCGCCGGCGCCTGAAAAAGCGTCAGAGGCCTACGCGCCCCGCCGGATTCCGAGCTTGCGCAGTCGGCTTCGCAACGTACTCGGCTTCAGGCCGAGGAGTTCGGCTGCCCCGCGACGGCCTTCGATCCGCCACAACGTCGTACTCAGCATGCGCTGAATATGGTTGCGCTCGATCTCTTCCAGCGTCGTACCCACTGCCGCGGTTGCCGGCTTGGCGGCGGACAACGAGATGTCATTGATCGAGATCATGCCATCAGAGGACAGGATGATGGCTCGCTGAATCACGTTCTCGAGCTCACGGATGTTCCCCGGCCAGTCGTACTGCTGGAGCGCCCGGGCGACCGAATCGGGAATCGGCTTGATTGGCTTGGGCATCGCACGCGCAAACCGATTGGCCAGATGCTGCGCCAGCAGCGGGATGTCTTCACGGCGCTCGCGCAGCGAGGGCAGCGTAATCGGAAAGACATTCAGCCGGTAGTACAGGTCATCCCGGAATCGGTTCTGCCGAACATCGTCAGCGAGGTCGCGATTGGTGGCAGCGATCACGCGTACATCGACGTCCACGGTTCGCGTACTTCCCAGTCGCTCGAGTTGCCCCTCCTGCAGGACACGCAACAGCTTTGGCTGGAGCTCGATCGGAAGGTCGCCGACCTCGTCGAGGAACAACGTCCCGCGATGGGCAATCTCGAAGCGCCCGGCCTGGCTGGAATGCGCGCCCGTGAACGCGCCGCGCTCACGGCCGAACAGCTCACTCTCGACAAGGGTAGCAGGAAGAGCCGCGCAGTTGAGCGCAACGAAGCGATTCGCGGCTCGCGCGCTGCGCCGGTGGATGGCGCGGGACACGAGCTCTTTGCCAGTGCCGGTCTCACCGAGCAGCAGCACGGTCGCGTGTGTGCTGGCCACCTGTTCGAGTCGAAACACCACGTAGCGCCATGCGGCGCTCTCTCCAACCAGCGTGTCCTCGAGCTGCCCGAGTCCCTGTCGCTCGTACACGACGTCCATTGCGCCGTTCCCGTGCATGCGGCGCGTAACCGACTCCGGCTCGTTGAAGCTCTGAGCTGGAGGTGGAAGAACAGCGTGACCATCATCCATGAGCGTATGAACGGCATCCGCCACCGACGCCAGCGGCCGAAGCGAATTCGTCTCCAGGTGGGGAACGGAGCGTTGAGAATAGAGCGCGATGGCCCCGCCCTCGAGGTGCTGACGCCCGAGCGGAAGCACGATCAGCATGCGGACACCGAGCGCCCACAGATGCAAATGATCGTCGGGCGCTAGATCGCTCGAGCTGTGCGGGGGACCCGAAATCACGAGCATCGCCGACTGAGCCGTGGCGGCCTGGACTCGCGATCGGCCAAGGAACTCGGAGAGAAGGCGTCCTGAAGTCAGCGCGCTCCCGACCGCGACGTTCCTGGCCCGTTGACCGGACGGAGACACGAAAAGCCCGCCCTCGAGTCCAAGCTCATCAACAAGTCGCGTCAGCACCTCGCGTAGTCGGTCCTCGAGCGGTTCCGACGAAAACGGGGTTAGTCGCGAGCACAGCTCCTGCGCGATTTTCTCGACATGAGGAAGGCGGTTATCACGTCCTGGAAACGCCGAAACTCCCATGACAGTACCCTCCGACGTGACCCGGAGAGCGAACCCCGCCATCCCGCCAAGGTCGCGCCCGCCCGCGTGCAAGTCATTTCCGTGGGGTGGAGAGTCGAACGCTAACGATTTACACACCTACGGGCAATTAGCCCATGGATCTACGTAAATCTTCTGGGCCTCAACATTGTAACGTGACGTCGGCGTCAGCGCCTGGCAGTCGAGAGGGTCGGAAGATGGATGTGAATGCGCGTACCGGTATGGTCGCTTTCGATATGCAGCCAGCCTTGGTAGTTCCGGACGATCATCGCGACACTGGTGAGACCGAGTCCGGCTGCGCCTTTTTTCGTGCTGAAGAATGGCTCGAAGGCGTGAGCGCGGGCGTCGCCGAAGAGTCCGTGCCCGGTATCGCTGATCGTCACGCGAGCGTAGCGCTGTGTGCGCGAGGGCGAGCCGATTTGCCGATCCGCACACGACGTCTGAATCGTGAACGTGCCGCCGTCGGGCATTGCCTCGCGGCTGTTCGCGGCAAGGTTCAGAAAGACCCACTCCAGCTGAACGGCTTCGGCCTCGACGACGGCATCGCGTGCCTCGAGCCAAAGCGTCACGTCGATCTTGGACCCGAGCACACGGGTCAGCACGCCTTCGAGTTGAGAAACAAGGTCGTTCACATCGACGACGGGTCGTTCGATGGTCGCTGGCCGCCCGATTGCTATCAGCTCGAGGCTGACGTGACGCGCGCTCTCGATAGCGTCTTCCAGCTCGATGAATTCCTGATCGGTGGGCTCACCCGCCGCGACACGCCGCTTGAGAGAGTCTACGGACATCGACATAACCCTTACCAACGCACTGAGATCGTTTCCCAGCCTGGCCGACAGAAGGACACTCACACCTTGAGCCATGCTAGCCGAGAGGGTTGCGTCGACGTGTTGATCCGGATCAAAGGCAGACCCCGAGTGGTTCGAGGCCCGGTGTTCGAGGTTCCGCGAAACCCGGAACGGTGGCGAATCCGTTTAGAGCCGTGATTCGATCTTCTCGAACTGCACTGGGTCGGTGATGCGCAGCATGTGACGACCGGTGAAGCACACGACGCCACGACGCTCCAGCGTGCGGGTCGCGCGACTCACCGATTCGAGAGACAGCCCAAGGTAGCTGGCGATGTCAGACCGGCTCATAGGCAGGGGGAGCTCATGCGAGCCGCCACACTGCTTTTCGAGCTCGCGGATGAACATCGCCACCCTGCCGACGGCGTCCTTGCGGCCGATGGCGATCGTCTGCCGCTGCGCTTCGCGCACTTCGTGAGTCAGCTTGCAGAGAAACTTGAACTGCAGTTCGCCATCGCCTTTCAACGTGTCGATGAGGACATCGACGTCGAAGCGATAGAGCGTGGCGTGTGTGACGGCTTGCGCGTTCCGGATATATAAACCGTTTTCAGCGAGGCCAAAGACGTCGGCGGGGTAGAGAAACGCGGTGACCCAGCGTCGGCCGCTGGGCAGATCCTTGAACGCCTTCACCACGCCCTCGCCGATGATGAACACCCACGTGGCCGCTGCTTCCTCGCGATAGATCACCGTGCGCGGCGAAACGCGCACGCGCGTGGCGATGGCCGCCAGCTTCATGCGCTGAGAATCGGTCAGGAGCGGCGCGTCCGGGCGTATTGGTGGCAGAAACGGAGTCGCCTGCAACGCGGGTTCACCCTCCGCGGGTGCCAACATCTTCGCAGCTCGATGCTTCTGAACGGCCACGGCATCCTCCTGAGCGGAATCCGCTCGACTCCCGCGGGTCGGGTTACGACGACTGTCAGGGTTCGCCCGACGGCCGCCGTGACAGTCATGCGCGTGCAGCCAGACTCGGCCCTTTCTGCTCGCCCCTCTGCGTCACTTCGCATCCTCGACGCTGGTGAGGACTGCCCGGGTGAACGTGATGTCGATCTTGTCGCCGGGTTTGACGTTCGCGATGTTCTTCTTGTCCTCGATCTTCCGCGTCACTGTACGTCCATCCGCCGTGACGACGGTGATGGAAGGAACTGCCGGATCAACCGCTTTCACCGTCACCGTCGCTTTGTCCTGCGTCGCGACGGTCCCGGCGGGTAGCGCACTCTTGGCGCGATCGAGCGCCACTTCAAGGCTTTCACCGCCACCCTTCTCTCCCGGCTTGACCAGTTGGAAAACGATCGATTCGTAATAGGTAATGTTGACCTTCTGGCCGACTTTCAGCTCGTTGAATCGCTTCACCGCCGCGCCCACACTGAAAGTGTCCTCGTTGCCCTTGTCGTCCCGCAATGTGACCGTACGGGTCGTAGTGTCGATGGCCTGAATCGTTGCGCTGACCTTTATCACATTGGCCTTCGTCACCGGTGCCTGGGCCAGCGGCAGTGCCACCGCAGCGACCCAGATCGTCATCGCGAGCATCGTCGTCTTCGCAGTCATAAATCCTCCCTGGCGCTTGCGCATCAAGTCCATGCGCATCGCAAAGCAAATGTGGGTCCCGCTTGGAAAGGCCGGAGTTCGGCCCAATACGCCCTGAAGCCGCGACATGGCGCGGGTAACACGGTGAATCGTGAGCGGCGGTGATGCTCCCTCGTGACCCACTACGACCGGTCTCAATTGACAGAGGGGGCACGGTCTCGCTATTCAGGTCGACGGGGCAGGCTGAACGCTTGCGCGAAAAAAGCTGGAAACTCATGGACTCCGAGCAGGTCCATCGTGATGCCGGACTATGATGGCGTAGACACGTGACTGAAAACGCTCGACCGCGAGTCCTTCTGGCAGATGACTACGTCGGACTGCTTACGGCGTGGCGGCGGCTGCTGGAGCCGTCATGCGAGGTCATCGGGTGCGTTCGCGACGGGCGTGCGCTGGTCGACGCCATGAAGACCCTGACGCCAGATATCGTCGTCGCCGATCTCTCCATGCCCGAAGTCGACGGGCTCGACGCCTGCCGTCAGATCAAGCGGACGCACCCCCAGACAAAGGTGATCCTGGTCACTGCCGGTGGTGACGAGTACGTCGCGCGTGCTGCGTTCCGCGCGGGCGCATCGGGCTTCGTCCTGAAGCATTCGGCCGACGACCTGCTGACAGCCATCCAGAGTGTGCTAATCGGGGAAACCTTCTGCACGTCGACCGTGGGGATCGACACGCGGAATAATACTTAGGGCTTATTGACTCAGCTGTTCGGCGGATCGATGATGACGACTCCCCCTGGATGGTGGATTTGCAGGGTCGCCGCCCTCGACAGCTGATCGCCCTGTTTGCGTTTTGTGCCTGTCTGCACGTGAACCTCGAGGCGCAGGGCGAACCCACCGCGCGCTCGAAGCGGGTCCTCGCGCTGCACATCGTGAGGCGCGATACCCCCGGATTCGACGACACCTTTCGATCGATCCTAAGGCAAGCGCTGTCGGACCGCCTCGATTACTACAGCGAATACATCGATCTCAACCGGCTGGGAGACGATAAATACCAGTCGGCGCTTCGCACCTACCTGCGCACCCGGTACATCGACGACGGCCTCGACCTCGTCATCGCGTCTGGCCCTTCGGTCGTCGAGTTCCTCAACGGTGACCCATCCCTGTTTGCACTCGAGCCGATTGTGTTCACCACCAGGCCGGGCGTGTTGGGTGGCCCGCATTCGACCGGGGTCGTGTCGGCGGTGGATTTCACCAGCACGCTGTCCGCCGCGCTGCATGCTCAACCGAGCACGAAGCAGGTCTTCGTGATCAGCGGGATTGCAACGTTCGACCGACTCTATGCGGACCTTTTCAAGGCGCAACGGAAGCCGTTCGAGGCGCAGGTCGCGTTTCACGATCTGGCGGGTCTCACGCTCCCTGCTCTGCAGGCGCGCGTCCGGCAACTGCCGCCTGACTCCATCATTTTTTATGTGAGTGTCTCCGACGATGGCGCTGGCCATACGGTGATGCCTCTCGACGCACTCGACCCGATTGTCGCCGTGGCCAACGCTCCGGTCTACAGTTGGCACGAGGATGCGCTCGGTCACGGGATCGTGGCGGCCGGCTGCATTCGTCGGTGGCCGATGCCCGGGAGACGGCGCAAATCGCGCTGCGTGTTTTGCACGGCGAGAAACCCGAGAGCATCCCGGTCGCAACCGTCGACAGTTACGCGTACCAGTTTGACTCGCGCCAACTCCAGCGTTGGAGGATCAGTGAGGCGCTTCTGCCAACGGGCAGCGTGATTCGCTATCGCGAGTTGTCATGCCGTAAAATCGTCGACTCCGGCGTCGGCTTTGATCCCATCGCCATCGATCATGGAGGCCTCGGATTGCTGAGCATGCGAGAACGAGTGGGCATCCTCAGGGGCAAACTGGTGATCAACGCCTCGCCCGGGCAAGGGACTCGTATCGGCGTGAGTATCCCGGTATCGCCGTCGAGTGAAGGGCGCACCCCATTCGCGTCCGTCTAGAGGCGGCCACGATGTCGATCGTGATTTACCAGAAACCGACGTGTACCACGTGCCGCCAGGTCTATACGGCGCTCAAGGAGAGCGGTGTGGATTTCGAGTCGGTGAATTACTACCTGGATCCGATTTCGCAACGCAAGCTGACCGAGCTGCTCCGAAAGATGCGCATGACACCGCGACAGCTTCTTCGGGCCAAGGAGCCCATATATAAGGCCTTGAAGCTGGCCGAGCGAGATCTGACCGACGAGGAGATCATCGACCTGATGATCGAACACCCGGACCTGATTCAGCGCCCGATCGTGGAGAAGGGCGCGCGCGCCATCCTGGCGCGACCCGCCGAACGGGTAAAAGAGATTCTCTGATCGACCCGTGCCACCGCGGTATGTCGTGGCGCGTGGGCAACCTCGCGGCGCCGGCGGCATCAATGCCAGATCTGTGCGCTGTAGAATACGGCCCAATAATTGCCAATAGCGCCACCATGAAATCGAAAGCCTTCGCAGCGCGACTCCGACCGATCGTCACCGGGCTTGTTATCGCCGCCGGAGTGTTCACCGCCGCGCATCCCGGCCTTGCGGCTGTCAAGGCGCGTGTCGACTTCGACAAGACCTTCGACTTCAAGAGCGCCCGCACGTGGTCCTGGAACTCTGCCGGCGCCGGGCAGGTCATTGTGGCTCGCACCCAGGAGGACGATCCGAAGGCTATTCAGGAGCGCGCCGAACCGATCATCTTCCAAACCGTCAACGCGGAGCTGCCGCGTCGTGGCATCAAGCCGGCGACCAGCGCACCAGATCTCACATTGATGTATTACCTGCTGCTGACGGTCGGGTCCTCGACTCAAACAGTCGGACAGTTCCTGCCCTCGGTCGCCCAGTGGGGCTTGCCGCCGTTTGCTCCGTCGACGACGTCCATCTCCATGGTCGAACAAGGGTCGCTGGTGCTCGATTTCAGCTCCAATGGCCGCGTTGTGTGGAGAGGTGTCGGAGAGGCAAAGATCGACACGGACATGGATCAGAAAAAGCGGAGCGAGCTTTTACGCGACGGGGTGCGCGAGCTCCTCAAGCGATTCCCGCCAAAGTCATAGTCTCGACGCTCAATCCTCCGATGCACCCCGCGCATTGACCAGTTCCGGCTTTTCGACGCCCGGCTTGGTGATCCGCTGACGGCCGGTAGGACGCTTGCTGCGATCGAACGGGGGCAGGCCGACGGCTTTTCCGGTTTCCGCTGATTCGTACAACGCCTGGACGATCCGCACATCCTGCAAGCCCTCTTCGCCTGATGGTTCAGGCTCGCGGTTCTTGAGGACGCAATCCGAGAAATACAGAAGCTCGGGGGCGAACTGGTCGCGCTTCCCTATCCGCTTGCGCGTCGTTTTGCCGTTGACGGTCAGCTCGTACGACAGGCCCTCTGCGTACTCGTATGCCGGATCGACGTGCAGTTGTCCCTTCGTTCCCACGATCCGGTAGGAGGCGACATCGGCCGCATTGAAGCTGGTGACGAACGCGGCGACGCGCTCACCGTCGAACCGGAGCAAGGCGCCGGTCGATTCATCGATCTCGGCAAAGGTCTTGCCGCCGGTATTGACCGAAACAGCCATGACCTCCTTGGGCTCGGCGCGAAACAGGTAGCGCGACGCGTTGATGCAGTAGACCCCGATGTCGTAAAGCGTGCCGCCGCCAAGCTCCTTCTTCGTCCTGATGTTATCGGGCCGGACCTTCATCGAGAACGACGAGTTGAAGAACTTGGGATCGCCGATCCGGCCGCGACGAACGAGGTCGACGGCTTTGAGGTTGATCTCTTCGAAGTGCAAGCGGTAGGCGATCATCAGCTTGACGTTGTTCTCGCGGCACGCCTCGATCATCTGTTCGCACTCGTCAACCGTGACCGCCATCGGTTTTTCGCAGAGCACATGCACGCCGGCCCTGGCCGCACGAATCGTGTATTCGGCGTGCAGGGAATTGGGGAGCGCGATATAGACGGCATCCACCTGCTCGAGGCAGGCGTCGTAGTCTTCGTAGGAAAAGGTGCCGCCAATCCGATACTTTCTGGCCAGCGCCTTCAGCTTGGTGCGGTCGTCGCTCACAAGCGCGGCGACGCGCGAGTTGCGGCGCGCGTGTGCGAACGCCGGCAACACCGCGACCTGGGCAATGTGCCCCAGACCGACGACCGCGTACTTGACGGGTCCCCCGTTCCGTCTCGCCATTCGACACCTCGACTTCTGTAGCGTTGAACGACGCAAGCCACATGCCTGCACGCAGCGGCGGGTCGTCACCCGCCGGATCGCATCGTGCTACTCCGTTGCACACATGCTTGATGGGCCGTGGGTATCCGAGGACGCGCTGTCCGTTGCAACGCTCGACGGTCACCTGATTGAACGGCTCTACGCTCAATGCGCGTCGTTCTATGACCGCATCTGTGGCCCGATGCTTCAGGCAGGACGCCGCGAAGCGATGCGTGAGCTGGCCTTGCGACCGGGACATCAGATTCTCGAGATTGGTATTGGAACGGGGTTAACGGCTCCGCTCTATCCGTCTGATTGCACAGTCACTGGCATCGATGTGTCGGCGGAAATGCTGCGAGAGGCCGCCAAGCACATCGACTCGGAGCGCCGAAGCGCGCTCGCGCGCATCCAACTGCTGCAAATGGACGCAGCAAACCTGAAGTTCCCGGACGAGTCGTTCGATGTGGTCTACGCCGCCTACGTGATCAGTGTCGTCCCGGATCCACTGGCCGTTATCCACGAGATGCACCGCGTCTGCCGAGTCTGCGGGCACATCGTACTGCTCAACCATTTCCTCAGCGACAGCCCCTTTCTTGCAAAAGTCGAGCGGATGATTTCTCCACTGACGACCGCTCGACGGGTTCAGGACCGATCTGGATGCGGGGCGACTGCTCGCGCGATCGCCTCTCCTGCCTATCTCGACGCGCAAGGTCAACAGGCCGAAGATCTGGACGCTCATTCACTGCCGCCGCGATCACTGAGCGGCGCGCAGCAGCCACGCGCAATGGGGCTGCAGAAGCCAGCAGCCCTCCATGAATGCTTCATCAACACCTGAGCCGCCGTACTTCGGCCGCTCGCTGCAGAACATGAGCTCCCATCGGCGGTCCCTCTCCAACGCTACCATCGGGTCATTCATCGCGAACCGTGTCAGCGACCCGAGGTTGATCAGCAGCAACAAGAGGTGATCGCCGTCGGCGTACCGCAGGAGCAGGATCTCTGATGTGGGCGCGGAACTGTCCACTGTGACATCCCAAGTGCCGAGCGCCGACAAGACGGGATC
Organism: Vicinamibacterales bacterium; assembly: GCA_035649635.1. Classification (GTDB taxonomy): domain Bacteria; phylum Acidobacteriota; class Vicinamibacteria; order Vicinamibacterales; family UBA2999; genus Gp6-AA40. The sequence continues at coordinate 2,408 of DASRJE010000037.1, read as the reverse complement.
CGTGCGGCGCAGTGCCAGCAGGTCTGTATACAAACGGCGCACGTCCTCGCCTGCAGGTGTGGTGCGCCAGTCGAGCCGGCAGGCATCGAACGCGCGTTCGTCGGTCGGCGCGGGAATCGATTCAGCGGTCTCCGAAGATCTGAGCGACGGAAACTGCGCGAGGAATTCGAGGCGTCCGCGGTTCACGAGGTCGGACAATGGCGCCTTGTGATCCGCGAAGTAGGTAAACGGCTGCTCGACCGCCTCCTCCTGGCCCTGAAAGAGAAGGGGCACGGACGGCCCCAGCAAAAGAAGCGTAGAGAGCGCACGCCATTTGGCTCGATCGACGCAGTGATAGAGGCGGCGGCCATCGCCGGTGTTGGCGACCTGATCGTGATTCTCGAGGAAACAGACGAAAGCCGCATGCGGGTGCGTCCGGGCGTCGGTTCCCCGCGGCTGCTTCTGCCAGGAATGCCACTGTCCTTGGTACAGCAGGTTCCAGCGCGCCATCGAAGCGAACTCTTGCGCGCTCCCGAGATAATCGGTGAAGTACGCCTCCCGGCGCCCCATGAGCGCGGCGACCGCTGAGTGGTGCCAATCTTCGTTCCACAGGCTGTCCACTCCAGGATCGGTCTCGGCGCGACGCACGAGCAGGGTGTCCTGCGGTTCGTTCTCCGCGCTGACGAAGATTGGACGCGGCGCAACCGATGCACGGCCGTGTTCGCTCAGTTCATGAACGATGTGCGTCGGCGATCGGTCGATGAGCGCCTGTGTCGCGTCGAAACGAAGACCGTCGAAGCGGTACTCCTGCAGCCAGTGGCGGACGTTTTCGCGCATGAAGTGCCGCACGGGGGCGGAACACTCCCCATCCAGATTGAACCCTTGGCCCCATTCCGTCGCATGTTCGGCGAAGTAGGACTTGCTGAACTCGTGAAGCACGTTCCCCGACGGCCCCAGATGGTTGTAGACCACGTCCAGAATCACGCCCAGACCGGCCGCGTGGGCCGCATCGACAAACGTCCGGACATCGTCCGGCGTGCCGTACCGATGAAACGGAGCGAAGAGAAAGACGCCGTCGTAGCCCCATCCGAATCGACCATCGAATTCAGCGATTGGCATCACCTCGAGTGTCGTCACGCCGACCGAGGCAAGGTGAGCCAGCCGTTCGAGCGCCGTGGTCCACATCCCGCCACGCGTGAAAGTGCCGATGTGAAGCTCGTAGACGACTTGTCGATGCCGCGGCACTGCGCCCGGCCATTCGCCGATACGCCAACTGAACGCGTGAGGATCCACGACCATCGACGGCCCAAACGGCCCTTCGGGTTGAAAGCGTGAGGCCGGATCCGGGCGCAGTTGCTCCCCCACGCGATACCAGTACCGCTGTCCGGGGCGCACGTCCGACAATGTCGCCACGAAGTAGCCATCATTGCGTGGCTCCAGGAGGATGTCGCGCTTTCCCTCGAGGACGAGGCCGACTTCTCGATGCAAGGGGGCCCATACTGCGAAGTCGACGCGATTCGGACCGACGACGGCGCCCAGGCGGGGCTGCTCGTTGGGAGTCTCAGGACGCATTGACGCTCGATTCCGTTGACCTGACGTCAAGAGTGATAAAGGCGCGCAGCACTTCGGCGACGCTCCAGGCTTGCGCGACGCATCCACGCGGTGCATAAGGCTGGCTGGCGTCGAACACTTCGCTAATCGTCCCGACACAGCCGTCGCTCAGGTGCTGGCTGAACGCGGAGAGAAATGAACGCGCGTCGGGGCACCGCTCGGGGTAGGCTCGCAGCCAGGCGTCGATGAACGGACCGATCAGCCAGGCCCATACCGTCCCCTGGTGATACGCCGCATCGCGAGCGCGAAGATCGCCGAAGTACTGCGCCTTGAAATCCTTGTGGCCGGGATCGAGCGTGCGCAGACCATAAGGCGTCAGCAGACGATCAGCGACGACGTCGACGATCCGTCGCCAGTGTGTCTCATCGAGCACGGGATGGCGCAGGGCGAACGCGAAGATCTGATTCGGTCGCAGCGAGGCATCGTCGCCCGCTTCCCCATCGACGATGTCGAAGAGATATTGGCCGTCCGCAAACCAGAACCGGCGGTTGAACGACGCGCGCGCGCGATCCGCGAGAGCATCCAGTTGGGAGCCGTCGCGCTCGAAGGATCGATTCCAGTGCGCCAGTAACCTGAGCGCGTTGTACCAAAGGGCGTTGATCTCGACCGTCTTACCACGGCGAGGCGTCACGACCCACTCGCCAACCTTGGCATCCATCCAGGTGAGCGCCAGATTCTCCGCACCCTGCGTGAGCAGACCGTCATCGTCCATGCGAATGCCGAATCGCGTGCCAGCCCGATGTTTCTGCACGACTTCATCGAGCGCTGGCAGGAGATCGCGCAATGTGTCGCCGTCATTCGTGACGGTCACGTAGCGG
>DASRJE010000036.1:0-67361 GCA_035649635.1 Vicinamibacterales bacterium | reverse complement strand
GTCGAAGAGCGTCAAGGACTCGCCGATGCGACGCCTCTTCCAGGGCGCCTTCCGCTGGCTCGATCGGCATCCTCGTCTCAGCCACTGGTTCGAGCGATTCGAGTACTACGGGAAGAAAGAGGTGTTCGGCTGCCAGAACTGCGGCAACTGCGTGCTCGGATCCATGGAGTACGTCTGCCCGCAGACCTGCCCGAAGCAGATGCGCAACGGTCCCTGCGGCGGCACCTTCCACGGCGCCTGCGAGGTGATCGATCAGGAGTGCATCTGGGTGAAGGTCATGGCGCGCGCAGAGGCGTCCAACACCATCGAACAACTCAAGGTCTACATCCCGCCGCCGGATCGCACGCTCACGGGGACGGCGTCGTGGCTCAATTTCTATCTCGGCCGCGACAGCAGACCCGGGAGGCCCAAGGATCTCTGGAAGTCGGGTGCCGGGCCTGGTCGAACCGTACCGATCGACGAAGATGAGCACCTCAAGACCGCCGGCCCTTCTGCTGCCGACCAGGCGCTCGCCGCCAGGTCACCGAAACCCGCCGCTGGAGCTGGTGGGGCAGGTAAACCGGCGGGGGCCGCGCCGACTGCGAAGGCGGGTGGCGAGATGAGGCAGGCCGGGTAAACACTTCAGGGACACCGGGTGTGATTTCCTCGCGAGACAGGCGGAAATCACACCCGGTGTCTTTACAAGGATCACATGAAGTCAGCGCTCCAAATCGCCCACGAAGCAAAGTTGCGCCCGATCAACGAGATCGCCGAGACGGCCGGCATTCTCCCCGAGGAGCTCGAACAGTACGCGCAATTTCGCGGCAAGGTCAGCCTCTCCATTCTGAGTCGCCTCGCCAAGCGTCCCGACGCGAAGCTCGTGATCGTCACGGCCATCACACCGACGAAGGCCGGTGAAGGCAAGACCACGACGAGCGTCGCGTTGACGCAGGGCCTCGGCAAGATTGGCAAGAAGGTGGTGCTTTGCCTGCGCGAGCCGTCGATGGGACCGGTATTTGGCGTCAAGGGCGGCGGCACGGGTGGCGGCTACTCTCAGATCGGGCCAATGGAGGACATCAACCTCCACTTCAACGGCGATTTCCACGCTGTGACTGCGGCGCACAACCTGCTTGCCGCCGCGCTCGATGCGTCGATCTTCAACGGCAACCCGCTGCGGATCGATCCGTCGACCATCATCTGGCCGCGCACCGTGGACATGAACGATCGCGAGCTGCGTTACTCGGTCGTCGGACTGGGCGGCAAGGCCCACGGCGTTCCCCGCGAGCATCAGTTTGTCATCACTGCCGCGTCCGAAGTCATGGCGGTCTTTGCCCTTGCGAACAGCCTCGCCGATCTTCGCCGCCGCCTCGGTCGCATCGTCGTCGCGTCGACCTTCGACGGCGAGCCGGTGACGGCGGAGATGCTCAAGGTTGCCGGCGCCATGACGGTGATCATGAAGGATGCCATCAAGCCGAACCTCGTGCAGACGCTCGAGGGTCAGCCGGCATTGGTTCACGCCGGGCCGTTCGGCAACATCGCGCACGCGGCGAATTCGATCCTCGCCGATCGCATTGCGCTGAAGCTCGCCGACTACGTCATCACTGAAGCCGGTTTCGCAAGCGACCTCGGATTCCAGAAGTTCTGCGACATCGTCTGCCGCTCGGGCGGGTTCGCGCCGAGCGCCGCCGTGCTCGTGACGACCGTCCGTGCCACGAAGTCGCACGGCGGAAAGCCGTTCAACGTGCTTTCCAGCGAGGACCTCGACGCGCTCAGCAAAGGTGCGGACAACCTCGCGGCGCACGTGCAGATCGTGCGGCAGTACGGGCTCCCGTGCGTCGTGGCGATCAACAGCTTCCCGACCGACACGGCGCGCGAACTGGAGCTCGTGCGCGACCTGGCGCTCAAGGCCGGCGCCGAAACCGTCGTCGTGCACTCGGGATTCTCGCAAGGTGGCGCGGGCGCGACCGACCTGGCGAAGGCGGTGACGGCCGCATGCGACAAGCCGAATGCGTTTGCGCATCTCACGCCGAGCGGCACGCCCATCGTGCAGCAGATCGAGGCCATTGCCACGAAGCTCTATGGCGCGGCGGCGATCGATCTCGAGTCTCAGGCGCGCAAGGATTTGGAGCGGATCGAGAAGCTTGGTCTCGGGCATGCGCCGGTGTGCATGGCAAAAACGCATCTGTCGCTGTCGCACGATCCCCTGCTGCGCAACCGGCCGACGGGCTTCATTCTTCCCGTGCGGGCTCTCGTGCCGAGCGCGGGCGCAGAGTTCGTCGTCGCGCTGTGCGGCGAGATGCAGCGCATGCCGGGTCTCGGCAAGGCGCCGGCGTTCATGAACATCGACATCGACGGGGAAGGGCGGACCGTAGGGTTGTTCTAAGCCTCGGGATCCGGGATCCGGGACTCGGGATCCGGGACTCGGGGTTCGCGAGGCCGCAGCTATATATTCCGCGTTCCGCCACTTGCAGAGGCGGGTCTTTGGACCCGCCTTGATTCATTTCTAACCGCCGTGGGCATTCTGCTCGCCTGCTCAGCTGCGATGAACTGAACTTAATCACCGGTTCATCTGTGGCTCAGGGTGGCAGCGTCGAATAAGAGCGTGGGCAGGACGCGGACGACGTTCCTCGCCGCTCTCGCGGCGCTGCTTGCGGCGGCCAGTCACGGATGCGGCGGGGCGCTGCGAGTCGCGACCCAACCGGGCGGGATCCGCGAGTCGTCAACACAGGTTCCCTTGCACGGCGAGCCACTGACGCTTCATCTCCTCTCGCCCGTGGATCTGCGATCGTCCGTGCCGCTGGTGCTCTATGCCAGCGGTGATGGTGGATGGTTCGGCGCAGCCGTTGGCATGTTCCGCACACTCGCCGGGAGCGGTTTTCCGGTGGTGGGTGTCAGCACCAAGGCGCTCATGCACATCGAACAGCGGTGGTCGAAGCCGCTGACGATCGCGCACGTCGTCCACGGGTATCAACAGATTATCGATGCGGCGCGCGCGACGCTGCTGCTGTCGCGGGACGCACCCGTGGTACTGACGGGATGGTCGCGCGGCGCGTCGCTGGGCGTGCTCGTGGCGGTCAGTCCCGACGCCGATCCGCATGTCCTTGGCCTCGTGGCGATCGGACTGTCCGCGGACGAGCAACTCGATCTCGATGCGGTGACCGATGACGACGTCGACCTGGCTCAACCCGTCGACGGCACGCGTGATCAACGGCCGCCGCCAATCGCCATGTATCCGCTTCTTTCGCGAATGGCGTCGAAGCGCTCGGTGGTCATTCAGGCCTCGGGCGACCACTATCTGCCCGCCGCACAGGCACGGGCGCTGTTCGGTCTCGATTCGCCCACGCGTCGATTCCTGACGATCGATGCCCGCAACCATCGGTTCAGCGGTGGTGAATCGGCGTTCTCGGCAGCGCTCGTCGAAGCAGTGGCGTGGGTCTCTTCTGGCAGGGAGGGCGCGTGATAACGGCAAACCGGATGCTAAGCGCTGCGTTCATCGCGGCGACGGTCTTCGGCCTGCGTGTTCAATCGGAATATGCAGAGACGACCGAGTACCTGACCATTCGCGGACAACAGCAACTGCTGCACATCTACGGTCAGCGCGGTGGTGATCCCGTCGTGGTCACGAGCGGAGATGGCGGCTGGATCCATCTTGGCGTGCACGTGGCGGAGGCGCTTGCCGCGCGTGGTTATTTCGTCGTCGGATTCGATGCGAGGGCCTATCTGCGCGGCTTTACCACGAGCGAGGCGACGCTCCGGCCCGAGGACGTACCAGCCGACTATCGCGTGTTGACCCAGTACGCGTCGCAGCGCGGATCGGGGCAGAAGCCGATTCTGATCGGCGTGTCGGAAGGGGCAGGCCTGTCGGTTCTGGCCGCCGCCGATAACCAGACGAAGGGGATGATGGCTGGCGTCATCGCTCTCGGTCTGCCCGATGCCAACGAGCTGGGTTGGCGCATGAAGGATTCCTTGATCTATCTCACGCATGGTGTGCCGAGAGAGCCGTTGTTCAGCGCTGGTGACGTCGTGAGCAAGGTCACACCGATTCCGCTCGCGGAAATCCACTCGAGCCGTGATGAGTTCGTGCCCGTCGAGGAAGCGCGACGGATTCTCGACAAGGCGAATGCACCGAAGACGTTGTGGGTCGTCCCGGCGTCCAATCACCGGTTCAGCGACAACCTCGGCGAATTCGACCGGCGGTTGCAGGAAGCGATCGGCTGGGTGCGCCAGAACACGCCGTCCTGAGCATCGCCTTCCGAAGCTGGCGACGCCAGAGCTTTTCAGATGACTCTCCGGGACTGAACGACAGTTAATCAACGATTCATCCGGCGCTCATTCGCGTTCGATGAAATGGGTTCATCGATGATTGTCAACGTCATCACTCGGAAGGACCCATATGAGCATCGTCCGCACATCTGCCCTGATTCTGAGCTTGTCTGCCATAGCGTTCGCAGCCGACATGCCCGCGTCCGCCGCGCTGCCCAAGACATCGCCGCAGGTCCATACCGCCAAGGGCGCGGTCAAGTTCGTCGATTCGTCCACGCTCGTGATTCACCAGATCTCGCCGTACTCAGGGAAGAACATGACGTTCGTCATGCGCCCGTCAACCGAGCGTGAAGGTGATCTGAAAGTGGGTTCGACTGTCACCGTTCACTACGAGAACGAACCCGACCAGAGGATTGCCACCGTCGTGGAGGTCGCACACGCCAAGCTGCCGCCGAGCAGGTCGCCGTCGCACTAGCGGACGATTCGGACAGTCGAGCGCGTCAGGTCCATAATCAGCTGCGTGAAATCTGATTCGGCCACCGAACGCGCTCGCTCGGTGAAAACGCGCGGGCTCACGCACGTGGCCCTCGCCGTGCGTGATCCGCAACGCTCGCTCGAGTTCTATCGAGCGGTGTTAGGCGTCGTGCCTGTTTATCAGCAGGAAGACTTCGTGCAGGCACAGACTCCGGGAAGCTGGGATGTCCTCGTGTTCGAGCGCAAGCCTGCCGCGGCAGGCAAGAGCGGCGGCATCGCGCATTTCGGGTTCAGGCTTCAACGACCTGCTGATATCGCTCGCGCCAGACAGGCCGTCGGTGCAGCCGGAGGGACGATTCGTGACTCCGGTGAATTCGTTCCCGGTGAACCCTACCTGTTCTTCATCGATCCCGACGGCTACGAGGTCGAGATCTGGTACGAGCGGCCAACGCCCGTCGACCCGCGAGGCCCGCTCAGAAAGAATGCGTTGCGCCGCGGGTCCGGAAGCAGGCGGTGAGGAGGCCTCTCACAGCAGTCGAAACGCTGCTGCCGCGATCAGGGTCGGGATTGCCGCCCCGAGAAACAGATACAGCGGATTCACGGCGTCGTCGAAGAACCTGCCGAGCAGTGCCTGGCCCGCCGGATTGGGCGCGTTCGCGATGACCGTCAGCCCGCCACCGGTGACGGCGCCTTCGACCACCGCCTGCTTCAGGCCATCGTGGAGATTCGGCACTAGCGTGGCGAGATAGGTGATGAGGGCGTTGTCGTTGAAGGCTGTCAGGATGGCCGCGCCAATGAAGAGAGGTGTCTCGGCCAGGCGAGCGATTACCGGAGCAATCCACCACGCCTGAAGCCCTCCGTGGACGACGAGACCAGCGAGGAAGAATCCGACGAGGAGCGGCGTGCGGAAGTCGGACAAGCTCGAGTACGAAGCGGTCGCTCGGTTGAAGCCAAGAAAAAACAGGAACCCGGACACGAACAGAGCCGGGTAGTGAACGTTGGCGACCGTCCAGATCATGAAGAGCACGTGGACGGCGGTGACCCACCACGGAATCGGAAGCGACTGCTGGCCACGTAGTACGGCCTCGGGGGCGGCCGGAATCGGATCCGGCGCTGGCGGGCGAGTGGCCAGAATCGCGAATTCCCGGCGGAAGACCAGGTAGTACCCGAGCGTCGAGATCGCGATCGCCAGCGTTGCTCGCCATCCAAAATGGCCGAACGTGAATGCCGTATCCCAGTTCCAAGGCCGCGCCACCATCAGGATTGGCGGAGCCGCGAAGTGAGTCAGCGTCCCGCCGATCGAAACATTGACGAACAGGACCCCGAGCGTGGCGTATTTCAAGCGAACGCTCGGTTGCAGGTCATAGAACTGTCGTGTGAGCAGGATGGCGGCGATCGTCATCGCGCCTGGCTCGGTGATAAACGAACCAAGCAGGGGACCGATGGTGAGAATGCTGATCCACCAGGCCGCCGGCGTGCCGCCGCCGATGTTCGCGAGCCGACGGAGTGTTCCTTCAGCCAACTCGATGATGGGGCGCGTAGATGCCAGCGCCATGATTACCACGACGAATAACGGCTCCGTGTAATTCACCGTGTCGTTCAAGTAGTGCGCGGCTGTGGTCCACCCGCGCGACAGCACGATCGCGATGATCAGGGGGACGGCCCAAAGACCAAAGATCACCTCGACCTCGCCGAAGAAGTGGAGGAATTCGGCCGCCACGCTCGGCATCGGCGCGACGCCGGCAGCGGCGGAGCGCCCGTCCGTACGGCGCTGGACACGATGAGCTGCTTCCACGAATCGGGCCGCAAAGAACGTGTGCAGGACGGCGAGAAAAAAGATCGCTGTCGCAATCGCGTTGAACGGGTCGGTTTCGATGCGGGTGCGCAACACCCCGACAAGGCTGTCAGCAACGGAGCTGGGGTAGGCGTCCAGGGGTATGGGAAACGGGATGTCCTGCAAAAGTTCGCGCATGGGTGGTTGGTCGACGATAAAAACAGCGCCGCGAAACGTCAACTTGTTCACAGAGGGCCATTCGTGAACCGGGCTGCCTGTTCCAGCGCGCTGCGACAGTGATATCCTGCCGGCTTCCATTTTCCGCGAGGAGTCCCATGGTCCTGACCAAGTCCGAGTTGATCGGCTCGCTCAAGCACGAAGTCCACATCCTGCTTCACCTGGCGAGCAAAATCGATCGCAGCATGCTCGATTACCGTCCGACGCCTAAGCAGCGCAGCACGATAGAACTGCTGCGATATCTCAGCCTGATGGGACCGATGCTGGTGAAGTTCACCAAGACCGGCACGTTCGATCCGGCGGTGTGGACAGTTGAGGAAAAGGCCGCCGCGGCGCGCGATTTCGATCAGACGCTCGCCGTGATTGCCGGGCACGGCGATCTGTACGCGAGTCTTCTGGGCGACATGTCCGATGCCGACTTCCGCGAACAAATCGAGATGTTCGGCAACACGACGACGCGCGGGGCATTCATCGTGAACCTCGTGTTGTGCGGCTGCGCCGCGTATCGAACACAGTTGTTTGTGTATCTCAAGGCTTGTGGCCGTGAGGAACTGAGCACGATGAATCTGTGGGCGGGCATCGACGCGCCGGTGCCTGCCTGATCGCGCGCAGACCGTGCCTGAAGTGCCGTAGTGTCCGGCTTTCTTGTCCACCGTCTTGTCCACCGTACGCGCAGCGAAGGCGGAAGCCGGATCTTCGAGAAAGGTCGAAGCGATGCGACTCAAGGCGACTCTCGCGACGCTGGCGGCAGTGCTATTCCTCGTTACGGGAATACATGTATCGCATGCCGTGCATGCGCAGTCGAAACCGGCACCGGCCGCGATCAGGTTGTACGTCTTCGACGGCGGCACGCTCGAGTCCGATCCTGCCCGCTACCAGTTGACGAAAGAGGACGTGAAGGTCACGCAGCTTTCGGTCGCGGCGTACCTGATCGTCCACCCGAAGGGGCTGCTCATGTGGGACACGGCTGCGGTGCCGGACAGTGAGTGGATGCCGACCGGGAGCCCGGTTCGCCAGCGGCTCGTTCTCTCGGATGGACAGGAACGGTTTGTCACGATCACGCGGCCGCTGATCGCTCAAGTGCAGGCCGCCGGCCACAAGCCGTCAGGCATCACCTACCTGGCGTTGTCGCACTATCACTGGGATCACACGGCGAACGCGAGCCTGTTCGCCAGTGCCACGTGGCTCGTGCGGCAGGTTGAGCGCGATGCAATGTTCTCCGACAAGCCTGGCGGCACCAGCCGGCCCGGCACTTACGGCGCGCTCAAGAACAGCAAGACGATGATCGTGACTGCCGATGAGCATGACGTGTTCGGCGACGGCACGGTGATCGTGAAAGCAGCCCCGGGACATACGCCCGGACATCAGGTGCTCTTTGTGAACCTGCCCGAGACTGGGCCTGTGGTGTTGTCTGGCGACCTGTATCACTACGCCGCGGAACGCACGATGGGGAGGTATCCGACGTTCGAGTTCAACGTGGATCAGACGAAAGTGTCGCGCGCCGCGCTCGAGACGTTCATGACGCAGCGGAAAGCGCGCCTGTGGATTCAGCACGATTTCACGGCGCATGCTGCGATAAAAAAGGCGCCGGAGTATTACCAGTAGGTCGGGTCCTGTTCTTTGGACCCGACGGACCGGCGCGCAAGGCCTGTCTACAGAACAAGACCCGCCCTACGGTATCTATTGCTTCCGCGAAAGCATGTCGTCGACGCCACTGAGGCGCCGCAGGATCACGATCGTCTGGTTTTGCACCGGCTGATTCCCCGTGGGTGTCAGTCTCACGGTGAGCTCGTTGTCCTTGATGTCGGCGTATCGCCGAAGGATGCTGCCGGCCGCAGGGCTCACGCCGCCGAGGATGTTGTGAAACACCTCGCCCGGGTACACCGTGAGTGCACCGTAATATCCGAGATATCCCTGCAGCGCCGCACGCGCTTCGTCAGCCGTCGGGTTGTCCGACGCAAACGGCTTCCTGTTCAACGTAGGGAAGTGAACCCCGACGAACCCGCCCGGTGTGTAGACGATGACGCTGGGCGCCCGGCGCGACTCCGACACCACCTCGCCGGTCGAGACAGTGACACGCCGCTCGACGACGTGCTCCCAGAAGCCGACGGTCTGACGATAGAAGGGCGACAGGTTGTCGATCGTCGGCACGCGCTGCCACGTCCACCGAGTACCTCCGTGCGCATGAGGCTCGTCGATCGTGGTCATCGTCAAGCGATTGCCGTCCTGCTCGAAGGAGCGAGAGAACTCGCGGCCCTGCACAGTCATGCTGACCGCGCCTTGGGCTTTGAACGTGATTCGCTTTTGGGCGGTGTCGACACGATAGCTGCCCCAGAAGCCGCCGTATGCGTTGAACATCCCGAGCGGATCGGTTTGAGGTGTCTCCGGTTGCTGGCGACTCGCCGTCGTAAACAGCTCGAAGGCATGGCCGACGGCGTCGAAGATCAGAAGTCCGCGCGGGTTCTGGACTCGCTCCGGCTTCTCACCAGAGACGCCACGCTCGATTGAACTGAGTGTCCACGTGCTTACGAGAGCGGTTGCCGAGGACGCGTCCGCTGGCGCGGACGCCGGCGGTTCCTGAGCGACCGGAGACTGCGCCGCCCAGAGAACCAACGCGATACACATCACAGCGACTCTTGTCATCGTTCGACTCGGTCCAGGATGTCGCGCACCTTCTTGGCGATGGCCCTGGGCGAAAACGGCTTTTGAATGAAGTTGGCGTTCGTGGACAGGATCCCGCGGTCGCCGAGAGTATCGTCCATGTATCCCGACATGAACAACGCCGGGGTATCCGGCCGGATCGTGGTGAGGTGTTTCACCAGTTCCGGGCCATCCATGTCCGGCATGACAACGTCGGTGATGAGGAGATCGATCGCACCGCCGTGGTTGCGCACGAGTTCCAGCGCCTCACGGCCCGATTCGGCAGCCAGAACGGTGTAGCCGTTCCTCCGCAACGCCACCTGCAGCAGATTGCGAATCGCCGGCTCGTTCTCCACGATGAGCAACGTTTCCGTGCCTGAAGTGTCCGGTGGCACCGGGCCCACTTACCCCCGTGAGCCCAACACTACCCTAACTCAGGCAGGCCACGAAACCCGGCGATGTAAGAGTTACCGAGGCCGTACTCTAGAACTTCACCGCCAGCGCGCCACTGAAGCGGCCGTAGTCGAGTTTGGTCTCACCCAGGTCGAGGCCAATGAATTCGATGGCCGAAAACGCATGGAAATAGCGGATGTCTCCACGAATGCCGAAGTGGTCACCGAAAAAGATGAACATTCCGCCGCCGATGTTCCACCCAAAGTCGTTGTTATCCTCATCACTTTGGACCAGGCCCGACAGCGTCAACTCCGCATGCGATTTGATGAGCCCGAGTCCGACGGTGCCATAGGGCTGAACCGGTCCGAATCGGGGCGCCAGCATGAAATTTCCCATCAGGGTGAACACGCTCGATGACTGGGTGTTCGACTCTCCGAAAAAGTCCGGAATGAACGCGAACTCGAGCTCTCCGCCGAAGATCGGTCCCAGCGCACCAACGCCGACGCCCCAATTGAGGTTCTTGTCCTCGCAGTTGGTGATCTCGACGCAGCCCGAATCGCCGCCAAAGTTGTAGCCGAGGAACGGGCTGACGAACCCCTGCGCGTTTGCCGGGACTGCATTGGCAATGGAGATCAACAGTGTCAGGAACAGGGTAGAGACTGAGATTCTCGCCGTTGGAGACATAGTTCAATCACCTCGTGCCGCACAAGGATGCAAGAACCCAGCCCGTGGTCGGGGCATACTATCCACGAAGGTCAAAGGGCAAAGGCATGATAAGTCACAGGTACGAAGCATCAGGTCCGTTCATTGTCGTGGCCTTTCTGTTTGGTGCCAATCTCGCTGACGCGCAGACACTCACCGTCGACCGAGTTCAGTGGTTGCAGGGATGTTGGCAATCTGTTCGAGGTGAGGCAACGATCGAAGAACACTGGATGGCGCCGCGCGGGGGCACCATGCTTGGCATGGGCCGCACCGTGCGTGGTGGCAAGACCGTCGAATACGAGATGGTGCTGATCAAGGAACAGAATGACCGTCTCGCATACGAAGCGCATCCTTCCGGACAACCGTCCGCCACGTTCCTGTCGGCGACCATCTCGGACACGACCGTCGTCTTTGAGAACCCTGAACACGATTTTCCGCAGCGCGTCGGGTACCGACGCGACGGTACCGATGGCCTTCAGGCGTGGGTAGAAGGCCAGGCGAATGGGAAATCGCGGCGGATCGACTTCGCGTATCAGCGGTCTCGGTGCGAGCATTAGATCAAAAGTCAAAGATCAAAGGTCAAAGGTCAAAGGTGAGATCGTGATTGAAGTCGAAGCCTTGCATCACGTCGCGGTCTGCGTCACCGACGTCGAGCGCGCGAAGCATTTCTATGGCGTCGTGCTCGGCCTCGTCGAGGTGGAACGGCCACCGTTCCCGTTCGGTGGCGCCTGGTACGAGTTCTCAGAGGGCCGACAACTCCATCTGATCGTCCACCCTCCCACGAAGACGCTGAGGGGCTCGAGCGATATCGACGATCGTGACGGACACCTGGCGTTGCGCGTGCGAAGCTACCGGCAGACGCTCAATCATCTGCGCGCGCATGGCGTCGACGTGCTCGAGAAACCACGCAACCTCACGCCTTGGGCACAGTTGTACGTCACCGATCCGGACGGCAACGTCATCGAGCTCAACGCAGAAATCCTGGATTGACGTGGGCGTGGCGCGCGGAGGGAGCGGAGGGCGCTGGGCAGAAATCAGCGCAGAGCACGCAGGGATGCTGAGATACGCAGAGAGCTGCTACCCGTAGCAGCTCCCCTGCGTGCCTCCGCACCCCTGCGAACTCCGCGTTAACGCTTTTCTCCGCGTTCTCCGCTCCCTCCGCGCCCCGTCGTTCGCGGCAACACAGATTTACCGTATGATCTCGCCGCGAGGAGACTTATCTATGCGCAATCTCCGTCATATCACCAGGTACGTCGCACTGCTTCTTCTGGTGGGCACTGTTGCCGTCTGGCCGATGGCGGCGGCCACACCCACGGCACGGCCTGAGGAAGTCGGCCTGTCCGCCGAGCGTCTCCAACGCCTCAACGACTTGATAAAGCGACACATCGATGCGGGCACATTTTCCGGCGCGGTCACGCTCGTCGCGCGCAACGGCCGCGTCGTGCACCTCGAAGCGCAGGGCCTGATGGACATCGAGTCGCGCAAGCCGATGCAGAAGGATGCCATCTTCCGCATCATGTCGATGACCAAGCCCATCGTCGGCGCCTCGATCATGATGATGATTGAGGAGGGCAAAGTTCGCCTGACCGATCCGGTTTCCAAGTTCATTCCGGAGTTGAAGGATCTGAAGGTGGCTGTGACGATGCCCGCGGCAGCGGGTCCGCCGCCGCCGCAAGGCACGCCGGCTCGTTTCTACATGGTGCCCGCCGAGCGCGAGATCACGATCCGCGATCTGTTGACGCACACCTCCGGCCTCGTCAGCGGCGGCGTTAGCAATGTCGAAGCTCGGAAGGTTGCACTCAAAGGCAAGGAGTCACTCGCCGACTACCTGCCGCGGCTTGGAAGCGTGCCGCTCGACTTCCAACCCGGCACGCGCTGGGCGTACAGCGCGCAGGCCGGTTTCGATGCGCTGGCCCACATCGTGGAAATTGCGTCGGGCCTGCCATTCGATCGATTTGCCAAGCAGCGGATATTCGATCCGCTCGGCATGAAGGACACGTTCTTCTATCCAGCCGAAGGGAACCCGCGCATGGCCACACGCTACACGCGCGGAGCGAAGGGGCTCGAGAAACAGAACAATCCCGGTTTCATGAACGGCGCGTACTTCTCCGGCGGTGGCGGCTTGATGAGCACGGCGGAGGATTATCTGCAGTTCGCGCAGATGCTGCTCAACGGCGGCGAACTGAACGGCAAGCGATTGCTCGGCTCCAAGACCGTCGAGGTGATGACTTCAGTCGCCGCACCCGACACACTGCCGGGCCGGCCGAAAGGCGAGGGTTACGGATTGAGCGTCCGGGTCGTTCATGATCCCATCGCCAGAAGCTCATTCATGTCGGCAGGCACGTTCGGCTGGAGCGGTGCCTACGGGACGCACTTTTTCGTCGATCCGCACGAACGAATAGTCGGGATCCTGATGACGCAGACGCCCGATCAGCAGGTTCGCCTCGACTTTGAAAACGCCATCATGCACGCCATCGTGGGAAATGCCACATTGTCGGGCACGCACTGACCAGTCTTGGGTGTTTCACAGGCTGGCCCCGTAGTTGTAGGATTCCGAGAGGCCAAAGGAGCGCACCATGAGGATTCGGGTTTCTGCCCTTGTTGCCACAACCCTCGCAGCCACGCTCGGGGTGGTCGTGACAAGCAGCGCACAAGCACCAGCAGCGGCACCGAAGGCGGCGGCCGCGCCGAGCAGCGCTGCAGCGCCGAAGGACGCGGCAACGGCAAAAGCACCACGCACCCCATGGGGTGACCCCGACCTTCAGGGCACCTGGGACTACAGGACCATCACGCCGCTCGAGCGGTCGCGCGACTTAGGCACACGCGAGTTCTATACAGAAGAAGAAAAGAAGGCGCTCGAGACTCGAGCCGGCAGGCGCATGGACGGCCCACCCGAAGAGATCCGCCCTGGCCTCACACACGCGCAGTACTGGACCGATCCCGGTCGCTTCATCTCCGACGGTTATCGCACATCGTTGATCGTCGATCCGCCTGACGGCCGGATTCCCGCGCTTACCGCTGAGGGCAAGGCACGGCAGTCGAGGGCGCCCAATCGCAACAACGCCGTGAACGCGTCGTGGCTCGACCGCGGCAACCAGGAGCGCTGCATCACGTACGGATTGCCGAGCGCGAGTCTGCCGACGCTGTACAACAACAACATTCAGATCGTGCAGGCACCTGGTGTAGCGGTGATCGTGCACGAGATGATTCACGAGGCGCGGATCGTGCCGCTCGACGGCCGGCCGCAGTTGAACGAGCACGTTCGAGGATGGATCGGCGACACGCGCGGCCATTGGGAAGGCGACACGCTTGTTGTCGAGACGACGAATTTCAACGGCAAGAACAACTACCGTGGATCAACGACCGGCCTCCATCTCACCGAGCGTTACACGCGGGTGGATCCAGGGCGGCTCGAACTGCGACTGACTGTCAGTGACCCCACCACGTGGGAAAAGCCGTGGACCGTGTTACTGCCGATGCGGCCGACAGAAGGGGAGTTGATCGAGTACGCGTGTCACGAGGCCAACCTGAGCATGTTCAACCTCCTCGAGGTCGCCCGTGATGCCGAGAAGGCGGCCGCCGCCAAGGGCCAGGCGCCGGGCGGCGCAGATCCGGCTGACGACAAGCAGGAGCGCTGAGCACCAGTCTCAGGGACAGGAACCGGAGAGCCATGATTAGATCACGAGTCGTACTGGCCAGCGCAATCGTGGCCATCAGTGTGTCGTCGCTGCACGCGCATCATTCGTTTGCCGCCGAGTTCGACGCCAACAAGCCGATCACGCTCAAGGGCACCGTCGTCAAAATGGATTGGGTCAACCCGCACAGTTGGATTCACCTCGACGTCAAGAATCCCGACGGCACCGTGACGCGTTGGATGATCGAAGGCGGTACGCCAAACACGCTCGTTCGCCGAGGGTTCACGAAGAACTCGCTGGCGCCGGGCACCGAGATCACCATCGAGGGCTATCAGGCGAAGAACGGGGCCAATCGTGCCAACGGCGCGGACCTGATCCTGCCCGATGGCAAGCGCTTGTTCATGGGATCCTCAGGCACCGGTGCGCCCAAGGACCCCGAAGCTGGTAAATAGCGGCGGACGTAGAGCGAGGGCTTCAGCCCTCGCGTACAATCACGCGACTATGCCTTTCATCGATCGGCGGAATCGCCGCCGATTCCTGCAGCTCTTCGCATCGAGCGCGCTCGTTCCACATTTGAATTTGCCGGACGGTTGGGAGCGTGCTGTGTTTGCGCAGGCACCCGCGCCTGCCGCTGACAACGACCTCATCGCGAGCGCGGCTGACGCCTTGTCTGTTCTCGATTTCGAACCCGTGGCGAGGGCGAAGCTTCCCCCATGGCATTGGGCATGGCTCTCGACCGGCGGAGACGATGGCGCGACGATGCGTGCGAACAGGGAGGGGTACGAGCGTTATCAGATTCGGGCGCGTCGCCTCGTCGATATCAGCAAGGTCGACACATCGATTCAGCTCTTCGGCCGGTCATGGGAGACGCCGATCTTCATGAGCCCGGTCGGGGGTCACCGTACCTACAATCCCGATGGTGAGCTGGCGACCGCACGCGCCGCAAAATCGAAGAAGCACCTGCAGGTGCTGTCGACGGTGACGACGACCTCTGTCGAGGAGGTCAACGCGGCACGCGGAGAGCCCGTCTGGTTTCAGTTGTATCAGCGCGACGAGTGGGGGCAGACGCGACAACTGCTGAAGCGCGTCGAAGCGGCCGGCTGCCCGGCGCTGGTCTTCACGGTCGATCTGCTTGGCGGCCGCAACATGGAGCAGTTCAACCGCGTTTTCCAGCGCAACCGGCAGCAGTGCGGTGCCTGTCATCTCAATGGCCAGCCGCTGACAGACCTGCGCAACCGGCCGATGCTGAATTCGCTGTCGACATCAGCCAACCCGCAGCCCGAGATCGGGTCGCCCACGTGGGACTACGTCAAGCGGCTGAAGGATACGACCGGGATGAAGCTGCTGATCAAGGGCATCGTCACACGCGAGGACGCGGAGCTGGCGATACAAAACGGGGTCGATGGCGTGTACATTTCGAACCATGGCGGCCGCGCCGAGAGCAGCCTGCGACCGACGGTTCAATGCGTACCCGAGGTCGCGGCGGGTGTCGCAGGTCGCGCGCCGATCCTCGTCGATGGCGGAGTGCGCCGCGGGACGGATATCTTCAAGGCGCTGGCGCTTGGTGCCACAGCGGTCGGAGTAGGCCGTCCGTACATGTGGGGGCTCGCGTCGTTTGGACAGCAGGGCGTCGAGACCGTGCTCGATATCCTGCGGCGCGAGCTGCAACTGATCATGCGGCAATCGGGAGTCACAACGATCTCCAGCATCACGGCGAACTACATCGTTAACCGGCAGCCGTAGTGTCCGGCTTTAGCCGGACTTTCGGGGGAACTCCAATGAAACGCCTCGCGTCTGCAATCGTTTTTGCCGCGGTCGCCGCGACGTTCGTTCGCGCGCAGCAGCCGGCAGCCTTTCCTCCGGTGACCGAGGAGATGCTGCTGAAGCCGAGCGCCAACGACTGGCTGATGTTCAGCCGCACCTACGATTCGCAGCGGTTCAGCCCGCTCAACCAGATCACGACGAAGAATGTGGCCCAGCTGCGCGAGGTGTTCAAGAAGGAACTCCCGGCCGGCGCGCACGAAGGCATTCCCATCGTGTACCGCGGCGTCATGTACATGTTGATGCCGGGCAATGCCGTTCAGGCGATCGATGCGGCGACGGGGACGGTGATCTGGGAACACAAGCGGGCGAACGGCGCGTCACGATCGAAGACGATCGCGATCTACGACGACATGGTGTTCAACAGCACCCCCGATGGTTTCATCGAAGCGCTCGATGCGCGCACCGGCGAGTTGCGCTGGGAGACCAAGTCGTCAGGGCGGCTGACGGCCGGTGTGATCGTCGTCGAAGGGAAAGTGTTGAGCGGTCGGGCGTGTGCCCCGCGTCGCGCCGACTGCTATATCGCCGCCCACGACGCGAAGACGGGCAAGGAAGTCTGGCGCTTCTACACGGCGGCGGCATCGAACGAGCCCGGTGGCGACACGTGGGCGGGCGCGCCAGATGAGACGCGGGCGGCGTCGACATGGGCGCTGCCCGGTGGATACGACCCGGTCAGGCGCCTGGTCTATTGGGGCGTGGCGAATCCGACGCCGAACACGCGCGCCAACCGTCACGGCGGCAACAGCAACGCGATCCCGACCGAGTCGCCTGCCGATCTTTACAGCAACTCGACGATCGCGCTCGACCCCGACACGGGCAAGTTGCGCTGGTACTATCAGCACTTGCCTGGCGACGATTGGGACGAGGACTACGCCAACGAGCGCACGCTTCTGCGCACCGCTTTCAATCCGAATCCGAAGTTCGTGAAGTGGTTCAATCCTGATGTCAAGCGCGGCGAGCAGCGCGATGTCGCCGTGATGGTCGGTGAAGGCGGAGGCATCTTTGTCGTCGATCGCGGCACCGGTCAGTTTCTCTGGGCCAATCCGTTTCCATTCGACACCCCGGACTTCCTGATCTCGAATGTCGATGGCAAGACCGGCCGTGTCTCGCTCAACAAGAGCAAGCTGTTCAACGGGCCGTCCGAGCGCCGGGTGATCTGTTACTGGAACACGCGCAGCTACTGGCCGACGGCATACCATCCCGGGGTCAATTCGTTGTTCGTCCCGTATGTCGAGAACTGCCTCGACATGACCTCGGAAGGTCCGAAGGGCGAGCCGCGCGAGAAACGCGGCGGCATTCCGCGGCCCGGGTCGGATCCGAACACGTGGGCCGGGTTGATGAAGATCAACATGTCCACCGGCGAGATGAAGCCGATCTTCACTGGCCGGGCGCCGAGCAACGGCGCCGTGCTGACCACGGCGGGCAACGTCGTCTTCTGGGGCGATCTCGATCAGAAGTTCCGTGCGTTCGATGCCGAGAGCGGGAAGACGCTGTGGGAGCAGACGCTGGGTGGGCCGGTGCAGAACAGCACGATCACTTATTCGGTGAACGGCAAGCAATATATTGCCGTGCTCACCGGCAGCGGCGCGCTGAGCGGCGGGCTGATGGATCAGGCTGGAATCAAACCCAATCGCGGCTACAACGCGCTGTACGTGTTCGCGCTGCCATGACACCGGGTGTGATTTCCACACGTGGCGCGAGGAAATCACACCCGGTGTCTTTGTCGCTGCTCTTGATCCCGTAGCGGCGAGTCTTTAGACTCGCCGACACTATGACGAATCGCCGCCAGTTCCTGATCGCATGCTCGTCTGGTGTCATCGCACTTTCCTGGCCGCGCACGGCGTGGCCTCAGGGCGGTGCTTCCACCCGCGCGGCCACCGCCGATCCTCTCGTCGAGGATCTCGTCGCTGGAAATCGAATCCTCGCGATGGAGGGTGTGCTCGATGCCATGGGGCACATCAGCGTGCGCAGCACGGCGAAGCCCGATCGATTCCTGCTTGCGAGATCGATGGCGCCGGAGCTGGTGATGGCTGCCGATATCCTGGAGCACGACCTCGATGGGCAGGCGATCAACGCGGGCGATCGCCCGTCCTATCTCGAGCGTTTCATCCACAGCGAAATCTATCGTGCGCGGCCGGATGTGCGCGCCGTCGTGCACTGCCACACCGCGTCGCTGATTCCATTTGCCGATTCCGACGTGCCGCTCCGGGCGATGTATCACATGGCCGCCTTCGTGGCAGAAGGCGTGCCGGTCTTCGACATCCGCAAGGCGGCGGGGCTCACCGACTTGCTGGTGAGAGACGCGAAACTGGGAAAAGCGCTGGCCCAGAGCCTGGGTCAGAAGTCGGCGGCTCTCATGCGTGGCCACGGCGCCGTCGTTGTCGGCGGCTCGATTCCCACAGTCGTCGGACGCAGTGTGTACCTGGATGTCAACGCCAGGGCCCAGGCTCAGGCGATCGCGCTCGGTGGGAAAATCACCTACGTGGAGGCCGACGAGGCGAAGCTGCGTATGAGCGACACCGGCGAGTACGCGCGCGCCTGGGATCTCTGGAAACGCAAGGTCGCGTCACTGAAGTAGGTCAGTCATGCGGGTCGCGGCGCTGTGCGACATCCACGCGAACCTGCCGGCCTTCGAGGCCGTACTCGAAGAGGTTCGTGACGCGCGCGTCGACCTGATCGTGTTCGGTGGCGACATCGTCCCCGGTCCGATGATGCGTGAGACGCTCGCGCGCATCCTCTCCCTCGATATCCCGGCGCAGTTCGTTCATGGCAACGGTGAACTGGGCATGCTGGCGCAGATCGATGCATCCGATCCCAGCGCTGTCACG
Organism: Vicinamibacterales bacterium; assembly: GCA_035649635.1. GTDB lineage: Bacteria > Acidobacteriota > Vicinamibacteria > Vicinamibacterales > UBA2999 > Gp6-AA40. The sequence goes on along the minus strand of DASRJE010000036.1, from coordinate 48,615 downwards.
TATTGGGGAACGACGTCAGGCTACCCGCTACCGGAACCGCTGAAAGAAGTGGTGCGGTGGAGCGCCCGGCAAGTGCTGCCGGATCATGCCCGTGCGATGGCAAGCTGGCCGAGGACACTGCGTCTCGAGATCCCCGGTGTCGGGAAGGTGCTCTTCTGTCATGCCACACCGCACAGCGAGACCGACGCTTTTACTCGTCTCACGCCGGAAGAGGTTCTGCTGCCGGTCTTCGAAGGTCTCGACGCGGATGTCGTGATCTGCGGGCACACACACATGCAGTTCGACCGGATGATCGGCGCCACGCGTGTCGTCAACGCCGGGAGTGTAGGAATGCCGTTTGGAACGACAGGCGCCGACTGGCTGCTCCTTGGTCCCGGTGTCGAGCTGCGGAACACGCCGTACGACCTCCAGCGTGCCGGAGAGCAGATCCGTCAAACAGAGTACCCACAAGCCTGCGAATTAGCAGATTCCCTTGTGCAGCCTCCGGCAGAAGACGACATCCTCAAGGTGTTCACGCGGGTTTCGTTCTAAGCGGCGGGCTATCCATCTATGTTTGTCATCGAACTGATCTACAAGGTCGATCTCGCACGAATCGACGCGCACATGGCGGCTCACGTCAGGTTCCTGAAGAAGTACTACGCGGCCGGTCACTTTCTGGTCTCGGGGCGCAAGATTCCGCGCGACGGTGGCATCATCCTGGCCGTCGGCGAAAGCCGCAGCCAAATCGAAACAATCGTGGCCGAGGACCCGTTCTACGCGCATAAGCTCGCTGAATTCCGCATCATCGAGTTCCGCGCCAGCCAGCGCGCGGACGACATTCAGCAGCGCATCGTGCGCCATGATCTCAGCCGTCGCTGAGCCTGCCTGTTAACCGGAACCTTGCCGCAGCGTTGTCGTAAGTAGACGATATGGCTCCGATTCCGCCAGTCCTGCGACGGTTCACACGCGCCCCGATGTTCACGGCTATCGCGCTCGTTACGCTGGCGATTGGCATCGGCGCCAACACGGCAGTTTTCAGTGTCATGAACGGCGTCCTCATCAAGCCGTTGCCGTATCCCGACGCTCATGAACTGGTTGGCGTGTGGCATTCCGCGCCGGGCGTCAACCTTCCAAAGTTGAACGTCTCCCCGACGATGCACTTTACCTACCGGGAGGAGAGTCAAACCTTTCGCGAGTTCGGTGTGTGGGCGAGCGGCGGGGTGACGATCACGGGGCAATCCGAACCAGAACAGGTGCGAAGTATCAGGCTCACCGATGGCACGTTACAGGCCCTCGGCGTGGCGCCCGCCCTTGGCCGGTGGTTTTCTCGGGAGGACGACACTCCCGGTAGTCCGGACACCGTCATGCTGATGCCCGGGTACTGGCATCGCCGATTTGGTGGTGACTCATCGGTCGTTGGTCGAACACTGACGATCGATGCCAAGCCCTACACCGTGATCGGAGTCATGCCCGACCGATTTCAGTTTCTCGACGAGGAGGCAGACGTCCTCGTCCCCCTGCGCTTCGATCGCGGTCGAGTATTTCTCGGAAATTTCAGCTTTCAGGGTGTAGCCCGGCTCCGACCAGGCGTGACCTTACAGCAGGCCAATGCGGATGTCGGCCGCATGCTTCCCATCTGGCTCAAAGCGTGGCCGGCCCCGATGGGACTGGATCGGAAGGTGTTCGAGAGTGCTCGAATTGGGCCCGCACTCACACAACTCAAACAGGACATTGTCGGCGACATCACCGACACGCTGTGGGTACTGATGGGCACCATCGGTGTTGTGCTGCTCATTGCATGCGCCAACGTCGCCAACCTTCTGCTCGTACGGGTCGAGGGACGACAGCAGGAACTGGCGACGCGAGCGGCACTCGGCGCAGGCTGGCGGCGTATCGCGCGAGAACTCCTGCAGGAGAGCCTGCTGCTTGGGCTCATGGGTGGAGTGCTGGGGCTCGCGGTCGCCTATGGCGCGCTCAAACTCCTTCTCGCCATCGGGCCAGAAACGCTACCCCGTCTGCGCGAGATCACGATCGATCCGGTCGTTCTCGTATTCACCTTGATGGCGTCGCTGTTGTCAGGCTTGTTCTTTGGCGCCATTCCCATACTGAAGTACAGCGGGCCTCATCTGGTGACTGCACTTCGCGGCAGCAGTCGCACGTCCAGCCACAGCCGGGAACGGCACCGGGCCCGAAGCGCGCTGGTGATCGTGCAGGTTGCGCTTGCCCTGGTGTTGCTGGTGGCGTCGGGTCTCATGATTCGAACGTTCCAAACCTTGCGCAACGTGCAACCTGGCTTTACGCGCCCCGGCGAGGTGCAGATGTTACGGGTGTCGATACCGGAATCCGTCGAGGCCGATGGCGAACGCGTAGCTCGCTCCTACAACGAGATCCTGGAGAAGGTCGCAGCGATCCCCGGTGTCGAATCTGCGGCAATGGTCAACTCGGCACCACTCGAAGGATTCGATCCCAACGATCCCGTCGTTGCGGAGGACAAGGCGTACGACCCGGGACAGATTCCGCCGATTCGCCGGTTCAAGATGATCTCGCCTGAATACTTTCGGACCGTCGGCACGCCGCTCGTCGCCGGACGGGACTTCACGTGGACCGATGTGTTCGACGACCGTCACGTCGCGGTGATCTCGGAGAACCTGGCGCGCGAACTGTGGGGCGGTTCCCAGGCGGCACTCGGCAAGCGGATCCGTGTAGCCTCGCTCGACCACTGGCGCGAAATCGTGGGTGTCGTCGGGAACATGTATGACAACGGTGTTCACGAACCAGCGCCGACTATCGTCTACTGGCCGTTCTTGATGTCGAAGTTCTGGGGTCAGGAACGTTTTGTGACGCGGTCACTGACGTATGTCGTGCGAAGCGAGCGCACGAGCACGGACGCCTTTCTCGCGCAGGTGCGCCAGGCCGTCTGGTCGGTGAATGGTTCTCTTCCTCTCGCGCTCGTGCGAACGTTGCAGGAGGTGTACGAGCGATCAATGGCACGTACGACGTTCGCCCTGGTGATGCTGGCGATCGCGGGCGGGATGGCGCTGCTGCTCGGTCTCATCGGGATCTACGGCGTGATCTCGTACGCAGTCTCACAACGTACCCGCGAAATCGGGATCCGGATGGCGCTGGGCATCGATCACAATCAAGTCAGACGGATGTTCGTGCGGCACGGACTCGTGCTCGCCGCCATCGGTATCGCTGTTGGCGTCGGAGTGGCCGCGGGCGTCACGAGACTGATGGCCTCGATGCTGTTCAACGTGAGCCCGCTCGACGGCGCGACGTATGGCGCCGTGTCGCTCGTTCTTGGTACTGCGGCCGTGCTGGCCAGTTATCTGCCGGCCCGTCGCGCCGCCGCGCTCGACCCGGTCGAAGCGCTGCGCGCCGAGTGAGTGCGTGCCCGCCGTAGCTTCAGCGGGTCATCAGATTGTCACGAACCAATCCGTAAGACCCACCGTCCAACCAGGCAAGGGGTTCCGCTGTGAAACATCCCGCGGAGCCCTTGACTGGTTGCCAGTATCTTTTTGGCGCGCTGCGCGCGCCAGGACCGCTAAGCGTGGACACGACCGAGCCAGATTCACGCAACCGAGCCGCATAGCGGTCCAGGCAGTGGAGGGGCAATGAACTTCGTTACTTTGGCGTTTGGAATCCTGCTCGTCGGCACCGGCTTCGTCACGCTGGTCCGCAAGCTTCACGATCGAACCATCCACGAATCGCTCGCGCAGGTGCAATTTGCGCACGGTGACACGGCGCCAGCTGTCTCGGCGTTTGTCAGCCTGTTTGTGCCGATTGTGTCCGCGATCGCCAGTGGCATCGCATTTCTCGTCGTCGGCGTCATGGGCCGATCGGCGGGCCCGATGTCGTGGCTGGGGCTGTAAAAAGAATTAACGCCCAACCTCCAACTCCCAACTCCCAAGAAAATCGATCTTGGAAGTTGGGAGTTGGGAGTTGACTGCGTTCAGTTCTAGTTTGCCTTCGTTCTGCGATCCAAGACGCCCTTGATTACAGGCACGCTGTCCGCAGCGGGCGCCGCCTGGGGTATTGATCGGATATACGCGTAGACGTCACGAAGATCCGCTTCGGGCTGCGCGACAAATGACGGCATTCCCTGCGTGGCCGGCTTGCGCACGTAAGCCAGGAAGATGTCTTCGGCGCGCGACATCGGCACCAGCCGCGGCGAGCCCGTCTGACCATCGAAGCCGTGACATGCATAACAACGCAACGAGGATTCAAAAAGCACTTTGCCGCGCTGGGCGTTGCCGGTTGGCGCAGCGAGCGGCGCGGCCGGCTGATTCTGCGCGACACCAGTACCGGCCATAGTCAGCAGCACGAGCGTTATGAACGCGGAACGAAAAACCATTGTCGTGATCACCGTGGCTGCGAAATGACGTCGATCAACGCCGGTTCTCCGGCTCTCACCTTCGCCAGCGCGCGCTGGTATGCACCCGCCAGATCCTTCGGGTTCTCGATCGGCCCCTCGCTGTACATCCCGTACGCCTTCGCCATCTGCGCGTAGTTGATGTTGGGATCGGTGATGACGTTCCCGATGTGAGCGTTCTGGTTGCCGCGTCCGCGCACGCCGCACATCCGCTGGATGATCATCACCTCCGCATGGTACGCACGGTTGTTGTGGACGATGAAGAGCAGCGGAATCTTGTGATGGGCGGCGGTCCAGATCACCCCGGGGCTGAAGTTGAGGTCGCCGTCGCCGACGATGGCGACGGAAAGACGGCCGAACTTCTTGTGCGCCAGCGCGCCGCCTACGGAAGCCGGGGAGTCGTAGCCGATGCCGAAGCCTCCGCAATCGCCGTTGTAGCGATACGGCTTGTCGTGATTCAGCAGCCGACGCTGCCAATCTCCGGTGAACTGGTGGCCTGAGACGATTGCCCAATCGTCGTTGGCGATCTGATCGCCGAGTTCGGCGATCAGCCGCGGCACGCTGACCGGACTTGCTTCCCAGCCGTGCCGGGCGTCGCGAATACCGTTGAGTTGCAGCTCCTTGTGCGCGCCTGCTACCTGCTTGCCGCGCGCCTGCATCGCGCTCTTGCGTTCCGGCGTGGTCTGTTTGCGGATTTCCTCGATGAGCGACGGCAGCGTCGCTTCTGCGTCGGCGGCAATCGCCAGGTCCACGTCGGCGTAACGTCCGAAGTCGTGGATGTTGCTGCCCTGGAACAGATACTCCGCTGAGATGCTGATGGTCTTCCGGCCATTGGCTCGCGCCGCGCGCGCGGGCACGGACATGTCGGTGACTTCGAGACCGAGCGTGACATCGGGAGTGTAGCCGCGGCCACCGCTCCCATAGAGTGGATGCCACGAGGGAAACTTCTGCCACGACGAGTAACCGAGCACGTCAACCGGCGCCTGGAGTGTTTCTGCCAACTCGATCAGGAGGTCCCAGGCCTTCGGCGTCCGTCCGAGCTTGGCGATCTGAATCAGCGGACTCTGTGCCGCGACCAGCATGCGGGCGGCTTCACGCACGGCGCTTGCGTCGCCTTGCGGGGGCGCCGGTACCGTGAGCTCGGGGATACGCGGCGCGTCGTTGACGATCGATTCCTGCAACTCCGCTGCGACGGTAATTACGACCGGTCCCATCGGCGGCGTCACCGCGATACGGTAGGCGCGCATCGCCGATTCCGCGAATCGCTCCAGCGTCGTGGCCTCGTCGTCGTATTTGACGAAGCTGCGCACCAGCAAGCCCATGTCCTGGGCACTGTGTGGACGATTGATCACGCCAGAGGGATTGCGGTTGTGCCCAACGATCAGGAAGACGGGGACACGATCGGCCCAGGCCTGAAAGAGCGCCATCGACGAGTGGAGCAGGCCGACGGTCCCGTGCACGATCACGAGCATCGGCTTGCCCGCGGCCTTGGCGTATCCATGCGCCATGGCAACGGCCGCTTCTTCATGCAGGCAGGTGAGGAGCTCCGGGGCCGAGTTGTTGCCGTAGTTGAGGAGCGATTCGTGCAGCCCCTGAAACGTCGAGCCGGGATTGATCGCCGCGTACTCGAAGCCGATCTTCTTGATCACGTCGACCATGAAGTCGGACGCGGGTCGCCCTTGCCCTGCCGCGCTTGCTGGTGGTGGGCCGCTCGCCTGCGCTGGCATGGCATAGGCAAGATCGTGAGCCAGCGTCGGTAATTCAACCGCCGGAGATGGCTGGACTGGCGGCGCTTCCGCGGCCGCACTTTGGCCGCCTACCACGAGACCGGCGGCGCCGAGCGCCGCGCCCTTGAAGAAGTCACGACGGTCGAGCGATCCAGAGTGTCCGGCTTCAGCTGGACCTTTCGGTTCCGAGCTGTCATGTAAATCTGCCACGATCGCCTCCTGAGCGGCTACATCATAGCCGGGACTCGGGATCCGGGGCTCGGGATCCGGGATCTGGGATCTGGGATCTGGGAACCGACCCATCCGGAATTGGCTTCGAAGGTCCGTGACTCCTTGAATATTAGGAATATAGAACGTCGAATCCCGAGTCCCAAGCCCCGAGCCCCGAGTCCCGAGTCCCGAACCCCGAGTCCCGAACCTCGAGTCCCGAACCCCGAGTCCCGAACCCCGAGTCCCGAATCCCGAACCCCGAACGAGCGAGCGTGCTACCATCCCCGACCAGCGAGGTACGTATGAAGCGTCTGATTTCTCCACGAGTGTTGCTCGCACTCGGCATTCTTGCCGCGCTCGGTGGCGCGATCGTTCAAGCGCAGCGGACGTCATCGTCAGCGGCGATGGCCACGGGAGCCGAAAAGTTTCTCGCGTCGCTGACACCGGAGCAGCGCCAGCAGGCGACGTTCCCGTTTGATTCGCCCGAGCGACTCAGGTGGCACTTCGTGCCGCAGTTCGAGCGCAACGGACTGCAGATCAAGGCGATGACGGAGCCGCAGCGCAAGGCTGCACACGAGTTGCTCAGGACCGGGCTCAGCGATCGCGGTTACACCACGTACACCCAAATCATGCAGCTCGAAAACATCCTGAAGGCCCAGGAGAAGGGCGGCGGGCCCATTCGCGATTCGGAAGGCTATCGCTTCTCAGTCTTCGGCACGCCGTCGGCGAAAGGGACGTGGGGATGGCGCGTCGAATTCCATCACGTGTCGCTGCGTTTCGACGTCGTGAACGGCACCGCGATCTCGAGCACGCCGTCGTTCGCCGGCGCGAATCCGGCCGAGGTCAAAGATGGTCCGCAGAAGGGACAGCGCACGCTCGCGATGCTCGAGGACACGGCGCGCACCCTCGTCACGGCACTCGACGCGGGTCAGCGGAAGACGGCGATCTTCAACACGACCGCTCTGAACGACATCGTCACCGAGAACGCAAACGACATCAATCCGCTGTCTCCAAGCGGGTTGAAGGCATCGGAGATGACGGCGGCTCAGAAAGACATGCTCATGCAGGTCGTCGACTCGTACGCCGGGTTGATGGCGGCAGATATCGCCGCGGACAGATTGGCGAAGATCAAGATCGCCGGCACCGACAACATCTCGTTCGCGTGGGCCGGATCAATCGAACGCGGCCAGAAACACTACTATCGCGTGCAAGGCCCGACCTTCTTGATCGAGTTCGACAACACACAGAACGATGCGAATCACGTCCACTCGGTGTGGCGTGATTTCCGAGGCGATTTCGGACGCGATCTGCTACGCGAGCACCTCAGAACGTCGCTGCACTAGTGATTTCGGCGGGTCTCAGGACCCGCCGGTACCCTTCCAGACATACAGGCGAGTCTTCGGACTCGCCTTTTGTACAAGTCTATGAGACCCATTTCAATTCTTCTCCTTGTTGGGATGGTGGTTGTGCCGCTGGTCGGCGATGACAGCGAACGGATCCTGACGATCGATCACTTCGTCCGCGTGCAGTCGACGGTGCCCGCAATCGCCGGACAGCCGGCGCAGCTATACGTGCGCGAGCGCGTCCATGCCGGGACGCTTGCGCGTGGCGCGCGCCAGGCCGATCGCGTCGTGTTGTTCGTGCACGGCGCCGGCACGCCGGCTGAAGTCGCGTTCGATGTGCCCTACCAGGATTACAGTTGGATGGGCTATTTGGCTCAGGCTGGCTTCGACGCGTTCTCGGTTGACATGACCGGGTACGGCCGATCGACTCGGCCTCCGGCGATGAACGATCCCTGCAACCTGGCTCCCAATCAGCAGGCGTTGTTCGTCCCTCGTCTCATCCCCGCGCCGTGCGCCCCGACCTACGGCCAGAACCTCACATCCATTGCATCCGACTGGGCAGACGTTGGCGCCGCCGTCGACTACATACGAGCCCTGCGCGGCGTTGAACGTGTAAGCCTCGTCGCGTGGTCGCTCGGTGGTCCGCGTTCGGGCGGCTACACCGCGAGGAATCCACAGAAGGTGCATCGTCTTGTTCTGCTCGCGCCCGGGTACGGTCGCGAGCGACAAGGAGAAGCGCCCGCAAAAGTTCCTGCCGACGGCGTCGTCTTCAACACGCAGTCGCGCGCCGAGTTCGATGCGAACTGGGACAGGCAGGTCGGGTGCGCCGCCCAGTACGACAAGGCCGCGGCGGATAGCGTCTGGTCGGCAATGCTCGCATCCGATCCCGTCGGTTCCACCTGGGGTTCCGGTGTCCGCCGCGCACCACAGACAACGACGTGGGGGTGGAATGCAGCAGTTGTCACCAAGACGCAGACGCCAACGCTGATGGTTGCCGGCATTCACGACAAGCAGGTTGTGCCGGAGCGGGTACGCGAGCTCTACGATGATCTCGGCGCGTCGCAGAAGGTCATGATCGATCTCGGGTGCTCTTCGCACAACGCGATGTGGGAAAAGAATCACACGATGCTTTTTCGCGCTTCGCTCGAGTGGCTGGAGAAGGGCACGGTCAACGGCTCATCCACGGGCGTCTTGCGAATGGGATACTGACGCCGTGCCGATGCGGGGGCGCGATCATCGCAAGGCCGACCATCCAGTCGATCCGCTGTTCCTCGATCGATGGTCGCCGCGAGCGATGTCGGGCGAGTCGATTTCACAGGCCGAGCTCGATGTGCTGTTCGAGGCGGCACGTTGGGCGCCCTCCTCTGGCAACTCCTATCCCTGTCGAATCCTCTACGCGCACCGCGACACGGAACACTGGCCCCTGTTCTTCAATCTGCTCGTCGAACGGAATCAAATCTGGTGTCGCAACGCGGCGGTGCTCCTGCTCTTCATCTCACGAAAGACGAACGAGCAGACCGGACGTCCACTGGTCACGCACAGCTACGACACCGGCGCCGCGTGGGAGAATCTGGCGCTGCAAGGCACCATCAGCGGACTTGTCGTGCACGGCATGGCTGGCTTCGACTACGCGCGCGCCAGGACGACGATGAATATCCCGGACGATTTTCAGGTTGAAGCCATGGCCGCGGTCGGGCGCCCCGGTCCGATCACCGTGCTGCCGGAAGATTTCCAGGCCCGCGAGTCACCGAATAGCCGCAAGCCGATCAGCGAGATCACCATCGAGGGGCCATTCCGAAGCTGAACGACGCGCCAACTCCCAAAACGCCAACTCCCAAATCCCAAACGGCAGTCAGGAGTTGTATTGGGAACTGGGAACTGGGAATTGGAGGTTGGGAGTTGACAAGCGTCTTTGGCTCGCTTCAATGCGTGAGTGCGTAAAGCAGCGTATTGACGCCGAACGCGTAGCCGGGCACGGACATCTGATAAAAGTACTGCGGGTCGTCTGCTTCGCGCTCGAATGAGTCGCCCAGATCGGTGTTGTGCGTCATCAGCACCATGATGTTGCCGTGCTTGTCGAGTACAGCTCGCGCGTGCGCGACGGCGCTGTCTTCGTATCGCTCCGACGTTCCACCGCCAGTGCTCGCCCAGTGTCCAATCGAAGCGATCTGCGGCACCTTCGAGATTTGGAACTGCGCCGAGAACAACGGATGGTTCGGCGGGAGATCGACGATCGGATACTCCGACAGCGGCAGCACCTTGTTGAACTGCGCTACCCACCAGTCCCACGCTAAGGTTCCCCAGAAGTCATCGGCCCAGAGGAAGCCGCCCTTCTGAAGGTAGAGCCGCAGGCGAGCCGCTTCTTCGTCACTGATCAATGCCGAGCCGACCTCGGTCATCATGATGAATGGGCACTCGAACATCACATCGTCGGTAAGGCGGATGAGCAGCGGAATGGGCTCGCCGCCCGAGTCCATGCTCACGTATGCCTTGGTCAGCTCGGCGAGCCGAATCGACAGGTTGATATCTGCGCGAGGATAGTCGACGCTCCAGTTGCCGCCGTCGCCTCGATAGTCGGCGGCGAACGCGACCCGGCAAAACTGGAAGCCGCCAACGAAGTCTTCCGGCTTGGCGACGCGCACGCCGAATCCGCGCGGGAACCCGCCGCGCTGCCGGAATTGCGCCTGGACGGCGACCGACACGGCCAGCAGCGTTATCACCGCCAGCACGAGAACCAGTGGTCGCCGCGCGAAAAGGCCGGACACTGCCCCAGTCTAGCAGGTCTGACTGGTTGGGTGATATGTTCCCCGCCGTAGCTAGCGGGGCTCACTCCAACCTCGTCGTCTCCGATGTCGCGCGAGCCGTCGCGTTTTACCGCGATCGTCTCGGCTTCGAAATCGAGACGACCGTTCCCGAGGCCGAACCCTACGTCTTCGCCATCGTTCGATCGGGGCCAGTCCAGATCTTCCTGAACGCGCCGGGGCCGGCGATCGAGGAATATCCCGGTCGTGGCCGACCCGGACGGCTATCTGATCACATTCGCCGAGCGGAAGTAGATCGTCAGCGGGCCGTACACGGCCGGGGATTCCACCCGGTCGCGTCGGCCTGCTTCTTGAAGTTCGTGCTCGTCACGAACGGCTCCGTCAGGTTCTCCGGATCCTCGACGATGGTGGTGACGGTGAACCAGATGTCGCCGTTCCGTTCCGAGAACAAGTCGTAGTACTCGCGTACGGTTGTGCGCGCACCGTAGGGCACTCCATTCTTGCGGAGATATCCCGGTCGGAGGTTCGTGGTCACGACCTCGAGCGAACGACCGCGAGTACCCTCGCGAGGATTGAGCGCGATCGGAAGAAAGTCGGGCGCGCCGGTGCCGCGCACGATGCCTTCCCATTGTGCGACGGAATTGCCCTGCCATGTGGGGCGAGGGTCTGTCGCTCCGCCGCGAAAGCGCAGCAGCCGTGTCTGTGTGCCGGCATCCGTCTCGATCTTGAGTGTGTCGTCGTCCTGCCAGGTGATGTGCAGACGACCGGGCACACGCATGATCGAGCCAGCCCCGTACGCTTTGCATTGTTCCTTGGCGGCTTCGTCTTTCGCCGGGTCCCATGCCAGCCCAATCTTGCGTGCCGCTGGTGTCAGCGGTACGCCAGCGAAGTCGCCCTTCGCCGGCGTCACCATGCGCCATCGCCAATCCTCGGTGACGACCGACACCCAGTAGCCGGTGAAGTCGACGGGCGCCGCTTCGCGCGCTGAGCGAGGCGGCGCCGCACCCCTTCCGCCCGGTGGCGGTCCTTGCGCGAAGACCGGCGCCGAGAGCGAGGCACACACGAGGAGAAGAGTCGCTGTAGTGAGTCTCATTGAGCCTTCAAGCTTCGAAAGATCGCTTCGACGAACGCATCTGGCGACGATCCGCCGTCGCCGTCATATTCCGAATCGTAGTCGCGCGACGGACGTGCCGCTTTCACTTGTTCAAACGTCAGCCCTTTCTGAATCAGATCCTGCACGCGGTCGCGAATGATCGTGACCATGTCCCGGTACTCGACGACGTCCGCTTCGTCTGAGAGGCGACCATGTCCGGGAATCACGAACGTGCCACCTTCCTGGAAACGCGCCGGCACCGTGATCTCGAGGACGTGGTTCAGCGCCGCAATGAGGCCCTGAACCGATCCGCCGGTTGCGAGGTCGATGACGGGATAACGATCTGGGCTGAAGACGTCGCCAACCGCGATCACGTCGGACGCGCGGAAGTGCACGAGGCTGTCGCCGTCGGTGTGTGCTTTGGGCGCGTGATAAATCATCACGGCCTCGCCGTTCAGGAAGAAGTCCTTGGTCGGCGTGTCGTAGGTGTTGTTGATCGGCAGCGTGATGGCGGCGTTCAACCGGAATCCGCCGGTTGAACCACCGGGCGGGGCCGCCGCGATCATTCGCTCCTGCACTGACTGATGCGCCATGACGCGAACTGGTTGTGCGGCGCCGGTACCGCGCTGCTTGACCAGCGACTCGTTGCCACCAGTGTGATCGGCATGAACGTGCGTATTGACGATGGTGTGAATCGGCTTGGAGGACAGCGTCCGGATCGCCGCGATCACCTGCGGCGCCACCGCGGCGGTCGCCGCGTCGACGAGCAGCACGCCGTCGTCGCCAACCTGGATGGCGATGTTCATGCCGTTCACGACGAGCATGTGCACGCTGCGTTGGACGTGAAGCAGGCCGACGGGCGATGGTGCGGCAGTCGGCTGGCCGGCATGCAGGGCCGTGCCGATTCGAATGACGATCGCAGCGAACGTAAATGCAGAGAGTGCGTGGTGTCTCATCCGGGCAATCTTCATGGACCCGTCACGGAAAGACAGCCGCCAAAACCGACGCAGTTGCAATAGCGCTCACATTTGTCTTTGGGCGTGTAGATCTTTTCCAGCTTCAGCTGATACTCGGGATAGAGCGTCTCCGCGCCGCCGCGAGCGGCCTCGGCGGGGATGGCGTACCAATCGAGATACTCCTTGAGATTTGGATTCGTGCCAGGAAGATGATGCGGAACGGTGCCTGGAGGCGCGGGCACTTCGGGCACGTATTCACAGGGAAAGAGGCCGGCGCGTTGTCCCGGATCCAGGAACCACGTCTGGCTGCGGACCAGCGGTTCGGTGAGCACGACTGGATCCTCGAGCACGCTCGTGATCGTCAGATACGTGCGATGCAGAGTCCAATGCTCCGTCAGCCGTGCCTTCGCGCTGCGAGGAACACCGTTACGGCGGAGGTAATTCGCTTTGAGGTGTGTGGTCGTGATGGTCAACGTATTGCCCTCCCACACGCCGGTCGAAAACCCTTGAAACGTATGGGCGGCGTAGTCGGGAGGATGTGGACGGCCGTCGAGGTAGATCGTCCGCTTGTTTTCGTAAGCGCCGATGTGGACGTTGAACGCGACAATCCGCTGCGTTGCCTCGTCGTAATCGGCCCACACACGGATCGGCGCGAGGCCGCGAAGTCCGTAATCGACCGAGTGAGGACGGCACTGATACTCCTGGACGACCGAAATGCGATCCGCGTCCCAGCTGTCGGCGCGAAGCCGTCCCGCCTCGGTTAGTGGCAGGCCGGTATAGTCGCCGAGTTCGGGACCGGGCACGCGCTCGATCGTGTCCTCCTGGTAAAGAGGCGCCCACTGCCCGGTGAAGTCCACTTGCGCCTCCGCCATCGTGAAGGTGCCGCCGATCGCAACGAGCAGGACAACCGCTGCCGCTTGTGCGGCATGCGCTTTCATGTGATCCCTCCGCTATGCTGACGCGAATCTTGAACAGGACCTCGGTTCCCGAATCCCGAGCCCCGAGTCCCGAATCCCGAGCCCCGAATCCCGCGTCCCGAGCCCCGAATCCCGAGTCCCGAGTCCCGAGTCGACGCCGACGCCGAACTGCCGCTCCGGCGTCGGACGCATTCTAGTTGAAGCGTCGGTCACGTAGAATCGGCGTGTGTCCCGTCGCGTCCTCGCTGTTGCTACTTTCGGTTTCGCATTGGTTATTGGTGTGCTCGTGATTGTGAACTCCACACGTCCTCGCGTGGAGCGCGTAGTCACTCCCGCCCCAACGTCCTCGGCGCCGGTCACTCCGCCTGCGACGCCTCGCGCGGAAACACCCGAGCGGCCTGCCGCGCCGACACCGTCGCGCCGGCCGGCCAGACCATCAACCGCTGGACGGGCATCATCTCCAGCGCCGGCCGCGCCGATTGAGACAGTTGCCGAGCTCGGCACGTTGCGCATCGACGCGGACGTGCCACGGGCGCAGGTGTTCATCGACCGGCAGTTCGTTGGCACGACGCCGCTGACGGCGGAGAGCGTGAAGCCTGGAACACACCAAATCAACGTGACCGCCGAGGGGTTCGACGGTATCGCGCAGACGATCGACGTGGAGCCCGGCCCTCGCGATCTGACTTTCCGCTTTCGGGAGGTCCGCCTCGACGCGGCTCTCGCCGTGGTGCACAAGCATCGCGTGGGCTCGTGCCGCGGGCGGCTCGTCGCAACCGTCGACGGCATTCGATACGAGACCGCGGACAAGGAGGACGGGTTCACCGCGCCATTCAGCGATCTCGAATCATTTCAGGTCGACTACCAGGACAAGAATCTGCGTGTCAAGCTGCGGAAGGGCAGGCAATTCAACTTCACCGATCCCGACGGGAACGCGGATCGACTGTTCGTCTTTCATCGCGACGTCGAAAAGGCGAGGCAGAAACTGTCGCAGTAGCGGCATGAGCGAATGCGATGTCGCTGCTCATCAAGCTTCCCTGGTTCAGGCGATACGCGATCGAGAACGCAAAACTACGGTCGAAGCTGGCGGCGTCGCGCGAGCAGGTTCGTGAGTTGCTCGAGCGCCAGGAGCGCATGGCGCAGGACGCCGAGTTCCTGCGTCAAGCCCGCGAGCACGAGTACTACTGGCGGGAAGCATTCAAGAGGATCGACATACGGCAGCTCATGCCGTTCGGCGACGTCGCGGCGCGTGTGATTGGCGACGGGCGCACGTATCTCAACGTCGATCGGCTCTACACACTGTGGCAAGCCGTCGACTGGTTGCCCGCTGCTGCGCAGGCGGTCGCCGAAGTGGGCGTGTACCGTGGCGGTTCCGCATGGTTTGTCGCGGAGGCGCTTCGACGGCGTCAACGCGAAATCCCGTTCTACGTCTGCGACACCTTCCAGGGCCATGTCGAGGTCGACGAGAGTCTCGACGGGCTGCACCGGCCCGGCGAGCAATTCACTCGCGTCAAGGCAGAGAAAGTAGCGAAGTACCTGCGCGGATTCTCGTTTGTGCGCGTGGAGGTCGGTGACATTCGCGACACGGCACCAACCTTCGCCGCTGAGCGCCGCTTCGGCCTCGTGCATCTCGACGTTGATGTCTACCCGATTACGCGCTACTGCCTCGAGTTTTTCGGTCCGCGCATGGTGTCAGGCGGCGTCATCGTCGCCGACGACTACGGGACGACGACCTGCGAAGGCGTGAAGAAGGCTGTCGACGAGTTCGTCGTCAGCAATACCGGCTTTCGTGTTCTTCATCTCCTGACGGGACAGGCGGTCGTGACAAAACTCGGCGTGTGAATCAACGGAGAGGACTCATACGATCGCGTCAGCCACCGCCTCCGCGTGCCCATCGACTTTGACGTTGTCCCAACGCTGGACGACTTTGCCGTCCGGGCCAATCAGATACGTCGTGCGCGCGATGCCCATGTATTTCCGGCCGTAGCGTGACTTCTCCTGCCACACGCCGTACTTCTCGGCCACCGCATGATCGGCGTCGGCGAGCAGCGGAAAGGTGATGCCGTGCTTGGTCGCGAACTTCGCCTTGCTCTTTTCGTCCAGGATGCTGACGCCAAACACGACGGCCTTCTTCTTGCCGAGCGCAGGCAGCCGTGCCTCGAAGTCACAGGTTTCCTGCGTGCAGCCGGGCGTATCGTCCTTGGGATAGAAGTAGAGAACGACAGGTTTGCCAGCGTAGTCGGACAGACGATGAGCCGTCCCGTGCTGGTCTTTCAACGTGAACGCTGGAGCCTTCTTCCCTGGATCAATCAACGCCATGCGCGGCTCTCCTGAACGATGCGGAACGACATCATAGTATCTTGTCTTCGATGACCAACCCGCGGCGCGCGATCATCGCGTCAGACGGTGCGTTCACTTACGACGACCTGGACGACGCCTCGAAGCGCGTCGCTGGATCGCTGCTCGCAGACAACGAGGATCTCAACCAGACTCGCGTCGCGTTCCTCGTGCACCCGAGTTTTGCGTATGCGGCAGTGCAACGTGGTATCTGGCGCGCGGGTGGCGTTGCCGTGCCTCTGGCCGTCTCACATCCACCCGCCGAGCTCGAGTACGTCATCCGCGATTCAGGAGCAGCCGTGGTGGTGGGTGACAAGGCCTCCGCGACGGCGCTAGCGCCGATCGCTCGCGCGGCCCACGCGCGCTTTGTTGCAGCAGACGATGCGCTGCGCGCGAGGCCGGCAGATGGTTTGCCGCATCTAGGCTCGAATCGTCGCGCGATGATCATCTACACGAGCGGCACGACCGGTCGACCGAAGGGCGTCGTCTCGACGCATCAGGTCATCGGTGCGCAGATCGCCTCGCTGGTGGAGGCGTGGCGCTGGACGCCGTCCGATCATCTGTTGCTCGTGCTTCCACTTCATCACGTGCACGGCATCATCAACGGTCTTGGTTCGGCGCTGGCCGTGCGGGCGACCTGTGAAATAGCACCCGCCTTCGACGCCGAGCGCGTGTGGGAGCGGCTGGCGTCAGGCGAGGTCACGGTATTTACCGCTGTCCCGACGATTTATCACCGGCTGATCGCCTCGTGGGATGCGGCGACACCGGAGGTTCGTCGTCAGCGGTCGGATGGAGTGCGCAGGCTCCGTCTCATGATGTCTGGTTCGGCGGCACTTCCGGTGAAAACACTCGAACGATGGCGCGAGATCAGCGGTCACACCTTGCTCGAGCGCTATGGGATGACTGAGATCGGCATGGCGCTGGCGAATCCGTTGAACGGAGAGCGCCGCCCGGGTTGTGTCGGAACACCGCTACCAGGCGTCGAGGTCAGGCTCGTGAACGAAGCAGGCAGCGAGGTAGAAACGGGAACGCCGGGTGAATTGGAAGTGCGGGGTGCGTCCGTGTTTCTCGAATACTGGAAGCGTCCTGATGAAACGACAGCGGCCTTCCGAGACGGCTGGTTCCGCACCGGTGATGTCGCCGTCGTCGAGGACGGCTCGTATCGCCTGTTGGGGCGGACAAGCGTCGACATCATCAAGACCGGTGGCTTCAAGGTCTCGGCGCTCGAGATCGAGGAGGTGCTGCGGACTCATCCAGCGATTGCCGAATGCGCGGTCGTAGGGGTCACTGACGAAGCATGGGGTGAATGTGTCTCTGCCGCGGTGGAGCTTCGACACGGAGCGACGCTGTCGCTCGACGATTTGCAGCAGTGGGCGAAACCGCAACTCGCTCCATACAAGATTCCGCGCGCGCTCCAACAGGTCTCGGCTCTGCCGCGCAATGCGATGGGCAAGGTGGTCAAACCAGAAGTTGCCGGGCTCTTCAAATCGCGATAACCTCCTGAAATGAGTCGCCGTACTGTCGTTGCCGGCCTCGTGGTCCTGGTGGCGACTCTTGCCGTCGCGGGCGTGGTACACGCCCAGCGGTACTTCCGCGAAGGCAGCTTTGCTGCTCGCTGGGCGCCCGCCCAGATGCCGGACTCCTCGTTCGTCATTTGTCGCGTGGCGTATCGCTCCGTGCGCATGGAGTATTCCGGCATCGGCTGGCAGACTGATTATCCGTACGCCGAGATCAATCTGACGACGCGGCTGTCGGAACTGACCAAGACCAGGGTCAGCCGTGACGAAAGTCAGCAGCCGAATTTCTATGTGGTCCGGCTGACCGACGATCAACTGTTCAACTGTCCGATCACGGTGATGTCGGACGCTGGCACGATCGGGATCCGGGACGATGAGGCAGAGCGGTTGCGAACCTACCTGCTGAAGGGCGGCTTCCTCTGGGCTGACGACTTCTGGGGGACGGCGGCGTGGGAGCAGTGGGAATCGCAGATCGCCAAGGTGATGCCGCCGGCGGACTACCCGATCGAGGATGTGCGTCTGGACGATCCCATGTTGCACAGTCTGTTCGAAGTGAAAAAGATTCCGCAGATCACGAACATCCAGTTCTGGCGGCGCAGCGGGGGACAGGAGACCTCGGAACGCGGTCCCGACAGCGAGGTCGTCCACTTCCGGGTGATTCGAGACAAGCAGCACCGCGTCATGGTGCTCATGACGCACAACACCGATGTGGCGGACTCATGGGAGCGCGAGGGCGAGGATCCCGCCTTCTTCTATCAGTTCTCGCCGGCGGGATATGCACTCGGGATCGATGTGCTGATCCATGCGATGACGCACTGAGTGCGTTCGCCACCAAGGGCACGAAGATCTCAGCCACGAAGATCAGGAAGAGCTCCTAGTTGCGCCCAAGCTCGATGTCCAGATCTGTGCTGGCGCTGCCGCCCACAAAGCGCGATTCCCACCGATAACCCGTCATTCCAACGTCAATGCGAATCGGCGAATTGATTCGACACAGGAAGAATCGCCCCAGGTCGTCGGTCTTCGTGAAAGCTTGATAGACATCGATCGAGATGTCGACGAAGATCTCCGCGCCTGGCAGGGGTCGTTTGCCTGCCGCCGTCATCTCGTACACCTGACCGCTGACAGTCGGCCTATCCGATTGCAACTGGCGCGCGGCAACGGACTGCGCCTCTGCTGCAGGAATCACTTGCACATCGAGCACGGTGTCCGTGCGTACCTCGGTGCTGGTGAGGCAGGGCTGCAACTCGGTTCGTGACCAAGCCGCAACGGACACGCGGCTATCTGGTACAGAAGCCGTGTAATGGCCGTTCGCGTCGGTGATGACAGGCAGCGATGATCCGCTGCTCCCACGCTCGGTTCGCTGCTCGACCCAAAAGAAGATCGTGCGGGATCCGGTGATGGGACGGAACGTGCCCCCAAACGCTTCAAACACGGTTCCCGACACGGTGTGGTAGCCGGGCCGGGCAGCTGGTGTAACGGGTGCCGATGGTGCTACAGGTGATTCAGGAGAGGTGCCGCAGGCCGCAAGACCCAAGGCCAGACTCCATACCACGTGAGGGCGACTTGAACGCCGGTGACGATTGCACATCATCGACCAAGAAGTTGCACGCGTTCCATTACCGCTTGAAACCAGCAACCCAATTGAGAACGACCGTCATCGGTACGGTCGAGGACTGGACTGCGGAAACGTTCATCAGGAAGCGGCCATCAGGGCTGACATCATAAAGACCGTAGTCTCCCGTTCCCAGTCCGACAGTGTCGAACAGTGGCCTGGGTACACCTGGTGTGAATTGAGAGCCCGCTTTGATTTCGACCGCCATCATCTTTCCGTCACTAGAGACGAAATAAAGTTCCCTTCCATTCCGGCTCCACATCGGGAAGGTACCACCGTTAGCCGACACTTGCCATTTCCCGCCAGGCATGGGAAAGGTTCCGACATAGATTTCATTTCGCTGCGTTTCGTTCGATACGTATGCCAGCCATTGGCCGTCAGGAGAGATGCGCCTGCCGCAGCGCCTCGGTCGGTTGAACACGCAGCGCACGGCGCGCCGGTGCCGCGCCCGCAAGCACGCCCACCACCGCCATGATGACGGACATGATCAGCAACGCCACGAGGAGATCCGTGGTCAAGGCGTCGGTGCGCCATGCGATGAACAGGACGATGCTGTTGCCTGCGATGATGCCGCCGCCAAGCTGACGACCAGCACGGGCGAAAACCGTACGCAGCACGCGCCGGGGATTAGCGCCGAGTGCGATGCGGATGCCGATCTCGCGGGAGCGACGCTGCACAGCGACGGCCATGAGCGCGTACAGGCTGGCAGCGGAGAAGAACATCGCCGCGAGCAGAACGCTGCCGACGACGAAGATGCCGCCCGCCATCCGCGTTTGCTCCTGCGCGACGATGTCGTCGAGGGTGACGATATCCCAGAGGTGCAGACCCGCATCGACCTCTCGCGCAAGGGCGGCTACGCGGGGCACCAGCGGCGCAGCGTCCCCCGCGACGCGCACAGCGACGACGACCGGATCGATCTCCGCCGCGGAGGCTGCGCGATAGATGTATCCCGCCTCGCCCCAATCGGCGGGGAACGTCCATAGATCGGTGACCACGCCGACAATCTCGTGCCAGGGTCCCAGCTCGCGCTCGCTGCCTCGCTGGAGCGTGCGAATGCGTGCGCCCACGGGATTCCTGCCCACCACGCGCATGAACGCCTCATTGACCACGACGGGCCCGTTCGGCGCCCCAGCGTCAGTTGCCCGCAAGGCGCGGCCGGCCAAGAGACGAGCGCCAAACACGTCGTGATAGCCGGCGCCGACAGCGGCCATCGCGAATCCGCCCTCGTAATTGCCGATCAGGCGAGCCGGAGGTGCACCGTCCTGTTCCATTTCCACCGTCACCCACTCCGGGGACATCGTCGGCAGGCGATCGCCGAGCGTCACGTGCGTCACACCAGGCTCCTCACGCAACCGGCCGGCGAATCCTTCGAATGCCAGCGCGCGACGCGCGGCGATCTGCCCATCGTCAGGCACATCCTGTTCGCCGGCCAGTGCTTCGTTGTCCACGCTGAGACGGAAGGTCAGGTAATGCTCCGCCGGAAACTCCGCGCGCGTCGACTGGACGCGCAGGGTGTTGCTGGAGATTCCCACCGCGGCGGGCAGGCACAACAGCGTGAACGCAACCTGCGCGCCGATGATGAACGACCACAGGCCGCCGAACTTCATCGTCCCGCCGGTGCTCGTGATCCCCTGCAGTCTCCGATGGACGGACGCACCGGTGGCCTTCACTGCGGGCAGCAAGCCGATCATGCCAGCAGCGACGACCGCGAGCAGCAGTGCATACGCAACGGTGGCGGGCTCCAGCTTCAGATCCACCCAGAACGGCAGGCTCTCGCCCGCGATCTGAGTCGCCCGAGCCCAGGAATACCGCACAGTCGCCTGAGCCACAACGAGGCCGAGCATGGCGGCGGTGAGGGTCAGCACCAGCGATTCGGTGAGGATCTGCGCGATCACGCGTGCACGGCTCGCCCCCAACGCGTGGCGGACGACCATCTCCGATTCGCGCATCGCGATGCGCGCGAAGATCAGCGTCGCGACGTTCGCCGACACCGCTCCTAGCAGCAGCAGAACGATGGCGTGGACCGCCAAATCTTCCAGCCGCACCGGATCACCCGTCGTGCGGCCGGCGAATGCGCGAACGCGCGTGCGCAGCTGCGCATGGGTCGTCGGCTGATCGGCAGCAGCGCGTGCCGAGACGACGTCGAGCTCCGCTGCTGCGTCCTGCCAGCTCGCTCCGTCGGCGAGGCGGCCGAACACCTGCACGGCCGGCCCTTCCCGAGGAAGCGCGTCCTGGACCGGCAATGGCACCCAGGCCTGCTCACTGTGCGGGAACCCGAAACGTGGCGGCATCACGCCCACCACGGTGCGAGGCGTGCGACCCACCGTCACGATACGGCCGATGATCGCCGGGTCCTGCAGAAACTGTCTCTGCCAGACGTCGTAACCCAGCACCACGACTGGCTCCGCACCCTGCATTTCGTCCATCGGCTGCAGCGGTCTGCCGAGCAGCGGCGGCACGCGGGTGAGCGGAAATGCCGACGCCGTGATCTCCGCCACGCGCAGCGCTTCGACGCGCCCTTCGCCGGTGAGCACGTTACGCTCGCTCAGGCGCGCGGCGCCGAGTTCCGTCACGGTCTTGAGGGACCGCCGCCAGATCGCGAAATCGTGGAGCACCCTGGGCTCCACGCGTGACTTCACCACGTCCTGCGTCTCCAGGCGCACGACTCGGCCGCCTTCAGAAAAGGGCAGCCGCTTGTACAGCAGTTCGTCGGCGACTTCGATGCCGACCGCCCCAATCGCGATGGCCGCCGCCAGCGAAAGGCCGGCGATGATCGTGAGCGCGGGATGCTTCCATAGCATCCGCGCGCCCAGCTTCCAGTCGAGCCACGAGACCGCCGTCATACGCTTCGTTCCTCCGAATGGAAGCATCGCTCTGAGGACCTGCCGGTGTCTTCAGGTAGAGGTGAGCATTGTGTGAGATTCCGGTGAGCGGGGGAGCCGACGTAATGTTTCCACTGAGCCGCGGCTTGCTCGTTCTCTATCGCCGCGCCTAAGTGCTGCTTGGGCTGGCTACTTTCGGCGCGATTAGGGCGTGCGGGGCGTGGTGTGGGGCGCCGTTGCCTTCCGGCCAGGGTTCTCCGACTTTACAGGCCCATGGCACTTAAGCCATCTTCTGGGTCCCGACCGGGCTTCGCCATTTGTAGTGACGGAATTGAGCAGCCACAGATCATGGCGCGCACCAGCGCTGACTCTGCCGCCCTCAGGGCGGATCTCTCTGAGACCGATAGGGAGGCTTGGTGAATTCCAGTCAACCTTACTCTTCGCCGACGTCAGTGCAGGAGATGGGCGTGCTTTTTCTGACCGTCCATGGGACCTGGGCTGGAGCAGCCCGCTGGACGCAGCCCGATTCGATGCTCGGTCGGGCTCTTCTGCAAAGCGCCCGTGAGCGAGGCGGGAGTGCGGTCGTGGTGCCGTTTAGCTGGTCGGGGAAGAACTCAGTCGCGGCTCGCCGAAAGGCAGGAACCGAGCTCGCTGATCGTTTACTGGAATTGCGGCGCGAAGCCCCGTCACGGGCCATTTATGTGATTGCGCATAGCCATGGTGGTAGCGTCTTCGCTTATGCGATGAAGGAGGAGCCAGGCCTGGCGGATCACATCGATGGCTTCATCGCTCTGGCCACACCTTGGATAAGCGTACAACCGTGCGGGTATGCACTGGCGCTGCGGAGACTTCTGTCCAATGCGGTTTTCTATCTCTCGCTGTTACCTGCGCTGCTCGGTGCGGGACGCGTATCCGAATGGTGGGTCGATTATCTGATTGCTCGACGTGACAGCCATCGAGTCCCGCTGCCTGAAGATGACTTCGTTGCGTCGTTTGGGCAGAAGTTTGGCGATTTGGCAAACGACATCGGGACTTACGCTGAATGGTACGTGCTGACCGGCTTGGCTGTGGGCGTCGCTGGATATCTGCTACACAGGCGACTCGCGCGTTGGCTGGTCGGCAGCGCAGCGGAGTTCGAGCACCGAACCAAGGTAGCCGCCGATCAAGCAAGCACACTTCATGAACGACTACCACGTAGTGTCTTCTTCAAGCCGATCGGCGACGAGGCCGCGTTGGCGATGACCTGGACGAGCGGAATGGCGTCTCTCATGCAGGCTGCTTCGCAGCTCCTCTTTTACTTCCTGCAGTCAGTGCGTGACTCTTGGCTTTCGATTCCGCGCTACGGTCGCATCATTGGCAGCGTGGCGTTGATTCTTATATGGTCCGTCGGAACGGCGGTGTTAGTGGTATTCACGATTTTGGCGGACGGCACCACAACAGCTGCCAAGCTTGCGACGGCGATTCGCGAGAGCGTTCCTCCCGGCTTTTCCCGGGGCGACTTCGACATTGCTTATTTAGTTTTGGACCTGCCTGTCGTCTTTGCGCTTGCCTTGTGGTCGGGGCTCATACTAGGACTCGCTGCTCTCGTGGCAGTTACTCTGGTCGCTTGGCTCGCTGCGGCGGGTGCCGGCATCCCTACATTGAGAGCCGCGCTGTTCATGCGAATCCTAGTCGAGGCAGCCCCATTGGGAAATCACGAGCTAGTCTTGGTCGATGTTTCGGCGGCACAGCGTCAGGAACGTGTCGCAGCCGCCGCCCTCGGCCATAGCTCCGTGTACGAAAGCCCTAGCGTGATCACTGCAGTGCTCAGGGTCATTCATGCTCTTCAGAGTCCTCAGCTCGAGAAACAGACGTAGTTCCTTAGCGCTGATTCGCGAGCACGTCCTGCACGGCAGCCCGTCACCTTTCATCGCAAATGCTCGGTGCCATCGCGGGAGACGTTATCGGCTTCGTCCACGAACATCGTGGTACGAAGTCGATGGAAAAAGTTGGTGAGATCAAACAATTGGCGGTCTCCCAGCAGATGTCGAGTCACGAACATTGGCAGCCCGGATGCGCGCCTCCGAAATGTTGTTGAGCGATTTCGCGAGCGGCATGGGATCTCAGGTTCGATAGCACGGATGTAATGGACCACGGCCCTAGACTGACGCTCGACCCAGTCCCCGGCTCGTACGCGATATGTCGCTTGGCGCCTGGCGATGCGCTTCCACCCTGGGCCGCGAATGGAGCGTTTTTCTCTGTCACGCGTACGCCAACCGAACTGTCGGTAATGTGCGACGTCGCGCGTATTCCCGCAGGTGTCAAAGCCGATGGCCCATGGTCGGCGTTGGCGGTTCGAGGTCCCTTGGACCTGAACCTGAGCGGTGTATTGGCGAGGTTGGCGACACCATTAGCCAACGCGGGTATCAGCATCTTCGCGCTATCGACCTACGACACTGACTACGTGCTTGTGCGACACCACGACATGGATCGAGCAGTTCGCGTTCTCCGCGCAGCCGGGCACAACATTTCGGAGGACGCAGAGGCGTCGCGGCGTCCGCTCTAATGCGTTTCTTCGTGATCCGTTGAGCAGCTGAATGGGCCAGTCCGCGCCCTCAGGCTTTTGATACCGCTTCCAAGCGTTCTTCGTGGTGCGAGTTCTTCGTGGTTAGACCGTCGCCACTTGGGGCCGTTGCGTCGACGATCGCAACAAGGAGATCGCGGCGTAAATCACCACCACCACGACCAGCCAGCGCACATAGTTGAGCGGCAGGCTCCGCACGATCAGCGCTGCGATGAGCACGGCCGGGATTCCGCCGATGGCGAGACCCATCGCTGCTCGCAGGTCGTACTTCTCTTTCCGGATGAACCGGTAGCCGCCGAACGGCATTAGGAACGCGCACGACCCCATCATGATCGGGAAAGCCGCGGTCGGATTCATGCCCAGCAGGCTCACCATGATCATGCACGGCGCATAGAGCCCGATGCCGAGCGTCATCAGCGCCCCCAGCGCGAAGTTGATGAGCACCCCAGCCACGAGCTTGCCTTGCGCGAGCGCCAGCGCGGTGCCGCCGCCGGGAAATCGATTCAGCGCCGTCATCGCCATGAGCACCGCGGCGACGAGCAGCGCGATTCCCATGCCGCGCTGAATCGCGCGCCGGTTCATCCCTGCCACGATCTCGGCTCCAATCCACGATCCGGCAGTCGCCGCCGCGATGAGCAGCGCGAGCGTCGTGAAATCGACCTCGACGATGGTGATGTAGATGAGAGCCTGGACGACGGTCGGAAGCGCATGCCCGACGTTCAGTGTGCCGGGAATGTTTTCGTCGGCCACGAGCTTCTTGAGGCGGAAGAGAGTGGTCGTCGTCGCAAACGAGCCGATGCCCAGCGTGTCGAAGAAATTCGTGAGGAAGCCGATGCCAAGACGCAGGGGTGACGTGCGCGACCACAGCGTGACGAAGACGGCGGTCACCAGCAGAAGGGCCGCAAGCAGGATGGTCTTGGGGTCTGAGAATGTCACTGGCTAGCTTCAGTCGCGAGGTAGGGAATCGTCTGCGGTCCCTGCGGCAGCACGCACAACGTGGATCCGGTGCCGGCCTGCTGCAGCGCGTCTTCCACGGCGCGTGACACGTCGTCGATGGGCGTGAAATGCGCGGCGCGAATCTCGTTCGGACCGAGGCCGTCGGTTTTGATGAGGACATTGGCCTTGGTTTGAATCTGGGCCTGCACCTGTACCTGCCATTGATCCGGCACGGCGTATCCGGGAGCACAGATCATTTCGAGCAGCGCGCGTGGATTGGATGCTGACGCGAGGACGGCGCCGTAGGAGCCGTGATTGGGGAGGCCATCTCGGCACTCTGCGGCGGCGACGATCGTGCCTCCGGGCTTGATGATCTTGGCGGCCGCCGACAGGCCCTTGACCGCCTGATACAGGTTTTGATCCAGCGGGTATCCCGAGTTGGTCGTCAATACGACGTCGAAGGGCGACGGCACCGGGCGCATGGCCGTGTCCTTCGCGTACGCGCATGCGGCCCGGTGTTCCGCGAAGATGTCGCCCGCAAACGCCGCGGTGATCTTCTGATCGCGATTCAGCGTCACATCGAGGGCGAAGTGCACCTTGACCATCCGCGCGATCTCGCGCACGTCGTCGTGAATCGGGTTGCCTTCTGTGGTCCCCCACGTCGCGCTCGGATGCCCGATGTGTCTGGCATCGTGCAGCGTCATGACGGTTTCGAGTCCGGCCAGTCCGGGCGCAACCATTTTTGGCCCGCCGCTGAAGCCGGCGAAGAAGTGCGGCTCCACGAAGCCAGTCGTGATACGCACATCGGCCTCGATGAACTGGCGATTCAGATAGACCTGGACACCGGTGGACGTCGTGCCCACGCGAGCCAGCGTGGATGCGTTACGGCTGTCGTGATTGATGACCTTGTAGCGGCTCAGGATGTCCCGGCCGAGCATGCGCTCCAGTTCCTGATCGCTGTTTCCGCGATGGGTGCCGGTCGCGATGAGAATGGTGACGTCCTCAGGCCTCACTTGCGGCATCTCCTCGAAGAGTGCCTGGAGCATCTCGACTCGCGGTTGTGCGCGCGTGATGTCGCACACCGAAATGGCCACTTTCTGACCGGCGCGGACGATGTCGCGAATCGGGGCTCGCTCGAGTGGCGAGCGAATCGCCTGCAGTAGAGTCGCTCGCGGATCGGGCACCGCGGGTCGAGCCGCTGGCTCGATGACCGTGACCCGTTCATCGGGGAGATTGACCTCGAGGCCGTCGCTGCCGTAATCCAGTCGTATTCGCACGTTGGCCGACGAGTGTACCATCTGGACAAATGAACTCTGTCGATTCCCGCCTTTGGGAATTGGGAGTTGGAGGTTGGGCGTCTTTCCGTTTCTTGGGCCCTGGGAGAGCAATGGACCACCGGCTCGTTGACCAGTTCAGGCGCGCGATCGGGCGCGAGGCGGTCCTGAGTGACCCCGTGCAACTGGTCACCTATGAGTGCGACGCGCTCCCGCACCTGCGCAGCCTGCCCGAGCTCGTGCTTCTGCCGCAGTCGGCTGCTGACGTGCAGGCGATCGTGCGGATTTGCGACAAGGAAGGCATCCCCTTCGTGGCGCGTGGCCACGGGACAGGGCTCTCGGGCGGTGCGCTGCCGGTGCCTGGTGGCGTGGTCATCAGTCTCGCGAAACTGAATCGCGTGCTCGAGGTCGACATTCCTAATCAGCGCGTGACGGTGGAACCGGGTGTCACGAACCTGGAGATCACACGCTGCGTCGCTCCGTCCGGGTACTACTACGCGCCGGACCCGTCGAGTCAGCAGGTCTGCTCGCTCGGCGGAAATGTCGCCGAAAACTCCGGGGGCGCGCACTGCCTGAAGTACGGCTTCACAGTGCACCACATCCTTGCCGTCGAAGCCGTCTTGCCGAACGGGGAGCTCGTGCAGATCGGGAGCCCACTTGCCGATGCGCCCGGGCCGGATGTGTTAGGTCTTCTCGTCGGCAGCGAAGGCACGCTGGCCATCGTGACCAAGGCCGTCGTCCGCGTACTCCGGAAGCCGGAAAGCGTGCAAACGCTGCTTGCCGCCTTCAACAGCATCAGCGAAGCCGGGGCCGCCGTGTCGGACATCATCGCCGCCGGCATTGTTCCTGCGGCGGTGGAGATGATGGATGCGGTCGCGATTGAGGCTGCCGAAGCAGCGGTGCATCCGAATTTCCCGTCTGCAGACACAATCTTGATCGTCGAGCTCGACGGGCCGTCCGCCGAAGTCTCGGAGTTGTTCGCCGTGGTCGAGTCCACCTGCCGGAAGTCAGGTGCGACGCGCGTCGAGATCGCGCAGGACGAGGCGCAGCGGGCTCGCATCTGGAAAGGACGAAAGGCGGCGTTTGCGGCGATGGGCCGTATCTCGCCGAACTACTATGTCCAGGACGGTGTCGTGCCGCGCACGAAGCTGCCCGAAGTGCTCGGGCGGATTCGTGAGCTCGAGAAACGTGAGGGTCTTCGGATTGGCAACGTGTTTCATGCCGGGGACGGCAACCTGCATCCGCTGATCTGCTACGACGAGCGCATCGAAGGACAATCGGCTCTCGCTGAAAAAGTCGCCGGTGAGATTCTGATTTATTGCCTCGAAGCGGGAGGGTCGATCACCGGCGAGCACGGCGTGGGTGCTGACAAGAAAGAGTTCATGCCGAAGATGTTCTCGGAAGACAGCCTCGAGGTGATGCAGTCAGTACGCGATGCGCTCGATCCGAAGCGGTTGTGTAACCCGGGCAAAGTCCTTCCCACTCCAAGGCTCTGTGGTGAAGTGCCGGGTCCGTATCGAGAGCATCCTGTGGAACGTGCTGGACTAGGCGAACGATTCTGATGGGCGTAACGCAAGCCCTTCGACAGGGAAGCCCCGAAGATGCCGTCGACGGAGTCGTTCCGCCGGTCGTTGCCGTGCCCGAGAGCCCCGAGGAACTGGCACAAATCCTTGCTGCCGCAGCTCTCGATAATCAACTCACGGTGGTGCGCGGCGGCGGTTCCAAGATCGGGTGGGGGCGCGTAGCGGCTCGCGTCGATCTCGTCATCGGCACTCAGAAACTCGATCAATTGCTCGCGCATCGCTACGGCGACATGACGGTCACCGCGCAAGCGGGCATGTCGCTCGCATCGTTGAATCGTCGTCTTGCCGAACACGGTCAGTACCTTCCGATCGAGAGCGCGTTCGAGCAGGCGACTGTCGGCGGAATCGTCGCGACCAACGATGCCGGACCGATGCGTCATCGCTTCGGTACGCCACGTGATCTGCTGATCGGTGTGACGCTCGCCATGACCGATGGCCGGCTGGTCAAAGCCGGTGGCACGGTCGTCAAGAACGTCGCCGGATACGACCTTGGTAAACTCGTTAGCGGTTCACACGGTACGTTGGCGGCAATCGTCGATGTCACCTTCAAGCTGCTGCCTGTTCCGCTCGCGTCGAAGACGCTCGTCGCGACTTACGCGGATGGCAAGGCGCTGGCGCATGACGTCGCGGTGCTGCACGGCAGTCAGGTGGAGTTCACGGCATTCGATATCAGCGTGTCGGACCAGGGACGATGCATCCTGCTGATGCGGATGGCTTCCAGTCCTGCCGCAATCGACGCGCAGGCGGCGCAGGCGAGGCAGGTGGTATCGAGTGCGCCGACGGCGGTCAGTGGCGATGAGGAGAGAGCGCTGTGGGAGGAACATATCCGTGCGCCGTGGGCTCTGGGGGGCACCGTTGTGCGATTCAGTTGGTTGCCATCGAATCTCCCAGCCGTTTTTTCACTGCTCGATCGTGTCCGTGCCCACGGATGTCGAGTGACCATGTTCACTGCTCGGACGTCAGGCGCCGGGCTTGTTCGTCTCGAGGGAGACGAGCCGGTGCTGGTGGGCGCTATCGGGGCTCTTCGCAGCAGTGAGCACGTCGGCCACGTTGTCCTTCTTCGCGCGTCGCGGACACTCAAGGGGCAAGTCGATGTCTGGGGGAAGGCGACGGGGGCCAACGAGGTCGCGCGCGTCCTGAAGCGCAAGTTCGATCCCGCGGGGATTCTCAACGCGGGACGTGGACCGATCTGATTCTGATCGCATGTCAACTGCCAACTCGCAACTCCCAACTCCCAACGCTTCACCGTTCCAGGGTGCTGACCAGCCATCTCGCGCCCTGATCGACAAGTGTGTGCATTGCGGCTTCTGTCTGCCAACGTGCCCGACGTACCTGCTCTGGGGCGAAGAAATGGATTCGCCGCGTGGGCGGATCTACCTGATGAAGGCGGGGCTGGAAGGACGCGCGGAGATGACGTCTTCGTTCGTCCAGCACTTCGATCGCTGCCTCGGTTGTCTTGCGTGCGTCACCGCGTGTCCCTCCGGCGTCCAATATGCGCCGCTCATCGAGAAGTCTCGCGTCCAGATCGAACGCCGTTTCCAGCGGCCTGAGGTGGATCGACTCTTTCGGCGGGTGCTCATGGCGATCGTTCCGTATCCATCGCGCCTGCGTGTGCTCATGGCGCCTCTTCTGGCGCTCTCGCCATTCATGGGACGCAACGGCGGCCTGAGCCCTGGTCTCGCGCGCATCTTCCCGTCTCGCCTCAAGGCGCTTCTGTCGGTTGCCCCGCGTGTAAGCGTGCGGGGTCTTTTCGGACGGGTACCGGCGCGCACGCCGGCGACCGGAGCCGAGCGGCTGAGGGTTGCGCTGCTCGAAGGCTGTGTCCAGCGGATTGCGTTTGCCAAGGTGAACGAGGCCACCGTTCGCGTGCTTGCCACCGAGGGCTGTCGCGTCGACGCGCCTCGCGCGCAGGGATGTTGCGGTGCGTTGCCGCTGCACGCAGGCCAGATCGATCAGGCCCGTGAGCTTGCCCGTCACAACATCGAAGTCTTCGAGGCGGCGGGCGTCGACCGAATTGTCATCAACGCCGCGGGATGCGGCTCCGCAATGAAGGAATACGGCGAGCTGTTCGAGGGCGATCGGGAGTGGGAGGAGCGGGCTCGGGCGATTAGCCGCAGGGTCCGTGATGTCTCGCAGATCCTGATCGAACTCGGAGAACCTCGCGCGCCCAGGCACCCCATTCCCTCGCGTGTCGTCTATCACGATGCCTGCCATCTTGCGCACGGGCAGGGCGTTCGCAGCGAACCGCGCGCCTTGCTCCAGGCTATTCCCGGCGTGGAGTTGCTGACGCCGGTTGAATCTGAGATTTGCTGTGGGAGCGCGGGCATCTACAATCTCGTGCAGCCAGGGCCGGCGGAGGAACTCGGGGCGCGGAAAGCGCGTCACATCGCGGCGCTCTCGCCGGATATGATTGCCACGGGCAACCCAGGGTGCACGCTGCAAATCGCCGCGGCGGCGCGGGGCCTCGGGCACGACTGGCCGATTGTCCACCCTATCGAGCTTCTCGATGCCTCGATCAGGGGCGTCGATCCCCGTCAGTCCGGCTGAAGCCGGACACTACGCGAGTCGGGCAGGACGACACTGCATAGGTAGTGTCTGGCTTTAGCCAGACCGCGAAAGAGGAGATATGTGGCAGCACAACTATGAACCGATCGCGGGGAATCTGGGTGTGTCGGCGCTCGTGGCCGCGCTCCCGATAGTGGTGCTGTTCGCCATGCTCGGCATCCTGCGCAAGCCGGCGTGGATGTCGGCGGCGGCAGGGTTGGCGACTGCGTTCGTGGTCTCACTCGTGATCTACGGCATGCCGCTGAAGCTCGCGATCATCTCGGCGATCTACGGCGCCGCGTTCGGCATCTTCCCGATCGCCTGGGTCGTGTTCGCGTCGATCTTGCTGTATCGGCTGGCCGTGGACACGGGCAAGTTCGAGATCATCAAGAACATTATCGCGGGACTGACCAGCGATCGCCGGCTGCAGGCGATGTTCATCGCGTTCTGCTTCGGCGCGTTCATCGAAGGCGCTGCGGGGTTCGGTGCGCCGGTGGCGATCTCGGGTGCGATGCTCGCCGGTCTCGGCTTCAACCCGTTCTACGCGGCGGGCATCTGTCTTCTCGCGAACACAGCGCCAGTCGCTTTCGGATCGATTGGCATTCCCGTCACGACGCTCGCGGGTCTGACCGGGCTCCCGGTACTCGCGCTCAGCGCGATGGTCGGAACCCTTTGCGCGATCGTTTCGGTCTTCATTCCCGGCTACTTGATCGTCGTAATGGCGGGCTGGAAGCGGGCGCTCGAGGTGATGCCGGCAATCATCGCGTGCGGTGTGTCGTTTGCGGGCATGCAGTGGTACGTCTCGCGGTACCGCGGTCCGGAGCTGACCGACATCATGAGCTCGCTCACCTGCATCATCGTGATGGTCGCCGTGCTCAAGCTGTGGAAGCCGAAGAGCATCATGCGCCTCGAGGGCGATACGGAGGCGACGATCGCTCCGCCGAAGTACACGACGGGAGAGCTGGTCTCCGCGTGGCTGCCGTACGGAATGCTCGTGCTGTTCGTGCTGGTATGGGGCGAGCCGCGGTTCAAGCCGACGATCAACGCGATTGGCGACATGCTCGTGCCCGACTGGCTGCCGATCGTGCCTGGAACAGGGCCCCTGGCCGAACGCCTGATGGTGCCCGGTCTCCACAACCTGATCCAGCGCGTGCCGCCTGTAGTCGCACAGCCGTCGCCGTACAACGCCTTCTTGGAGTTGAATTGGCTGAGCGCTTCCGGATCGGCCTGCGTCCTGGCGACGATCGTGACTGCAATGCTCCTGGGTGTGGGCCCGGGAAGGTTCATGCGCATTTACAAGGCGACGTTCAATCAGCTCGCGCTCGCCATCCTGACCATTGCCTCGATGCTGGCGCTGGCGTACGTGATGAACTACTCTGGGATGACGTCGACATTGGGCCTGGCGCTCGCCACGAGCGGCGTGGCGTTCCCGTTCTTCAGCGCGACACTGGGATGGCTTGGTGTCTTCCTGACTGGCAGCGACACGTCCGCCAACGCGCTGTTCGGCAACCTGCAGGTCGTGACCGCGAACGCGCTAAACCTCAATCCCGTGCTGACGGCGTCGGTCAACTCAGCCGCGGGCGTGATGGGTAAGATGATCTCGGTACAGAGCATTGCCGTTGCCGTCGCGGCGACGGGAATGACACGGGCCGACGAGAGCCGGCTCTTCAAGTTCACCATCAAGCACAGTGTGTTCCTCATGTGCGTGATGGGTGTGATCTCGCTGCTCTTCGCGTACGTCTTTCCTGGCGCCGTACCTGTCGCGCCGCCCAAGTAGGCGCGCGGCACGATCGCCCGAACCCCGGGGAAGAGACACACACTTCGGCGTGTGTCCATGCGTGACTGCCGACCGAATGGTTCTCCCGTAAACAGACATGGCACTCGTCGACTGCCTGGCGCAACGAAAATGAGTAGAAGTCGCTGAAAGGCAGAGATTTAGGACGACAGGGGTTTCTTACGTAGCCGGTCTGAAACGGGCGGAGTCATGGCCCGTCAGCCCGCAGGTGCGGGTTTCTCAGTCAGGCGGCGTCGTGCCGCTAAGTGCCAGTGTTGCGCAGCGTTACTGCGCATGCTATATTCGTCAGGTTCTCTTGGAGCTGGGACACCCTATCTAGCTCCAACCCCTCGACTGGGGCACGGGGTTGCCCTGAGCACCCGTCGAAGGGCAACCGCACTGGAAGAAGCTGGAAGGCTGTTTTCCTGGAGAGGACGCGAGTCCATAGACCGCGCTCCGCTCGGACATTCAACAAGTAGGGTTTTAGTTTCAGGCGCCAGATCGGCAGCGCGTCATAGAGCGATGCCGTTCTTCAGGCTTGGAACGAGCGCGGGGGCCGCATGGCTGGCGGCTGCGCGCGTACGTTCTTCAGGAACGGGCTCGAGCCGTTCCGGCAGATAGACGGATCGAGGGCACATGCCGACCATCAGTCAGCTCGTGCGCCAGGGGCGCACGAAGATCGTGACCAAGACCAAGAGCCCGGCGCTCCAGGTCAGCCCACAGAAGCGTGGCGTTTGTGTTCGTGTGTTCACGCAGACGCCCAAGAAGCCGAACTCGGCTCTGCGCAAGGTGGCGCGCGTCCGGTTGACCAACGGGATTGAGGTCACGACCTACATCCCAGGCGTCGGCCACAACCTGCAGGAGCACTCGCTGGTGCTCATTCGCGGCGGCCGTGTGAAGGACCTGCCCGGCGTGCGGTATCACGTCGTGCGCGGGACGCTCGACGCCGTCGGCGTGCAGGGCAGGAAGCAGGGTCGGTCGAAGTACGGGGCCAAGAGGCCGAAGCAATAAACCGGGACTCGGGACCCGGGACTCGGGATTCGCGACAAGCGGCCCCGGCTCCCGGATCCCGGATCCCGAATCCCGACAGGATTCAGAGATATGCCTCGCAGACGAGAGATACCGAAGCGCGAACTGGCGGCCGATCCGCTTTACAACAGCGTGCTGGTCAGCAAGTTCATCAACACCGTGATGCACGACGGCAAGCGCAGCACCGCCGAGCGCATCCTTTATCAGAGCTTCGACATCATCAAGGAGCGCACGGGCGACGATCCGCTCAAGGTGTTCAAGAAGGCGCTCGACAACGTGAAGCCGAGCCTCGAGGTGAAGTCGCGTCGCGTTGGCGGCTCGAACTACCAGGTGCCGGTCGAAGTGAATCCGAATCGGCGTCTCTCGCTCAGCATCCGCTGGCTGGTTGGTTACGCGCGCGATCGCGGCGACGGCAAGACGATGCAGGAGAAGCTTGCGAACGAGTTGCTGGATGCGTCGAACTTGCGTGGCGGCGCGGTGAAGAAGCGCGAAGACACGCATCGTATGGCGGAGGCGAACAAGGCCTTCGCGCACTATCGCTGGTAATGACCGAGCGCCACGAAGATACGAAGAACAGCGACGAAGATACGAAGATCACGATGGCTGTTCAGAGTGCTTCGTGGACATCGTGAACTTCGTGGCAGAAAACGTCGTGAAATTCGTGGCAGAAAACTTCGTGAACTTCTTGGCTTGAGATCGCAATGCCTCGTCAGACACCGCTGAATCGAACCCGGAATATCGGCATCATGGCTCACATCGATGCCGGGAAGACGACCACGACCGAGCGGATCCTCTTCTACACCGGAATTACGTACAAGATCGGCGAGGTTCATGAAGGCACCGCCGTCATGGACTGGATGGAGCAGGAGCAGGAGCGCGGCATCACGATCACGTCGGCCGCGACTACGTGCTTCTGGCGCGACATCCGCATCAACATCATCGATACCCCGGGCCACGTGGACTTCACCGCTGAAGTCGAGCGTTCGCTGCGCGTGCTGGATGGCGCCTGCGCCGTGTTCGATGCTGTGTCGGGCGTCGAGCCGCAGTCGGAGACCGTATGGCGTCAGGCCGACAAGTACCGCGTCCCGCGGATCTGCTTCGTCAACAAGATGGACCGCATCGGGGCCGACTTCAAGCGGACGCTCGAGCAGATCGAGACCAAGCTTGGGGGCAACCCGGTCGCGATTCAGCTGCCGATTGGGGCCGAGGACAAGTTCGTCGGTGTGGTCGACCTCGTCAAGATGAAGGCGATCACCTACAAGGACGAGACGATGGGCGCCGACTATGTCGTGTCGGACATTCCCGCCGACATGCTGGATGAGGCGAAGGCCTATCGCGAGAAGCTGCTCGAGAAGGTCAGCGAGCACGACGACAAGCTGCTCGAGAAGTACCTGAACGGCGAGGAGATCACCGAAGACGAGATCAAGACCGCGCTCCGCAATCGCGTGGTCAGGTCGGTACGCGAAGAGCCGACGGCGTTCGTCGTCGTGATCTGCGGATCGGCATTCAAGAACAAAGGCGTGCAGCCGCTGCTCGACGCCGTCGTCGACTATCTCCCCTCGCCTGTGGAGATCCCGTCAATAACCGGGATCGATCCGAGCGCGAAGGAAGAGACGCTCGTCGAGCGCCCCGCGGCCGATAATGCGCCGTTTGCCGCGCTCGCGTTCAAGATCATGACCGACCCGTTTGTCGGCCAGTTGACCTTCATCCGCGTGTACTCGGGGGTGTTGACCTCGGGCTCGTCGGTTTACAACGCGACCAAGGGCAAGACCGAGCGAGTGGGACGACTCCTCAAGATGCACGCGAACAAGCGCGAGGAGATCAAAGAGGTCTACGCCGGCGACATCGCGGCCGCTGTGGGACTTAAGCAGGTCAGCACTGGCGACACGCTCTGTGACGAGAAGAAGCCGGTTGTCCTCGAGTCGATGGACTTCCCGGAACCTGTGATCTCGCTCGCGATCGAGCCGAAGACGAAGGGCGACCAGGAAAAGCTCGGTCAGGGTCTCGCCAAGCTGATGGCGGAAGATCCGACTTTCCGCGTGCGGACCGACGAGCAGACCGGCCAGGTGGTGATCGCCGGCATGGGCGAACTGCACCTCGAGATCATCGTCGACCGCCTCAAACGCGAGTTCAGCGTCGACGCGAGCGTTGGCAAGCCGCAGGTGGCGTACAAGGAAACGCTCACGAGGCCGGCCGACGGCGATGGGCGCTACATCCGGCAGACTGGCGGCCGCGGTCAGTACGGGCACGCGAAGATCCATCTGCATCCGGCCGAGCCGGGCACCGGTTACGTCTTCGAGAACAAGATCGTCGGCGGCACGATTCCGAAGGAATTCATCAAGCCGATCGACGAGGGCATCAAGGAAGCGCTGACGCGCGGCATCCTCGCCGGCTATCCGGTGGACGACGTGAAGATCGAGCTGTACGACGGCTCGTTCCACGATGTCGACTCGTCGGAAATGGCGTTCAAGATCGCCGGCTCGATGGCGTTCCAGGACGCGGCGAAGAAGGCCAAGCCGGTGCTGCTCGAGCCCGTGATGCGCGTCGAGGTCGTCGTCCCCAAGGACTACATGGGTGACGTGATGGGCGACCTTGCCAGCCGTCGCGGCCGCATTCAGTCGCAGGAAGACCGCGGGGGCACGCAGATTATCAATGCGCGCGTGCCACTCTCGGAGATGTTTGGATACGCCACCGACCTCAGGTCACGAACGCAGGGACGCGCGACGTACTCGATGCACTTCGATCGGTACGAGCAGGCGCCGCCAAACGTGAGCGAAGAAGTCGTGGCGAGGATACAGGGTACGAAGTAGCCACGGTCGCGCGGGCTGAAGCCTGCGCGCTACGGGTGACCGGCGTAGAGCGGGGGCTTTAGCCCCCGCGTGACGCAAAGGCGGGGGCGTCAGCCCCGGAGACGGACGAACGCATATGGCGAAAGAGAAATTTGATCGGTCCAAACCGCACGTGAACGTGGGGACGATCGGGCACATCGACCACGGGAAGACGACCTTGACGGCGGCGCTGACGAAGGTGGCGGCGGACAAGGGGTGGGCGAAGTTCGTGCCGTATGACGAAGTGGCCAAGGCGTCGGAATCGCAGGGGCGGCGCGACGACACGAAGATTCTGACGATTGCGTCGAGCCACGTGGAGTATTCGACGGCCAACCGGCACTACGCGCACGTGGACTGCCCGGGGCACGCTGACTACATCAAGAACATGATCACGGGAGCGGCGCAGATGGACGGCGCCATCCTGGTGGTGAGTGCGGTGGACGGGCCGATGCCGCAGACGCGGGAGCACGTGCTGCTGGCGCGGCAGGTGAACGTGCCCTACCTGGTGGTGGCGCTCAACAAGGTGGACGCGGTCGACGACCCGGAGCTGCTGGACCTGGTCGAGCTCGAGGTGCGCGACCTGCTCAAGACCTACAACTTCCCGGAGGACTCGCCGGTGGTGCGGGTGAGCGCGCTGAAGGCGCTGCAGGGGGAAGCGGACGGGGTGGAGAGCGTGGTGAAGCTGATGGAGGCGCTCGACAGCTACATTCCGCTGCCGCAGCGGGAGGTCGACAAACCGTTCATGATGCCGATCGAAGACGTGTTCTCGATCTCGGGGCGCGGGACGGTGGTGACGGGGCGCATCGAGCGCGGCAAGGTGAAGGTCGGCGAGGAAGCCGAGATCGTGGGCTTCAAGCCGACGGAGAAGAAGGTGGTCACGGGCGTCGAGATGTTCCGCAAGCTGCTGGATGAGGGCGTGGCGGGCGACAACGTGGGGGTGCTGCTGCGCGGGGTGGAAAAGACGGACGTGGAGCGCGGGCAGGTGCTGGCCAAGCCGGGGTCGATCAAGCCGCACACCAAGTTCCAGGGCGAGGTCTACATCCTGTCGAAGGAAGAGGGCGGGCGGCACACGCCGTTCTTCACGGGATACCGGCCGCAGTTCTACATCCGGACGACCGACGTGACGGGGTCGTTGAAGTTGCCGGACGGGGTGGAGATGGTGATGCCGGGGGACAACACGACGATCACGGCGGAGTTGCACACGCCGGTGGCGCTCGAGAAGGGGGCGCGCTTCGCCATTCGCGAAGGCGGCCGCACGGTGGGCGCTGGAACCATTACGGAAATCATTGAGTAAGCCGGGACTCGGGCCTCGGGGTTCGGGACTCGCAAGAACGCTTGTCCTTCGAATCCCGAACCCCGGATCCCGAATCCCGACAGGATTCAGAAAATGGCCATGTTCTCAGACAAGATCCGCATCCGCCTGAAGGCGTACGACTCGCGGATTCTCGATCAATCGACGGGCGAGATCGTCGACACGGCGAAGCGCACGGGCGCCCGCCTCGCCGGTCCGATTCCGTTGCCAACCTCACGGAATCGGTGGACGGTGTTGCGCTCGCCGCACGTCGACAAGAAATCGCGTGAGCAGTTCGAGATTCGCACGCACAAGCGGCTGATCGATATCTTCGAGCCGACGCCGCAGACGGTCGATGCGCTGATGAAACTCGATTTGCCCGCTGGTGTCGACGTCGAGATCAAGGCGTTCGGCAAGGAGCACGGGAAGTAGCCATGGTGACAGGGCTCATCGGAAAGAAAGTCGGGATGACCCAGATGTTCGATGCCGATGGCACCGTGCATCCTGCCACTGTGCTCAAGGCCGGCCCGTGCGTCGTCGCACAGGTGAAGACCGCGCAGGCCGACGGCTATGAGGCGGTGCAGCTCGGGCTCGTTGAAGCCAGGCCGACGAAAGAAAACAAGGCGATGCAGGGCCATTTCAAGAAGGCCGGTGTGCCGCCGACACGCGTGCGGCGTGAACTGAAGGTCAAGGCGGGCGGCGATCCGTTGAAGCCGGGCGATCAGGTGAACGTGTCGATCTTCGCCAACGGCGAGCGCGTCGATGTCATCGGGACGAGCCGCGGCAAGGGCTTCCAGGGTGTCGTCAAGCGGCACCACTTCGCGGGTGGCCGGGCGACACACGGGTCGATGTTCCACCGCGCTCCCGGATCGATTGGCGCCTCGTCGTATCCGTCGCGGGTTGTGAAGGGCATGCGAATGGGCGGTCACATGGGCGCCGATCGCGTGACCGTGCGCAACGTGAAGGTGCTGCGCGTGGACGCCGAAAACAACCTTCTCATGATCGAAGGCTCGGTGCCGGGCGGACCGAACAGTGTCGTCGTGATTCGCAAGGCCGTAGCGGCCAAGAAGATCAAGGTCGCCCAGGCCGAGCCGGTGAAGAAGAAGGGCAAGAAGTGAACGACTCGGGACTCGGGACTCGGAATTCGGGGCTCGTCAAGCACGTGTCCCTCGGATCCCGGCTCCCGGATCCCGGATCCCGGGAAGCATCATGACTGTAGACGTAGTCAATTCGCAGAACGAAAAGGTCGGATCGCTCGATCTCCGGGACGAGGTGTTCGGTGGCCGGGTCAAGACCGATCTGATTCACGAGTCGGTCGTCCGCGCCAACGCGGCCGAGCGGCGTGGCACGCACGCGACGAAGACGCGCGCCATGGTTAGCGGTTCTGGCAAGAAGCCGTGGCGGCAGAAGGGCACCGGCCGCGCGCGAGTCGGCGAGATTCGCAATCCGCTGTGGCGGAAGGGCGGCACGGTGTTCGGTCCACAGCCGCGCAGCTACGAATACCAGTTGCCGAAAAAGGTCGAGAAGGGCGCTCTGCGTGCCGCACTTTCACAGCGACTTCGCGATGGCGCCGTCATCGTCGTCGACGCGCTGAGTGTGGCGGACATCAAGACCAAGGCGGCGGCCGAGATGTTGAAGCGGCTCGGTGTCGACGGCAAAGCGTTGCTCGTCGACGTGAAGCCGGAAGAGCGCCTTGCGCTTTCGGTGCGCAACATCGAGGGTGTCCGGCTGCTCGCGAGCAATCGAGTCAGCGCCAGAGACGTGATGAACACCCGGCGGGTCGTCTTCACACAGGCAGCGCTGGAGAAACTGCAGGAGGCGCTGGGATGAAACTGACTGACGTCATTCGTCGGCCGCTCATCACCGAGAAGACGACGGTGATGCGCGAAGACAGCCAGACGCTGGTGTTCCAGGTCGCGATGGACGCGAACAAGATCGACATTCGCCGCGCCGTCGAGCAGTTGCTCGGTGCGAAGGTGGCGAGCGTTCGCACGGCACTGGCACATGGCAAGGAAAAGCGCCAGGGCCGATTTGTGGGCCGGCGTTCGGATTGGAAGAAGGCGTACGTCAAGCTGCGGGAAGGCGAGAAACTGCCCGACTTCCTGCAGGGCGC
This sequence comes from Vicinamibacterales bacterium, assembly GCA_035649635.1. GTDB lineage: Bacteria > Acidobacteriota > Vicinamibacteria > Vicinamibacterales > UBA2999 > Gp6-AA40. The sequence goes on along the minus strand of DASRJE010000036.1, from coordinate 9,036 downwards.
GTAATGCGGTCGAGAGCTCAGGCGCGCGGCGAGCGACACTGAACGAGCCGAGAGCCTACGGCCGAGAGCCAGCAAGGATCGAAAAGATGCCGATTCGCAAATACAACCCGACATCGCCAGGCCTACGAGGCAAGACGTCGCTGACCTTCGATGAGATCACGACGAGTCAGCCGTACCGTCCCCTGACGGAGAACCTGCATCGCTCGGGCGGTCGCAACAATCAGGGAGAGCTGACGTCCTGGTGGCGTGGCGGCGGACACAAACGTCTCTACCGCATCATCGACTTCAAGCGCGACAAGAAGGACATCCCGGGCAAGATCGAAACGGTCGAGTACGACCCGAATCGGTCCGCGCGGATCGCGCTCGTGACGTATGCCGACGGCGAGAAGCGCTACATCTTGCAGCCGCTGGGGATGAAGGTCGGCGACACGGTGCTCGCCGGCGACACCGTCGACATCCTGCCGGGCAATTGCCTGCCGCTGAAGAACATCCCGCTGGGCACGACGATTCACAACGTCGAACTGCGCCCCGGCAAGGGTGGGCAAATCGCGCGCAGCGCGGGATCGTGGGTCCAGCTCGTGGCGCGCGAGGGCGACTACGCCTCGGTGAAGATGCCATCGGGCGAGATTCGCAAGATCAACATCGAGTGCGTGGCGACGATTGGTCAGGTCGGCAACATCGATCACGAGAACGTTGCGTATGGAAAGGCAGGACGCAGCCGGTGGCTCGGCAGGCGGCCGCACGTGCGTGGCGTCGCCATGAACCCGGTGGACCACCCGCTTGGCGGCGGTGAAGGCAAGACTTCCGGTGGCCGGCATCCCGTGACGCCGTGGGGCCAGCCGACGAAGGGTTACAAGACACGCCGTCGGAAGACGACCGATCGCTTCATCGTCCAGCGACGGAAGAAGTAGGGCGACGCGTAGAGCCGGGGGCTTCAGCCTCCGCGGACACGAACTATGAGCAGATCACTGAAGAAGGGGCCGTTCGTCGATACCTCGCTTCTCGAGAAGGTCGAGGAGATGAATCGGGCCAACGAGAAGAAGGTCGTGAAGACCTGGTCGCGCCGCTCGACCGTGATTCCGGAGATGGTCGGACACACGATGGCGGTGCACAACGGCAAGAAGTTCATCCCCGTGTACGTCACCGAGAACATGGTTGGTCACAAGCTGGGCGAGTTCGCGCCGACGCGGACGTTCAGGGGGCACACGACGAAGACGGAGAAGGCGGCCGCAACAGCGGCTGCGGCTCCGGCGGCGCCCGCAGCCAAGTCGTAGGGGGATTACACGGCAGCTCGCTTGTGTTGGGGGGTGGCGGCGAAACGCCGGTTTATGAAACGGTTGATTTCACGAAGGGTGAGCATTCCCAAGGTCACCGACACAAGCGAGTGAGGAGAGGAAATGGTTGAAGCACAGGCAACTGCGCGCGGCGTTCGCACCTCGGCGCAAAAAGCCGGCCTCGTCTGCGATCTGATTCGCGGCAAGAGCGTGAACCAGGCGCTCGCGACACTGCAGTTCACGCGCAAGATCATCGCCCGCGAGCTGGCCAAGGTTCTTCGCTCGGCAGTTGCGAACCTGCAGCAGAAGGAAGGATTCGGTGGCGACATCGACCGGCTCTACGTCTCGGCATGTTTCGCCAATCAGGGCATGTCGATGAAGCGTGTGAGGCCGGCCCCGATGGGACGCGCGTTCCGGGTCGTGAAACGTACCGCGCATCTGACCGTGCGTATCACGGAGCGGCCGCTCAAGATTGCGAAGGTTGCAGCGGAAGGCGAGAAGGCCGCGCCGCCACGCGCGAGAAAGACGGCGCGCGGCGCGAAGAAAGCTGAGGCCTCGGCGTAGCTGCGGCGTCAGCGTCGGTTACTGCCTACTACAAGGAGAAACACAGTGGGCCAGAAGGTTCACCCGTACGGATTTCGGCTCGGCTTCAACAAGACGTGGCGCTCGCGGTGGTACTCCGACCGTGACTACGCAAAACTGCTTCACGAGGATCTTGCCCTTCGGCAGAACCTCAAGAAGAGGTTTTCGCATGCCGGCGTCTCGCGTATCGAGACCGAGCGCGCTGCCAACAAGCTGAAGATCGACATCTACACCTCGCGCCCCGGCATCATCATCGGGCGCAAGGGAACCGAGGTCGACAAGCTGAAGCAGGAAATCCAGAAGCGCACGAGCCGCGAGGTCTTCATCAACATCCAGGAGATCCAGAAGCCCGAGCTCGAAGCGCAGCTCATTTCCGAATCAGTGGCGGTGCAGCTCGAGAAGCGCGTGGCGTTCCGTCGCGCGATGCGCAAGGCGGTAGAATCGGCGCTCCGTTTCGGCGCGCGCGGGATCAAGGTTCGCGTGTCCGGTCGCCTGAATGGAGCTGAGATCGCGCGCTCTGAATGGTACCTGCACGGCCAGCTTCCGCTGCAGACACTGCGCGCGGATATCGACTACGGTTTCGCAGAAGCGAACACAACCTACGGCCAGATCGGCGTCAAGGTGTGGCTCTACAAGGGCGAGCGCCTGGTGCCGCGGGTAGGTCGAGACGAGGAGTACCGGGATCGCGCACCGCGGCGTGCACCCGCCAGAGCCTAAGGTCGGCGGTCTCGCCGTAGCCTTGGCGGAGGGGACGCAAGTAGGCCAGGTCCTGGCGTGTGGATCCGGCGTGAGGGTAAAGAACGATGTTGATGCCAAAGAAGGTCAAGTACCGCAAGCAACAGCGCGGTCGCATGGCCGGGAAAGCGTGGCGGGGAGCGGACGTTTCGTTCGGAGATTACGGCCTGAAGGCAATGGAGCCGGCCTGGATCACCGATCGTCAGATCGAAGCTGCACGCGTGGCGATGACGCGCTTCATCAAGCGCGGCGGAAAGATCTGGGTGCGCGTGTTTCCGGACAAGCCGATCACGAAGAAGCCTCAGGAAACCCGAATGGGTAAGGGCAAGGGCGCGCCTGAGCAGTGGGTCTGCGTCGTGCGGCCCGGCAAGATCATGTTCGAGATGGAAGGCGTGACCGAGGTCGAGGCGCGTCGAGCGATGCAGCTCGCGGCGGCCAAGCTCCCCATCAAGACGAAGTTCGCCGTGCGGTTCGCGGAGGAGAAAGCGTCATGAAGGTCGGGGAAATCCGCGAGCTGACGGTCGACGATCTCCAGGCGCGGGTCAAGGACCTGGACGATCAGTTGTTCAAGTTGCGCATTCAGAAGTCGATGGGGCAGCTCGAAGCACCGGCCAAGGTCCGCGGTGTGCGTCGCGATCTGGCGCGGATCAAGACCATCCTGCGCGAGAAGCAGAAGTAAGGGCTGACGAAGATGAGCGTGAAGGCACAAGTGACCGGGACCGTCATCAGCGACAAGATGCAGAAGACCGTCGTCGTCGCTGTCGAGCGGAAGGTTCGCCACGAGGTCTACGGGAAGACACAGCGTAAGACCTCGACGTTTGTGGCGCACAACGAGAACAACGCGGCCAAGGTCGGCGACACGGTGGCGATCGTCGAGTCGCGGCCGTTGAGCCGCCGGAAGCGGTGGGTCGTGACTCGTGTGGTGGCCAAGGCGCCCGAAGTTTAGAGGACTCTAGTCTCTGGGTTTTGGGCTTTCGGAAGTACCGGGAGCCGAGAGCCGAGAGCCAAGAGACGGAGATTGTCATGATTCAGATGCGATCGATTCTGGACGTCGCCGACAACTCGGGCGCCCGAAAAATCTCGGTAATCAATCCGATCGGCGGGTCGGCCGGCCGGTATGCCCGCCTCGGCGATATCGTGACGGCGTCGGTCAAGGAAGCGACACCCGATGGCACGGTGAAGAAGGGGCAAGTGGTCAAGGCCGTGATCGTGCGAACGCGGAAGGAACAGCGCCGACGTGATGGCACATATATCCGCTTCGATCGGAACGCCGCCGTGCTCATCAACGATCAGAACGAGCCGGTCGGAACGCGTGTGTTCGGCCCGGTCGCGAGAGAACTGCGTGAGCGCCGGTTCATGAAGATCATCTCGCTGGCTCCGGAGGTTCTTTAGGGCTATGTCGAGATTGCAAACACCCATTCGCCGCAACGACACCGTCATCGTGACGGCGGGAAAAGACAGCGGCAAGCGTGGCCGAGTACTGAAGGTGCTTCCGGTCAAGAACCGCCTGATCGTTGAGGGCGTGAACATGATCAAGCGCCATACGCGGCCGAACCCCCAGCGCAACATCAAGGGCGGGATCGTGGAGCGTGAAGGCGCACTGCACGCCAGCAACGTGCAGCTCGTCTGCCCGGAGTGCGGAAAGATGACGCGCGTGGGGCACGACGTGCGCGGCGATCGCAAGGTCAGGATCTGCCGCAAGTGCGAGGGAGTGGTCGACAAATGAGCCGCCTGAAGGATCGGTACTCGAAGGAAGTCGCGCCGGCGCTCAAAAAGGAGTTCGGCTATAACAACGTGATGGCGATTCCCAAGATCGAGAAGATCGTCGTCAACATGGGGTTGGGCGAGGCGACGTCAAACGCGAAACTGGCTGACGTGGGTGCCGAGGAACTCGGCCGCATCACGGGTCAGAAGGCCGTCATCCGCCGCGCCACGAAGTCGATTGCGCAGTTTAAGCTGCGCCAGGGTATGCCGGTAGGCGCGATGGTGACGCTCCGGGGAGAGCGGATGTATGAGTTCCTCGATCGCCTGATCAGCATCGCGCTTCCGCGTGTGCGTGACTTCCGTGGTGTGTCGCCCAAGGGATTCGACGGTCGCGGCAACTTCACGCTCGGGTTGCGCGATCAACTGATCTTCCCCGAGATCGACTACATGAAGGTCGACAAGGCGCGGGGCATGAATGTGTCTGTCGTGACGAGTGCGCGAACGGACGAAGAAGCACGGAAGCTCCTGCAGTTGATGGGGATGCCGTTCCGCACGAACTAAATGACCGGGAGGCTGACGCCTCCGCTCTCCGGTCGTAGAGCGTGGGCTTAGCCCGCGCGGACGAAGGCGAAGACATAAGGATTACGAATGGCCACGACTGCGAAAGTCGCTAAGGAAGCGAAGTCACCGAAGTACAAGGTCCGTCAGCGGAATCGTTGCAAGCTGTGCGGCCGCCCGCGTGCGTTCATGCGGAAGTTCCACATGTGCCGGTTGTGCTTCAGGAAGCTCGCGCTCGAAGGCGACGTCACGGGCGTGACGAAGAGCTCCTGGTAATTCAGTAAGCAGTAGGCAGTATGCAGTAGGCAGGACCCAGGCAGGAGGATTGGCAGGAAGGACGAGCGCCTTCACTGTCTACCGCTCACTGCCTACCGCCTACTAATCAGGGAACGAAGAGATGACAGATCCGATTTCGGACATGCTGACGCGCTTGCGGAATGCGGTGTCGGCCAAGCACCTACGTGTCGACATGCCCGCCAGCAAGCTGAAGGCAGAGATCGCGCGCATTCTCCAGGACGAAGGTTACATCCAGGGCTTTCGGATAGTCGAGGAGCCGGCGGCGCGAGAAGGTAAGCAGCCCCGGCAGCTCATTCGCGTGTTCCTGAAATACGGGCCGCGCGGTGAGAAGGTCATCACCGGGCTCGAGCGCATCAGTCGTCCCGGACGACGGGTCTACCTCGGCGTGCAGGACGTGCCGAACGTACTCGGCGGCCTGGGCACGAGCATCCTGACGACCTCGCGCGGGGTGATGACGGGTCGCGCGGCGCGTAAGGCCGGCGTCGGCGGCGAAGTGCTCTGCAACGTGTGGTAGAGGAAATATGTCGCGCATAGGAAAGAAACCAATTCCGATCCCGAAAGGCGTGACCGTGAAGATCTCGCCGGACGGGGTCGAAGTCCAGGGCCCGAAGGGCAAAATGCGCCAGGCGGTGCCGCCCGGCATCCTGTTCTCGCAGGACGCCGACGCGCTCGTCGCGAAGCTCTCGCGTGAAGACGATGAGCTGCGGAAGTTCCACGGCCTGGCCCGCAGCCTGGTTGCGAACGCGGTTGCAGGGGTGACAGAAGGGTTCAAGAAAGAGCTCGACATTGTGGGTGTCGGCTACCGGGCGGAGCTGAAGGGCAAGCAAGTGCACTTCGCTCTGGGCTATTCACACCCGGTCATCTTCGACATCCCTAACGGGATCGATATCGCCGTCGACAAGCAGACGCACATCGTCGTCACGGGCGTCGATCGACAGCTCGTCGGTCAGGTAGCGGCCAACATTCGTCGCATGCGCAAGCCGGATCCGTATAAACAGAAGGGCGTGCGCTACACCGGCGAGGTGCTGAAGAAGAAGGTCGGAAAGACTGGAGCGAAGTAGAGGCGGGTCTTTAGGCCCGCCCGAGGAAGCGAGATGCGTATCAAGACGAAAGAGGATCGGCGCGACCGTATCAAGTACCGGATTCGCCGGCGCGTGCAGGGCACGGTCGAGCGCCCGAGGCTGACAGTCTTCCGCAGCGTCGCCCACGTGTACGTGCAGGTGGTCGATGACGCGACCGGGCGCACCATTGCGTCGGCGTCGACGCTCGAGCCGGCAGTCAAGGGCGCGCTCGCGAAGAAGGCCACAGGGGGCAACGTCGAGGGTGCCAAGGCGATTGGCAAGACCATCGCCGAGCGGCTCATCGGTCAGGGCGTCAAGCGGGTTGTCTTCGATCGCAACGGGTTTCTTTATCACGGGCGCGTGAAGGCGGTTGCCGAAGCCGCGCGCGAAGCAGGTCTGGAGTTCTAACGTGGCGCTAATGAACCGTACTCGGGAAAAGATCGACGCTTCGCAGCTCGAGATCAAGGACAGCGTGGTCTCGATCAATCGTGTGACGAAGGTCGTCAAGGGCGGTAAGAACCTGAGCTTCAGCGCGCTCGTCGTCGTAGGCGATGGCCACGGCGTTGTGGGTTTTGGCGTGGGCAAAGCGAAGGAGGTCCCGTCGGCGATCAAGAAGGGGATCGAAGCCGCGAAGAAGAACCTAATCAAGGTTCCCCTCAAGGGGACGACGATTCCGCATCAAGTCGTCGGACGGTTCGGATCGGGCAGCGTCCTCCTGAAACCGGCGCCGGAAGGAACGGGTCTTATAGCCGGGGGCGCCGTGCGCGCCGTCGTCGAAAGCGCGGGAATCCAGAACGTGCTGACGAAGTCGCTGGGTTCAGCGAATCCCCACAACGTGGTGCGCGCCACGTTTGCGGGATTGATGGGACTCAAGGATCCGTCGCAGGTCGCTCGTTTCCGCGGCAAAGAAGAGGCGGAGCTTGTCGGAGCCTGAGCTCCCAGGTTCAAAAGTCAAAGGTCAAAGGTACGATGGCCAAGAAGGCACAGAAGGACGCCGGCAAGCGCATCAAGGTGACGCTTGTGAAGAGCACGATCGGCTTCAATCGGACGCAGGCCGAGACGGTGACCGGCCTGGGGCTGCGACGCCTTCACCACACGGTGGAGTTGGCGGACACGCCTGAGACGCGGGGAATGGTCCATAAAGTGCGCCACCTCGTTACAGTAAGCGAGTAGCCGGGTTAACCGCGTAGGGCGGGTCTTGATTTGTAGACCGCCGGGACAAAACGATGGATTTGAGCAATCTCAAGCCCTCCGAGGGCTCGAAGAAAAACAAGAAACGCGTCGGCCGCGGTCATGGCACGGGGCAGGGTGCCCAGGCCGGACGAGGCCACAAGGGCGCGCAGTCGCGCTCAGGTTTCAAGTTCAAGCGCGGATTCGAAGGCGGCCAGATGCCGCTCCACCGTCGTATTCCGAAGCGCGGATTTCACAACCACTTCCGCGTGGAGTACGCCGTCGTGAACCTCGACGTGCTGGCGGAACGATTTGACGCAGGCACGGTTGTAACGCCGGAACTGTTGCGCGAACGGGGCCTCGTTCACGGCGAACGTCAGCCGATCAAGGTCCTGGCGCGAGGAGACGTGTCGAAGAAGCTGACGGTACGGGCGCACAAGTTCAGTGGTAAGGCGGCCGAGAAGCTCGCGGCCGCCGGCGGCGCGGCAGAGGTGATCGCGGCAGCTAGTAAGTAGGCGGGCGACTGCTTCCGCAACGTTCCGGCGAGCTCGCCGGAGCGCAACGCGAAGGCGGCCGGCCCCGTCGTGGCAGGCATATATGGAGAACGCGCTCAAGAATCTCTTCGCCATCAGCGACCTGCGGAACCGCGTACTGTTCACGCTGGCGCTCCTGGGCGTCTACCGCATCGGGAGCCACGTCCCGACGCCGGGCGTGAACCAGGAAGCGTTGAGGCTCTTCGCTGATCAACTCGCCGGGACGATGTTCGGGCTGGCGAACATGTTTACGGGTGGCAGCCTTCAGCGCGTGACGCTCTTCGCGCTCGGCGTCATGCCCTACATCAGCTCCTCGATCATCATTCAGTTGTTGACCGTCGTCTGGCCGTACCTCGAGCGGATCTCGAAGGAAGGCGAGCTCGGTCGTCGGAAGATCACGCAGTACACGCGGTACCTCACGGTGGTGCTGGCCATCGTGCAGTCATTCGGCTATGCGGTCTGGCTGGAGAGCTCGGCCGATGCGCCAGGCGGATTGCCCCTCGTGTTCAGCCCGGGCTGGGGCTTCCGTCTGATGTGCGTCCTGACACTGACGACCGGGACGATGTTCGTCATGTGGCTGGGCGAGCAGATCACTGAACGTGGCATCGGCAACGGCATGTCGCTGCTCATCTTCGCCGGGATCGTCGTGAACTTCCCGACGGCGCTGCTCAACACACTCGATCAGGTGCAGACCGGACAGATCGGTCCGCTGCGCATCCTGTTCCTCGTTGCGATGGCGATCGTGGTCATCGGAGCCATCATCTTCGTTGAACGGGGCCATCGCCGGATCACGGTGCAATACGCGAAACGTGTGGTCGGAAGACGGCAGTACGGCGGATCAAGTACGCACATCCCTCTGAAGGTGAACACCGGTGGCGTCATCCCCGTGATTTTCGCCTCGTCCATCCTGTCGTTCTTCACGATGGCAGCGCCGCTGTTCGAGGTGGGCACCTGGGCGCGTCGGGCGATCGATCAGGTGGCGTACGGGATGCCGCTCTACAATCTCATGTACGTGGTTGGCATCGTCTTCTTCGCATACTTCTACACGTCGATCATCTTCAACCCTGACGATGTTGCGGAGAACATGCGGAAGTACGGCGGTTTCGTGCCCGGCATTCGTCC
>DASRJE010000035.1:0-7573 GCA_035649635.1 Vicinamibacterales bacterium | reverse complement strand
GACGGCGCGCAGAAGCAACAGCGCGAATACTTCCTCCGTCGTCAGATGGAGGCGATCCGCAAAGAGCTTGGCGAGGAGGACGGCTCGGTTGTCGAAGAGTACCGCAAGAAGATCACCGAAGCTGGCATGCCCGACGCCGTGGGCGAGCAGGCCGAGCGTGAGCTGGGCCGTCTCGAGCGCATGGGCGAGTCGAACGCCGAATCCGGAGTGATCCGGACGTATCTCGATTGGCTTCTCGCCGTGCCGTGGTCCGCACGCTCCGAGGAACGTCTCGATCCATCGTTCGCGCGCGAGGTCCTCGACGCCGACCACGAGGGCCTCGACGACGTGAAGAAGCGCATCACGGAGTACCTCGCCGTTCGGAAGCTGCGCAGCGAACGAGGCATGACCGAGACACGCCGATCCGGAGTGATCCTCACGCTGATCGGCCCTCCCGGAACGGGCAAGACCTCGATTGGTGAATCAATCGCGCGGGCCACGGGCCGGAAGTTCGTGCGCATGTCGCTCGGCGGCGTGCGTGACGAGGCCGAGATCCGTGGGCATCGGCGCACCTATATTGGCGCGCTGCCGGGTCGACTGGTGCGAGCGTTGCGCGACGCGGGCACGATGAATCCGGTGATCATGCTGGACGAAGTCGACAAGCTCGGGGCCGACTGGCGCGGCGATCCATCAGCCGCGCTCCTGGAAGTGCTCGATCCGGCGCAGAACCACGCGTTCCGGGATCACTACCTCGATGTCGAGCTCGATCTCTCGCAGGTCCTGTTCGTCGCGACGGCGAACGTTGCCGACACGATTCCGGTGGCGTTGTTCGATCGCATGGAAGTGATCCGCTTCGACGGCTACACCACCGAGGAGAAAGTGGCGATCGCGCGTCGGCATCTGTGGCCACGTCAGATCGAGCGGAATGGCCTCCGCGCAGAGGAAGTCGACGTCACGGATGCGATCTTGCGCGCGATCGTGACCGACTACACGCGCGAGGCTGGCGTCCGTCAACTGGAGCGCGAACTGGGTTCGCTGCTTCGCCGAACGGCAACGCGGATCGCGTCCGCCGATCGCCCGGAGGCCGTGACGATCGACATGACAGCGGTTCGCGACGCGCTCGGACGTCCAAACATCTTCCACGAAGCAGCCGAGCGGACGTCAGTGCCTGGTGTGGCGACCGGCCTTGCGGTAACTGGCGTTGGCGGAGATGTCTTGTTCGTCGAGGCTGCCTCGATGCCGGGCAAGGGTGGACTGGTGCTGACGGGACAGCTTGGCGCTGTCATGAAGGAGTCGGCCCGCATCGCGCTGACCTATGTGAAGAGCCACGCGCAGGACTTGAACATCGATGAACACGCGCTCGATGGTCGCGAGGTGCACGTTCATGTGCCGGCAGGTGCTATCCCGAAGGATGGGCCAAGCGCCGGCATCACCATGGTGACGGCGATTGCATCGCTATTGACTGGCCGGCCGGTAAAGAGCACGGTCGGCATGACGGGAGAAGTGACGCTTCAAGGACGGGTCCTGCCCATCGGCGGCCTGAAACAGAAAGTCCTGGCCGCGCATGCTGCGGGGCTCACCGAAGTCATCGTGCCCGAACGCAACCGGCACGACCTCGACGACGTCCCCTCCGACGTCCGCGACCGCATGCGGTTCCACATCGTCAGCTCGGTCGAGCACGTGCTGGCTGTGGCACTGGAGCCGATGGAAATCGCGAAAGCGGCGTAGTACATAAGTAGAGGCGGGTCTATAGATTAGAGACCCGCCTTGACCCCGCTACTCAGCGCAGAAGCTTCATGAACGCGATGATGTCCTGTTGATCCTGCTCCGTCAGGTCGATCGCGGGATCGCCATCGATCATGGGATCCGTCACCATCGCGAAGAACTTCTTGTAGTGCAGCATGACGTCCTCGAGCGCTTTCGCCGAGTTGTCGTGGAAATAGGGCGCCGTGTTCGCCACTCCCCACAGCGGCGGAATCTTGAACGCGTTCAGATGCTCGAATTCCAGACTTCCCGTGACGGCGGCACGACCCGGGTCGGGGGTGAGCACTCTCTTCGTCATTCCATCCGGCGCCTGGAAGACGAATTCCTGTACTGGATTGCCGATGGAATTCAGCTCCGACACAAACACCGATTGAAATCGTCCGCCCCGGCGTCGCGGCGGTACGGGAATGAACTCGTTCGTCTCGTTCAACATCGGCCCGCTATGACACACGGCACACGTTCCGCGCTTTGAGTTGCCCTTGCCCAGAGGAACATCCTCGAAGAACTCGCGACCGCGTTTTTCGGACGCCGTGCGCCCTTGAGGAAGCACAGGGGCGCGGCCGTTGACGGCAAAGCTCCACGTCGTATGCGAGCTGAAGAAGGACCGGCTTCGTTCGAATTCGGCGATCCGCTCGAGCTCCTTGGCTGTCGGCATCCGCGTGGCCGCTGCATGGCCGAGGATCGCGGATCGCGCCTGGGCATCCAGGGTCGGCTGTCGACCGTCCCACATCAGCACTGGATCGAGCGCCGTCGTATTGAGCGTCGTCGGAATCCCGCGTCTGAAGACGGCAGTCGTGGCATTCGGATCTGCGGCGAGCCGGACGCTGTCGGCAAGCGGCACGGTGACCAGCACGGTTGCATGCGTCAGCATCCGTTCGAGGCCATTGCCCGCGCCATCATCGCTGCCATCGCCCACAAAGAGCGGGTCACGCGGATCGCGTGCCAGTCGCCGTTGCGCGTCTTCGGGAGAGACGGTGCCCGTCTCACGACTATGACAGGTATCGCAGGTACGCCCGTTGCCACCAAATGCTTCTTTCTCGAAAAGGCGTCGACCCACCAGCATGTGAGGCGAGTTGTCGGAGCTTTTCGAGTCGCTCTCGGTGCCGGCTGACAACGACGCGGCGGAGGAACCAACGAGACATGCCAGGAGCGCGATCGCCAGGCGGCCCCATGGCGAATTGATTGTCGAGATCATGATCTTTCTCCGTGTCCATGGGAGTTGGAATTTGGTCGTTGATCGGTTTTTAGCGTCCTCTAGAACGACACCCAGACGATGTACGGGTCGTCGACGCGGACGACGGACTGCTGGTCGAACTCCTGCTTGTAAAGAAACCGAATGCGCTCGATCCGACGGAGGCACTCGTCGCGCGTGTCGTATGGGTAGAGCAGGATCAGGACGAACGACTGCTCTTTGATGACGACGCTGCCTTCGCTGCGGAACTGCCCATCGCCTTTGATCAGCGTCAGGCCGTCAGGAAAGCGAGGCGTCACGTGTTCGTCGACGAACTCGCGAAACTCCGCTTCCGTGACCACGCCGTCGGGCCTCGCCGTCCCGAAGTACAGCTCGGAGCGAACGAATGGCATCGCGCCTGACTTCGCCCCGACAGGAACCGGACGTTGAACGACAGCGCGCCCGGGTGTTTGCATCCGGACGATCTGTTCCTGCGTGGCGTCCGCGGGGCCGGCAGACACCGTTGTGAGAGCGAGAAGCAGCGCGTTTAGCACGCTGCGTGCCACGTGCAACATGACCCGGTTCTCCTGATGGGCTGTGATCTCCTGTCTCGAATGGACAGGCGGCGACTGCCGGAAAAACAGTCCACTGGGGTCAGACCCCTTGACAAGGATCGACTCAAGGGGTCTGACCCCTTCAGGATCCCAGCTGATTGAGAAGCCAGGCGCGCGCGAAATTCCAGTCGCGCTTCAGGGTCGAGAGCGAGACGCCGAGGGCTTCGGCGGCCTCGCGCTCGCTGAGACCAGTGAAATACCGGAGCTCGACGACGCGACTGGCCCGCGGATCGATCGACTCCAGCCGCGACAACGCTTCGTCGAGGGCGAGGACGTCTTCGGGCTGCTCGTGGGCGGCGATATCCGCGTCAGTCAGTGAAATGGCGAGACCGCCGTCGCCGCGCTTCTTCGCGTTTCGCGCGCGCGCGTAATCCACGAGAATGTGGCGCATCTCGCGCGCGACTGCGGCGAAGAAGTGGGCGCGGCTTTGCCAGTCCACCTGAGCCCCTCCAAACAGCCTCACGTACATCTCGTTGATCAGACCGGTTGTTCTCAGCGTGTGACCGGGTCGTTCCTGCCGCATGTAGTGCGCAGCAATGCGACGGAGCTCCGGATAAACACGTGCGACCAGTTCGTCTCTTGCCGCGGTGTTGCCCTGGCGCAACTCCGCGATCAGCATGGTCATGCGTGTCGCGGTGTCGTGTGACATCGTGAAGCTGAGCCGCTCGAAGGCGGTCGCAGGCAGTATACGGGACAGCCTTCGTTGACGTGAGCGCGAGAGCACGGCGAAGATCCGAGCCATGAGCGGGATCTCCGAGCGGCATCGCCGACTGCGTGCAGTTTTCGATGCGGCGCTGCAGCTGGAGCCATCCGCGCGTGCGGCCTTCGTGCATCGAGCCTGCGAGAACGATCAGGAGCTCGGTCCCGACGTGATGCGGCTCCTGCTCGCTCACGAAGACACGCGCTCCTTTCTCGATCATCCGCCGGACTTGCTGCGATCGGCGATCCTCCGCGAAGAGGATTTCAGCGGTACCTGGCGCTTTCGAGTCATGCGCCGGCTGGGTGCCGGGGGAATGGGAGTCGTTTATGAAGTGCACGATCGAATCCGTGACGACGTCGTCGCATTGAAAACGGTGCGTGGGACGGACGCCTCCGACCTGTATCGCCTGAAACGCGAGTTCAGAGGCCTGGCCGACGTCGTGCACCAGAACCTGGTGTGCCTGTACGAACTCTTCGTCGACGACGAACGCTGTTACTTCACGATGGAGATGGTCTCGGGCCTGAGTTTCGTCGAGTACGCGCGTGACACGAATAGCACTCGGCGATTCCAGGATCGGCTCATCCCGGCGCTCGAGCAACTCGTCGACGGCGTGTCCGCATTACATAGTCGCGGCAAGCTGCATCGAGACATCAAGCCGTCCAACGTGCTGGTGACTCACGAAGGGCGTGTCGTCATCCTCGACTTCGGACTTATCGCCGAGCCCAAACCAGGGCATTCGGGTGAGGCCACTTACGTCAGCGGCGGTACGCCTGCCTACATGGCCCCAGAGGAAGCCCTGGGTGGGAAGCCATCCGAGGCAGGGGACTGGTACAGCATCGGGGCCACGCTGTATGAAGCCTTGACCGGGACGAGCCCCTTCGCGGGAACCACCGACCTGCTGTACCGCAAGATGACGATCGATCCACCCTCACCGGCGGAGTTGGCGCCAGATGTTCCAGCCGATCTGAGTTCTGTCTGCATGGGGCTGCTATGCCGCCATCCTGAACGGCGCCTGTCAGGCCCCGCCGCGCTCCGTCAACTCGCGCGCGAGACTGTGTCGGCGGCGGTGGAAAGCATGCCGGCGGTGATGCGCAATACGCCATTCGTCGGACGTGAAAGCCAGCTTCGTGTATTGAATGAGGCCTTTCGCGTCGTTACCAACGGGAACGCTGCCGCGGTCTGCGTCTCGGGTCCATCAGGCATTGGCAAGAGCGCACTGATCCGGCACTTTCTGGCACAGATTGCCGGGCGAGACGATGCGCGCGCGCGCGACGTCGTTGTGCTGTCCGGACGCTGCTACGAAAACGAGTCGCTACCGTACAAGGCGCTCGATGGTGTCGTCGACGCTCTCAGTCGTCGTCTCACCTCGATTCCGCAGCAGAACCTCGATGGCCTCCTGCCGTCGGACGTGGCGGCATTGACGCGAGTGTTCCCTGTGCTCCTGCAGGTGCACGCCATCGCTGCCGCGCAGCGGACACAAAAACCTGCGAGTGCCGATCTATTTGCCCTGCGGCGGCGGGCATTCGATGCTTTGCGGGCTCTGCTCGGGCGCGTGGCGGAGCGGCAGCCACTGGTCATCTGTATCGACGATCTGCAGTGGGCTGACGCAGACAGCGCGCTGCTGCTCGACGATCTTCTTCGACCTCCGAGCCCGCCAACGATGCTCACGCTGCTGTCCTTCCGCAGCGAGGAAACAGCCGCGAAGCCGTTCCTCAAGACGTTCCTCGAGCGGGCCGGCAGTGACATCTGGTCGGCGCTTTCGCTCGATCCGCTGTCGGAGGACGACGCGCAGACGTTGATTAGCGCGCTGCTTCCAGTCGATTCCACGCTGACTGGCGACGACAGGCTCCGCATGACGCGCGAGGCCGGCGGCAGTCCGTTCGTGCTCGAGCAATTGGTCCGCTACGTGGCCGTCGACGGAAGGGCGTCTGAACACGCCCCTACATTCGCGGAGATGTTCGCGGCACGACTCGATGCGATCCCGGCGGACGCGCGACGCTTCCTCGAGACGCTCGCCATCTGCGGACGGCCGATGGAGGCGGACCTCGTCTGCGACGCCTCCGGGGTAGCGCGCGAGAGGCAATCGCTGCTGGCGATGCTGCGCGCGTCACGTTTCGTTCGCAGCAGCGGCTCGTCAGAACGAATCGAGACCTATCACGATCGAATTCGAGACGTGCTCGCCGCGGATATCGCTGCCGATGACGTCCAGCGGATTCACAGCCGCGTGGTGCGGGCGCTGGTCGAGAGGCGGAGTGACGACTGCGAGGCGCTGTTCGAGCACTACCGCGGCGCTGGCGACAACGAAAACGCGTCGATCCAGGCCGGTCTTGCCGGTGACAAGGCCGGCGGCGCGCTCGCGTTCGATCGCGCGGCGTCCTTTTATCGGCAGGCGCTTGCGCTGTCTGCGGTCTCGGCCAACGCCCACACGTGGCGGGAAGGACTCGCGACCGCCCTGGCCAACGCCGGCCGACCCGCAGACGCCGCGGAGGCGTATCTGCGTGCGGCCGCGGATGCGGAAGACCTTCAGCGCGTCGAACTTCAGCGACGCGGCGCCGAACAATTCCTGATTGGGGGCCACATTGACCGCGGTCTTGACCTGATTGGCACCATGTTGGCGAACATGGGCATGGCATTCCCGCGAAGCCCCCGTGCCGCGCTGCCGCCGTTGCTGTGGCGGCGCGCACGGCTGCGATGGCGCGGGTTGCACTTCGTATCGAGGGACGTCAACGACATTGACCCGGATACTCTCCTCCGCGTCGATACCTGCTGGTCGGCGACCACCGGGTTGTTGCTGGTCGACATGATCAGTTCGGTCGCACTCAGCGCCCGCCACCTGCTCATCGCGCTTGATGCCGGCGAGCCGTATCGCCTGTCGCGGGCCATGGCGATCGAGTCGGCGGCCAGGGCCGCGTATCCGAGTGGTCGCAAGCTCAGTCGAACGCTCTTCCAGTTGTCCCAGGAACTGGCGAAGCGCGTCGGCCACCCGCACGCGATCGGACTGTCCCGGCTGGCTGATGGCTTGATGGCGGTGGCAGTCGGTCAATGGAGGAAAGCCTTGCAGCTGGGCGAGGAGGCGGTCACGATCCTGCGTGACCAGTGCGTCGGCGTCACATGGGAATTGAACGTGGCGCAGAATCTCGTGATTTGGGCGCTCATGTATCTGGGCGAGCTTGGCGAACTGTCACGCCGGCTGCCAGCGATCCTTGCCAACGCGCGAAGCAGCGGAAATCTCTATATCGCCACCGAGTTGTGTACGCGAAGCAACTACTTCTGGCTGGCGGCCGACGATCCCGACGAAGGGGAACGGGTCACGCTGGAGAGCATCGAACGATGGTCCCACAAGGG
>DASRJE010000034.1:0-4717 GCA_035649635.1 Vicinamibacterales bacterium | reverse complement strand
TAGACGAGGAGCAGCGTCGCCGCTGCCAGATAGCCGAATTGGAACGCCAGGTCCGCCCACGCGTCGATGCGCTGCATCGTGAGGGAATCGAAGAGGAAGCCACCGACGAACGTGGCCAGCGTCGAATGGCGGCGCAGGAAGCGCAACAGATGCACGCGGTACGAATGAGAGCTCATGCCGCCAGCGGTCCCTCGCGATACTGCCGGAGAGTCGCGTGGGGACGCCATCCCCCTCGCTGATGCTCGGTCGACGGGCACGACCTGTTCGTCGACTGTAGTTGGGGCTGGCTACAGCTGTTGCGTCGCGACACTCGTAATTGCGATCCCCCGGCGCAGGGTGTCCGAGTCCCACTGGTTGAGGTCTGGCCCCACCGGCGTGTCCGCCAAGCCGCCGTGCCCCATCAGGTCGTGTTCAGTCCAGCCCCGGAAAACATTGTGCAAGCATTCATGGAACGCGAGCTTCGCATAGTCGCGACCTGACAGCGTTCTCGTTCTACCCCGGATTGTCACAGTCTTGTAGAACTCTGAGCAGATCACGTGATCCCGCAATGTCGTGTGCCCGCCAGCCAGCGGGTTGATTCGCGGCGGCCTCCTCATCGTCTGAACGATATAGGAGCTGGACACATCAGCGGCAAAATGCAGGACGATATCATCGGATTGTGATCCGCTCCCCCATGCAACGGTGGACGTGTCAGAGGTCCCTGAGAACACTCGGTTGAAAAAGCCTTGCAGCTCGCTGTGAATAGGGTTCTTCACCTGATTCGAGGACGCTGTGTGATCGCATAGCTTGATGCTGTAGGAGGCCATGATTCACTTCTCCGGTGGCCGGTACGGATGCTGAGGTACCCCGTCTATGGAAGAGAACGATAACAGCCGGCAAATCGAACGCGCTTGCGTCATGCTTCGTCGCGCCATCGAGGGCGGCCATTGCTCCTATCCTGCGCTCGACATGGATCCGTTCTTCGCGTCCCTCTGCTTCTCTCCGGGAGAACCCGTATAATCCCGCACGATGCGCGGAGGTATGCGATGAACATCAGGAGGTCGAGCCCGGTTGCCGTGTCGCTGGCGATCGTTGCCCTGGCAGCCGTTGGACTGTATGCACAGGCGAAGACGGCTGCGCGTGCGGGCACGTTGGAACACATCAAGGTGCACGGACAGGCGCTCGAAGGGAATCTCGAGGGCGACTCTCCCGATCGCGACGTCACCGTTTATCTGCCCCCAAGCTACGCGACCGAGCGCGCTCGCCGGTACCCTGTCATCTATCTTCTGCACGGGTACGGCGGAACGGACGCGAACTGGACCGGCCGGCAACTCAACCTGCCTGAAATCGCCGACAGAGTGTTCGCCGCCGGAACCGCCCGCGAAATGATCGTCGTCATGCCCAATGCGTTTTCACTGCATAAGGGCAGCATGTACTCGAGCTCGGTGACGACCGGCGACTGGGAAACCTACATCGCGCGCGATCTCGTGTCCTATGTGGAAGACCACTACCGCACGATTGCGGAGCGCACGAGCCGAGGCCTCGCGGGCGCGTCGATGGGCGGCTACGGCGCCTTCCGGATCGCCATGAAGCGGCCGGACGTGTTTTCGAGCCTCTACATCCTCAGCGCGTGTTGCCTGACCGCGCAGCTCAATCCGCGGCCGGAGGCGATGGCGGCGGCCGAGGCGGTGCGTTCGCGTGAGCAGGCGGAGAAGGCGGAACGCGGATCGTCGACCACACTTGCGTTTGCCGCGGCGTGGTCGCCGAACCCCGGCAATCCGCCGCTCTACCTCGACCTGCCGGTGAAAGACGGCAAGGTGCGACCGGAGATCGTGGCGAAGTGGGCCGCCAACTCACCGCTGGCGATGATCGACCAGTACATTCCGAATCTGAAGATGTACAGCGCGATCGCCATGGACATCGGCACGAAGGACGGTCTGCTCGCGTCGAACAAGGACCTCGAGCTCGCGATGACGCGATTCGGCGTCGTCCACACCTACGAAGAATACGACGGCGACCACACGAACCGGCGGGGTGAGCGCGTCGAAACGAAGGTGCTTCCGTTCTTCTCGAACGCGCTGTCGTTCACGGCGAGAGCCCCAAATTCGACAGCGAGCAGACGCTAACGCCTCGCGTCCGGGGGCGCCACGGCACGGCGTCGTCGTGCTGGAGATGGCAGCGGTTGCGGCAGTGAGTTCACCGCCCTCCAAGGCTGAAGGCGTAGAAACGGTCGTTGCCGACGCCGCCGGTTCGCGCGTATCCGGATCCCCAGTACACCGTGCCATCAACCACCGCGGGCCCTGCGACAACTGATCCTCCCGCGGGAAAGCGCCAGAGGATCTTGCCGGTGGAGGTATCGAGCGCGTACATCTGGTCGCCGGTGTGCGCCATTGAACCCGCGTAAAGCACGCCATTGGCCACGGTCAACGCTCCAAGATCCGGTGCACCACGGGTGTCTGTCGTCCCTTGAGGGTCAGGCGTCTGCCACTGTATCTCACCGGTCGCGGGATCGAGCGCAGCCCACGATCCACCGGTAATCACCTGGCCCGACGGAAGCGTGTACGGCGCACGGTTACTGAGATGGCCAATCGCTGCGTAGATGTGATGCCCGTCGACTGCGGTTCCCCACTGAATGCCGCCTGGATCGTCGCCGTGTCCAACGAGCCGGCTCCACACCAGCTCGCCAGTGACCGCATCGAGCGCCCAGTACACACCGCTCTTCTGTCCAATCCCGGCGATCGCACGAGCGTGCTGTCCGTGGCCCACGCTGAAGACATTCACGCCCGACCCGGCGAAGTCCCATACGCTGAAGTTGTTCTCCCACGGTGGGCACCACGACGGCGCCGGATCTCCGCACCCGAGGCGGCGGGCATCGGGGCCCGCGCCGCGGAATGACCATCGCACCTGGCCCGTCTGCAGATCAAAGGCGATCACCGAATTGAAGAACGCGCCTGCGGGGAAGCAGGACTCGTCCCAGTGATCGGGATCGGCGTTGAGGCAGGCGGTGACTGACGCCGGCTGGAAGTAGAGTTGGCCTGCGGCGCCGAAGACGAGTCCGTGTTCGACATCGATCGCGGGCGGGTTCACGAAGGCGCCACCGGCGAAACCGCCCGGTACCCCGCCATTGTCTGGCAGCACGAACGTCTGCCAGACGATTCTTCCAGTGCGGATGTCGAGCGCAATCATGCTGCCGCGAAATATCTGACGGGGCACGCCACCACCCGACGACGACGTGGCGATATACAGGTGGTCTCCGTGCACGACTGGCGACGTCGTCACGATGGTGATTGGATTGGGGTCGAGCTCGGTCATCCACCGTAGGTTCCCCGTGACGGCGTCGACGCCCATCATGTTGCCGTTGAGATCGCCGATAAGAACGAGTCCGTCCGCGAGCGCCGGACTCGTACGCGAGATCGATCCAGTGATGCCGTTGTACTCGGAGATCTGGTGGGACCACACGACCTCGCCGGTTTCTGCGTCGACCTTCCACAGTCTCCCACCCCAGTCGGGGAAGTAGAGGAACAGGTCGCTGTGGCCAAGCCCGTTGCCAGGCGTGTCCGATTCGCGGCTGACCGCAGGTGTCGCGGACACATCGCCGGCAGTCGTCAGCGCCCACCTGGGCGACAGCTGTTCCACGTTACGCGATGAAATGCGGCGTTCCGAGGGCTGGCTTCTGGTGTTCGCGATGTCGTGACCGATCATGTGCCACTCGGGATGCCCGTGATCATTCGCATCGGCGCTGATGTACTGCCGGGCAGCGAACGTAAGTGCGAGCGGCATCGCCAGCGCAACCAGCACTCGCACAACAGGGCGACGAGACATGTCTCCTCCTCTCGCGTCTGACGTACGGCAACCGCCGAGTTCGCGAACAAATGTCAGCTGATGTGGGTCGAACGCTCGCGGATTATAGAGCAGCGGAGTTGTCAATCGCCTCTCGATTTGCGTAGGCGACAGAAGCGCATTTCTCTTTGGGCATCGCTGCGCAACGGCTGTCCACGCGCGTGTACGGCGCGACCGCTCCGAAGGATACGAACGAAACGCCGGAAGGGCGCGCCGCAACCGTCGCGTCGAGCTGGTACGTCAATGAGCTCGTGTCGGCTGCGTGAGGGAGTTCGGCGACCTTTCGGGCGTTTCTGATTGCAGGCCACGTTACGGAGGCCTCAACAGGTCGCGCCACCCGACTGGAGATCACCATGCGCCGCGTCATGACATCGCTGCTCGTCGCCGGCTGTATTTCGTCGAGCGCTCTTGCGTTCCAGGCTCGCAGCGGCGGGGCTGCCGCCGGCAAGGCGTGCGCGCTGCTGCCCCGCGATCTCGTGATGAAGATCCTGCCGGACCCCCGCAAGAAGGAACTCGAACGCGAGAAACCGGAGGACGACCCGTTTGCCGAGGACCTCAAGGCAGCCGGCCGTCCAGTGAAGCCGGGCATGTCGTGCATGTTTGGCCCCGTCATGCTTGACCTCGACGGGTTGGCGAAGCCAGCAGAGGTTCGGGAGGCGCTGCGCGCGCGGACCCGGCCGTATGAGAAATTCGAGCCCGTCGCAGGCGTCGGCGACGCCGCGTTCTTCCGCTCCAACAGCGCCTGGGCCAGCATGTATGTCTGGACTGGCTCTCATCACTTCACCGTCGAACTGGGCAGAGGACCCACCGGCGACGATACTCAGGGGCTGAAACCAAACGTTATTGAACTGGCGACGGGCATCGTTGCCCGGCTGCGCTGAGCCCGAGAATGGCGCGA
>DASRJE010000033.1:0-61117 GCA_035649635.1 Vicinamibacterales bacterium | reverse complement strand
CGCTGGCCGTGCCGTACAGGCCGCCGTCGCCTTGCACGGTCGCGGGCAGAGTGGGCGGCATCGGCCGCTCCACGAACTTCCCATCGGTGCCACGCGCGTTCACGCCCACGACGCGCGGATACTTCGTCGTCGGCACGAGATAGCTCGTGTCGTTCATGCCGAGCGGACCCAGAATGCGCGACTCGAGAAACACATCGATCTTCTGCCCAGAGATGACCTCGACGACGTTGCCGAGGACACGTGTGCTGGCGCCATAGGCCCAGCTCTCGCCGGGGTCGAACAGGAGTGGAAGATCCATTTCGGTCTTCTTGGTCTTCTCCATGATCTTCGTCAGCATCGGGCTCGCGAACCCGTAACCGATGCCGGACGTGTGCGTCAGCAGATGGCGAATCGTAATCGGCCGCTTTGCCGGGCGTGTCTCGTAAGTGGCGTCGGCCTCGTTGAACTTGCTGATGACAGGGGGATCCTTGTACTTCGGCAGGTACTTCGCCACCTCGTCGTCGAGTTTCAGCTTGCCCTCATCGACGAGCATCATGATGGCGACCGATGTGACCGGCTTGGTCATCGACGCCATGTTGAAGATCGTGTCCTTTGTCATGGGGCGGTTGCTGAGCGTGCTGCTCTGACCGAAGGCCTCGTTGTAGAGCATGCCGTCCTTGTTGACGACGGCAACGACGACGCCGGGGACGTCGCCGCGGTCGGTCGCGCTCTTGAGAACTGTCGAAATGGCTGCGGCTCCCGGCAGTGGAAGGGACGGCGGTGCGGCCGTGATGCCGGCAACGAGGAGCAGCGGAAGAACCCAAAGCAATCGTTTCATGGGGGGTCATCCTACACCGTGTGTCAGGCAGTGAATCGTGAATTGTTAACCGGTGTCAGGCAGTGAATCGTGAAGTGGTCCGGCAAATTGGTGAGCTACCGGCGAGGGAGGGCTCCAATCTTCGGCAGCGACCTAGCCGCCCGGACGTGGTGCACATTCACGATTCACTGCCTGACACCGGCCGAGCGTTCACGATTCACTGCCTGACACCTGCTGGCCGCCACTCCTGCACGCGACGTTGGGCGAGTAACAGTTGGTCGGGTGTCATGCTCCTCGCCAGCGTGTCGCGCGCCGTGCCGTAGCGTTTCTGTTCGTCGCCGCTCGCCGCACCGACGGCGAGCGTGAGCCACTTGTAGGCTTCCACGACGTCCACCGTGGTTCCCGATCCGTTGGCGTACATCACCCCAAGATTGAACTGCGCGCTCCCGTCACCCTGATCGGCCGCCTTGCGGAACCATTGCAATGCGAGAACAGTATCCTGCGGCACGCCGACCCCAGTCGCGTATCGCGCCCCGAGGTTGGTCTGCGCAGCTGCGACTCCGCCAGCCGCGGCTTTCTGATACCACACGACGGCCTGTCCGTCGTCACGAGCCGTCGCAATGCCGTTCGCAAACATGAGCGCGAGACGGTACTGCGCATCGGCGTTCCCTTGCTCCGCACTGGCCCTGATCCAACGCAGCCCCTGCGTCAGATCGCGCGGCACGCCGTTTCCACTCAGATACATCGTCCCGAGTGCGAGCTGGGCGCCGGCTTCATCCTGCGCCGCAGCCTTCTGGAACCATTCGGCCGCTCGAACGACGTCCTGCGGCACGCCAATTCCCCGCGTATAGTGCACGCCGATGTTGAATTGGGCCGCCGCGTGGCCTCGTTCGGCGGCGCGAAGAAACCATGCCGCCGCTTGCTGCGGGTCCTTCGCTGTGCCATCTCCCGAGGCGTACATCAGCCCAAGGGTGAACTGTGCGGTGATCTCGCCCTGATCGGCAGCCTTGCGGTACCACTGGGCAGCCTGCGCCGCGTCTCGAGAGACGCCGCTGCCGTTGGCGTACATCAGACCGAGATTCGACTGCGCCCGTGCGTCTCCCTGATCGGCGGCCTTGCGCAACCAGAACACTGCCTGCTGCGGATCGACTCCGACCCCGTTCCCGTCGGCGTACATCAGGCCAAGATTGAACTGCGCATCCGCCAGTCCCTGGGCCGCCGCGAGTCCAATCCATCGCGCGGCTTCCGCATCGTTGGCCGCGACACCTTTGCCGCCGGCGTACCGGACGCCAAGATCGAACTGTGCGCGTGCGTCGCCAGCCTCCGCGGCGAGTCGCAATTGTCGAACATCGTCTGCTTCGCGAGTCGCGGTCTGCGCGGGCAAGGCCGACGAAATCGCCGTGTAACCGACGATTGCGATCGCCAGGAGACACGCGCGGTTCGAGCGCTGGGTCATTTTTGAGAGTCAGGAGCGTTCTGTGCGGGCGGCGTGCCCGCTCTACTACGGCCACGCGGACCGAATTGCACCGACTCGCGCAGGTTCGGGAATACATGGACGCGCGACTTGAAGCGCCAACCATCTCGCGTTTTCACGTACACGTCTTCGTAGCCGCCCTGTCGCTCGATAGTCGTCGGGTCTCCACCGACGCCAATGGCGAGCATGTACGATTTGCCGGTCGCGCCTTGTGGCGACGGCATGATCAGGTGATTGACCACGATGTGGCTGATGCCGTAGCCGAGCTGAGTCTTCGGGTCCTTGCACCCGCCTTTGCCGTCACCGCCCGCGGCCTCGATCAGCGCGACCCTGCCCTTGATGGGCTTGTTCCCTGCGACACCCCATTGCTGCGACACACTGAACTCGCCGTCGTCAACGAAGAGGTCAGCGAAGTCGGCGCCGCCGTTGGTGCACGTATCGATCGCAAACGCATACCGGGCGGCGAGTTGCTGTATGTCGATGTAGTCCTGCGTCGTCAGAGGAGTCGGGCTGGTCGAGGATGCGCGTTGTTGCGCCTGCACCGCGGTGCAGGTCAGTAGTACGGCTGCAAACGTGATCGTTCTCACCGTCGTCCTCCCGCGGCCTTCAATCGAAGCCGATAGACGTCCATGCAGGCGGTGATGTAAATCGTCTTTCCATCGGCATCACCGAACGTCAGGTTCGTTGTGCAGATCTGTTGGCGCGGTTCGCCTCCACGCTGCGGCAATTGCAGGACACCCAATCGCTTGCCCTCTGGGGACGTAATGCGAACTTCACCCGGTCCAGCGCCGGAAGTCGAGTACACGTTCCCCTGCCAGTCCGTCTTCAGACCATCGTTACCCTGAACGTCGGCGAACTCGACCGGGTTGGCGACGGTGTCGTCCGGCCTGATCTCATACCGCATGATTTTCCGGCCATTGGTGACGTAGAGGTGCTTCTCGTCAGGTGACAAAGCGATGCCGTTCGGAAAGGCCGTCTTCGCCACCTCGGGATCGCGCAGTTTCTCGTCGAGGAGGGTGACCTTGCCGTCCTTCACGAGGTAGAAACCGCTGAAGGGGAGTTCGCGCTGGGGGCTGGTGGCGGCGCCGCGCAGACCGGAAATACTGTCCGTGAAATACACGGATCCGTTCGATTTCACGACGACGTCGTTAGGGCCGCTAAAGCGCTTGCCCTCGAATCGATCGGCGAGGATCGTCCGCGTGCCGTCTTTCTCCAGCCGGACGACCGTGCGATCGGGCATCGCACAAATGACGAGACGGCCCTGTGGATCGAGCGCGAGGCCATTCGGTCCGATCAGAAGCGCCGCAGATCGTCCGCGCCGCGTCTGCTGTCCGACGTTGAGGAAGTCGGTGCCGGTGTAGCCGGCGTTCTCGAGGAACACCGAGATCGGCTTGCCAGGCTCCCACTTGTAGATCACGTTGTCCAGCATGTCGCTGAACAGCAGGTGCCCGGACGCGCCCTCCTGGATCCAGACCGAGCCCTCGGTCAGGCCAAAGCGATCCCCGATCAGTTCCGGCTGTGCTCCTGGGTCGATGATCTGATCGAGTGCCGGATCGAGCTTCATGATCGTGAATGCCCGTTCTGTCGGTGTCTGCCCACCGCTCAGGAGCTGTGCGTGTGCCGCAACGCCGAATGTGGCCACCAGGAGCACTGACAGAAGTGCCTTCGCCATGGTCTCAGAAGTCCACCTGTGCGCTGAACTTGAAGAGCCTGCCATCGAGAATGCTGAGCGGCACTTGCCAGGCGGCGTAGTTGTTGTTTTGCGACGTAACCGGATTGGCGTTGGCCGCGTTGTAGATGTCGAAGTTGACCACAAGCTTGGTAGGCCCGAGGCGGACCGGCCGCGCAAATCGCAGATCGAGCTGATTCAGCCGCTCGCCATACATCGTGCCGGGTGTGACGATGTTGATCGTCGCATTCTGGGCGCCGCCGGAGAGCGGCCTCCCCAGTGAGGGGATGATCAGGGCATTGCTCGCCACGTAATTAGCGGTCACCTGCGGACCGGGCAGGCTCTGGTACGTCGCCGACACCAGCACGCCCACGTTCGGCACTGTGTAGGTTCCGAGCAGCTTCACCTGCGTCAGAAAGGCGGTGTCCACGTGGCAGTACGGATTCACTGCGCCTACCTCCGGCACATCATCGCGGATATCGCAGTTGTCCGTGGATGTGCGACCGGTGCTGACGCCCCCCTGCAGAAGCGTCCCAGCGCCGGGCCGGGCGTTGACCGTAATGTCCACTCCGTTCCAATGCTCGATCTGCTTGCCGAAGTTGTCGGCAAAGGTCACCAGGTTGCTCACCTGGCCCACGCGGGACGGGTTCAGGTCGAACAGGTTACTCACGGTGTAGCTACCGCCATCGGGCAAACGAGGATCGGCCGGCGCGACGATGCTGTACGGGTCGTAGTCGGCGCGGGACACGAGCGTGTTGTCCATGACCGTGAAGTTGCCGTAGATGCGCCGGAAGTAACCGAAGTCGACTCCGACGCGTGGAAGAAGTTGGTGCTGGACGCCAGTGGAGAACTCCCAGTTGTAGCCGCGTTTGCCCCAGCCGACGAGGACGTCGGGAGCGTAGGCGGTGCTCGGAATGGCCTGTCCAAACCTGAGGTCCGAAACGATTCCACATTCGCCGTTGAGTTGGAGATTCAGCAGATCGCAATCCGGAACGTAGTCTCGATCGATATCGTTCCACGAGCGGGTCACGGTGTTGGCGAGAATGGCGAACACGTTGCCGACCGTCGGATCGCCGGCGGCGACGTAGCGGCCGATGTTGGCTTTAACGGCCGTCCGTCCGTTGCCAAATAGGTCGTAGACGCCCGCGATTCTGGGCGAGATGTCCTTCCAGCTGTACCAGTCGTACGCGGGGATGACGAGGTTTCGATTCGGCACGAGGGGTCCGGGCCCGAGGCGCGTCTCCGGAAATTCCGTGCTGAAGTAGTCGAAGCGAAGCCCACCGCTGAGCGTCAGCCGGCCCAGCGTCCACTTATCCTGCACGTAGATACCGAGCTCTGCGTTCAGTGTGTCCGAGCGCGTCACCGGTGACGCACGCATCGTGATCAGATTGGGCACGCCGTTGTTGAAACGGTAGCTGGTGGCCGAGTTGATGTCGCGCTCGAGGAGTTCTTGCGTCCCCCACGAATTGCGGAAGCCGATCTTGAACGCGTGCGCGCCCGTAACGTAGTTCAGCGAGCCGGTGGCCTCCCAGATAAACGGAGCGTCCATGGCGGCGAAGATGAAGGTCGGGCCAGCAGCCTGTCCCGCGCCGCGATAGAGCAGTCCGGGGATGCTGCCACCTTGCTCGGTCACGGCGATGAGTTCCCGCCAGACGCTATTGGGATCCTCGGGCCACTGCGAGTTGTAAAGTGATTCACCGTGCGTTGCCAGGCGCGCGTCCAGCAGCAGCCGCGAGGTGAGCGGCGATGACCAGGTCGCGGACGCGAGGTAGCCCGTGGTCAGCTTGAACTCGTTGGCCGACTCAGGTGACACCGAGGCGCGATCGCCGAAAACGTCACGGAGCTGGTGGGTGTAGAAGAAACCGAACTTGTTCTTCTCGTTCGCCTGCCAGGTGACGCGTCCGTTGACGTCCGGCTGGATTATGAACGTGTCCGCCTGCTGCGAGAGGTCCGGTTCGTACGTCCATTTCGTGGGATCGCCGGCGTTCAGGTTGGCGTAGAGACCAGCGAAGTAGGTGTCGTTGACCTGCCGTCGTGCCGATGCGAAGTACCACAACTTGTCGCGAACGATCGGCCCGCCGACGGATCCGTTGATATCGTACGCCTTCTTGAGCGAGTTCACCTGTGTCAGGCCGCGCGCACGCAGATCGTCCGAGAAGTTGTCAGCCTGGAACGAGGAGTTGACGCCGGTCGCGAAGAACGATCCTCTGACCGTGTTGCCGCCTTCACGAGGGATGTAGTTGATCTTCACACCGCCCGTGGCCGCGTCGGCCATTCCGGCGGCGTAGTCGATGGTCATCTCCTGTGTCGCGCCCATGTCGGGAAACATGTTCGTGAGATTCCCGAACGAGCCGATGTTGCGAATCTGGAACCCATCGATCTGGATGTTCGAGTCGCTCGTGCGTCCGCCATGGATCGTGAATGCATTGGCGAGCCGCAGATTGTTCGTGCCACCAACGTCCTGCACGACGGGATTGATACCGGCAGTGGTCGAGAGTCCAGGTATCAGAATCGCCAGGCTCTGGTGGCTGCGCCCGACCGGAATCGCGTCGACGACGTCCTTTTGCAGCACGCGTTGTGCGGACGCGCTCTGCACGTCAACGATCGGCGTCTCACCGGTCACGGTGATTGTTTCTTCCACTCCGCCGAGCTTGAGGTCGGCGTTGACCGTGGCCGTGAACGATCCGGTCAGCTCGATCCCCTCGCGCTTCACCGTGGAGAAGCCAGGTAATGAGAACGTTACTGAGTACGTGCCGGGGCGCAGATCGACGATCTGATACTGGCCGGTGCCATCGGTGACGACGGTACGAACTTTCTCGATCAGGACAGGGCTGACGGCCTCCACGGTCACGCCTGGCAGTACGGCGCCGGAGGCATCTCTCGCCGTGCCGGCAATGGTGGCCTGCGCAGACGCGATGAGGGGAAGCATCAGCAACAGCGCGATCGCGCAGAGACTCCTGTGCAGCGCAGACATGGCGGTCTCCTCCTCGGCTCCTCGGGTGAGGTCAGGCGTATGATGCTGGACTCCAACGCGTTCGAGCGAACCGTTCGAGTGCCCATGCTTGTATCACGTGGCGTTCAGCTGAGCTTGGTCACATGATCGTGTGTATTTGAGAACGATCAAGGTCAAAGGGCAACGTCAAAGGTCAACGTCCGGAGGCGAACGTGAGAAAAGGACTGACAGTCGTGGTCTTCGGCGTGTGCCTCTTCACCGCCACGGGCGGCGCGCAGCAGCCGGCTGGCGGGGTGACTGAGCTGACGCCGCTCGATTACATCGAGATCCAGCAGCTCGCGATCCGGTATGCGTACGGCCTCGACTCGACGGCGGACAACGGCTACATGTATGCCGACGTGTTCACATCCGACGGCGAGTTCGTCGGCCGCCAGGTGCCGCTCACGCAGGGGCGCGAGGCCCTCGCGCGAGTGGCGCGCAGCGTGCGCAAGGGCAATCCGATGTACGTCCGCCACTTCATTGCCAACCACGAGATTCATCCGAGCCCCGAAGGGGCAACTGGCAAGGTCTACCTCATGGTCGTGGACGTGGAGGAAGGGCAACCGAGCTCGATCTACATCGGCGGGCGCTACGAGGATGTGTACGTGAAGACGCCGCAGGGTTGGCGAATCAAGCGGCGTGATGCGCGCAACATGGGCACCCCGCGGAACCCGGGATTGTAGGAGCGACCGTCGTGAAGACACTGAGAATCGTTCTCCTGGGGCTCGCGTTGCCGCTCGTGCCGTACCAGCTGCTGCGCGCTCAAGCGCCGGCGGCGCTGACCGCGCGCGACCGCATCGAGATCAACCAACTGGCGGCTCGCTACGCGTTCGCCCTCGACACCCGCGCGAACGATGGCATAGCCTTCGCCGAATTGTTTGCGCCAGACGGTGAGTTCGTTGGCGTGCGTGGGTCGGCAAAGGGGAGAGACCAGCTCGCCGAGCTCGCTCGCAGCGGCATCATCACAGCAAAAAAGCCCGATGTGGGAGTGTCGCACTTCGGCATGAACCACGTCATCGAACCTGCTGCTGGCGGCGCGGTCGGAAAGGAATATCTCGTCATGGTGGACATCGCCGAAGGGGGCAAGCCCGGCGGAGATTTCTCGAGCATCGGTGGTCACTACGAGGACGCTTACGTAAAGACCGCGAACGGTTGGCGCTTCAAACGACGGCAGTTCATCCCGATGAAGTCGCTCGCGCCGTTGCCCGAGTCGGCAACGGTGCCGTCTATAACGCGCCCGGCAGCCGCGTTTGCGCCGGTGACAGCCGCTGGCGGAGGTCAGTTGACCGCCGACGACTATCTCGCGATTCGTGCCCTTGCTCACACCTATGCCTACGGCCTCGACACCGGCGCCGGCAAGGGTAGTCTCTATGCGAGCGTGTTCACCGAGGATGCCGAGTTCCACGGACCGCCGGCGGTACCCGGCGGCAAACCGTTCGACGCCAAGGGACGCGAAGCGCTCCGCCAGTTTGCCCTCGTCGATCGCGGTTCGGCTTACGTACGGCATTTCATGACCAATCACCTGATCGAACCGTCGCCCGAGGGCGCGCGCGGCAAGGTCTATCTGCTCGTGATCGATATCGCGCAGAGCAACAAGCCGACGTCGGTCAACATGGGTGGTCACTACGAGGATGTCTACGTGAAGACCGCCGCGGGATGGCGCATTAAGACCCGGCACTTCTTCCGATCGAAGAGCGCACAGACGCTGAAGGCGGAAGCCGACGCGGCTGCAGGCGCGTCGCCGGCGAAGTGAGCACGAGGAATCGCGTGACCCGAGCCCTACTCCCGTTGCTCGGTGCCATGGCTTGCAGCATAGCCGTGACGGCACAGCAGCAGCCGGCAACTCCGCCCACCGAACAGCCGTTTCGAATCGTCAAGAGCGATCCCGCGCTCGATGAATTGATCGCGTCAGACGCGAAGCTCGAACTGATCGCCGAGCACATCGGGCTCTCTGAGGGTCCGCTATGGATTCGTGAAGGCGAGTCGGGATTCCTGGTGTTCAGCGATGTCGCGGCCAACGTGATCTACAAGCGCACCGCCGACGGCACACTGTCGGTATTTCTCGAGCGCGCGGGCTTTACCGGCACCGACAACCTCAACGTCGGGCAGCAGACCATCAGCAGCGGGCGAGTCGCCATCGTCCTGATCGGCTCGAACGGACTGGCGCTCGATCAGGAGGGGCGGCTGGTCATCACGGCGATGGCCGATCGCGCGGTGGTCCGACTGGAGAAAAACGGCACCCGCACGCTGCTTGCCGATCGTTATCAGGGCATGCGTCTCAGCGGCCCCAACGACGTGGTCGTCAAGTCGAACGGCGCCGTGTACTTCACCGATTCGATCAACGGACTTCGCGGTGGCGCGTCCAGCCCGCAACGCGAGCTGCCCTTCAACGGCTTCTATCTGATCAAGGGGGGTAAGATCGTGTATCTCGGCGGCGATCGCGATCAGGGCGGTGGCGCGCCGAACGGCATCACGCTCTCGCCGGATGAGAAGTACCTGTACGTCACGGCCGGGCGCACCGTCATGCGCTACGAGATCCAGTCAGACGACACGGTCGCCAACGCTCGCGTATTCGTGCAGGACTTCAGCGATGGGATGAAGACCGACGTGCGCGGGAACCTCTACACGACTACCGCCGTCGGCGGTCGCGCATCGATTCGAATCACCTCGTCGGAAGGCAAGGAGCTCGGGTTTCTGCAGCTTCCGGTGGTGCTGAAGGAACCACGTCCTCGCATCTGCGCGACCAACGTTGCCTTCGGAGACGACGACAACCGCGGGCTCTATATCACCGCGTGCTCGACCGTCTATCGAGTGCAGATGAAGGTCCCCGGCACTCGCCTGGCCACATCCCCGGGCACGTCGCCCGCGACAGGGTAAGATGCCGTTTACGTCCTGAGGAGCAGACACGTCATGTCATCATCACGCCTCACCCTGATCTGTGTTTGTGCCGCCGCGGTCGCAGGTTCGCTGGCCTCAGTGGCAGCGCAGGCGCCGAACGCACTCGCCGCTCGGGTGCAGGTCCTGGAGGATCGCGATGCGATCCGCGCCCTGCTGGTGAGCTACGCTCACACGCTCGACACTCGCGATTTCGACGCGTTCGAACAGTTGTGGGCAAAAGATGCCGAGTTCATCGGCGGTGCAGGCAACAACGCGAAGGGGCCGAAAGCGATTCGTGATCTGCTGCAGGGGTTGCTGGGCAAGAATGCGGCGCCAGTTCCGGGCCGCGACTTTCACTTGGTGATGAACCAGACCGTCGACGTCAACGGTGATACGGCTACTGGCTACAGCCGCGGCACGTGGGTCAACACCAATACGGCGGAGAAGCGCCTGCAATGGTCAATCATTACGAACTACTACGATCAGTTCGTACGCGAAGGCGGGCGCTGGAAGTTCAAGCGGCATCAGATCGGCGGGACACCGCCGGCGGCCGCATCGTCGAACTGATTACGTCACTTCCACGCCGAGCGCATCTGCCAGCGCCTCGAGGCTATAGGGCTTGAGCAGTAACTGGAATTCGCTGTCTTCCATGCGGGCCGCCGCTTCGACGTAGCCGGTCGTGAGGATGATGGGAAGGTTCGGCTGCCGCGCCCTGATCTCTCGAGCCAGATCGAGGCCGCTGACTCCGCCCGGCATCATGATGTCGGACAGGACGACGTCAATGGCGCGCGCGTTGGCCAGAGCCCCCAGCGCGGCTTCCGCGCCCCAGACGTGAGTGACGGTGAACCCGAGATCGTTCAACATCTCTCGCGTGAGCGCCGACACCTCCTTGTCGTCCTCGACCAGTAACACGTGACCGTGGCGCGCCCCGTCAGAGCGAGGGATTGGTATGCCCGGTGGTTCGCCGGCTGTTGTTCCCGCAACGGGCTGTTGCGTCGAGCGTGGCAGCAGCAGCGTCACGATGGTGCCGACGCTGACCTCGCTATCAATGGTGACCTGCCCGCCTGATTGATGCGCGAAGCCATACACCTGCGGCAGCCCTAAGCCCGAACCCTTGCCGACGTCCTTCGTCGTGAAGAACGGCTCGAACGCGCGGGCGAGCACCTCGGGTGGCATGCCACAACCCGTATCGGTCACCCACAGCTTGACGTAATCGGCCTGCGCACCGCGTTCGTCATCGACCTGCACGTTCTCGGCGGTGATGGTGACAGCGCCTCCGTCAGGCATCGCGTCGCGCGCGTTCAGGCACAGGTTCAGAATTGCGAGTTCCAGTTCACCGGCATCGATCTCGACCGGCCATACCTCGGTGTCGAAGTTCATCTCGACCTGGATGTGGCCGCCGAGGGAACCATTGAGCATCTCGCGCATGCCTTTGAGGTGAACGGCGACATCGATCGATTCGGGATTCACCGGCCGCCGCCGCGAGAAGGCGAGCAGATGGCGCGTCAACCCGGTGCCGCGAGCCACTGCCCGGCGCATGCCTTCGAATACGCGCTGGCGCTGTTCGTCGGTGACGTTGCGTTCGAGCAACTGCAACCCGGTCGCGAACACCGCGAGCAGGTTGTTGAAGTCATGCGCGACACCGCCCGTCAGTTGCCCGATTGATTCCAGTTTTTGTGTCTGGCGCAGTGCGGCCTCGGCATGGCGAAGGCGTTCCTGATCGCGCAGTCGCTCGGTGACGTCGTAGACGAACTGATACGCGCCAATGCGACGGCCGTCGCGATCGCGCAGCGTGTTGTAACGCATTTCGTAGACGCGGCGATCGCGCGCCGGATCTCCGAATTCTTCGATCGCCGTGAATTCCTCGCCGGCCAGGGCGCGGCTCCACAGCGCTCTCACAGCGGTCTGATGGTCTGGTTGCTCCGCCAGCAACTCGAGCATCGAGTAACCGACTTTGGGACGCCCGCCGAAAATACGTTCGAATTCGTCCGCCGCGGCCCGGTTGATGGCAAGCCACTTGTACTCGAGGTCGGCGACCTGAACGAACGCATTCGTGCCCTCGACGATGTCCGCGAGGACATTGCGCTCGGCGACGGCTTCCGTGACGCGACGCTCGAGGGTCTCGTTCAACTCGAGCAGCCGCGCTTCGCTTTGGCGCAGGGCGCGTTCGGCGAGAACCTTCTGCGTCGTTTCGGACACGGCGCAGAACATGCCCGCAACCGTCCCGCGTTCATCGCGGACCGGAGAGTACGAAAACGTAAACCAGGTCTGCTCGTCGTATCCCTTGCGGTTCATGACGAGCGGAAGATCCTCACGGTAGGTCGCGTGCCCCGCCATGGCGGCATCGATCAGCGGGCTGATGTCGGGCCAGATCTCCGACCAGATGTCATAGAAGCGGCGGCCCAGCGCGCGCGGATGCTTGGCGCCCAGGATCTCGGCATACGGGTCGTTGTAGAGGAAGCCGAGCTCCTCGCCCCAGGCCACGAACATCGGGAACTGAGACTGGAGGAGCAACGCGACGACGGTTCGCAGCGACTGCGGCCAGGTTTCGGGCGGACCAAGCGGCGAGCCAGTCCAGTTGTGCCCGCGCATCAAAGCGCCGGTACTTCCGCCGCCCGCCAGGAAGTCAAGCGGCTGACTCATTGGCTTCTGCCGAATCTTAGCGGAATCACGTTTGGCCCTGCGCAACTCAGGCCATCCCGCCCAGGTCTGCAAGCCGGCTCAAGTGCGTTATGTGCGTGGATTCACAGCGACTTGTCGTCGTGGTTGCGCGCGACCTCTGACGTGTTTTGGGGGTAGATCCCGATATATAAGGACGCCTAAACTTGACCCCGGGCAGATCTGCATGAATCAGGGCGGCCAGACCCGCAGACAGATATTGAAGAGCGCGATCGGCGGCGCCGCCGGAATCGTTCTGGGCGCACCGGTGCTCCGGCTCACCGCATCAGCGGCGCAAGCCGTTCCTACGGCCACTCAGCAGCTAAGCGACGACCTCTTCGTCATATCGCTTCCCGGGGAGGCCAACGTCGTCGCGCAAACAGGCGCGGACGGTGTGTTGCTCGTCGATGGCGCGTCTGCCAAGGGATCGGATGCGCTGATGAAGATCGTCGCCGGCCTGCCCGGTGGCGGTCCCGTTCAGACGATCTTCAACACGCATTGGCACCCCGAGCAGACCGGATCGAACGAGTTTGTGGGGAAGGCCGGCAAGAGCATCATCGCGCAAGAGAACACACGTCTGTGGCTGACGACCGACGTCACATGGTCCTGGAACGGGCAGCGCTTCAAGCGGCTGCCGAAGATCGCGCAGCCGAATAAGACCTTCTACACCACGGGCAAGCTCGATTCAGGCATTCAGTACGGCTATATCCCGGACGCGGCTCACACCGACGGCGACCTATACGTTCATTTTCCCAAGCAGAATGTGCTCGTGGTTGGTGATGTGGTGTCGGGTCAGGGCTGGCCGGTCGTCGACTGGCAAACCGGTGGATGGATTGGCGGCATCGTCGGCGGCCTTCAACGGTTGCAGACACTGGCCAACGAAGAAACACGCATTGTGCCCGGGCGGGGACCCGTGCTGCGTCTTGCAGACATCAAGGCGCAGTCGGCGATGTACGGCACGATTTACGATCGGCTCTCCCAGATGATGAACAAGGGCCGTGGGCCGACTGAGGCTGTCGCGGCGCAGCCGACCAAGGAATTCGATGCCCAGATGGGAAATGGCGACGAATTCGTGCGCCGCTCATTCGAAAGCCTCTGGGCATACTTGTCTCCGGACGCGTGAGATGGGGATGATCACCCTGCGGTTCGCTTGTGTAGAGGCTATCCGCAAAGGCCCGCGGCGAAGTCACGTTAGTTCCGGAGGGAACGTTGGTTGCCGAAGGGACCAACACAAGCGATATGTGGAGTAAAACAACGTCACGTCCAATCGTCGTCATCGCGCTGGCCGGCGTGCTCTTTGTGGGCTCGTTGACCGGTGTCTTCACTGCCTCTCAGCAAACGGCGACTGCTCCGCAGCCAGCTGGCGGTCAAGGACAGTTGGCGACGATGGAGCAGTACTGCGTGTCGTGTCACAACGACCGCGCCAAGGTGGCTGGTGTCAGCTTCCAGGGCATCACGCCGGAGAGCGTTGCGCAACATGCCGAGCTGTTCGAAAAGGCCGTGCGGAAGATGCGTGGACGCGTAATGCCGCCGCCTGGCGCCCGGCAGCCGGGAACGGCAGCCGTCGACTCATTGGTCTCCTATCTCGAGGATTCGCTCGATCGGTCAGAGACCCAGGCGCATGTGCGCGACCAGGTCGTCCTGCATCGGCTCAATCGCAGGGAATACACGAACGCGGTTCGCGATCTCCTCGCGGTCGATTTCGATGCGACTGAAGTGCTGCCGGCAGACGATGTGGCGGAGGGATTCGACAACATCGCGACGGCGTTGCAGGTATCGCCCTCGTTCATCGAGCAGTATGTGATCGCCGCGCGCGCAGTTGCCGTAAAGGCGGTGGGGCGGCCGGATGCGAGACCAGGCGGGTGGACGTTCCGCGCGGGACCAGGCACGCAGCTGACGCACGTACCGGGTCTTCCGCTGGGGACGCGTGGAGGCATCCTGGCCAAAGTCGATCTTCCTTCCGACGGTGAGTATCAGGTCGACATTGCCGACATCGTGACCCACATCTGGGGCAACGGCATGGAGTTCGAGAACCCCGTCGTGGTGACGCTCGACAGCAAGCTTGTCTACGAAACCGTCATCGGCGGCGAAGAAGACATGAAGCTCTACGACCAGGTGCAGAACGGCGCGCTCGATCGCGTCAACGCGCGCCTGAAGAAGATCCGCTTCTTCGCGACCGCCGGGCCACACAAGATCGGTGTGGCCTTCAAGCGCCGGACCTTTGCTGAATCCGACGATCAGTTGCAGATGTTTGCTCCCGGCGGCGGCCAGGATCGTCTGTATCGCATCGGCTCGTTTCAGCTTCAGGGTCCGTTCGACGCGAAGGGGATTAGCGCGACACCAAGCCGCGAGCGCATCTTCACGTGCGAACCCAAGAACCCATCGGCCGAGGATGACTGCGCGAGGCAAATCATCACATCTCTCGCTACTCGCGCATACCGGCGGCCAGTGACAAACGAAGACGTGAACGAGCTGTTCCAGTACTACCAGGACGGCGCGAAAGAAGGCGGCTTCGAA
Source organism: Vicinamibacterales bacterium (assembly GCA_035649635.1). Classification (GTDB taxonomy): domain Bacteria; phylum Acidobacteriota; class Vicinamibacteria; order Vicinamibacterales; family UBA2999; genus Gp6-AA40. The sequence continues at coordinate 46,134 of DASRJE010000033.1, read as the reverse complement.
TCAGGCATCCGCAGCGCCATCACCGGTCTGCTGGCAAGCCCGTTCTTCTTGTATCGCAGCGAAGCAGTCCCGGCCGGTTTGCGCCCCGGTCAGGCGTATGCCATTGGCGATATCGAGCTGGCGTCGAAGCTTTCGTTCTTCCTCTGGAACACGATCCCCGATGAAGAGCTGCTGCAGCTCGCGATCAAAGGCAGACTCAACGAGCCAGCCACGCTCGATCGGCAGGTCAAGCGCATGCTGGCCGACTCGCGCTCGGTGACACTGGCGGGCAACTTCGTCCACCAATGGCTCGATATGAAGCGGCTGGACGAGATCGTGCCCGACTCCGCGGTGTTCCCGTATGCCTCCGGTCGATCCGACCCGCGGGAGGACTTCCGCACCGAATTGACGTTGTTCGCCGACAGCATCTTCAGAGAGGACCGCAGCGTGGTCGATCTGCTGCGAGCGAAGCACACGTTCCTCAACGAGCGCGTCGCGCTGCATTACGGGATCACGGATGTCAAAGGGGATCGCTTCCGCCGCGTCGAGCTCGAGCAGTCGGCGCGCTGGGGATTGCTGGGCAAAGGCGCCGTGCTGATGGCCGCTGCCTACCCGAACCGGACGTCTCCGGTGTTGCGCGGCGCCTTCATCCTCAAACACATCCAGGGTGTTCCGCCCGCCACGCCACCGCCGAACGTCCCGACGCTGGACGAGAAGGACATCGGCACGACGAAAGCCCTCACCGTCCGCGAGATGATCGCGAAGCACCGGGCGAGCCCGACGTGCGCGTCGTGTCATGCCGTCATGGATCCGCTCGGGCTGGCGCTCGAGAACTTCGATGCGACCGGGATGTGGCGCGATCGCGATCGCTACGCCGGCGCGGCGATCGATTCCACCGGTGAACTGCCCGATGGCACGCCCATCAAGGGCCCCGATGACCTGCGTCTGGCGTTGCTGCGCCGCCCGGACCAATTTGCGCAGACGTTCACCGAGGGGCTGTTGACGTACGCGACGGGGCGTAAACTGGAGTATTACGACATGCCGACGGTGCGCCGGATCGTGCGCGGCGCCGCTGGCAGCGACTACCGGTTCTCGGCCTTGGTGCAGGCCGTGGTTCGCAGCGATCAGTTCAGGATGCACCGGGTTCCTCAAGCGGCGCCGGCGGAGAGTTCGACGGCGCCGTAGGCCGGGGTCTGTTTTAGCCCCCCGGCCCGTAGGCACGGATCTTGTTCGTTAGATTCGGCGTGGCATTAGGGGACGGACACACGTAGAGGCGGGGTCTTGAGACCCGCCTACGGAGAGACGCGATGTACGTATTCAAGAAGCATGTCTCACGGCGCGCGGTGTTGAAAGGTGTTGGAGCCAGCATCGCGCTGCCGCTCCTCGACGCGATGAGTCCCGCTGCCACCGCCTGGGCGGCGACACCTGCCGGCTCGACGCCGAAGCGGCTCGCCTTCATCGGGTTCCCGCACGGCGCGATCATGGACCGCTGGTCGCCGCCGCAGACGGGCACTAACTTCGAGATGTCGCCGATCCTGCAGCCGCTGGAGCCGCTCCGGCAGCACCTCACGATTGTCTCGGGCCTGCGCAACAAGCCTGGCGAAACGCCGGAGCCGCACGGCTACATCGAGATGACGTGGCTGACGTGCGTGAAGCCCTGGGATCACGGCGTGGGCAGCGCGGACGCCGGCGTCAGCGCCGACCAGTTGGCCGTGCGGCACATCGGTCAGGACACACGCCTTCCGTCGCTCGAGCTGACCACGGCGCTCGGTGGTGCACGGCTCGCCTGGCGTACACCGACGCAGCCGCTGCCGCAGGAAGGCAATCCACGCGCAGTGTTCCAGAAGCTCTTCGGGCAGGGCGATACGGACAAGGAACGCGCCACCATCCTTCACGAGACCGGCAGCATCCTCGACCGCGTCAAGGGACAGGCCGCGCGCCTGCAGGCCGGCCTCGGCGTTCGCGATCGGGTCGTCGTCAGCGACTACCTCGACTCGGTTCGCGAGATCGAGCGCCGCGTGCAGATGGCGTCGCAGCAGGACACCTCACGCCTGGATATCCCGGATGCGCCGGTCGGCACACCGAACGACATCACCGATCATTTCAAGCTGATGTTCGATCTCATGGCGCTTGCGTTCCAGGCCGACATCACGCGCATCATCACGTTCTCGATGGATCGCGAAGCCAGCATGCGGACCTATACCAACCTCGGGATTGCCGAGGCGTTCCATCCGCTCTCGCATCACGGGAACAACGGGGAGAAGCAGAACAAGCTGGTCCAGATTCAGCGGTATCACACCGAGGAATTCGCGAAGTTCGTGGAGCGGCTGGCGAAGGCGCAGGAAGCCGATGGCACCGTGCTCGATCACTCCACGATCCTGTTCGGCAGCAACATGAGCAACAGCGACAAGCACAACAACGATCCGTTGCCGGCGGCGATCCTCGGTCATGCCCACGGCAAGATCAAAGGTGGTCAGCACGTGAAGTATCCGCAGGACTCTCGTTTTGCCGATCTGCTGGTGACGCTGTTCGATCGCAACAACATCCCGGTGGAGAAGCTCGGCGACAGCGGCGGCATCCTATCGGAGGTCTGACATGCGCACCGTAGTGTCCGCCTTCAGGCGGACCTTCATCTCGCTGACGCCGGGTCCGGCTAAAGCCGGACACTACGTAGGGTTGCTCCTCGCGGTTCTCGCCGTGAGTTCGATTGCAACCGCGGCCGAGACGACACTCCTCGATGCGGCGGAGCGTGGCGATCGCGCGGCCGCGATGCGGTTGCTGGCCAAGGGCGCGAACGTGAATACGCCCGGGGCTGACGGGACCACCGCCATCATGTGGGCCGCGTCGAACGACGACCTCGAGTTGGTGCGCGCGCTGATCAAGGCGGGCGCGAACGTCTCACTGAAGAACCAGTTCGGGACAACAGCGTTGACCGAGGCCGCCATCATCGGGTCTGCACCCGTCATCGAGGCGCTGCTCAAAGCCGGCGCCGATCCCAACACGAAGAACCCGGAAGGTGAAACGCCGCTGATGGCCGTTGCTCGTGCCGGCAAGGTCGAAGCCGCCAGGCGGTTGCTCGAAGCGGGCGCTGACATCAACGCCAAGGAGGAATGGGGCGGACAGACGGCGCTCATGTGGGCCGCCGCGCAGAGCCAGGCGGAGATGGTCAAGTTCCTCGCATCGAAGGGCGCCGACCTCAATGCGCGCGGCGTCATCCGTCAATGGGAGCGCAAGATCATCACCGAGCCGCGCCCCAAGGACATGAACAAGGGCGGGTTCACGCCGTTGATCTATGCGGCGCGCGAAGGCTGTGTCGACTGCGCGCGGCACCTGATGGCCGCCGGGGCCGATCCCGATCTCGAGGATCCTGAGCGCATCACGCCGCTCAACATGGCGCTGCTCAATCTGCATTTCGAGTTCGCCGCGTTCATGGTCAAAGCCGGCGCCGACGTCAACAAGTGGGATCTGTTCGGCCGCTCACCGCTCTACATGGCTGCCGACGTCAACACGCTGCCGACCAAGGGCAACGGCGCCATGGCCGTGATCCCGAGTGCAGATTCGGTGACCGCGCTCGATGTTGCCAAGATGTTGCTCGACGCAGGGGCGAATCCGAATCTGCAACTCAAGCGGCGTCCGCCGTATCGCGATGTCCCGCAGGATCGCGGCGGCGACACGATCCTCGCGCAGGGGGCGACGGCGTTGCTGCGCGCCGCGCGCGCCGGCGATGCGCCGATGGTCGACCTGTTGTTGAAACGTGGCGCGCTCGTCGATCTGCCGAGCAAGGAAGGGGTCACGCCATTGATGGCTGCCGCCGGCGTCGAATTCGGGACGCGAGTCACGCGCGGCCGCAATCGCACGAACGAAGGCGTGCTTGCGACGATGACGTTGTTGCTCGCCGCCGGCGCCGACATCAATGCCAGGAGCGTGACTGATGCACCGCGCACCGGCGAGTACAGCGCCGCGGCAACGGCCGCCGCGCGTACCGGCCGTGGTGGTCGCGCCAGCCAGGTGCCGAGCGCATCCGCCGTCCCGCACCAGGCCGCGTTGCATGGCGCGGCGGAGCGAGGCTACACCGCTTTGGTGAAGTTCCTCGCCGAGAACGGCGCCGACCTGCAGGTGAAAGACGCCAACGGCCGAACGGCGCTCGATCTCGCGAAAGGCGTCGGCGTGCCTGGTGTCCGCCAGGCAGCGGGTGAGGGGTTCCCGGAAACGGCGGCCCTGATCGAGTCGCTCATGGCTGCCAAGTAGAAGGAGACGCGCGGATTCGTGGTTATTTCCCCTTCAGCATCTGGGTCCAGTTGAGCACGACGGTCACGCCATTACTGGCTGCGATTCCACCTGACTCCGCTGCCGCAAGAAGTTGATCGGCAACGGCACCACCGCCACGGCCACCGATTCCAGGTTGAGAGACGAGAAACCGCTGCCCATCGGCGGAAACAGCAAAGCGGTTGTCAGCAATGTGGTTCGTACCGCCCAGATCGGCGAGCGCAAACAGCGTTCGCGGAGCCCCCGGTTCGAGAGAGGATCCGGCGACTCGAATGTCGGCAGCGATCATGTTGTTGCCGAAGTAAAAATACAGCTCACTTCCATCGCGGCGCCAGCGCGGGAACAAACCACCATCTGTTGACACCTGCCGTTTCACCGGGCCATCGGGAAACGACTTGATGTAGACCTCGGCACGCCCGGTCTCTAACGAGACGTATGCCATCCACTTCCCATCAGGCGACACTTGCGGAAAAGCCTCGGTGAATTGTGACTGCACCAGTGGAAACGGTTTTTTCTCACCTGTCACCGGGACCGCCCAGATGTCGCCAGCGCCAGCATTCTCGGTGTACACGAGCAACTTGCTATCAGGTGACCAGCTCGCTGGCGACTTCTGAACCTCCGACTCCGTGATCAGTTCCTCGGCGGCGGTGCCGTCGACCGGCTTGATGTACAGCCCCCACCTGTTGCTGCGGCGCGAGGCGAATGCGATTCGTGTTCCATCCGGCGACCAGATCGGGCTTGAGTTGTCCTGCGTCGTATCGAAAGTCAGGCGCTGCATGCGTTGTTGGCCGACGTCGAAGAACCAGCTGTCGCCGCCGGTTCCTTCATGACGATGAACGGCAAAACGTTTTCCGTCGGGCGACAGGTCCAGCCCTTCGTAGCCGCCGGGCGCCGCGATCGACGCGCTCCGCTGACCGGTTCGATCGAGCCAGAACAACGAGCGCTGCTCTTCCGGAGTACCAGGGGCAGGTGCCCCCGGAGACGCTGCGCCGCCGGTCCGATACGCAAGGACTCCGGTCTGCGAGACCGCGAACGTCGCCCAGCGGGCGTGACTGGGACTCGTCAGCGTTCCCGCCACTGCGAGCATCGTCACTCCACTTGCGACACGAATCGGCTCGCCGCGAAGTGTGAGCGTGTCCGCGTCGAAAGCATGGGCGAACACCGTGTCGCCACGGTTGAACAGAAGGTATCCCGGTGCGGCGTACAGCGTTCTCGAATCGGCCGCGAACAACCGTGTACGCTCGGTGGAGTCGAGCGAGCCTACGTAGATTGCGCTCTCACCGGGCTTCGACGACACCGCCAGGAACAGGAAACGCCGCCCGTCCGGCAGGAACACGGGCGCAACGTGTTCGGTTTCCTGCTTGGATTCATCGAGCGCCGTGATCGGTGTTGGCTGACCGCCGGCAGCGAGGACGCGTTGAATGAGACGGGCTCCGGGAAACAGAATCACACCGTCTCGATTCCAGGTGCCCGCCGAAACGGGCGATGGTGCGTCGCAAATGATCTGAGGGGGGCCTCCGCCGATCTCCGCTCGTTTCAGCTGTCCGGCGTCGAAATACGCCATAGACCGGCTGTCGGGCGACCAGAATGGCTGGTACGGAACTCCGCTCACGAGCGTCTGCGGCGTCACCGAGTCGAGCGACATGCCGATCACGGGACCAGCATTGGTCGACGCGCTCAACCAGTGGCCGTCAGGAGAGAGGGTGATCGGTGCGGTCCCGCCCGGCAGGGTTGTAGCGACGAAGCGCACTTCCTCGGACTCGGGCGCTCGTTCGAAGCGGGCGAATGTTGAGGGCGCAATTGTGATCGCCAACGCGGATGCGACGGCCACGCCAATCCAGACAGCTCGATCTTGCCTCTTCTTTTCTACCAGTGTCGGAAACGCACGCTCCTGGGCGGTACTGTCCCTGGCGATCCATTGCAGCTCGGTCATCAGGTCGAAAGCCGTTTGAAAGCGCTGTTTGGGATCCTTGTTGAGACACCGTGCGATGAGGTAATCGAGCTCCGGCGGCGTCGACGGCTGCGCCTTCGATACAGGCTCGGGATCGACGGTCTGCACGGCAGCAATGAGCAGCGCCTGGGTCTTCTCCTGAAAAACCGGCTTGCCCGTCACCATCTCGTACAGCATGGCGCCGAGGGAGTAGATATCAGTGCGTGCGTCTACGCCGACTCCCGCGAATTGCTCGGGCGCCATGTACGGGGCAACGATGGTTGGCACTGCCAACAACGATGCGACCGACGTCTGCGTCATCGCCATCGACGTCGTCGAGGGCGAGTCGCCGCCTGCGCCAACGTTCGCCACACCCACATCGAGCAGCGTTGGTCCTTCTGCCGTCAGCAGCACGACTGACGGATTCAGTCCACCGTGCATCACGCCGCGCCGATGCGCCTTGTCGAGCGAATCGGCAATTGCGATAGCGATCTGCAGCGCCTGGTTCAGCTCCAGCGGTCCGCGCGCGAGCGATTGCGTCAGCGTCTCGCCTTCGACGAACTCGCTGACAACGAAATCCGTTGCCGGATCCTGATGCCCGACATCGACGATGGGACAGATTCGGGGGTGGTTCAGCGACGAGATCGTCTTCGTGTTGCGCTCGAGTCGCGCCCTTATTTCCGGGTGCGCTGCGAACTCAGGCGGGAGAATCTTCAGCGCGACGACCTGCTGGCTGGCAGTATCCGATGCCTTATAGCGTTCGTCGGATGCTGCTCCCATAGGCGCGATGACTTCATAACGTCCAAGCCGTGTGCCCGGTTCGAGGGCCATCGAGACGCTCCTAACGGTTCAACGCCGCGGTCCAGTCGAGGACGACGGTGATAGGTGCCCCGGATGACGCGGTGGAACCGCCTGACGCACGCCGGTCGTCACGAACAGTCACCATGGCGGCAATCAAGACAGCGTTGATCGCGGCACGACCTTGGCCTCTGCCTAGTGCCGGGACGCTCTCCACCTGCGGTACGAGGAATCGCTGGCCATCTGCGGCAACGGCATAGGCGTGAGATTGCCCGAGCGTGTGCGTTCGGCCGAAGAAGAGTGTCTGGAACAGGACTCGTGGAACGCTACGCTGCACCGAGGCGCCACTCACGGTGATGTCGGACGCCATCATCGAACCCAGGGCGACGAGGTTCATGAAGTACAGTTCGCGCCCATCTCGACGCCAACGTGGAAAGACGCCGCCGTTCACCGATACCTGAATCTTTGCTGCTCCTTCGGGAAACGGCCTGATGTAGACCTCGCTCCGACCTGTTTCGTTGGAGCTGTAAGCGATCCATTTCCCATCCGGGGCAACCTGCGGGTTGCGCTCGTCGGCCGGCGTCTGGAGCACCGGGATGGCTTTTTTCTCAACGATGTCGACGCTCCAGATGTCGCCTGCGGTTTTGGGATCTCTCGTCCAATACACGATGCGAGTTCCCGACCAGCTCATGGGCATTGCCGGAAACTCCGACTCGATGATTGGCTCTTCTGCTTTCGAATTATCGGCAGCTTTCACGAAGAGTCCCAGCTTGCCGTTTCGCTGTGAACTGTACGCGATGCGCGTGCCGTCCGGGGACCAGATCGGTGATGAGTTGTCCTGCGAGCTATCGAACGTCAACTTCGACGGTGTCATCTGTCCCGTTTCGAAGATCCACACGTCGCCGCCTGCACTCTCGTGGCGATGAGCGGCGGCACGTTTCCCATCGGGCGAGACATCGACTCCCTCCCATGCGCCGGGCGCCGAAGCCGGCTCGCTCGTGCCGGTTCGTGTCGTCCAGCGGAGAGGAGGGTCCTCGGCGAGGTTGTTGGTGCCGACCGCAGCACCGGGAGAGACAGTCTGACGCGGCGGTTCATTCCGATAGACGAGGATTCCCGTGCGCGATACGGCCAGGGGGGCCGCACCTTCATTCGAATGCGGCAGCCCGTCGGCAACGCGAATGGCTTCGCCGCTCAGTTCGAGATCGTCCGCGTCGAACGACTGCGCATAAAGGGTTCCCTCGCGGTGGAACAGCAAATATCCTTCGTGCCCCGAGCCCGTCGGCGGTGCGTACACCGCGTTCGATTGCGTCACGACAAGGCGTGTCGTCGTCGTCGAATCCAGCGAGGCGGCATAGATCGCTGACTCCGATTCCTTTTGCGAGCCAGCAAGGAAGAGATACTGCTTGCCATCCGGGAGAAAATACGGCTCTCGCGGAGCTTGCTTTGCGATCTCGTCGGACAGCTCGATTGCGCTCGGCTGTCCTCCTGCCGCGAGCACGCGCTGGAGTCCCTTGCTCGACGCGAAGACGATGAGGTCGTCCGCGTTCCAGGTACCCCCGCGCAGATCGGCGGTTTCGCAGATGTTCTGCGGAGGGCCGCCGATGGCCTCGACTTTCTTCAGCCTGCCTCCGGCAAAGAATGCGATCCATCTGCTGTCAGGCGACCAGAAGAGGCGGCCGGCGCCCTCGGTGCCGGGCAGTTTCTGCCCCGCTTCACGATTCAAGGGTCGAACGAACAGTGCCGTCGCGCCTCCGTCACTTGCTGAATACGCGAGCAGGCGGCCATCGGGCGAAATCGATATCGCCTCGGCCACCGGCATGTCAGGGACGTCGACAAGAAACCGCGTGACCGGGTGTGACGCGGTATCGCCCGGGATGACGAAGACGATCACCGCCATCACGATCACCAGCAGGGTTACCGCCGCGAGCGCGCTTTGCGCAAGCGTGAAACGCCGCCGCGTTGCGTGTTGCGTCTGAGCACCACCAGCCGAACCTCGCTCTGCGATCCACCGCAGTTTCGCCACGACGTCGGTGGCGGTCTGCACGCGTTGATCGGGATCCTTTGCCAGGCAGCGCTCGACAAGAAAATCCAAGGCCGGCGGCGCAGACGGGATTGTTTTCGAAATCGGATCGGGCTGCACCGAGATAATGGCGGCGATCAGGTGAGCCTGGCTCTTTCCCTCGAAGGCGCGCTTCCCGGTGACCATTTCGTAAAGGACGGCGCCAAACGCGAAGAGATCGGTGCGCGCGTCAGCCTCTTTCCCTTCGAGTTGCTCGGGTGCCATGTACTGCATGGTGCCGAGAATCGTGCCTGGCGCCGTGCTGGTACCCATGGCTGGGAGCGGAGCGCCAGATAGGGAGGCCTTCGGTGCCTCCCTCAGTTTCGCGAGGCCGAAATCAAGCAGCTTCGCACCGGCTTCCGTCAGCATCACGTTGCCTGGTTTGAGGTCGCGATGCGTAACCCCCTGGGCGTGTGCCTTTTCGATCGCGTCCGCGATCTGAGTAGCAATGTCGAGCGCTTCGTCGAGCGGCAGCGGTCCGCGTTCAATCCGTGCGGCCAGCGTTTCACCTTCGAGGTACTCCATCACCAGGAAATCCGTGTCGCCCTGTCGCCCGACATCGTGCAGTGTGCAGATATGCGGATGATTCAAGGCGGCAATGGTGTGAGCTTCGCGGTCGAAGCGCAGCCGCATCTCGGCGTTGTCCGTAAAATGTGATGGCAGGACCTTGATGGCGACAGTCCGGCTCAGGCGGGTATCGGTTGCCTTATAGACCTCGCCCATACCGCCGGCGCCGAGCGGGGCCTGGATTTCGTACGGTCCGAGTCGTGTCCCGGGTTGCAAAGGCACAGAAGTCCCGGAAATCATCGCGACACAAGCTCGGCCGGTCAATCATTTTCTTGTGTAATTTCACGGAGCGCGCAGTTTTCCCATTCCGACACTCCGAGGGCCGTCAGGTGCCGACTGGTAGCGGCGCGTCTTCAGACGCGCCGCCTTCGCGATCTTCGTGGCGTTCGTGCGTCAGAAGTCAAACGTCGCGCCAATCTTGGCGACGCGCGCGCCGAGCACCGATGTCGGCGTCAGCCAGGCGGACGTGATCGGGCTGTACGTCTGGTTGTACGTGAGCACCGCGCTCGAGTTCAGCGTGTTGTAGAGATCGAGAGAAAACCTCGTGCGTGTCGTCCCGATTCTCACGACCTTTGCGATCTTCAAATCGAGCTGGTTGACACGATCGCCATACAGCGTTCCCGGCTCGATCAGATTCACCGTCACGTTGGCCACGCCGCCTGATGGCGGCCGGCCGAGCGACTGCGCGACGATTGCCGCCGGCACGTTATAGTTCGCGGCCAACTGCGCTCCAGGCTTGCTCTGGAATGCTGCACTGACCTCGACGTCGATCTTCGGGACGAGATACGAGCCCAGGCCTCTGAACTGCGTTAGGAATCCCGAGGCGAGATGACAGTACTGGAGCGGCATTGCTCCCGATTGCGCGACACCCAGCCCTGTTGGACCAGGGATCGAGACACCGATCGCCACGGTCTGTGGCGGCACCAGGCTCTCAGGCACCTTCTCGGCGACCTCACAGAAGTCTGAAACCGTCTGGCCGGTGCTCGTGCCGCCCTGGAACGTCATCCCCTTCAGCGACCGCACGCTGAACGTCACGTCAACGCCGTTCCAGTACAAGCTCTGGTTGCCGTAATTGTCCGCTGCCTGCACCTGGTAATCGACAACGCCGAACAACGCCGGATCGATGTCATGGAGTCCGGCAATCGTATGGCCACCGCCATCGGGCAGACGTGGATCGGTGGGCGCCGTGATGGAGTAGCGCGTGAAATTCGAAGCCTGCACGGCGAGGTTGCGCGTGACGTAGTGTCCGTACCACCAGCGCTTGTTGAACTGCACCTCCACGGCGACGCGTGACATCAGTTCCTGCTGGATGGCGACACCGACCTGCGTGTCCCACCGACGCAGATCGTTGAGAAGCTCGTCGCTATAGGTGAGTCCGGCGTTGAGCGTGCCGAAATTACGATTCGCGATCGCGCCGCATTCGCCGTTGGCCGCCTGGCTCATCAGGTCGCAATCGGTCATGTAGTTGCGATTGGCATCGTTCCAACTCCGATCGGCCCGTGTCGCGATCTGCGATGTGGGCGCCGCGCCGGTGAAGATGCCTCCGTTCTGCGCAGGATAGAGATAGCGGCCCCAGTTCGCTTTCAGCGAGGTCTTTCCGTTTCCGAATAAATCGTACGCGGCGCCAACTCGCGGGCTGACGTCGTGGAAGTCCACACCCTCGGCGTACGGGATCACTGTGGGCTCGGGGAAGAAACGTGTCCCGCCGATCCGCGACGGCGGGTAGTAGCTCCACGCCCGCTCGTAACGCAGCGCGCCCGAGAGTGTCAGTCGGCTCAACGTCCACTGATCCTGCGCGAAGAAGGCGTTGCCCCGTGTGCGCCACTGGCTGTCGAAGGCGCCGGACAACTGGGTGACCTGATTGGGTATGCCGTTGTTGAAGCGGTAGACCACCGCTTCGGGGATGGCGAAGTTCGACTGCTGATCGTCGAAGTGGAACAGGCCGTGGTAGCCCACCTTGATGTTGTGCGAGCCGGTCACATACGAAACGGTGCCGTGCCATGTGTTCGCGTCGATCCAGCCGGTCGAATCGAGGAACGTGCCGCCGCACAATGGGCTTCCTGCCCGGTAGCAGAGACCCGGAATGCTGCCGCCTTGTTCCATGACCTGTATCAGTCCCTTGGTGGGACTTCCTGGTGCCCCCGACCCGCCCCATCGCGAACCATTCCGGCTCCAACCAACATCGATCAGCACCCGATTCGACAGCGGTGAATTCCACGTCACTTGGTTCACATGGCTGGGATTGTTGGAAAAGATCTCCGTCTCGGGAGCACGCGTGCCGCTGCCGCCCTCGATCCATCCGTCCGGGTTGTCGCGGCACTTGCCGGTCGTGCCGATCCAGGCCGACCCGTTGCAGCTGCTTTGATCGTCCCAGAACAGATTCAGTTTGTTCCTCGGCGAGATCTGCCACGTCAGCCGCGCACTGACGGTGCGGCGCGACGTGTCGTTCCTGGCCTGCAGCGACAAGTCAGGAACATAGGTCCACGCATTCGGGTCTCCGGCGTTGGCGTTGGCGTACATACCCGGAACAGAGAGTGCCTGCCCGAAGTTCCGCGCGATGAAGTAGAACCAGAGTCGATCGCGTTTGATCGGTCCACCGAGGGCGCCATCGACGTCCCACAGTTTCAGTAGCTCGCCAGGAACGCGCAGACCGGCATCCTTGAGTGCCTGCGTGTAGTTACTGCTTTGCAACGACTGGTTCGAATAGGACGTCACAAACGATCCGCTGAAGGTATTTCCACCCGCCTTGGGCACGAAGTTCATGTAGGGGCCGCCGGTCTCTGCCTCTCCGAGCCCGCCCGAGGTCGCAAAGGTGACCTCCTGGACGTTGCCGGTATCGACGGTGTAGCCGGACACGCCGGCACCGCCGCGCGAAGCGCCGACGTTCATCCCATCGACTTGGAGCCGCCCCTCCTCCGCCGGCCCGCCGTGAATCCCGAACAGGATCATTGCCGGGTTCAGCTGCATGGTGTTGGGGTCGCCTGTGACACCGGGCATCAGCAGCATGATGCCGTTCCAGCTCCGTGCCGCCGGGGCAATCGCGACGAGATCGCCGTCCAGGACAGCCTGCCGCGTGGACGACTGCGTGTCGACCACTGGCGACTCGCCCGTGACCGTGATGGTCTCCTCGAGTGTTCCGACCTGGAGATCCGCGTTGACTGTGATCGTTCCGGATCCAGTCAACTCGACCGCTTCACGTTTGACCAGGCGGAATCCGGGGAGCATGAACGTGACTGCATACACTCCTGGCCGCAGGTCCACGATTCGATATTGACCGGTGCTGTCGGTCACGACCGACCGCACCTTTTCAATCAATGCTGGGCTGGAGGCTTCGACGGTCACCCCCGGCAAGACCGCCCCGGAGGTATCTCTGACAGTGCCCGCGAGCGACGCCTGTGCGTAGGCTGTCGACGCTATCGAAAGGGAAAACATGACGACTACCATCGGCCCGAAGAGTCTCCCCATGACAACCTCCAATACAGGTGGACTCCGAACGGCGCGACTACCGTGCCTCCGACGTGTGCCGAATACTACGGCTCCTTTCGCAAAAGTTTCAACTGGCGAGGACTCATTGCCAGAAAGGGAGATCGCAACGTTAACGCGCCGCCTGGCCCCAGCGCGTGTCGATCGGCTTCGCTGGATCCGCGGTGATGTTCACGACGGCACAGTGGTGATACGAGTAGTCGCCGTCGGCGTTCTTGGCATGTTCCGCCATGAACTGAATCACTTGAATCAAGCAGTTGACGCAGGTGATGTTCGGGATCTGAACGTCGGCTTCATGAAGGCCCATCGGCCGCTCGGTGTGCGCGAACAGACCGTCTGCGAGCACTGGTGCCACCGGCGGATCCTGGACGGCAGCTGATACCGACCACGGGCCGCGATCCGAATCGCGGGTCGTGACCACCGGATCCGGCGGCAGTTGCGCGGCAGTGCGCGCCAGCGCGACACGATAGTGGCCGGGATGGAAGACGGTCTCCTGGATCAGCAGATGCAACGTGGACCCACCGGTCACCTGAGTGACCGCGTTGCTCGGCGTTCCTGGATTCGCCGGTGTTCCACGCCCCGGGTTTGCCGACACACCGCCACAGGGCGCGATCTTCTGCGGATCGCCCAGCCGGTTTTGCACCAGGGATGCGGCTGGCGACACGAGCACGAAATGCGCGTCAGCCACGCTCGAGAAGGTGGCAACGGCAACCACGACCAACAGGATCCTGTTCTTCATTGGCAGTCCTCCCGGGACGCGCCCATCATCATATCTGCTCGAAATCGCTTAGCCGGTTATTTGCGCCTGGCGGCTGTCAGATCCGCGTAGATTGCCTCGATGAACATCTCGCCGGTCCACGCGGGAGTGGAGTACACGCCGTCGTAGTCTTTCGTCGGCCCGGCCGCCTTGATCTGGGCCAGCGTCATCTTCTTGTCGATCATGAGCTGAATGCGATCGCGGATGATGGTGGTCATGTCGCGGTACTCGGCAACGTCCGACTCATTGCAGATCCGACCGTGCCCGGGAACGACCAACGTGCCGCCCTGGTTGTTGAACGCGGGGAACGTGATGTCGAGGATCTGATTGAGCGCGTCGAGGGTGCCCTGGATGCTGCCACCGCGCGCGCGATCGATCATGGGATACGTGACGGTCGAGAACACGTCCCCGGTCGCCACGACATCCGACTTGCGAAACCACACGATGAGATCGCCATCGGTGTGAGCTGCCGGCGTGTGCAGCAGCTCGACGACCTCACCCGCGAAGTAGAGCTGTTTCTTGTTCGTGTAGAACGTATCGTGCGGCCACACGGCGTACGGCATGCGCGCCGGCTCGCCCTTGAGCCCGCTCATCCGGTGCAGCACTGCTTCGTGCGCGATGACCGGAGCGCCTTCGAGCCGGGCCGGCTCGCGCCCGCCCTGGCCGCCGATCCCGGCGCTGATATTGCGACCGGCATTCGACAGGTTCTCGTTGCCGCCCGTGTGATGTTCGTCGGCGCTCGTGTCGATGATGTGGCGGATTGGTTTGTCGGAGATCGTCTTGATCGCAGCGAGCACCTTGTCACTCATTGTCGCGACGCTTGCGTCCACCACCAGCAAACCGTCGGGGTCGACGAGCACGGTCATGTTCGCGCCCGAGCCGGCTACGAGGTGGACGTTGCCCTGGACCGGGACCACTTCCACATTCCCGTCGTCGTAGGCCGGCTTGATCGGGCGCGGATCGCGCTGCGCGGCGAGGTGGCCCGTCGCTGCCCATGCGAGCACGACCGAAAGAGCGAAGAGGGATCGCGCTGTTGATCGCCGCTCCATCATTGCCGCGACGCCGAAGTCGATGCTGGTGCTGGCGCCTTCATGAGTTCTTCGAGCCGCTTGACATACTCCGGATACATCGTCTGCGCACCGCCCTGCGAGGCCTCGAACGGAAGATGGTGTCTGTCTGCGTACTCGCGATGCCTGGTGCCGAGCGGATACGCCGGCACCTGTCCCTTCTCGAGCGACGGCAGCTCCTCCGCCACTTCGAACGGCTGCAGCGCGGGAATGGTCAGATTGGGATCGCGCTTGAACGTCGCCGTCCGCACGAGCGGTTCGGTGAGGTAAATCGGATCTTCGACGATGATGGCGAGGGTGAGCATATCGCCGTGCGGAAAGTAGTATTCGGTCATGACCGCGTAGGGGCTGAGAGGGATCCCATTTCGGTGCACGAAGCTGTACTTGATGTGCGTCGTCGTCACCTTCAGCCCGCCGCCAATCCACTCGCCCGTCGAGAACCCCTGCCACAGGTGCTCGGCGTACTTGGATGGGTGAGGCCGGCCATCGAGCCAGATGGTGCGATCGGCGCGGCCGAAGAGGCCCGTGATGGTGTAGGCGATGAGACGCTCTGTCTTGGGATCGACCACGGCCCCCATGCGGAAGTCAGGCCGGGGCGCACGCATCGAGTAGGTGACAGGGTGCGGACGCCCCTGCCACTCGAGAAGCGAGTGCATCGTGGGTGTCCAGCTCTCGGCATGCTGACGGGCGGCGTCGTTGAGCGGGATGCCGACGTACTCGCCGACTTCGACGCCGGGATCGCCACGGAGCGGCAGCTCCTCGTGGTTGCCGAGACTCGCCGACCACATGCCCGCGAGATCGACCTGCTGCGCGCGCGACGGAGCCGCGCACAGCGTGAGCGCCAGTGTTCCGATCAGGCTCATTCGGGCCGTCTTCATTCGACCCTCCGGTCGTGCCGGAATATACCACCGGCATTGGTCTCCACCGCGGCTTCTCAGAATTTCACAGTCACCGATCTTGGGCGGAAGCACGAATTCGTAAGTGCGTGTCCCACAACGGGACTCGGATTGTCGACAGATTCGCCGGAAACCGCACGCCGCTTCACCTAGCTTATCAATTTAACTATTTGCACTAACTAAAGGTTAGGCGACATCGCCCGATAGCATCGGCTCGCTGTCGCGGTGGCTTGACGGTTGCCTTATCGGCCGCCATGTCCTCGACTATCCTCCAGCATCGATCGACGTTTGTACTCCTTGTCTCCTTGATTCTGCCTGCGGTCACCGCGCATGGGCAGACACCGGCACGGCGGCTGCCGAAACTGGATGCATCGCTGTCGGCGAGCGTCCTTGCCCGTCAATCGGACACCAAGCAGGTCATCATTCGAACGACCTCCGGCGGTATTCCGGCGGTGACCAAAGCGCTGAGTGCCAATGGTCAGGCGCTCCGGGTTTTCTCGACGATGAACGCGGTGCTGGCACAGGTGCCCGCCGCTGCGCTTGAGGGTCTTTCCCGCAATCCCTTCGTTGAGTCGATCTCGAGCGACGCCGTCGTTGTCGCCACTCAGACGTCCACCACCGACTCCTCAACGCTCAGAGGCACGCTCGGTCTCACCAACGAGAGCCCTGGCGGCTACGGGGTCGGTATCGCCGTGATCGATTCGGGTCTCGAAGCGAGCCCGGAATTTGGCGACCGCATCATCGCCTTTTACGACTTCACGAAAAGTGGAAATTCGGCGTCGCCCACCGACGAGTACGGGCACGGTACCCACGTCGCCGGATTGATCGCCGGTAACGGCGACCTGTCGGCCCAGCGCTATCGTGGCGTGGCACCCAAAGCCCGGCTCATTGGCCTGAAGGTTCTCGATCAGAACGGAGCGGGTTACACGAGCAACGTGATCGATGCCATCACATACGCAACCAAGCACAAGTCGCGACTGGGCATCGACATCATCAACTTGTCGCTCGGCCATCCGATTCTCGAGCCGGCAGCGACAGACCCACTGGTTCAAGCGGTGGAAGCGGCCGTGCGCGCAGGCATCGTCGTCGTCGCAGCCGCCGGCAACGTTGGTGTCTCGGCGGCGACGGGACAGCCGGGATATGCAGGCATCCTGTCTCCAGGCAACGCGCCATCGGCAATTACGGTCGGATCTGCGCGGACGCTCGACACCATCGGTCGCGGCGACGATCGCGTCGCCAATTACAGCTCGCGTGGACCGACGTGGTACGACGCCCGCCCCAAGCCCGATCTCATAGCGCCGGGCCACGGGCTGGTCGCGACGGCGGCGAAATCGAGCTCGCTCTATCTGAACAATCCGTCACTTCGCGTCGATGGCGCGTATCTGCGGCTGAACGGCACGAGCATGGCGACAGCGGTTGTGAGTGGAACTGTCGCTCTCGTCCTGCGGGCCAATCGCATCGCGTTTCCGTCAGCCCCACCGCTCACCCCGAACGCGGTGAAGGGGATTCTCCAGTTCACGGCGTTGCCTGCTCGCGACGATCAAGGCGTTCCGTACGACGTGCTCACGCAGGGAACCGGGAGCGTCAATGCCGCCGGAGCGATGGAATTGGCAGCGCACATCAATACGGCGCTCCCTGTTTCATCAGCGTGGCTGACGCCAACCGTGAATCCCTGGACCGTGATTGATGGTCAGACCCTGTCCTGGTCCGAGAGCATCATCTGGAACGATGCTGTCGCCTTTGGCCCCACGCTCTCCGTCAATCAGCCGGCGTGGTCGACAAATATCGTCTGGGGCAGTGACGACAACATCGTCTGGGGCAGCGACGACAACATCGTGTGGGGCAGCAACATCGTCTGGGACGACAACATCGTGTGGGGCAGCGACGACAACATCGTGTGGGGAAGCAACGTCGTGTGGGGCAACCAGATGATCGGCTCCAGCTACGGAACGTCGGTCACATGGGGATTGGCAGTCGACGATCCCGCGTCGACGGTGTGGGGAAATCTCAACGGAACTACCACGTCCTCCTGGTCGCTTCTAACCGCGCCGTAGGGTCTTATGCGCCTCGATCAGGTGAATGTCAGCGGAGGTGTTCCCGTGACGTATCGTCCTATTGCCGGACAGGTTTACGTCTACGCCATGATTGCTCTTGGAGCGGTCGTCATGGCGAGCGCGTTGTCGTCGCTCGAGCTCTCGAGGCCAGGGCTCTTTGCCGCGCTGCTGGTGCTGTCGGTCATGAGCTCGGCTCTCAAGGTGGACATGCCGCTCGGCGCCGGCAGCTCCTGCATCTCACTCTCGTTCGCCGTGGACTTCACCGCGCTTCTGTTGTTCGGTCCCGGCCCCACGATGGTGATTGCCGTGACCAGCGCGTGGTCACAGTGCACGCTGCGAATGCAGGAACGCAACCCCACGTACAAGACGCTGTTCAGCATGGCGACACTCGCGCTGAGCGTTGCGGCCGCTGGTGCGACCTACACGTATCTCGGGGGCACGTACGGCACGCCGTCAGCCTCTCCGCTGCAACCGCTGATGGGCGCCGCGACGGTCTATTTCCTGGTCAACTCGCTGGCGGTCGCTGCGGCGTTCGGCCTTTCCTCGAGCCGCGGCATCTTTCGGCTCTGGCACGACAATTTTCTGTGGACCATCAGCAGTTATGTCGTGGGAGCGATCGCTGCAGGGATCGCGGTTGAAGTGTTTCACACCGCTGGCCAGTGGCAGACGGCGCTCGCGTTGATCCCGCTGGGCTTGACCTATCGAACCTATCGTATCTATCACCGCCGTATCGCCGATGAGCAGCGGCGAACCGCCGAGTGGGCGCAGATGCACCGCGACAGCACAGAGGTTCTCGCGCGCGCCATTCAAGCCAAGGACGAAGGGGGAAGCTGCCACGTCGAACGCGTGCAGTACTACGCGGCGGCATTGGCACGCCAGCTCGAGATGCCCGACATGGATCGTCAGGCGGTCGAAATCGGAGCCCTGCTCCACGACATCGGGAAGCTGGCCGTGCCGGAGCACATCCTGTCCAAGCCTGGTCCGCTGACGCCAGACGAGCGGAAGAAGATGCAGTTGCACGCACAGATTGGCGCGCAAATCGTGGGCGCCGTACCGTTCCCTTGCCCGGTTGCCCCACTCGTTCTCAGTCATCACGAGCGCTGGGACGGAGCGGGCTACCCGTCCGGGCTGCGCGGTGAACAGATACCGATTGGCGCCCGCATCCTGTCCGTGGTGGATTGCTTCGACGCTCTGACGTCCGAGCGCCCATACCGGCCGGCCGTTTCACACGAAACCGCAATCCGCATCATCACGGCCGAGGCAGGCAGGGCATTCGATCCTGCCATCGTCGCCCGGTTCACTGAACTGCTGCCGATGCTGACGCCGCCCACACATGACGGATTCCTGCGTCAGTTACGGCTCTCGAGCGATCCAGACAGTGGTCGTCTTCCCGCCGCTAGCGGTTTCCGTGCCGATGCATTCGCGGAGATTGCGTCGGCGAACCGCGAGAACCACGCGCTGTATGAGATCGCGCAGTCGATGGGGCGAAGCATGAGCCTCAGCGAGATGATGACGTTCGTCGGTGCGAAGCTCAATACACTCGTGCCGTTCTCCGCGTGTGCGCTCTTCGTGCGGCGCGGTGACGAGGACTTGCGGTGCAGGTTCGCGACCGGCCTCTATGCCGATCTCCTCGAAGATGCGTCAATCGCGGCCGGCAACGGATTGAGCGGATGGGTGGCGCGCCATCGGCGGCCGCTAGTGAACGGGCTGCCCGTAGCGGAGTTCAATGCTGCGGGGATCGCGACCTCCGATATGCAACTTCAGTCCGCCCTGGTTTGTCCGTTGTTGGTTGGCGATGAGGTCATCGGTACCATCGCGGTCTACGACAAAGCCGCCGGATCGTACACAGAGGACCACCGCCGCGTGCTCGATCAGGTTGCGCGCCAGGCGGCAGCAGTTGTCCACAACGCGCTCCTCTTTGAGCGCACCCAGGAGCAGGCATTCAAGGACAGCTTGACCGGGCTCGCGAACCCGCGGGCGCTGCAGTTCCAGGTATCGCGAGAGCTGGCACGCGCCCGCCGGACGTCGACGCCGTTCTCGGTGATTCTGTTGGATCTCGACGACTTCAAGGGCATCAACGACAACTATGGGCACCTTGCCGGCGATCGTGCGTTACAGGAGGTCGCGCGCGTGTTGCAACAGACCACCCGCCCCTACGATACGTGCATCAGGTACGGGGGTGACGAATTCGTGGTCCTGCTTTCATCGTGCGGGCGCCTCGAAGCCGAAGAGCAGCGTCGCCGCCTGCAGGAGGCGGTCGGGGCGCTCTCACTGCGTGCCGACGATGGTCGTGAAATCGCTCTGCGGGTGAGCGCGGGCGCGAGCGTGTTTCCGGAAGATGGCGAGTCGTACGAACGGCTGCTGGCACGAGCGG
Organism: Vicinamibacterales bacterium; assembly: GCA_035649635.1. Lineage (GTDB taxonomy): Bacteria > Acidobacteriota > Vicinamibacteria > Vicinamibacterales > UBA2999 > Gp6-AA40. The sequence continues at coordinate 25,904 of DASRJE010000033.1, read as the reverse complement.
ACCGCCGGATGTACCGGAACAAGGCAGAGTCGAAGACCACGCATCCGATGCACCTGGTCAGCGCGCGCGAGGCGGGCTACTTCGCGAATTCAGCACGGTGAAGATCGCTGCCGAATCCTGACGCGCGCCGCCGCGTTGCTGAAGTCGATCGAGCACATCGGCCGCCGCGGCGCTGGCCGGCAGCTCGATGCCGAACTTCCGCGCCAGATCGAGGACGATGTGAATGTCTTTGTGGTGTAGCCGCGATTCGACCTTCCCCGCGAAATCGCGGGCGATCATCTTCGGCGCCTGCAGGTCGAGCATGCGGCTGGCGGCGAAACCGCCCATCAGCACTTCCTTCACCGCGCGCTGATCGACGCCCGCCCGTTCGGCCAGAAGCATCGCTTCAGCGGCCCCGAGCTGGTTGACGATCGTGCAGATCTGATTGCATGCCTTGGCCACCTGCCCGGCCCCACTGGCGCCGACGTGCACGATGGTCTTTGCGTAGCACGAGAGCAGTGGATGGGCGCGCTCGAACGCTGCCTTCGAGCCTCCGGCCATGATCGCGAGCGTCCCCGCTTCAGCCGCAGCCCCGCCCCCTGAAACCGGCGCATCAAGCATTTCAATGTTCCGAGTCTGAAGCTCCCGGGAGATTCGCTCCGCGCCGCCGGGATCGATCGTGCTGTGATCGATCACCATCGAACCGGGCCGTGCGCCGGCGGCGATGCCATGGTCGCCAAGGATCACGTCTTCAACGGCCTTCGTGTCCGTGACCATCGTCACGACGATGTCGCTGAGTGACGCGACGTGCGCCGCCGATTCACCCGCCTTCGCGCCCACTGCGACGAGTGGTGCCATCGACGCGGGCCGCCGCCCCCAGACACACACGGTATAGCCGTGGTTCAGCAGATTGCGGGCCATGGGAGATCCCATCGTCCCGAGCCCGATAAATCCGATCGTCGTTGCCATATGCGAGGCCGCTCCTGAAGAAGTAGACTTCATCGTCGCTCATATCCATACCGTCATATGGGAGGTTCGTTCTTTATGAATTGGGGACTCAGGATTGCCGGTGTGATTGTTGTGGCTGTAGCCGTGTCGCCCTCATTGGGCGCACAGTGGCCGTCGTACCCGACGCCAGGCGTTCCGCGAATGGCCGACGGCAAGCCGATTCTGGACGCACCGACACCCAAGACGGCCGACGGCAAGGTCGACTTTTCGGGGATCTGGATGCGCGCCGGAGGCGGCGGTGGCCGCGGCCGCAATGGAGCGCCACCCGCGCCGACGACCACGCCCGAGGGCACTCCATTGTCGACGTTCGGCGAAGTCGCTGGCCGCGGATACCAATTACCGCTTCAGCCTTGGGCGGCCGAGCTGAAGAAGAAACGGATGGCGGACAACAGCAAGGACAACCCTGACGTGTGGTGCCTGCCTATTGGTCTCATGCAGTATCACAATCATCCTCAACCCCGTCAGATCGTCCAGACGAAGAATCTCATTCTGATCACATACGAATCGAACTACGGGCTGCGCTACATCTATATGGACGGCCGGCCGGCGCCGAACAACGACCCGACGCCGTGGTGGTTCGGCTACTCGCGCGGTTGGTTCGAAGGCGATACGCTCGTGGTCGAGACGACGAACTTCCGCGGCGACGAACGAGCCGGCTGGCTGGACGTCAATGGCAGTCCTTACACCGAGGCGCTGAAGATGACGGAGCGCTTCCGTCGCCCGAACTTCGGCACTCTGGAAATCGATGTCACCATCGACGATGCGAAGGCGTACACCAAGCCGTTCACGGTGCGCGTCAATCAGCGCATCATGGTGGACCAGGAGATGATCGAGTTCATCTGCAACGAGAACGAGAAGTCCACGGAGCACATCGCGAAATAGGGCGCCTCAGGCTGTCGGTGATGATGTGACGACTACTCCACTAGCTGTCTTGACCGGCTCGATTGCTGATAAACGAGTCAAGGTTTCCCCGGTCAAGACGGCTTGCCCCGCGAAGACCACCCCATCGCGCACAGTCCGCGCGATGGGGACCCCGGAGCGGGGCGAGAAGACACTGTGACTAGCGAGGCGGTCGGAGGCAGCGCTTCGCTAGTCGGCGACCTCCTGGCGCGGGATCTCGCCTCTCTGATTCATCCCCTTCACGACGGGAAGGCCCATCGCACCGGACACGTCTGGGTCCGCGGTCACGGCGCCATGCTGGTGGACGCCGATGGCAAGGAATACATCGACGGGCTCTCGGGGCTATGGAACGTTGCGGTCGGTCACGGGCGCCGCGAGCTGGCGGAGGCCGCCCGCGACCAGCTCGAGACGCTGGCGTATGCGTCGGGGTACACGGGGAGCTCGAACCTGCGCGCGATCGAGCTGGCCGAACGACTGGGCCGGTTGATGTACCCGGGCATCGATCGTTTCTTTTTCACGTCGGGGGGCGCCGAAGCGAACGAAAGCGCGATCAAGATGGCGCGCGCGTACTGGAAGCTTCGCGGCCGGCCAACCAAGACAAAAGTCATCTCGAGGGAGCTCGGGTATCACGGAACCACGTTGGCCGCGATGAGCGCGACGGGTATAGCGGGATACTGGCCGCTCTTCGAACCGCGGGTTCCCGGCTTCATTCACATTCCATCGCCGTATCCATATCGAGCGGTTAGTAGAGGCGCGTCTTTAGATGCGCCTTCGACCTACGGACTCACGATCGCCGACGAACTCGTGAAGGCGATTCTTCGCGAGGGGCCGGAGACGGTGGCGATGTTCCTCGCCGAGCCGGTGATCGGTGTCGGCGGTGTGATCGTCCCCCCGGACGACTACTTCCCGCGCATTCGCGAGATCTGCGACAAGCACGACGTGCTCTTTGCTGCCGACGAAGTGATCACCGGGTTCGGACGGACGGGCCGGTGGTTCGCCCTCGAGCACTGGGCCGTCGTCCCCGACATCGTCCAGTTTGCGAAAGCCATCACCTCCGGCTATTTCCCGCTGGGTGGTATCGGAGTACGTGACGACATTGCGCGCGTGCTCGACGAGGCACCGGTTCCGTGGATGCACGCCTACACGTACAGCGCACATCCAGCGGGATGTGCGGTGGCGCTGCGTAATCTTCAGATCATCGAGGATGAGAATCTCGTTGCCGAGGCAGCACGGAAAGGCGCGCGCCTGATCGATGCCCTGCACGCGTGCCTCGCGCGGCATCCTCACGTGGGAGAGATTCGCGGCCAAGGTCTCATGTGCGCCGTGGAATTCGTCAAGGATCGCGATACGAAGATGCCGTTCGCGCCAGAGGAGCAAGTGGGCGCGCGCATCCATGCCGAGACCCAGGCGCGTGCGCTTTTCAGTCGCGTCCGCGGTGATGTCTTCGTGCTGGCACCGCCGTTCGTGACGCCAGACGACACACTCGATCGAATCGCCGGGATCCTCGCGTCCGCAACCAAAGCGGTTCTGGGCTGACGCTGCCCCCGGGGCGAGAGTGCGAGTATCCTTGGGGCGACCGGTTGCGTTGTTCAACGCTTGTGAGGGGCGAGACGGACATGCGAAGTCGACTACGCGTTGCTGGCCTCCTCGTGGCATTGGCTGCCGCGATTCTTTTCAACGCGGGAACGTTCGCCCAGGGCGCGCGACCGCCGGATATCGCAGGGGAGTGGCGGCTGGACAACGGCGAGGATCCCGGTCAGCCGCCGCTGGCCGACTATCTGGGTATTCCGTTCAATGAAGCCGGCCGGATGCGGGCCGATACGACGCCGGAATCGATCTGGGGCACCCCGGAGTATCAGTGCCGGCCGCACTCGGCGCCGCACCAATGGCGCGGCGTCGGCGGCGCCCGCATTCTCAAAGACCTCGATCCCATCTCTCGCGAAATCGTGGGGTACCGCCTTCAATACATGCGCTCGCTCGATCGGCCGATCTTCATGGACGGGCGTCCACACCCGCCGGCATACGCGCCGCACAGTTGGAGCGGTTTTTCGACCGGCGAGTGGATCGGGCATACGTTGAAGGTCACCACCACCCATCTCAAGGATGGCTACCTGAAACGCGGCGGCCCACAGACGAGCGACATGTTGACGATGACGGAGTTCATTACGCGGCACGACGACATCCTGACTGTCGTGCAGGTGGTGGACGACCCGATTTATCTCGACGAGCCCTGGGTGCTCTCGATCACGTCGTCCTACGATCCCAATGCCGGTCCGCCGACAGAGAATTGCAGCGGCAATGCATTCGCCGAGAACGGCGGCCGCGATCGCCACTGGGTCCCGCATTTCCTGCCGGGGCAGAACACGGGGATAGGCGAATTCCTGAAAACGCAGGACTGGATCCCGTTGGAGCCGGTTCGCGGCGGCGTGAAGACGATCTACCCGGAGTATCGATCCGTGCTGGCGGGGGTGACGAAGCTCGATACGCTCAAGGTGCCGTCCTCGAAGTCAGCGAATGACGTCGCCGAGAGGATCGCCGCGCAAAGCCCGAAGGACGGCGAGGTCCACGTGTTGCCGATCCAGGGCAACGTTTACATGGTCGTGGCGGACGGGACCAACATCACCGCCTCGGTCGGCCGTGACGGTATCGCGATCGTCAATACCGGCTCGGCGCAAATGACCGACAAGCTGCTGGCGGCACTGACCGAGTTGTCGCGGGAGGTGGTGAGTCCTCAAACAACGAACAACTGCTTCGGCGCGAACTGTCCGGGCATCCCGAGCTGGTCGAGTCCGTACTTCAACGCCGTCGTCTCGTCGCCGCGGCCGGCACGTCCGGTCCGCTACATCATCAACACCAGCGCCGCATCGGAGCACGTCGGCGGCAACGCGAAGATCGCGGCATCCGCGACGTTCCGCCGCGCGGGTACCGGCAGTTTCGGTGGTGCCACTCGTGCCATCGGTGAGACGGCGACGATCGTCGCGCACGAGAACGTCCTCTCCGCGATGAGCACGCCGAAGGACAAGTCAGCGGCCGCTCCCGAGGGTGCATGGCCGGTCGATACGTTCTTCGACGAGTTTTACAAGCTGTCCGAGTACGTCAATGGCGAACCGGTGATCGCGTATTCGGCGCCAGCGGCCAACACCGATGGCGACAGCTTCGTCTTCTTCCGTCATTCCGAAGTCATCGCCGCCGGTAATCTCTTCTCGACGATCAGCTATCCCGTGATCGATCTCGGCAAGGGTGGAAGCATTCAAGGCGTGATCGATGGGCTGAATCACATGCTCGACCTCGCCGTTGCCGAGTACCGATCCCAGGGCGGGACGTGGATCGTTCCGGGCCGCGGGCGGCTGTCGGACACCGCCGATGTGGCGTCATATCGCAACATGCTGGTGATGATTCGCGATCGCGTTGCCGACCTGAAGAAGAAGGGAATGACGCTCCAGCAGGTGAAAGCGGCGCGCCCGACGCTGGACTTCGACGGACGCTTTGGTGCGACGACCGGTCCGTGGACGACTGACATGTTCGTGGACGCAGTGTTCAAGAGCCTTCCGGAGGCGAAATGACGCGCCTCGCTGTTGCGCGCGCCCTCGTCTCGATCTGCGCAATCGCGACAGTCGTGCCGGTTCATGCCCAACGGGGACGCGGCGGTGGCGCTGCGGCTCCCGCCAACGCGCGTTCGGCCGCCCCAATCGACATCACCGGGTACTGGGTCTCTCCAATCACAGAGGACTGGAAGTACCGCATGGTGACTCCGAAGAAGGGAGTCTTCGACGCGCTGCCGTTGAACGCCGAGGGACGCAAGGTCGGCGAGAGCTGGGACCCGGCGCGTGATGACGCGGCCGGCGAGCAGTGTCGCGCCTACGGCGCGCCGGCGATCATGCGCGTCCCCGGTCGCCTGCATATCACGTGGCAGGACGATCAGACGATGAAGGTGGAGACCGATGCCGGGACGCAAACACGATTACTGCAGTTTGGTACGGCAGCCGCTTCTGGCGAACCGAGTTGGCAGGGCCACTCGATTGCGCAGTGGAACGTCGCCGGCCGCAGCCTGAAGGTCGTGACGACCAATCTGCGCGCCGGGTACATCCGGAAGAATGGTGCTCCTTACAGCGCGAAGACGGTCCTGACCGAATACTGGGATCTCAACACGTTGCCGAATGGCGATCGCTACCTGACGGTCACCACGCGCGTCGAGGACCCGGTCTACTTCACGCGGCCGTTGCAGACGAGTTCCGATTTCAAGAAACTGGCCGATGCAACTGGCTGGAATCCGACGCCCTGCTCCTCCCGATAAGAGGCCGTATCCAGCGGTCGAGCAGCTTGGCCTCCCTCGTGCAGCCTGCCTCGCGCAACCGGGGTATGAGGTCGTCGAGGCATAGCCGCTGATACAAGAGGAACTCCTGATCGCTTCGGCGAAGCCGCTTGAGCGCGCGCCAGGCAATCGCACGTGCCCATTTCCTCGTGGTGCGTCGGATGCCTTTACGCAGCCTTTTCTCGTCCATGAAGTCTTGGCCGCGACGGAGCAGAAGGTCGAGCCGCGTGGCATGCCATCCGGCAACTCGACGTGCGAAACCGGTGGCCGATGGGCTTCCATCCTTGAGATACACCAGCGGCTCGGGCAGGAACGCGATGTCCGATCGGGCGAGCGTGTCGAGGCAGCTCTCCTTGTCGGCCTGATTGTGGGGTGGCGTGTCGGGGTGGCCGGGAGGGTACCTGTCGACCCGGAACAGCGAGGGCCAGCCCGCCAACCGATCGATGCGCATCAGTGGAACCGAGGGTGACCCGAGCATATTCGATGTACCGAGCACCGTGCCTTTCGCGACCATGCGGCCCGGAAGACGAACGGCCCTTCTCGGGGCGCGTGCGGGGCTGAGCGTCGAACCCTGGTAGAAGCGGCTGACCACGAGCGCCACGTCCGGAGCATTTTGTGCCGCAACGACCATCTTCGTCAGGCAATCGGGATGAAGGGTATCGTCGGCGTGGAGCTGTTTCAGGTATCGCGCCTCGGACGGCACCGCGAGGAGGGCCCGGTTGAAGTTCTCGAACATCGGCAACAGCTCTCGAAACGAGAGCACCCTCACCCGTGCGTCCTTGGCCGCGAACGATCCCGCGATCTCCCGCGTCGCGTCGGTGCTGGCGTTGTCTACAACCAGGTGAATCCAATCTCTGTACGTTTGCGCACGCACGCTCTCGAGACATGCAGCAAGGGAGTCCGCTCCGTTGTGCACTGGCGTCAAGACTGCCACCAGGGGCTGACCGGAGGTCAGGGGGTAGGTCACCGGGGGGCATACTAGCAAACCGCTCGCCGGTTCGAAGCCCAGCTGGAGCGATTAGTGTGGCTGGACTCGGGACTCGGCATTCCTTGGGCGCCGAAGGGCTTCGCGCGAAGGCGGCGGGATTCGAGTTCCGTGTTGACACCGCGGGCTAACAAACTCAACATCTCCTCCCACCGAAGTAGGAGGCCTGAATGGTGAACCGGCGACAGTTCCTGTCAGCAGCCGTTGCGGGGGCGGCCGCAACCTTTGCTTACGTCCCACGATCATTCGCGGCGCAGGCGACGAAGTACGACCTGCTCATCCGAGGCGGGCGAGTCATCGACCCCTCAGTGCGGCTCGATGCTGTGCGTGATGTGGCGATCGCTGGCGGTCGCATCGCCGCCGTCGAGCCCAGCATTGCTGCGGGGGCTGCTGAAACGATCGACGCACGCGGCAAGCTCGTCGTCCCTGGCCTGATCGATATTCATACACACACGGGCCGATCCGCCGAGGGTCCGGTGATGGTGCTGCAGGATGGCGTGACCGGATGGATCGACGCCGGATCGCAGGGCGCGGACAAAATCGCGGACATCGTGGCGGTCGCGCGGTCGTCGCCGCAGCCAGGTCGCGTGCTCGTCAACATCGGTCGCGCCGGCATCCTGCCCGATGGCGACACCATGGACGTTGCCCGCGCCGACGTCGCCGCCGCCAAGGACGCGATCGCGAAGCATCGCGACTTCGTCGTTGGCGTGAAGGCGCGGCTCTCACGTGAGGTCGCGGGCGCCAACGACGTCGAAGTGCTTCGCCGTTCGCAGGAGGTGGCAAGCTCGTTCGGACTGCCGGTGATGATTCACATGGGGCAGACGGTGTCGCCGCTCGACAAACTCTTTCCCCTCCTGAAACGTGGCGACATCGTCACACACATGTTCGCGCCGCCACCCAACGCCATTGTCGACGACAGTGGCCACATCCTGCCCGAAGTGCTCGCGGCACGGCGTCGCGGCGTGTGGTTCGACATTGGCAACGGACAGACGGGACACATGCGATGGGACACCATCGGCGCGATCATGAAGGCCGGCTTCTGGCCGGACTCGTTCTCCACCGACTGGAATACCAACAGCAAGACGACGGGCGTCATCGATCTGCCGAACTGCATGTCGAAGCTGTTGGGCTACGGCATGACGGTCAGTGAAGCGGTGGCGTGCGCGACGCTCAATCCGTCGCGAACGTTCCCTGTGTTCGCCGATCGTGGGACGTTGAACGTCGGCGCGCCGGCTGATGTCGCGCTGCTCGAACTGCGCGAAGGCAAGTTCGAGTTCCTCGACAACTACAAGGGCACCATCACAGGAAAACAGCGATTCTTTCCTGCTGGGACCGTCCTGGCAGGCAAGAAGATCGCTGCTGCGTGATTCAAAGGCGGGTCTGGTAGAGCGCTTTCGGCATGTCTAGTATGGCTGGCTGGGGTCGCACGTGGTCAAGCGACGGCGGTCTGGCTGCGGCCTCGCTCCGGTTCGACGCCGCGGAAAAACGGCTCGTCCGCGCGGGTGCTGACCGACGACGGCGACGGCTGATCCTGATCCGGGCAACCGTGACAATCGTGTCGACAACGAGGCACGCGGTGCGCCGGGGGCGAATCACCGCCGTCGCCGATCGGACCGCTCCCGAGCCGTTTTAGGGCCTCTCGGGTGTCGCGGCGCGAACAGTCGCTCCGCCCCAGCCACACCGCCGTCGCGGAGCCGACGCCAGACATGTCGAAAATGGTCTAAAGACCCGCCACTTATCAGACAACGGAAGCGATCCTGGCTGATGCTGAACTGCCGGTACTCTCGACGTGTACCCCGGCATTCGCGAACCAGCGTCGCAGCGCGGCTTCATCGAAGCGGTGGCCGACGAGGGCGACGTGGCCGTCTGGGCGCAACAGGTAATAAGCCGGCCCGGTGATGGACGCACGCGCCAGTTCGCTCCGATTCTCCGAATCCGCAAAGACGGCATGGACACCAAGCATGTCGCCATATCCAAGCTGATCTTTCACTGGCGCGGGCTGTCCAATCACCAGCAGGTTGAACCGCGTGTCGTCGAGCCTCTCGAAGAGATCCTCGCGGGGACCATTCGCGGTGAACCGAAGATGCAGCCACGGAAAACGATCGCCCGCCTGCGGCGCCTTCGCATCAATTTTCTCGACGGCCTGCGACAACGGACTTTCACGGTAGGCAATGCCGATCTGCGACAGCGCGTGGAACGCGAACGTCCGCACCCGCTTTCGACTCATCGCCAGGGCCGCCACTTTCGTGACGATTTGCGTACGGAAGATTCCAGCCAGCCAGCTTTCGGACACGAGGAGCCTGAACGCACGGTCGGTCGTCGCCAGTAACTTGTGCGCGACCGGGCGTCGTTCGGCCTCATAGCTGTCGAGCAGATCCTGGTCGGCGCGCCCGGTCAGGACAAGCGCGAGCTTCCAGGCCAGGTTATACGCGTCCTGCAGGCCAGTGTTCATTCCCTGTCCGCCCATCGGGCTGTGAACGTGGGCGGCGTCGCCTAACAAGAAGCAGCGTCCGGCACGGAAGCGTTCGGTGCAACGATGATGAATGCGGTAGGTCGAGAACCAGCTGCAGGACTTGAACGACAGGCCCTGGCCAGCCTGTTGCTGAAGCGAAGGGACGATGTGCTCGAAGGTGAGATCGGATTTGCCGAGCAATCCGCTCGGCAGGATGCCGATCACTCGCCATCGGTCGGTTCCATACATCGGAAAGAACAGATGGAATCCGTTGCTCCACAGATACACGTTCAGTTCATCAGGAACCATTGCGCCGGTCACCTCGGTGTCGGCGACGAAAAATACGTGCTCGTAGGGTGCGCCCGGAAACTTGATGCCGTTCATCTCGCGCACCGAGCTGCGAGCGCCGTCGCAACCAGCCACGTACGCAGCAGTGATTGTCGCCGTGCTGCCATCCGGCCTCTTGACCGTGGCGGTCACATGATCTGGTTGTTGTGAGAGCGAGACCAGCTCGGTACTCCACTGCACCTCGAGGTTCCATTGACGCAGGTGCGCACCCATGATGCGTTCGTTGTCGTCCTGCCCGAGCATCAGCACGTAGGGAAAGGCGCTCAAGCCCTGACCCATTCCGCGGAGTGGAATACGCGCTCGTAACTGTCCTCGACTCCACATGTTTGCACCGTACCCCGGACGACCGAGCTCAACGGCGCGTTCGGCGATGCCGAGCTTTCGGTAGATTTCGAGTGTGCGCGCGTGCACGGCCATCGCTCTCGTTTGTTCGGCCGGGCCACTGTGGCGGTCGATGATTGATACGCGAATGCCGCGCCGGCCGAGCTGATTGGCAAGCATTAATCCGGTTGGGCCCGCTCCCACGATGAGCACGTCGGTGAACATGGGGGACTCCTTCACTCGAACAACTCGACGGCCGGCGGCCGCCCTGACATCAGCTAGCGCAAGTTCTGGACCGTCGTCTTCTGATCACTAGCGTGGTGTGAAAAGTGGCCGAATTGCTTCGATCGCGGGCTAGTTGATCGAGCCGTGGCCGCCCGGTCCAGGTGCCCGGATTCTTACAACCTGTTCCGAGTGGCGCAGACCGACCTCGTTCCAGCGCGGGACGCCAACGCCTCTTGCCGAGCACAACCGTCCTCGCGGGCAAGAAGATCGCTGCTGCCTGATTCGGCGTGGAGCGCAGGCTTCACCCCTCGACGTTGCTCGGGGTGCCCTGAGCGAAGTCGAAGGGCAGCCCGAGCGATATCAGGCGACGCGGGGGCTTCCACCTTCGCCGCGAAGGCTACGGTGGACAGGAAAGCCCCCGCTCGACGTCGTTCTTCGTGACACTACGTGTCCTTCGTTCTCTTCGTGGCCTTCGTGTTTCAGAAGTCGAAGCTGCCGCTCAACTTGAAGAGACGCGGATCGAGGATCCCGGTTGGATTCTGCCAGCGCGGACCGTAGAAGGTGAAGATGCCATTCGCCGTATTGGAGTTCAAGACATTGGCGAGGTCAAAGTTCACCGTCGTCCGCGTGCGGCCAAAGCGGAAAATCTTGGCCACGCGGAAGTCCAGTTGGTTGATGTGCTCCGAATACTCCTTGCCAACCAGGTTCACGTTGATGGTTCGGAATCCGCCCGACAGCGGGAGATTCCCCGAGGGAGTCTGCCCGGTCGTCACCGTGTAGTTGGCAGGAACTTCCGGACCCGGAGTCGATTGAAACGTCGCAGCGAACTGCACATCGATCTTCGGCAGCAGGTACGTACCGAGGAACTTGTACTGCGTCAGGAAGTTCGTGTCCGAGTGACAGTTCTGCTGCGGAACGGCAACGCCACCGGCCAGTAGTGTGATCTCAGGGAGCTTGTCCCGGAGGTCGCAGTTGTCGAGGCTGGTCCGGCCCGTGCTGAGTCCACCCTGCAGCACGAGGCCGTTACCGGGGCGGGCGCTCATCGTCAGATCGAAGCCGTTCCAGTGCTCGATCTGTTTTCCGAAGTTGTCGGCGAACGTGGTGTAGTTATCGACCGCTCCGACTTTGTTTGCATTCACTTCGTACAGTCCGCTGATCACCTGTCCGCTCTGCTGCAACCGGGCGTCGACCGGCGCCGTGATGCTGTAGGTGGTGAAGTCGGTGGGACCGACCGCGCGATTGTCGACAATTGTGAAGTTGCCGTACCACCGTCGGAAGTAGCCAAAGTCCATGGCAAGGCGCGGCGCAAGCTCCTGCTGAATGCTGACGGAGAATTCCGAGTTCCACGGCCGGTTGCCCCAGCCGTTGATCGTCTTCGGATCGATGGCGCTACTGGGGCGAAGCTGACCGAACAGAGCATTCGTCAACGCGCCGCAGTCCCCATTGGCAGCCGTATTGTTCAAGTCGCACTGCGGCGTGTAGTAATTCGGATGCCCGACCGGCAGCGAAGGCGTCCACGTGCGGCTGGCCGTCGTCGAGAGCAGCGAGATCGGATTGCCTGCGCCCGGGCTGAGTCCCAGCATGTACTTCCCGTAGTTTGCTTTGAGCGACGTCTTCCCGGTGCCGAAGAGATCGTACGCGACACCGAGACGCGGCGTGATGTCCTTCAGGCTGGCATAGGTGGATGCCGGAATCGTGAAGTCCCGATTGGGCACGAACGAAGCGGGCCCGAGGTGCTGATCGGGAAAGCCATTCGAGAAGTAGTCGAAGCGAAGACCGGCATTGATGGTGGCGCGCTTGAACGTCCACCTGTCCTGCGCATAGATGCCGAGCTCGGCATTCAGTGTGCTGTGCGTCGTGAACGGCAGCGCGTGCTGCTCGAGCGAAATCGGCACGCCGTTCGCGAACTTGTAGAGGAGTCCGTACTCGTTGTCCAACTGGGACGTTTCCGTGTTGCCCCAGTCATTCTGGACACCAATCTTGATCGCGTGGGCACCCGTGACGTAGGTCATCGACCCCTGCGCCTGCTGGATGAACGGCGCGTTCTGCGTGCCGAAGTACGGCCCGACACCGAACGCGGGTCCGCAGCAGTAGCCCTTCGTGCGGTAGAGGAATCCGGTGGTCGTCTCGAGAACTCCGATGGATCTCCGCCACGGGTCGCCCACCTCGGGATATTTGTCGACGAACCCTTCCGCATGGTTCGCCCAGCGCGCGTCCAGCAGCAGGCGATTCGTCACGGGCGACGTCCACGACGCAGTCGTGAAGGACTCGTGGTTGAACTGCCAGTCTGGATACACCTCAGGCGCGTAGGTGTTGGCAAGCCCCAGGATCCAGTGGCGCACCTGAGGCTCGGCCGAGAAGCCGAACTTGTTCCGCGGCGTCGCCTGGTACGTCAGTCGAACGCCTCCGCTAGGCTTGACGGTGAGGACGCTGTCTGCCGGCTTGGAGAGATCGGCTTCATAGGTCCACTTCGTGAGGTCGCCGCCATTCTTGTTGATGAACGCACCTGCCGGACTGTTCGAGCTCTCCTGCCAGCGGATGGACGTATAAAACCACAGCTTGTCCTTGAACACAGGCCCGCCGATCGCCGGGTTGACGTCGTACACCCGTTTTAGCTTGTTGGGGGAACCGAGCCCCTGGGCCTTCAGTTCGTCGGTGTAGTTGCTGCTCTGGAACGAAGCGTTCGCGAACGCGGCGAAGAACGACCCGGAGAAGCGGTTGCCCCCCTCCTTCGGGATCACATTGATGCCGAGCCCGCCACCAATCGAGTCCGCGCCGCCCGACGAGTAATCGAGGGCAATCTCGGCCGCCATTCCCATGTCGGGAACGTAGTTGCTGGCCCAGGCGGACGCGAGCAGGTTGCGCGAGGTGAGCCCATTGACCATCAAACGCTGGTCGCCAGTACGACTGCCGTGGATCGAGAATGCCTGGATCTGCATCGACTTCGTACCGCCGACGTCGTTCGTGGGGCCGACGGTTCCGGGCAGCAGCGCCACCATCGCGTACTGACTGCGCGCGGCGGGCAGCGCCTCGACGACCTCTGTCGAGATGACGTTGCTGCGCTTCGTGCTCTGCACGTCCACTGTCGGCGATTCGCCGGTCACGGTCACCGTTTCCTCGACGGACCCGACAGTCAAGTCAGCGTTGACGGTGGCGGCGAACGAACCGCTCAACTCGATCCCTTCGCGTTTGACAATTCTGAATCCGGTGAGACTGAAGGTGACCGAGTATGTGCCAGGCCGAAGATCGACAATCTGGTACACACCAGTGCTGTCAGTGGTCACCACGCGCACTTTTTCAATGAGCGCGGGACTCGCGGCTTCTACGGTGACGCCGGGCAATACCGCTCCGGACGTATCTCTGGCGACGCCTCCGATCGACGCTTGCGCTTGCGCAAGCGAGGGGACAAACAGCAGACTCCCGAGGAGAGCGAACCATTGGAATCTCTGCATGCGCTGTCTCCTTCGTGTGAATTAAGAGGGCAGCCGCAATTAACCGCCGGTGCGCACGCAACGACGCCGGTTCGCAGGCGGACCGTACCATAGGTGGATGGCCGCATGCAAAAGAGTGTTCGCGGCGCGATCAACGCATGAGTCGAATTGCAATGTCACTAGTGTGCGTCAGCTTGATCGCTTGCCGCGACAACCGGCCCGCGCCCCGTGCCGCTGCCGATGCTTCAGTCGAATGGTTCACCGACGCGACCGCCGATGCGCATCTTGATTTCGTTCACGTCAACGGGATGACAGGCCAGTTCTATTACCCGGAGATCATTGCGCCGGGTGCTGCCCTGCTCGACTACGACAACGACGGCGACCTCGACGTCTTCCTCGTGCAAGGGGGAAGCCTCGCTGGCGCGGTAAGTACCGGCAACAGCGAGCAAGGTGGGCAGTTGTTTCGAAACGATCTCGAGATTGGAGGGGATGGCACACGTCGCGTGCGGTTCATGAACGTCACCGACGCAGCCGGGATCAAGGCGACTGAGTACGGCATGGGCGCCGCGGTTGGCGACTACGACAATGACGGCTGTGCCGACCTGTACGTCACTGCACTAGGCCGCAACCATCTCTATCGCAACCGCTGTGACGGCACCTTTGCTGATGTAACCGGGGCGGGAATCAGCGACGACGGATGGAGTGTTTCAGCGGCATTTCTCGACTTCGATCGTGACGGTTGGCTCGACCTCTTCGTCGGGCACTACCTGAACTGGAATCGGTCGATGAACATGCCCTGCTTCGGGCCATCCGGCAAGCGGGTGTACTGCGCACCGTCGGTCTACCTCGCACAACAGAGCCAGTTGTTTCACAACAACCGCAATGGGACGTTCACGAACGTGACGACTGTCGCGGGAATGGCCGCGCAATTCGGGCCGGCGCTTGGTGTGACAACGGCGGACTTCAACGGCGATGGATGGATCGACCTCTACGTCGCAAACGACGCTCAGGAAAATCAACTGTGGGTCAATCAGCGCGACGGCACATTCAAGGATCTCGCGCTGGTCGCGGGCGCGGCGTGGAGCGACCCCGGTAAGGCCAAAGCTGGCATGGGTGTGGACGCGGGTGACGTCGACGATGACGGGGATGAGGACGTCTTCGTGACGAACCTGTCAGGCGAGGGCCACGATCTTTATGTAAACGATGCGACCGGCACGTTCGAGCCCGGCAGTGCGGCGGCCGGACTCAAACATCCGAGCCTTCCGTTCACCGGGTTCGGCACGGCATGGATCGACATCGACAACGATGGATGGCTCGACCTGTTGACCGTCAATGGGACCGTGCAGCGCATCGATGCCCTGGTTCGCGAGAACGATCCGGCGCCGCTCCGCCAACGAAAACAGTTGTTTCGCAATCTGGGAAACGGGCGGTTCGAGGATCTCACGTCGCGTTCGGGCGACGTGTTCGAGCGAGCCGATGTCGGCCGTGGTGCCGCGTTCGGCAACATCGATAATGATGGCGACACCGACGTGATTGTCGGCAACAACAATGGACCGGCGCAAGTGCTGCTCAATGCCACGGGCAGTCGCAACCACTGGATCGGCCTGCGCCTCGTTGATGTGAAGGGAGCAGCCGGCGTCCGCGACATGATTGGCGCGAGGGTAGCGGTCATTCGAGACGGGCTGCCAATGCGGCTTCGTCGCGCGCGTGCCGATGGAAGTTTCGCCTCGGCGAACGATCCTCGCGTGCTCGTCGGGCTCGGTTCGTCCACTCAACAGCCTCGCGTGCGCGTGACGTGGCCCGACGGTCGCATCGAGGAGTGGGCGGACCTGCCGATCGATCGTTATACGACTCTCACGGCCGGATCGCGTCAATGAAAACGAGGCCGCCCGCGGTGATCGCCGCCCTTGCAGCGCTCGGTTTTCTCGTTGCCTGCTCTTCGTCCAATCCGGATTCATCAGATCGGCCTGTTCAGGCGGGCTCTCCCAAGACGCATGCATTGCGCCAGGTATCCCTGCCCGACGTGACCGGGATGTCGCCGTCGGTGCAGCAGCAGCTTCGCCATCAGGCCGGCGAGGTCACGCGTCTCGCTGCCGGCAATGCGCCGGCAGACCAGCGCGCGACGGCGTTCGGTGAAATGGGCAAACTCCTGCTCGCCGTGGAATCGTTCGGCGACGCGGAGGCCTGCTTCCTCAACGCGTCTGAACTGAATCCCTCGGATAGTCGTTGGGCCTACTACCTGGGACATGTCTACCGCGCGCAAGGAGAATCGCAGGAGGCAGCGGCGTACTTCGAGCGCGCGCTGAAGGCTCGCCCTGAGGAGGTGGCGGCGCTGGTGTGGCTGGGAAACATGTATCTCGATCAGGGGCGAACCATGGAGGCCGGACCGCTGTTCTCGCAGGCGCTTGCGCTCGATGCCACCGCGGCGGCTGCTCACGTCGGTCTCGGACGTGTCTCACTCGCAGCACGCGACTACACGGGAGCGATCGAGCATCTCGAAGCCGCCCTGATGCTGAACCGCGGCGCGAGCAGCGTTCATTACCTGCTCGCATCGGCGTACCGAGGTGCAGGGCAAGTTGATCGCGCGGATGCTCACGTGCGACAGCGGGGCCCGGTGCAGATCGGGCCGCCGGATCCGTTGATGCAGCAGGTCGCCGATCTGCTGCGCAGCCCCGTCACGTATGAGAGTCGCGGCGAGCGGGCGCTGGCGCGCGGCGACTTCTCTCGCGCGACGGTCGAGTTTCGGGCGGCCCTGGAGCTTGCACCGGAAAGCCTGGCCGTGCGTCAAAAGCTGGCGACGGCGTTGTCGTTGACGGGAGATGTGCAGGGATCTGTCCAGCAGTTGCAGGAGATCCTCAGGCGCGACCCGAAGTTTGCCAGCGCGCATTACAGCCTCGGCGTGCTGTTGCAGGCCAATGGGGAAACGAATCGTGCGATTGAAGAGTTCGCGTCTGCCGTCCGCTACGAGCCTACCTACGTGCAGGCGCGCCTGTTGCTGGCGAACACGTTGCGGAGCCGCGGGCAATTTGATCGCGCACGCGAGCAGTACGTCGCCGTGCTCGGCGTCGATCCGCGCATCGCCGAGGCCCGCTTCGGTGATGCCGCATCGCTCGCCGCTCTCAAGCGCTTCACTGAAGCACGCGATCGGCTTGCTGAGGGTATGCGTCTTCACCCCGATCGCGTTGAATTCATGTCGCTCCTTGCGCGCCTGTACGCAGCTGCTCCAGACGAGCGAGTGCGCGATGGCAATCGGGCATTGACGTTGGCGATGGAGTTGACGAAGCGCCGGGACTCCGCTTTTGCGCGCGAGACCCTGGCGATGGCGTTTGCGGAAGCCGGTCGCTACGACGAAGCCGTCACCGCGCAGCGCGAGGCGGTCGCGCTCGCAGACGGCGCGCGACAATGGGAGCTTGCAGCACGGATGAGGGCGAATCTGCGCCTGTTCGAGCGACGCCAGCCATCCCGAACGCCATGGGTCGGATCTCCAATATGGGAACCGTAGCCGTCACCTAGTGCACGGCTCACGGGTAGTACCCGAGCGGTCGACGCTGCCCGGGTTTCCAATCGAGCTCGACTCCCACGAAGCTGTCGCGGTTCGGCATCTTGACCTTGGGGAGCGTCGTCGCATCGAGGACAGCGTTCTCCTCGATCACGTCGTTGAGAAACAGCACGTAGGCGGTCGCCGCATAGACTTCGTCTGGCGTGAGCGACCCCGGTTTCGTCGATGGCATCGCTCGATTGATGAAGTCCCAGACCGTGGTCGCATAGGGCACGAGGCTGCCCTGGATCTTGATCGGCTTCGCGTTACCAAGCGGGATGAGGCCGCGATGCAATTTCGTTCCGGTGCCGTTTGGCCCATGACACGCCTGGCACTTCTGGGCGTACACGGCTGCACCCTCCTTGACCGTGCCGCGCCCGGGCGGCAGTTGCTTTCCCGCTGGTGAAACAGCCGTATCGCGCGCCTTGATTTCCTCTGCGCTGGGGGTCGAGCCGAAGCGATACGTCGGCTGCTGTGCCAATGCAGTCACGGCAGCAAAGAGCACCATGATCACGAGAATTGATCCGTCCTTCAGCGTTTGCCTCATGACTATTTTTTTCCTGTCATGAACCCAGCCTTGAGTGCCTGCCGGTCGAGTTCCTTGCCTCGCAGATAGACCCTGGAGATACGCCGTGTGTTGGTGATGTTGTCCAGAGGGTTCGCGTCGAGCACGTTGAAGCTGGCCTCTTTGCCAGCCGCGACCGTTCCCATCCGGTCCAGGTGGAGAATTCTCGCGTTGATGCCCGTCGCCGCCACGATGGCCTCCATCGTCGTCATGCCGCAACGAGTGTAGGCCTCGATCTGCTCGTGAGAGCCGAAGCCGTCGCCCGTGCCGTCGGTTCCCATCCCGATGATCATTCCCACGTCATGGATCTTGCGAAGGTTGCGGCAGTGGAGCTCGAAGAGCTCATTGGGTGGGTTGCCCTTGGCTTCCACTTGCGCAAGCTGCGCTCGCATTGCCTCGATTTGTTTCGCTGGCAACGTCTCGGCCAGGGACGCGATCGAATCGCGCGTCGGAGGCACGGGCATATTCGGGCCAGACCAGACTTTCGGGTGCGCCTTCACGGCGGCCAGATATTCTTCGTCCACGTCGCGATCGCGGACCAGGTGCACGAAGCCGTCGACACCTGCCTGCAGGAGATCCTTGGCATCGGCCAACGCTGATGTTCGACTGAGGTGAGCCAGGACCTCCATGCCGTTGGCATGCGCTTCCGCGATGATGGCTCGATAGACACTGGGCTGGAGCTTCGGGACGTCGCCGTTGCGATCGTCAACCCAGATCTTCACGAAGTGCACGCCGTGCGCGTGCAAGGCCTTCACGCGATCGCGGCCCTGCTTGTCCGTGCGCGCGCCGTAGGGAATTCCGAGCCGGGGCTCGCCTGTCGGCCCACCGATCGACGTTGCCGCAATCCCTTTCCCGACGGTCAGGAAGCGCGCGGCGTTCGGGATGACCTCGTCACGCAGTTCGTACGCCAGCTCCTCGTCCGCTTCGAGCCCCATGCTCAATCCGGCCGCGACTCCGTAGTACGCGTATCGCTCGAGTTGATCGACCAGGTTCTCGCGCCGGTAATTTGCCTTGCTGTTGCTTCCATCCTTTTCATTGACCAGCCCGTTATGGTTGTGGCCGTCGATGAGCGCCGGCATCACGGTCTTGCCTGAGAGATCCACGCGGGTGGCGCCCGGCGGCGGCTGGCGCTGACCCTGCTTTCCGACCCACGTGAAGGCGTCGCCCTCGACGAGGAACGCGGCGTTCTCGACCGGCGCGCTTCCGTCACCGACGATGAGTCGCGCGCCTTCGAACCAGATTGCGCTGTTGGCTCCGCGCTGGGCGTCCGCGATCAGCATCGCGAACGCGAATGCCACCGCATGACCGATGAAGACAGCGGAAGGATTAGAACAGCGCATTCTGAATACTCCCATCGCGGTTGACCTTCCAGGGCTGTATGCCGTTGAAGTGATCGGCTTGTAAGAAATAGTCCGGCGTCACGCCCAGGACCTTCGCGGCTTCGGCGATCGTCGGTTGCACCTCGCCTTTTTCGTCGGTGCAGCGCGACTGCAGCACGGCTTCTTCACCGTTCCACTCCCACGCGAAGCGAAACCGCGTGTGCGCGAAGCGGTGCACCGGTTCCTGGAGCTGCGCGTCCTTGTAGGTGCGACCGCCGTCGACCGAGACCTCCACTTTGCGCACCAGGCCGGCGCCCGTCCATGCGAGCCCCGTGATCTCGTAGAAGCCGCGGCCCGGCAGGCGCTGTCCGCCGGATGGGCGGGTAATGATCGATTTCGGACCCAGCTCGAATCGGAACCCGAGCGCCTTGCCGCCGGGTGCCGTGTCTGCGTTGTTACCGGCTTCGTGCCACGACATCGCGGCCTGATCGACAACGGCGATGCGGCTCAACCACTTTACTGAACGAATCGCTTCCCAGCCTGGGACGACAAGGCGGAGCGGATAACCGTTGTGGGGACGGATCGGCTCGCCGTTTTGTGCGTAGGCGACCAGGATGTCGTCCATCGCCTTCACCATTGGAATGCTCATCGTGTACTTGTTGGCCTCGTTGCCCTCGGCGATGATCCAGTTCCCGCCGCTCTGCACGCCGCACTCTTTGAGAAGAACAGACAGCAGGACTCCGGTCCATTCACTGCAGCTCGTTCGTCCGTGTACGAGTTGCACCGAGTCGGCATTTGGGCCACGTAGCGGGCGGCTGTTTGCATTGCACTCGAGGAAATACACCTTCGAGACCGACGGAAACCGTCTGATCTCGTTCATCGTGAAGGTGAGTGGTCGATCGACCATGCCATGCATCAACAGGCGGTGCTCCTTCGGGTCGATGTCCGGGATGCCGTTGATGTGGTCCATGAGAAAGTGCAGGCCCGAGGGCGTGATGATGCCGTCCAGATCCTGAAGCGGCGTCGTCAAGGCCGTATCGGTGATTGGAGTGGCCGAGCCGAGCGATCGACGAACCGTGTCGTCGAATCGCGAAGGTTGTCCGTAGGCCAGGGTGTCCTTGAGACGCGCGTCAGGCTGCGGCGCCTGCGCGCCCACGGACTGGACCGCCCCGACGGCCAGACCCGCCAACGCCGCGCTTTCGGACAAGAACTGCCGGCGATCGGAATGGTGCGAACCCATGCGTAACTCCCTTCCGCTCTGCGAATGTAAACCTGCGCCACGGAACTCGCGCCCGTATTGGACCCCTCCTGTCAGCGGCTGTCAATTCAGTCCCGGAGCGCCTCGGTGGGACCGGTTCGGGCCGCGCTTTGCGCCGCGAGGAGACACCCGATTCCGCCAGCACAGACCGTTACAGCTGCGGCGCCAACCAGCGAGAGCGGATCGTGCGCTGACGTACCGACGAGGAACCCTTCGAGAACACGGCCGACTGCCAGCGCTCCAAGAACGCCGACGATCGTCGCCGCGCTGGTTGTCCATAATGCATCCCGGAGTACATGTGCTCGCAATTGATTCGGCGACGCGCCGAGAGCGGCCCGAATACCAAGCTCCCGTTGCCGCATCGCGACGACCAACCAGACGATGCCGACAAGCCCGATGGTGGCAAGCGCGGCAGCCAGTCCACCGAAGAAGACGAGCACGCGCATCGCGAATCGCCAGGGCGCACTCTCGCGAGCCAGGGCGTCGCTCATGAGCACAACCTCACCGAGGTGCACCCCGGGATCGAGCTCGCGAGCAATCGCACGGACCCTGGCAATGACCGGTTCGGCAGGCCCGGTGATGCGAATGAGCAAGTGCTTGACGCGCATCGTCGACTGCGCCGCCGGCAAGTAAATATCGAGACGCGGATCCAGGAGCCCTCGGTATCGCACGTCACCCACGACGCCGACGACGGTTTGCCAGCGAAGCTCCTCGCGGCCTCCGGGCGCGCGCTGTGTGGCTACGACGATCCGCTGGCCGATCGGATCCCGGCCGGGCCAGTATCTGGCGGCTGCCGACGCGCTAACGATCACCACGTTTGGCGCAGCGGCGGCGTCAGTCGGCGCGACATCCCGACCTCTCAGCAAGGGAATTCCAAGTGTTCGAAAGTAACCGGGCGTAACCGATTCGGTGTTGGCACGAGGGTTCCTTCGCCAGGGCGCGTTCTCGCTCAACCCTTCCTGACCGTAAAGGACCGGAATCGTGTCGTTCCCGATGGGCCCGCTGAGTGGCCGGAGGTACACCGCGCCCGCGTTCGCCACGCCGGACAACTCTCCAGTGCGCGACAACAGCCCATCGTAGAACGCGTCCCATCGCTCGGTCTCCTGCAACGATGGCTCTACCTCGATGGACAGCAGTCCGTTGGCACGGAATCCAACGTCGGTGCGATCGAGCGTCTGCACACTGCGCACGAAGAGCGCCGCGCCTGCGAGCAGAACGACGGCGACAGCGACCTGCCAGCCCACGACGATCCGTTGGAGACGCCGCTCGCGTGGATGCATCACGGTGCGCGCCCCTGTGGTCAACGTGCGACCGGCATCGATACGCCCGACAAAGAGCGCCGGCCACAGGCTGGCCAGTACTCCGACAATCGCCGTGAGACCAACCATGAACAGCGCAACCGGGTAGTTGATCAGACGCGTCCTGTCGAGGCGCGGCACATCCAAAGGAGCCGTTGACACCAGCCAGTCCGTAGTCACCGACGCGAGCACGATCGCCCCTATGAACCCGGCGAACGCCAGGAGTAATCCTTCCAGAACGGCACGAGCGATGAGACTCCGCCGCTCCGCTCCGAGCGCCATATGGACTGCGAGCGCGTGATCGCTGATTGCCGCGCGAAAGACCTGCAGACCCGCAATGCTGCTGCACGCCAACAGCACCATGAGCAGCGCGCCTCCAAGCATCGTCCATAGGACAGGTCGCGCCGGACCCTGTAGATAGGCATTGACCGGCGTGACGACGACACTCGACACATCACCCGCCGGACTCTGCTGCGCTGGTCGTTTGGAGATGGTGCTCAGCTCCTCCGCCGCTTGCGCGGGGATCGCGTCCTGACGCAGCCGGCCGAGGGCATAGAACACCCGGAGGCTCTCCAGATACTGGTGGGTGTCCTGGCCGGCCCTCTGTTCGAACGCGCGCAGACTCGGCGCCGCGGGAATCCAGAGCTGCGTACCGCGAGGAAAGTCGAAGGTCGGGGGCATGACGCCGACCACTTCGATCGAGCGAACTGGTGACTCGATGTCTTCCTGCAGCCGAACCACTGCGCCGATAATTCGCGGGCTCGCGCCGAAACGTTGTCTCCACAATTGGTCGCTGATCACAGCCGTGCGTGGCTCGCTGCCCGCTTCATCACTGCTCTCGAGGATTCGCCCCAGCGCCGGCGCGATTCCAACGACGTCGAAAAACGGCGCAGACACCGCCGCATAAGCGAGTCGTGTGCGGGATTCACCGTCAATCAGCGACAGCGACCAGTTGACGGAACTGAAGAGACCGAGTGCTTCGAACGATCGCGCATTCCGTCGCCACGCATCGATTTCTCCGTAAGCGGCCTCTACCACCGGGGTGTCGCGGGCGTCGTCACGCTGCCAGATCACGACCGTGCGGTCCGGTGCGCGCATGTCGATCGGACGCAACATGACTGCGTCGACCACCGCGTAAATCGCGGTCGTGACGCCAATCGTCACCGCGAATAGACAAACGGCTATCAACGAGACGCGCTGGCTACGCGTTAGCGATCTGATGGCGTGTCGAAGTTCGTGTGCCGTCATCAGCATGGTGGCCATCTTATCGCCGGTGGGGCGGTGCGGCCATGCGAACGAGGTGCCTGCTTCCGTCCGGAATGCGGTATCCTGTCGGCCGCAACCCACCTTCGCCCTTCAGGCTACGGTGGACAAGGGGGGAGCGATGCGCGACATCAGTTTCGTTTCACGTCGTGACATGCTGAGGATGGCCGGCGCGGCGGCGCTTGCAGTCGCGGACTTCCGTACCGTCTGGGCTCAGTCGGCGAAGAAGATCGAGTCGATGGCGCCCGAGCTCGATCGCATCATCAGCACGAGCGAGCCCATTCGCGAGCTTGCCACCGGCTATGGCGGCGACATCGGTCCCGCCGAGGGTCCGGTGTGGTGGTCAGAAGGCCGCTATCTTCTGTTCAATGATATCCACACCGCGCGGCGAATGAAGTACGCGTCGGGACAAAGTGCGACGGTGGCGATGGAGAAGACCAACGAGGCCAATGGCATGACTCGCGATTTGCAGGGCCGCCTCGTTTCCGCCGAGCACCTCACCCGGCGCGTCACGCGTTACGAGCCCGACGGCAGTCTCACCGTCATTGCCAACAGCTTCCAGGGCAAACGCCTGCTGCGGCCGAACGACGTGATCGTGAAGTCCGATGGCTCGATCTACTTCACCGATCCAGGAGGGAATGCCGCTCCCGAGCAGTGGGACGTGACGATCTCAGGCGTCTATCGCGTGTCGCCCGATCTGGGATCGATCTCGCTCATCATCGACGACATGGTCAGACCCAACGGCCTCGCGTTCTCGCCCGACGAAAGCATTCTCTACGTCGCGGATTCACGACGACGACACGTGCGCGCCTACGACGTGCAGCCGAACGGCACGATCTTCAAGGACACGAGCCGGCTCTTCGTCGACCTGAACGGCGCCGAGCCCGGCGTGCCTGACGGCATCAAGGTGGATACCGCGGGCAACATGTTCAGTGGTGGCACTGGCGGTTTGTTCATCATCGACCCCAAGGGGAAGAAACTCGGGCGTATCGTTCATGGCCAGCCGGCGACGACGAACGTCGCGTTCGGTGGCGATGACTGGAAGACGCTTTTCTTCACCACGCGGAGCACGCTCTTTTCAGTTGGCGTCAAAATCGCGGGCGTACCAGTACCAGTGAAGAAAGGAACCACGTAAAAAGGGGGTCACTGTGAGGAATCTGAACGTCTCGGTGGCCATCGTGACAGTGGCGCTGCTGATCGGAATCAGCGCAGCGTCGCTCGTGCGCGCACAGCAGAAGGTCACCGGCGGATCACTCACCGCGGCGGACTACGTCGAGATCCAGCAGTTGGTGGCGCGCTACGGTTACGCCGTCGACACGCACGCCGACAACGGGTACGCGTACGCGGATCTGTTCACGGCCGATGGCACCTTCGGCAACACGAAGGGTCGAGAAGCGCTGGCAGAGCTGGCGCGCACGACGCAGAAGGAGAGAGGCGGTCCTGCGTACACACGTCATTTCCTGACGAACGTCATCATCTACCCAACGCCTGACGGCGCCCGCGGCAACCAGTACCTGATGGCTCTCGATGTCTCGGAAGGCGGGAAGCCAAGCAGCATCGTGCACGGCGGGCGCTACGACGATGTGTACGTGAAGACGCCGGCGGGATGGCGGTTCAAATCGCGGCAGTTGTATCCGGCCAAGATCGGTGTTCCCCCGCCGACGGCGAAGCTGCCTCCGTCCACGCGACGGTAGCCAGAACTCGGTGGGTCGTGTTCACGTGAGGAACCGTATGCGCGACAGGATTCTTGCGATAGGTGTGGCCCTCGGCCTCTGTATGCTGGTTGCGGTTCACGCACAGCAAACAAGAACGGGCGGTTCGACGAGTGTCGTGGCGCTCACCGCCATGGACTATATCGAGATCAAGCAGCTGGTGAATCGGTACGCGTTCGCGTTGGATACCGCCTCGCGGAACGGATACGACTACGCCGATCTGTTTTCGGCGGACGGTGTATTCGATAGCAACTCGCGCGGCCGTGTGCAGGGACGCGACCAGTTGGCAGCACTCGCTCGCGGCGGGAAGAAGGGCCCGTTGTATGTCAACCACTACATCATGAACCACATCATCGAGCCGACGGCCGATGGAGCAGTGGGGCGGCAGTACTTAATCAACATCAGTCACGATCAGAACATTCCCTCCGTGAGTCCCAACCCGAACCAATGGGATCTCGTCGGTCAGAAGCGCGGGAGCCTCGACACGGTGGGCGGTCATTACGAGGACGTGTATACGAAGACGCCAGAAGGATGGCGCTTCCGGTATCGCAAGCTGGTGCCGTCAAAGTCTGGCCCCGATTCAACGCGCGCGGCGATGTTGAAGATGTATCCGGTGAAGCCCGATCCGACAGATACGAGGCCCTCCGTACCTGGCGGTCTGAGTGCGATGGACTACATTGAAATCGAGCGATTGGTTGCCAGCTACGGCCACGCGCTGGACAACGGCTACGGGACCACGGACAACGGTGAGGCGTATGCCGGGCTGTACACATCGGACGCCACCTTCGGCCAGTCAACCGGCTACGCCCAGTTGGCGGCGCTCGGAAGGGAACAGCCGCAGGGACCGCAGTACGTCCGGCACTACCTGACCAACCATGTAATCGAGCCGTTCGCCGGGCAGGCGATCGGCAGGCAGTATCTCGTCGTCGTGGACATGCCCGAACCGGAGGCGAGGGCGAAAGGCACGCCCGGCTCGATATTCCTGGGCGG
>DASRJE010000032.1:0-31588 GCA_035649635.1 Vicinamibacterales bacterium | reverse complement strand
CCGGGACAAACGGTCGCCGCATCGGCCCCGCTGCTTCAGATCGCGCAAGTCAGTACGTTGTGGGTCCGGGTACCGGTGTTTGCCGGCGACACCGACCAGATCGATCCGGCGCAGCCGGTCGCCGTGTCGCGACTCGGCAGCACTGACGCGCCGAAGCTTGCGAGACGCGTGACCGCGCCCCTGAAGGCTGATCCGTCAGCCGCGTCGGTGGATCTTTACTACGAACTGCCAGCGACCGGCTTCGCGTTGCGACCGGGTGAGCGCGTCATGGTCGAGGTGCCGCTCAGGGGCTCGGAGCGAGGCCTCGTGGTGCCGGAAGCATCCGTGTTGTACGACATCCACGGCGACGCCTGGGTCTATGAGGATCTTGGCGGCAATGCGTACGCGCGGCGGCGCGTACAGATTGCCCGGCATGTGGGCGATCGCGCCGTCATCGCGCGTGGCATCGCTGAAGGTGCGAAGGTTGTCACGGCAGGCGCCGCGGAGCTGTTCGGAACGGAATTCGGAGCCGGACACTGATGCGCTGGCTGGTCGGCCTCTCGCTGCGCAATCGGATCGTCGTCGTCGCCCTGGCGGCGCTCCTCGTCGTCGCCGCCATGAGAACGTTGCGCACAACTCCGCTCGACGTGTTTCCGGAGTTCGCACCTCCACTCGTGGAAGTACAGACCGAAGCACCCGGGTTGTCCACCAATGACGTCGAAGCGCTCGTGACGGTCCCGCTGGAAGCGGCACTCAACGGCGTGCCCGGTCTCGATCGGATTCGCTCGAAGTCGGTGCTCGGCCTGTCCTCGGTGGTACTTGTTCTCGATCCATCGACCGACGTCATGAGGTCGCGGCAAATGGTGCAGGAGCGGCTGTCGCGCGCGGCAGCGACGCTGCCCGCGGTCGCGCGTCCGCCTGTCATGCTGTCGCCGTTGTCGTCGCTCAGCCGCGTCATGAAAATCGGCATGACGTCGAAGGACCTGTCGCAGGTCGAGATGAGCACGCTGGCCAAGTGGACAATCCGCCCGCGGCTCATGGCGATCCCCGGCGTCGCGAACGTCGCTATCTGGGGGCAACGCGATCGCCAGATACAGGTGCTCGTCGATCCGAGCCGCCTCCAGGCGCACGGCGTCACGGTGGACGATGTGGTGAGAGCGACGGGTGAGGCGGTTTCACTCCAGGCGGGGGGCTTCCTCGACACACCCAATCAACGTCTGGCGATCACTCACGCCGCGTCCGTTCGGGTGGCACGCGATCTCGAAGGCATCGTGGTTTCGTCGAAGAACGGCGCTGCCCTGCGCGTCGGGGACGTCGCGACGGTGGTCGAAGGATTCCCGCAACCAATCGGGGATGCGGTCATCAACAATGGCCCCGGGCTGTTGCTGATTGTCGAAAAGCAACTCGGCGCGAATACGCTGCAGGTCACGCGCGACGTCGAAGCTGCGCTCGAGGACCTCAAGCCGGCGTTGGCTGGTGTCGAGGTGGATCCCGCGATTTTTCGGCCGGCGACCTTCATCGAGATGTCACTGCAGAATCTCTCGCGCGCGCTGCTGGTTGGTTGCGTGCTGGTGGTCCTGGTCCTGCTTGTCTTCCTGGCCGACTGGCGAACGGCGCTCATCAGCAGCACGGCAATCCCGTTGTCGTTGCTCGCTGCCGGCCTGCTCCTGCATTACCGGGGCGGCACGCTCGACACGATGGTGCTCGCCGGGCTGGTCATCGCCCTCGGTGAGGTCGTCGACGATGCCATCATCGACGTCGAAAACATCGTGCGGCGGCTGCGGCTGAACAGCCAGTTGCCGAACCCACAGTCGGCAATCCGTGTCGTGCTCGACGCGTCGATGGAGGTACGAAGCGCCGTCCTCTACGGCAGTCTCATCGTCGTTGTGGTGTTCGTACCAGTCTTCATGCTCGAAGGACTGGCCGGCGCCTTCTTTCGTCCTCTGGCTCTATCGTACGTGCTTGCCATCCTCGCGTCACTGGCCGTCGCGCTCACGGTAACACCAGCGCTGGCGCTGCTGCTGTTGCCACAACATCTGCATGCACGCGAGTCTCGTCTCGTCGGTGGTCTCAAGGAGCGGTATCGCCGGATGCTCCCCGCCTTCGTCGATCGGCCGAAAACGGCACTCGGATCGCTCGCCGTGATGCTCATCCTCACTGGGGCAACCGTGCCGTTTCTGGGCGAGGAGTTCCTGCCGAATTTTCGAGAGTATGACTTCCTGATGCACTGGGTCGAGAAGCCGGGCACATCGCTCGAGGCGATGCGGCGCATCACCGAGCGCGCAAGCCGCGAACTGATGGACGTGCCCGGCGTGAAGAACTTCGGCTCGCACATCGGCCGCGCCGAGGTCGCCGACGAAGTCGTTGGCCCCAATTTCACTGAGCTGTGGATCAGCCTCGATCCGTCCGTCGACTACGAGGCCACCGTTTCACGGATCCAGTCCATCGTCGATGGCTATCCCGGGCTGTACCGCGATCTCCTCACTTATCTTCGCGAGCGCATCAAGGAAGTGTTGACCGGCGCCAGCGCCACGATCGTCGTGCGAGTCTACGGCCCCGAGCTTGAACAGCTTCAAGCACAGGCGCAGACCGTGCGGACCGCGATTGCGGACGTCAAAGGAATTGCGGACCTCACCGTTCAGGCACAGGTGGTCGTCCCCAAAGTCGAAGTCCGTTTCGATCCCGATCGCGCCGCGGCATTCGGCCTGACGCCTGGGCAGGTTCGCACCGCCGCCGCGACGCTGGTTCAGGGCACCAAGGTTGGCGAATTCTACGAAGACCAGCGGCTCTTTGACGTCGTCGTCTGGGGGGCGCCCGAGGTACGGCGAAACCTGGACGCAGTGCGGGCGTTACAGGTGCCCGTTGCCAATGGCGGCCTGGTGCCGCTCGGCAGCGTCGCGCATGTCGAGGTGACGCCAACGCCGAATGAGATCACGCGAGAAAACGGATCGCGCAGGATCGACGTCACATCAAACGTGCGCGGGCGTAACCTCGGCGCAGTGGCTCGTGACATTCAGTCGCGCCTTGCCTCCCTCTCGTTTCAACAGGGCTACTACGCCGAGATCCTGGGCGAGTATGCGGAACGACAGGCCTCGTCCACGCGCCTGACGCTTCTTGGGATCGGCGCTGTTGTCGCTATCTTCCTGATTCTGCTTGGCGACTTCGGCTCGGGTCGATTGGCCACGCTCGTCTTCCTGACACTGCCCTTTGCGCTGGTCGGTGCCATCGTCGCGGCCCTCGTCACCGGGGCCGTCCTCTCACTGGGATCGCTCGTCGGACTCGTCACCGTCATCGGCATCTCAGCCAGAAACGGCATCATGCTCGTAAGCCACTATCGGCATCTCGAGCAAGCCGAAGGTGTTCCGTTCGGCCGCGAGCTGGTGTTCCGAGGCTCGGAAGAACGCCTGGCGCCGATCCTGATGACGGCGCTGGCCACGGGACTTGCGCTCGTGCCGATCGTGCTCGGCGGAAGCCGCGCGGGATATGAGATCGAACATCCGCTGGCGGTTGTGATTCTCGGCGGCCTCGTGACCTCCACGCTGCTTAATCTCTTCATCGTCCCGGCGCTGTACCTGAAGTACGGCCGCTCGGCAACACCAGTCGTAGAGGCGGGCCTTTAGGCCCGTCTGATCGCAGACGTGATCGACGGCAGGTCTGAAGACCCACCGCTACTAAGCAGGGGCCGTGCGCGGCTTGCCCTTTTCGGCGAGCAAGATCGCCAGGAGCTTAGCCGGCCGCGTGCTGCTCCCGTTGCGCGAAACCCCGTGAAGCTGCCCGGGCGTCTCGAGGAACATCTCGCCCGCCTTGTAGGTCCTCTCGGGCTCGTCGCCCACTTTCGAGCGAATTTCACCCTCGAGAACGTAGGCTATCGTGATGCCTGGGTGGCGATGTGAAGGTGAACCCTCGCCTGGTGCGTAGGAGACTTCGACCGCCGTGGCCGACCAGCCCTTCATCGTGAGATCAGGCACATCGTGTTCGAAGACGACCTTCGGCGCGGTCGCGGGGGCTTGCGCCCCTGCCAGCTGCTGGATGAGAAGACCGGCGGCACTTCCGATCAACACTCTGCGCGTCACCATGGTCGTACCTCCGTAACGGCATCTATGCTTTATCCGTAGCGGCGCGTCTTCCGCCTTCGCCAAGGCTACGGCGGACCACCCGCCGCTGCAACTCATGCGGCGCGCGGCGGCAGCAGGTACAGGGTCATCGCAAAGATCAGATACACCATCAGGAACAACACGCCGACGAACCAGGCGGAGCGACCGGAACTGGTCAGGAGGGATGCCGTCATCGTCGCGATGAGGATCATCACGACCGCCCCGGGCCAGAACTGCAGGTCCATTGGCGTCGGACCGAGTACGTAACTGAGCAAGACGAGCACCGGCGCGACAAAGAGCGCGATTTGTGACGCGCTCCCGAGCGCAATTCCCACGCTCAGATCGAGCCGGTTCTTGCGCGCGCCTGAAAACGCCGAGGCCATCTCCGCCGCACCGCCTACCAGCGCGACGACGATGAAGCCGACGAACGCGGGAGTCATTCCGAAGGCAATCGCCGCTTCCTGAACCGATTCGACGAAGATTTCGCTGACGAGTGCCACCACGACGGTGACGACGGCCAGCGTTGCCAACGCCAACCCGACAGGCCACGATTCCTCCTCGGTGCCTGCATGTTCCTCGCTGCCGAAGAACTCGCGATGCGTCTTCAAGGAGAACACCAGGCCCAATCCGTAGGCGGTGATCAGCAACACGGCCAGTGCAACGCTCAGCGCGTGCACGAACGTCGTTATCGCTGCGCTATCGACGGCGGTGACGAGGGACGGAACCAGGAGCGCAACCGTCGCCAAGAAGAGCAAACCCGCTTGCAGCCGCGCGCCGACGCGGTTGTACTCCTGCACGTGATACTTGAGCCCGCCAAGCAGGAACGAGGCGCCCAACATGAACAACGTGTTGGTGACGATCGCGCCTGCGATGGAGGCCTTGACCAGGGTGTATTGCCCGGCACGCAGCGCGGCAACCGCGATGACGAGTTCCGTCAGGTTTCCGAGCGTGCTATTCAGGAGCCCGCCGACGGTGTCGCCTGTTTTGGCGGCCACCGACTCGGTGGCGTGACTGAGGAGCGCCGCGAGGGGCACAATGGCCAGCACCGACAACACAAACAGGAGCGTGTGCGCATCGGACGCCACTGACTTCCCCGCGAATAGCGCCGGCACGAAGACCAGCAGCCAAAGAAGAGGGTTGTGCCGGATTTCCTGCAGCAGCAGATTCATCGCCCGACGCTGCAGGGCAACTCGCGTGCCGGGACTGCGTCCAACAGAGACGCACGTACCTCTCGGACAACTCTCACGTTAGCTCGCGCAGGTGTGGGTTTTGACGTGAGCGCACTCACGGCGCATGAGTTCCGGCCACGACATACCGCGACCGGCGTCCGAAGCTCATATCACGAGCGCGGGCGGTGCACGTACACGATAGCGGCGCCTCCCGGGACAGTGGCAACGGCAACCGGAAAGTCGTGTCCGTGTCGAGTGACGGTCCGGCCGGCAATGATCCCGACCGCCGATCCGAAGACGGCGTCACTGAGCCAATGGCGATTGGCAGGCAGCCGCGAGATCGCCACGTACGACGAGAAGATGTAAGCAGGCACGGCGTACCTCCATCCGAGGTGCCGCTCGAGCGCGGTCGCGAATGCGAACGTATCGGCCGCGTGCCCTGACGGAAACGACGTGTTGTTGCTCTGATCCGGTCGCTCCCGGTTCGTGATGTGTTTCAGTGTCTGCGTCATGAACTCGCTGACGGCGAGTGCCTGTATGAGGTCCATCCCGACGTGCGACACTTTCGGCTGATCCCTCGAACGGCCGACGATATACGTCGCAGTCGCCGCCCCGAGTAGTACGGGCAGGCTGCCGAGGTACTTGCCGGGCGCGAAAAAGTCATGCGCGAAGTTGCTGTTGACCCACGCCTCATTCAGGTTGTCATCTGCTGGATGCACGGCAAGCGCAAGGCCCCCGCCAACGCCGACCCAAAACAGATTCTCTTTGGAGGGCAGGTGGATCACGTCCTGACCGAGATCCTTGATCAGCGCTTTGATGCCGGTGTGGCGTGGTGTCGGGGGTGGGCCCTCGGGCTGTGTCACTACCTGCCCGACATCGGCGACCACGGCCGCCAGCGACCCGGTCAGTGACTCACTGAAATCGTCGTCAACCTGCGCCCGAAGCGGACTCGCGGCGCCGAGAATCAGGATGCAAACCAAACATAGATGGTGCAGGATGCCGTTCACGACCCGCCTCCCCGTTCGAACCGATTCAGCCGGTTCCGATGCCACGTCAAGGCGGACCATAACCGGTGACTTACTTACAACGACGCTGGGATGGTCCGTATGGTCTGAATGCGGGAGGAGGCTCCGGGAAGCAGCCGCCGAACCCGCATATTTTTGAGTGTAACACCCGTGTATCGGTTGAGGTTTGCTCGCCGATACGGTTCGAAGGCGTCGTGGGATTCGAGCGCCGGCGGGCGTTTGACAGCCCCACCGTCAAGCGCGGATAGTGTCACCGCTCATGCAGAAAATCATTGACCTTGCGGTTCTGGCGGCTGTCCTAGCGGCGGTCGGTGCGACGGCGCTGGCGTCGCAGCAGGGAGCCCAGCTCCACGACAGCCAATACCCCGACGTCGACATCGCACACGGCGCGGGTCTCTACGCTGCGCGTTGTGCCCCCTGCCACGGCGCTCAAGGCGATGCGGTCGGCGGTGTGAATTTGCGCAGCGGCAAATTCCGAAACGCCATCACCGACCGCGACCTCGCGGGCTTCATCAGGGTGGGGTCGCAAGCCGCCGGGATGCCGCCGTTTGCGCTCGACGACACCGACATGGCGGGCATCATCGCCTACCTCCGCAACATGAACTCGTTCGACGCGGCCACCGTGAAGACCGGAAACGTTGCTCGTGGCCGGGAAGTGTTCGAGGGCAAAGGCAGCTGCACGAAGTGCCACCGCGTCGGGCGCGTTGGCTCGCACGTCGGTCCCAACCTGACCGACATCGGATCGGTTCGAAGCGCCGGTTCCATTCAACGATCGCTGCTCGAGCCGACGAGCCAGATGATGCCGGTCAACCGCCCCGTGCGTCTGGTCACCAAGGACGGGACGGTCATCAACGGCAGGCGCCTCAACGAGGACACCTACAGCATTCAGGTCATGGATGAGCGCGAGCGCATCCAGTCGTTCCTGAAGAGCGACCTGCGCGAATACACGATCGTGAAGACTTCGCCGATGCCGTCCTACAAGGGCACACTTAGTTCAGAGGAACTCTCCGACCTGCTCGGCTACCTGCTTTCGCTGAAAGGGCCGTCATGATGACTCGCAGTCGCCTCCTCCTGATGTGTTGCGCGGCCGCGCTGATCTGCCTCCTGTCGCCGCGCGTGCATGGACAGGTGACATCCCAGCGCCTCGCCACCGCTAATTCGGAGCCGCAGAACTGGCTGACGTACTCCGGCAACTACCAGAGTCATCGTTTCAGCCTTCTCGACCAGATCACGCCGGCCAACGTCAAGAATCTGAAGCTGCAGTGGGTGTATCAGTCGCCGGTCGCGGGCAACTGGCAGACGACACCGCTCGTGGTCGATGGCGTGATGTACATCACGCAGCGGCCGAATGACGTCGTCGCGCTCGATGCAGTGACTGGCCGCGCGTTCTGGATCTATCGCTACACCCCGAATCCCAATCGCATCGTCTGCTGCGGCGCCAACAACCGTGGTGTCGCGATCCTCGGCGACACGCTGTTCATGGGCACGCTCGACGCCAACCTGATTGCCATCGAGGCGAAGAGCGGGCGTCAGATCTGGAAGACCGAGGTGGCGAACACGACGTCGGGCTACTCGATCACGCACGCGCCGTTGATCGTAAAAGACAAGGTGATCGTCGGCGTCGGCGGAGGAGAGTACGGGATCCGCGGTTTCATCGCCGCGTACGACGTCAATACCGGAAAGGAAGCGTGGCGCTTCTACACGATTCCCGGGCCAGGTGAGAAGGGACACGAGACGTGGGAAGCCTGTCCTCCGAAGGCCGATTCGTTCTGCGATCCGGAGGCGTGGAAGCACGGGGGCGGATCGATCTGGATGACCGGCTCGTACGATCCGCAGCTCAACCTGACGTACTGGGGAGTGGGCAACGTAGGCCCTGATTACGCAGGCGCACAGCGGCCGGGCGACAACCTCTACACCGACTCGGTGGTCGCACTCGATGTGGATACCGGTACGCTCAGGTGGCATTACCAGTTTACGCCGCACGATGTTTACGACTACGACTCCGTCCAGGTTCCCGTGCTCGTCGACAACTGGGGCCGAACCGGGATCAATGCGCTGGTCTGGGCCAATCGCAATGGCAACTACTACGCGCTGGATCGCGCGACGGGAAGGTTCCTGCTCGGCCGTCCGTTCGTGAAGGTCAACTGGATGAGCGAATTCGACGAGCGCGGCCGGCCGATACAGACACCGCAGCCGCCGGGGCAGCCGACATATCCGGGGAACCAGGGAGGCACCAACTGGTATTCGCCGTCGTTCAGCCCGCGCACGAATCTCTTCTACGTCTCCGCATGGGAAGACTACGCCAGCATCTATGGGCCGTCGCCCGTTGAATACAAAGAAGGACGCAACTTCACCGGAGGAGGTCCGCGGCCTTTCGGTCCGGTCCCTGGCGCGCCCGGTCTTTCACGCGCTCCGATCAATACCTGGACGGAGGCAGCCGGTCACGGTGCGGTGATCGCCCTCGATGTGGCGACGGGTGACCAGAAGTGGAAGTTCAACATGACCGATGTGACCGACAGCGGCATCCTGACGACCGCATCGAATCTGCTCTTCACTGGTGGCAGGGAAGGTTATTTTCAGGCGCTCGATGCCAGCACCGGCACTCTGCTCTGGAAAGCAAACCTCGGCGCCGCCATCAACAGCGGCCCGATGTCGTACCGCGTGGGCACCCGTCAGTACGTGGTAACGGTTTCGGGCCTCTCGCTGTTCGTTTTTGCGTTGGACGAGTGAGATCAGCGCGGCGGCAGCGGCAACGGACCACTAGGGTCTCAGTGCGTCCTCGGCCACGAGCGTCTCTGTTTGCGCGCCGAGCCTGATCAGCAGAGCCACCGCGACGCGCTGCGCGTCAGTCATCTGCGCGCGCCGCTCCACGACGAGACGGGCAAGGTCAGGCTTGTCTGTGATCAAGCCGTCGACGCCGTTGCTCATCGCCCTGAGCATCCATGCCGGATCGTTGACAGTCCACACGTAGACGTCCTGTCCTGCTCGATGCGCCTGCCGGACAAACGCGCGCGTGGCGACGCGTATTTCGACGGCAAGGAAATCCGCACCAAGAGACGTGAGATCACCGATCGCCTTGGCCACGAGGACCCCGGCTCGCCAGGACGGTCGAAGCTGCTTGATCTTCCGCACCATGTCGTGATCGAGCGACATGAAGATGCTGTCGTTCACCATTCCGGCCGCCTCGACGATCTCGACCACCCTCTCTTCGAGGCGTTGATCGTGACCGTATGACTTCAGCTCCACGATGACACGCGATCCGCCCTTGCTCACGGCGAGCGTCTCGGCGAGAGTCGGCACTCGCTCCGAAGAGAACCGTGGCGCCGTACGGGATCCGATGTCGACCGCCCTCAGCTGCGCCGCGTTTGCCTCCCACACCTTCAGTGGAGATCCGCCCACCTTCATCAGGTCGCTGTCGTGCACGACGATCACTTCGCCATCGGCGGACTCTTGTACGTCGAACTCGATGAAATCGGCGCGCTGATCGACCGCCAACCGGAAGGCGGCCAATGTGTTCTCGGGCGCGCTCGACGACGAGCCGCGGTGCGCAATTACCAGCACCGGCTGATTGCGCCGCGTTGTCGCAACCACGACCAGTACGAGCCCAATCACGGCGAGAAGTGCGATCGCTGTTACGCCGATCAGCGCTGGCCTGCGGATTCGCACGGAGTCGCGTTGCACTGCCGCCGGCTGAGGCACTCGCGGGTCCTTCGGGGCGCCCGCACGCAGATACAGCCGCACGATCGTCAGCGCAAACAGCGAACCGTTGACGATGCCGGCCACCAGACCGAGGGTGATCCATAGCACCACGAGCCCGGAGATGAACAGCAACAAGAGCGGCAGCGATCCGGCCAGTTGGGGCGCCAGGCTTCGGCCGATGACTTCCGGGACCCAGGCGGCGACGGCAAGCAACAGCAGGGCGAATGCCGCCCACGATGCCAGGAGTACGACGACAATCGCATGGCTCCCGGCCGTCCGACTCCTGCTCTCCCCGAGTGCCCGGCGAGGCACGAGGTTCTCGAACAGCACGAGCGGCAAGGCGAGCGCCCACCTGGCAACCGTTCGCACCAGGAGAACCGCGAGCGCGATGAGCAGTACTGCCGCAATAGCGGCAGCCGTCCAGAAGGCCGGCGGTCGAACGGCCAGGTAGTAGTTGATGTCGTAGTTCCTGAGCAACGCCAGATAAGCCAGTCCGGCTACGAGCAGGAACGGAACCAGGCCTGCCAGGACGCGCGCAACCATGTTTGCCGTGAGCCGCAGCACACGCGGCGCGCACCCGACGGCAAAGACGAGAGCGTCCCTCGCGGTCAGCGAGCCGCCTGTGGCCGTGGCAATTCCAACAGTCATCAGGCAGGTCATCTCGAGCGCGGTGATGCCAACGACGAGCGCCCCACCGACGACCAGCGTCAGTAGCCCAATAGGTCTGGTCAGAAAAAACGTCGCGATATCGACGTCGGCAACAACTTGTCCTTCGGCGCCGGCGATCACCCACCGCAACAGCAGCAAGGTCGCCGGCGTGAGCGCCGCAAACGAGATCACCTTGAAGGCAAGATCGGCGAGCGCGAGTTGCCTCCACGACTTCGACAGGTCCGCGAGCACGTGAGTGACAACGTCGCGAATCGTTTTCCGCACAAGTTACTCCCAGACGTGCGACCTATTGTCGATGGTGGCACGATTTGGGTTCTTTTGGATCGATCGTCGCGTGGAAGTTCAGGCAGCCAGATCGCGCTTGAAAGCACCGGCCCGGTCTCGAAGTGACGACAAGCACGAGCGCGCCTCTTGCCACAGCTTCTTCTCAGCCCGTACGAAACGGCTATAGGGGGCTACAGCGTGCGCGATACGAGTTGCACTCTGCTCCTGGGCGCGCTCGAACTCGGTCCGCAGTGCCGTCGCCAGGCGTTGGCGCAACTCGGTCACTTTGACGCGCATCTCCCGCTTTGCTTTCCGTCGTCTGGCCGGAATCACGAGCAGACCGAGTGTCGCGACCACGCTCGCCATCACGATCCCGGTGACATCTGCCGCAGCGGTCGACGCCGCAACCGCGACGAGGGTTCCTAAACCGACGGCGGCGCCCCCTGCCGCGGCGGCCGTCGTCACGGCCATGCGTGCCTGATCAGCAATGGCAGCAGCTTCGCGACGCTTGTCGTAGGTGTCTACGACCCGCTGCGCTTCGCGGCCGACGGAATCCGCGAGACGGGACCGATCGCTGTGAAAGGAGCCGACGTCAGGCGCGCCCAGCACGCGATCCTCGTGCCGTCGCGTGCGCTCCACCAGCCGCGAGGTGATAGCCTCCCATTGGCGGAAGTCCTGATCGACGAGCCAGTCAATCAAATCCGTGACTCGCCGTTCGATCTGCTGGGGCGCATCAGCAACAACCCGGTCCTCGAACTCCTTTTGTACACGAGCGCGATTGATCAGGTCGAACAGGCGGCCAATGCGAAGCGTGTCTTCGAAGAACGCATGTCCGCGCGCTTCCATCTCGATCAGTACCTTCTCGACTGCAGTCATTCGCAGCTCGAAGCCCTCGCGCTGATCATTCCGATACACTGCCAGCTGCCGCTCGATGTCCTCGAGCAGCGAGACATCCTCTTGGAGCAGCAGCAGGCGCTCCTCGGCAATCGACGCGTATCGGTCAGCGATGGCGTGGCCGACGCCCAGTGGATTCGCCAGCTTCAGCCGAAACCGGCTCCGCTCCTCGAGCGTCTCGCGAATGAACCTCTCGAGCGGTTCGAACCCGCTCGCACTCCATGACGCCGGATCGCCGTGCTTTGCCCTCTGGGCCAGGCGTGCGCTGACCGGGAAGATGTCAGGCTTGAAGCCGAGCAGGGCTCGCGCGGCATCGGCCACATACGTACGAACCTGTTCGAGCTCGTCGGGCCGATTGAAGATGTCCACTTTGTTGATGATGATGACGACCTTTTTCCCCCAGTCCCGGATGGCCGCAAGGAATGCCCGCTCGGTTTCGGTAAACGGGCGATCTGCGGACGTCACGAAGAACACGATGTCCGACCGCGGGATGAAGTCGGTCGTCAACCGCTCGTGCTCGCGAATGATGGCGTTGGTTCCGGGGGTGTCGACGATGTGAACGTCGGCGAGCAGCTCGGATTGAGCGGTCAAGACTCGAACGGCGCCGTCGCTAGATGGCGGAAGCCCGGATTCTCCGTGCTTCACCAGGTGGATCTGCGCCGTTGTCGGCGTGACACCTTCCTGCAGGACGTTGTCGCCGACGAGCGCGTTGATGAACGCACTTTTCCCCGAGTTGAACTCGCCCACGACGACCAGCAGAAAGATCTCGTCGAGTTGCGCAACAGACGTGGTCAGCGCGCGCTGATCATCCTCGCTCGCACCAAAACGAACCAGCGCGTCGCGGATATCCGCAAGCAGCTGACGGGCCCGACTCAGCTGATCCTGAAGTTCCGGAGCAAGCACGCGCATCGCATTGGAACTTGGAGGCAAGACTTGCGCCGATCCGTGCCACCTGAACCGTTGTCAGCACTGATACCTTGTCTCATGCGACGCCAGAGTTCGCTTTGTCGCGGTCACTGCCAGCGGGGCCGGCTGGACATTGAATCTTCCCAAGTGCTCCAACCCGAGCCCATGCCGTAGGGAACCGGGTGCAGCACCGATTCCACCGGACCGATCAGTCCCTTTTCGATCTTGAAGAACTCGGCGATCTGCCAGGTCCACGGAGTGCTCGGCCCCGACGATACCTTGCGGCCGTCGCTCAGCGTCCCGTTGCGCGCGTCGCCTGACCCGTTATCGAAGAACGCAAACGCGAATGCGATGCCGCGCGCACGATCGATCGCCACGAAGCGTCGGTCGCGAATCCGCGTGACGTAGAAAAACACGCCGGACTGAAACTGCTGCAGGCAGCTCGATCGACTGCGATTGGGCGGCGTCGGCGGTGCGCCCGGCACCAGGGCAGGATCGCCGGCGGTCACCGATCCGTTCTCGAGACGTGCGCACGACTCGCGCAGAGGATACTCGCCCTTGCCGTCGTTCAACTGGATGCCCGAGAAATACATGTTGGCGACGCGCACCAGATCGGCGCGCGAGTGTCGCTCGCCTTCGGGCACAGCCGTATACCACGCGCGTCGCGGTGTGGCGATCTTATCCAGGTTCTCCGCGGCGTCCTTGTTGCGAATGACGAGTGTCTCGATCTCCGCGATGCGCTGCTCGACCACGCCAAGCCTGAGCACGATGATCGCTGGTGTCTCGGCTTCGCGGATCGTGCCCATTAGTACGGCCTGACCGGCCTCGACGTCGGCCATATCCAGGCGATAACTTCCCTTTCCGGTCACCGTATGCCACAGCCCGTCGCCGAGATCCAGTCGTTGCCCGTTCTCTGTGAACTTGACCGTGCGCGCGAGCGGCAGCCGTGAGGGATCGCGGGCGACGAGCGCATCGAGGTAGCGATCGAGAAGCTCGGTGAGGCAGGTTCGATCGCACGAGACGCGACCCTGCGCAGCGGCGGTATTCATCGTCAGCGTGCAACACATCACAACGGCAACGGCAGCAATCGCGACCCGCATTTGAGAGTCCCTCATGGTCGAAAGCACGGATTGTAGAACAAGCTTTCGCGCCGCCATTAAGTACTGTTAATCGCGGCTTCATCCAAGGCCTCGCCAATCGTGCTCGAATGAAGGTACCGCGCTATCGGTACCGCGGTCAGCAAGGAAGGCCACCGTGGCAGTCCACACTCAGTCGGTCACCGGCATCGGCGTCAACGACGATGTGTTTCACGACATCGGCATGTGGATCGTCGTCGCACTGTTCGCGATCGTCATGCTGATCTCGGCGCTCGGGATCGGTCTCGTCTATTACGGCGACAGCTTTGCCAGGCCCGCCTGGAACGAGCGCTCGGTGCCTCCGCCAACGCTGGATTAACCAGAATTAATCCAGCCGTTAGATCGGCCTCCCCAGGCGTTGCGTCCTACTAAGTAGAAGCGCTCGCCAATGGACATCGTCCGTAGGAGGCTTTATGAGTGCTGTTACGAAACGCGTCGTCATTTTCACGGCCGGCTTGACGATGCTCGGGGCCATCTCCGTCAGCGCGTCACCGCGCCACGCGGTGATCGTGGAGCCCCGGGTCGTCGTGCACAGGCCGTTTTACGATCCAGCCTGGGGACCGTGGTATTGGGGTCCCTACGCCTATGCGTACCCGTATCCGTATGACGTCTACGGGCAGGCCAACATCCGCACCGAAGTAAACCCGAAGGATACCCAGGTGTATGTGGACGGCTACTACGCCGGTCGCGTCAGCGACTTCGACGGCGCATTCAAGCGTCTTCACGTCGCGCCTGGCGGTCACAGCATCACCTTTTACCGGGAGGGATTTCGAACCATCACGCAGGACGTCTATGCGCGGCCGGATTCGACCTTCAAGATGAACGAGAACATGGAACCGCTGGCCCCTGGCCAGAGTAGTGCTCCAGTTCCAACGCCGGCGCAAGGCTGAATGTCTACTGATTCGCAGGCAGTAGATGACTAGCGAGATCGGCGCAAGCGAGGGTTCGAGCGGTGCCTTCGTTCACAAACACGGGGCGAAGGCTTCCTCGGCGGCGTTCGCTCCTCGAGCCCTCGCGCTCGCCGCCGCCGTCGCAGTCGCGTTCTACGCGGTTGCGGGCCTCGCCGAGGCCGCGTTGATTCGTGTGCTCCAGCCCAGTGAGATGGAGCTGGACTGGATTAGCGACGTTGTGCTCTCGGGCGCGCTCGGCGTCTCCATCTACCTCTGGCTGCATCTGCGCGCGACGCGCCTCGCCGTGACGGAGCACGAGCGCGCGCAGGTGATCATTCAATCGCAGCTGTCGATGGCCGAAGCCATGCAGCGCCGGCTTCTTCCCGCGATACCGCCCCCGGCCGACGGCTTCGAGTGGGCCGCGTTACTGGCGCCGGCGGGCAGGATCGGCGGCGACTTCTTCGACTTCGTCGAGCCCGCCCCTGGTCTTCGCCTCACGCTCATCGCCGACATTTCAGGCAAGGGCATCTCGGCGGCCATGGCGTTGGCGCTTCTGCGTTTCACCTTCCGCCACCTTGCCCGCAACAGCACGAGTCTTGCCGATCTCAGCACCCGGATGTCGGCTGCCCTGCACGAAG
Source organism: Vicinamibacterales bacterium (assembly GCA_035649635.1). Classification (GTDB taxonomy): domain Bacteria; phylum Acidobacteriota; class Vicinamibacteria; order Vicinamibacterales; family UBA2999; genus Gp6-AA40. The sequence goes on along the minus strand of DASRJE010000032.1, from coordinate 16,225 downwards.
AATGGCATGGGTCGCCCTACGTGACCTGCGTGATCGCTCGAGTTGATGTTGCCCGGCGGACGTTGACCTACGTGAACGCGGGCCATCCGCCGGGAATGCTGGTTCGCGAGGGTCAGGATTACCAACTGACAGAAGGTGGTCCCCCGCTGGGGTTGTTCGAGTGTGCGACATATGTCGAGAGCCAGCTCGATTTGATCGATGGAGATGTCTGCGCGTTCATGACGGATGGCATCACTGAGGCGTTCGACAACGGCCTGGGGTCATCGCGAACGGTAGTCATCGATGCGGTACGCGAAGAAGGACGATCCGCTTCGGCCGTCTGTTATGCGGTCATGGAGCGCGCGCGCGACGCTCATGGACCGAAAGACATAGAGGACTGGACTGACGATCGGACCATCGTGGTCGTGGCGTTCAATGAGAGCCCTCACCTATCCAATCAACGCCGCGCGCCTGCGCGCGCCGGGTCCGCTCGCGCCACTTCCTGAGTCGTCGGCAGTTGTGTCGTACTCCATCCTCCGCCCAGTGCCTGAATCAGCGACACGCTCCCAATCAATTGCTTCGTGCGGAGGTCGACACTCTCACGCTGGTTCTGGAGCAGACTGGTTTGCGCGGTGATGACTTGAAGATAGTTCGCCAGGCCGCCGCGATACTGCACTGTCGAGATGTCGAGCGACTGCTGCGCAGCAACGACGGCTCGATCGACGATTTCGGTCTCCTGGGCCAGGATGCGCAGGTCTGACAGGGCGTCCTCCACCTGCTGGAAACCAGTCAACACGGTTTCGCGGTAGCTCGCCACGGTGGTGTCGTAGGCGGCTTGCGTGACTTTGACCTGCGCCCGCCGTTTGCCGCCATCGAAGAGCGTCGCAGCAACTTGGGCGCCGACCGACCACAGCCGCGTTGGCGCCGCGAACAAGTCGGCAATGGCCACCGCCTGCGAGCCGACACTGCCTCCCAAACTGAGTGCTGGGTAGAACGCTGCCTTGGCGACGCCGATTTGTTCATTGGCTGCAGCGACCCGCCGTTCGGCAGCCGCGATATCGGGCCGCCGTTCGAGAAGTGACGAGGGCAACCCAATCGGCACAACCGGCGGTGAAGGTTGCCCTGCCACTGGAGGTATCGACAGTTCAGACGGCGAACGGCCAGCCAGCACCGCGATGGCGTGCTCGAACTGCGCTCGCGCGATACCGACGTCTGCCAACTGCGCGCGCGCGCCCTCCAACTGCGTCTGGGCGAGCGCCACGTCGGCCATTGACACCACGCCGCCCTGGAAGCGGTCCTGGGTCAACTGCAAGTACTGCTCGTCGGAGCGAACGGTTTCCTCGAGCAATACACGATCAGCATCGAGGCCTTGTACCTGAAAGTAGTCGGCTGCGAGCTCCGACTGATAGAGAAGCCGCGCGCTTTCGAGGTCGGCCGCAGAGGCCTGCGTGACGGCGGCGTTGGCGGCGACGCTGCGACGAATGCTGCCCCACACGTCCGCTTGATATGAAACGTCGAGAGGAACCTCGTAGAAGTCACCGTGATGCTGCGCCGCACTGCCGCCAGCGTGTGTCGCCGACGGCGTCGCCGTGACCGTTGGAAGCCGGTCGCCCGCAGTGACACGCACGGCGGCCCGGGCCGCCCGGTATTGCGCTTCTGCCGCCAGCACGTTCTGATTCGAAATGGTCACGTGATCCTCGAGCTCATCGAGGGTCGGCTCGTTGAACATCCGCCACCACTCTCCGCGCACCGCCGCATCATTTGGCTGCGCTTTCGTCCACCCTTCCGGTGGCGTCTCTCGATAGGCGGGCGGCGCCGGCATTTGCGGACGCGCGTACTTCGGACCAATCGCACAAGCCGTCGTCGACAGCAGCAGCGCCGTCCAGGCGAACACCACCATTACTCCGTGGCGCCTCACTCTCTTATTCATAGCGAAGGGCCTCTATGGGATTCAGAAAAGCGGCCGTGCGAGCCGGGTAATAGCCGAAGAACACACCGACCAGCGCCGAAAAGAGAAACGACACCGCGACTGCCATCACGCCGATGTCGGTGGACCATTGCGCGAAATATGAGATCGAGAACGACGTGGTCACGCCAACGAGGATGCCGATGATGCCGCCGGCGAGTGAGAGCGTCACCGCCTCGACCAGGAACTGCGACAGGATGTCGCGACGCTTCGCGCCAACGGCGAGGCGCAGTCCGATTTCTCGCGTGCGCTCGGTCACCGACACCAGCATGATGTTCATGATCCCGATGCCGCCGACGATCAGGGAGACGGATGCGATCGCGCCGAGCAGAACGGCCATCACCTGCGCCGACGACTCCTGGGCGGCGAACACTTCAGTCAGGTTACGGATCGAGAAGTCGTCCTCGAGGCCGGGCAGAATCCGATGACGCTCGCGCAGCAGCGCTTCCATCTCCTGGATGGCCTGGTCGATCGCCTCCGGGCTGGTTGCCTGTACCATCACGGAACCGACCGCCTTGGCGTTAGCCTTGTTGACGCCGAGGACTTTCTGAGTGGCCGTGGAAATCGGCAGCAGGATCACGTCGTCCTGATCCTGACCGGTGGGCGACTGGCCCTTGGGCGTCAGCACCCCGGAGACGATGAACGGGACGTTTTTGATGATGACGACCTGACCGGTCGGATCGCTGTCGCCAAAGAGATTCTGGGTGACGGTTTCTCCCAGCACGGCGAGCTTGGCGGAGGCGTCGACGTCCTGCGTCGTGAAGAACTGGCCCGACATCATCGTGTAGTCGCGCAACGTCATGTAGTCGGGGGTCACGCCCTGAACGACCGTCGCCCAGTTGTTGCTGCCATAAACCACCTGCGCGCCGCCGCGGACGGTCGGCGCCGTGACCGCGACGGAAGGGCACTCGTCGGCGATTGCTTTCGCGTCATCGGTCGTCAGCGTCGCGACGCCGCCTGAACCCAGCCGGACGCCGTTGCTGCTGATGCTGCCGGGCAGGACGATGATCAGATTGCTGCCGATGCTCTGAATCTGCGCCTGGATGCGTTCGGTTGCGCCGGCGCCTACGCCGACCATGGCAATGACGGCTGCGACTCCGATGATGATGCCGAGCATCGTCAGCGCTGAACGCGTCCGATTCACCCGCAACGCACGCAGCGCAATGCGCGCACTGGTCAACAGCTTCTTCATGACGCGCTCCGTGCGTGGGCGACCTCTCGTAGCGGCGGGTCTTTCCTGGCCTGAGCCGTGTCGAAGGCAGACCCGCCGTCGTCAGATCCGCCGGCTTGCAGGTCCGCTGCGGCATTCCGTGGGTACTCGACCCGCTCATCCTTCTGTAGCCGTCCATCCTTGAAATGCAGTGTCCGCCGCGCGTAGCTGGCGATCTCCGCATCGTGAGTGACGACGACCAGAGTGATGCCCTTGACGCGATTCAACTGCTGAAAGATCGCCATGATCTCGAGGCCCATTCGCGAGTCGAGCGCGCCAGTCGGTTCATCGGCGAGGATGATTCCGGGATCGTTGACGAGCGCACGCGCTATGGCGACGCGCTGCTGTTGCCCGCCGGAGAGCTGACCGGGCTGGTGCTCCTCACGACCCGCGAGTCCGACTGCGAGCAGCGCTCGTTGCGCACGTTCGCGCCGCTCTGCCGCAGGGGTGTCGGTGTACAGCAGGGGCAACTCGACGTTTTCGACTGCGCTAGTACGGGCGAGAAGGTTGAACTGCTGAAAGACAAACCCGATCTTGCGGCTCCGAATGTCCGCAAGCTCGTCGCTCTCGAGTTGGCCCACGCTGATGCCGTCGAGCGTGTAGCTCCCCGACGTGGGGATGTCGAGGCACCCGAGAATGTTCATCAGCGTGGACTTCCCCGAGCCGGAGGGGCCCATGATCGCGACGAATTCACCGCGCTCGATCTCGAACGAGATGCCCTTGAGGACGCGCAGCGGGACTTCACCGAGGCGGAAGTCCTTGACCAGGTTCTGAATGCTGATGATCGCGGCCATGGCTCACCTCAGAACCCCGGCCCTCTGCCGCCTCCGGCAGCGCCGGGACTGCGGCCGGGGATCGCTGCAGCCTTCGACAGGGCCGCGACGATGACACGGTCGCCCTCCTTCAGCGTCCCGCCAGTCACTTCGGTGAACGAGCCATCGGTTTCTCCCGTGGCGACGACCACTCGCCGGGGCTTGTCCTTGCCATCGAGAATCCACACAGCTTTTTCCGAGGAAACCTGCGCTCGCGAGGTGCCGGCCGCCCCCGAACCCGGCGACACATTCGATGCAGGGTGATAGCGGAGTGCTGCATTCGGAATCCTGAGTACGTTCGGACGCTGGCTGACGAGCACCTTCACGTTCGCCGTCATACCAGGAAACAACTCGAGGTCCGGGTTCGAGACTCCGATCACCGCGTCGTACGTGATCACGTTCTGCACGTTGATCGGTGCCTCGCGGATCGAGGTGACGGTGCCGGTAAAGGTGCGCCCCGGGTACGCATCGACCGTGAACGTCGCGGGCTGGTTCACACGAACGCGGCCGACGTCGGCCTCCGACACGTTTGTGTCGACCTGCATCTTGGTCAGGTCTTGCGCGATCAGGAACAACGTCGGCGCCGAGAGACTGGCCGCGACAGTCTGGCCCACGTCGACGTTGCGCGACACCACCACACCATCGACCGGTGCGGTAATGCTCGTGTGATCGAGGTCGATCTGCGCTGATTGCAGCGCGGCCGTGTACTGCTTGACCTGGGCCTGGTTTGCCGCGACCAGCGAATTCGCGACGTTGAGCTGCGCGTGGGCCACTTTCACGTTGTCCTCGGCAGCCTGCTTCTGCGCCACGAGTGCATCACGATCGGCCACGGCCGATGTGTACGTGGTCTGCGCCGTCTCGAGGTCTTCTTTGGAGGTGGCGTTCTGCGCCAGCATGACGACGCGCCGATCGACCTTCACGCGCGCATCGTCGACGAGGGCGTCCGCCTTGGTCACGTTGGCATTCGAGGCGGCCAGTGACGACGTCGCTGCCTGGATGTTTGCGCGTGCCTGCTCGACGACCGCCTGGCTGTTGGCAACGGCCGCGCGCGCGGCATCCAGGGTCGCTTGTGCCTGGTTCACTTTGCTCTGGAAGGGCGCTGGATCGATTCGTGCGATGAGCTGTCCCTTGCTGACCTTGGTATTGAAGTCGGCGAACAGCCCCAGGATATTGCCCGACACCTGCGATCCGACCTGGACGGTCACAACCGCATTGGGATTTCCGGTCGCCGAGACTGTCACATCGATGTCACCCCGTCCGACCGACGCGGTTCGATACTCGACATCGGCACGACCTTCGGCCCATTCCCACGCTACCAGCGTCAGCAGTACACACGCCGCCCCTCCGACAATTGCTGCCTTCTTGCTTCGGTGAATCGCCATTGCCGCCCCATGACGTTTGCCATCTATGAAGGTAGGACGGGTAGTGAGATAAGCGCGGTGTGAACTCGTGATTAATTCGCGTTCAGGCGGACGGTACAATACGCGCCACCGGAGGACCACATGGGAAGCGAGTCGAATGGCAAGGGGCGCCTGACCCGACGGCGTGTTCTGAAAGCAGGGGCGACCGCGCTCGGTGGCGGCACAGCTCTTCTGAATGGCATGCCAGAAGTCAGTGCACAGAGCGCGCAAGCGCCAGCCGTGCTGACCAATACGCAAACGGGACGCACCTTCCGTGGCCTCGTGCGTCATGACAGCACGATCGACGTTCAACAGATGCGTCTTCGAGCGATCGATCCGCGGCAGGTCGTCATTCGTTCTCTGGCCGTGGCGCCCTGTTACACCATCGTCCGTGGCGCGCTGAACACCAACGCCATACGTCGCGCCGAGGTCCCAAATCACTGCGGCTTCGGCGTGGTGGAGGCGGTGGGCGCAATGGTGAAACGCGTACAGATCGGCGATCGCGTCGTCGTCGCAGGCACGTCCCAGTGCGGTCAGTGTTACCAGTGCCTGCACGGTCGCCCCGACTACTGCCAGTTCACGTTCTTCTCGAACGCGGCCGGCGTGGAACCCTTCCTGCCGTTCGCCGAGATGCTCGACGGCACCCCGGTTTATGCGCAGGCCGGAATCGGCGGGATGAGCGAGATCATGACGGCATTCGAGGAGTACTGCGTGCCGGTCTTCACGGATTTACCGGCGGCACAACTCACGCTGCTCGGCGATCAGTTAGCGTCAGGCTTTGCCGCCGGCCACGCCGACATGCACTTTCAACCAGGATCGGATGTCGTCGTCTTCGGCGCCGGACCCGTCGGCCTGGGCGCCGTTCAAGCTGCCCGCGTCATGGGGGCTGCCCAGGTCATCGTCGTCGACCCCATCAGATACCGCCGCGAGTTCGCCATGAAAATGGGCGCAACGACGACGCTCGATCCGAATGCTGAAGGCGATGGCATCGTCGAACGGATTCGCGAGTTGTGCCGGGGACCCAACGATCGACGCTTCGCGGGCGGCGTCAGTTGGGGCCGCGCCGCGAACGCCGTCATCTCTCGTGGCGCTGACTTCGTCGTCGAAGCGGCCGGGTATCAGGCGCATCCGCCGAAAGTCGAGACGCAACCCGATCCCACAAACGTGAAGACCGTGCAACAGGCGTGGGACTGCACGCGCGCGGGCGGACACGTGATGCTGATGGGTTTCACGCTGCAACCTGTTTCGTTTCCGGGGGCATCGCTGGCGCTCTTCGGGCGCACGATCCACCCGGGTCAGCAAGGCGGCCTACACGTCATGCGCGACATACCGCGCTATGTGAAGTTGATCGAGAAGGGCGTCATCGATGCGAAGTCGGTCATCACAAAAACCTACAAGCTCGATGAAAGCCGGCAGTCCGTCCAGGACACCGGAGAGCGCACGATCATCACTGGCGTCATCGAGTTCACGTAACGACGACGTAGGCCGGGTCCTGTTCTGCGGACCCGGCACTCTGGAGGCCACGTGAGCGTTCGGTGGAGTTTCCTTGCAATCAGCGCCTCGCTCGTACTCGGCTATGCGCAGGACGCGTCCGCATGGGGCCCTGACGGTCATCGCATCGTCTGCAGGATCGCCTTTCAACTGCTCGACGCGCCGCGGCAGCAGGAGATTAATCGCCTGACCGGCAAATATCGTCGGCCAAATAACGGCGAGGGGTTCACGTTCTTCACCGATGGCTGCTTGTTCCCGGACGAGGCGCGGCAAAAAGCCCGAGACAACATGAAGGGGTGGGACAAGTTCGATCCATTCGACGCCTGGCACTTTCTCAACGTGCCTCGGACGACGCACCTCGTGGCGGACAGTCACTGCAACGCCAACTGCGTTCTCACCGGCATTGCCCGGCACGCCGATCTCCTGAGGACTTCCACCACCGACGAAGCTCGCGCGGAAGCGTTGTTCTTCCTGGGCCACTGGGTGGGAGATATCCACCAGCCGCTCCATATCAGCTACTCCGACGATCGCGGCGGCAACAACATCACACCGATTGACGGCAACTTCTATGAGTCGTCTCACATGCATAGCGTGTGGGATTCCGGCATCATCGGGAAGCTCGTAGGCCAGAATGGCTGGCGGCTTTTCGCGGACCGCCTGGCTCGCGAGATCACACCGCCCGAGAACGACACCTGGATTGCGAGCCAACCACTCGCGTGGGCACAGGAGTCGTACGTTCTCGCCACCCGACTGGGCGCGCAGTACTGTGCCTGGCGTAACGTCGCCGGCGCGCAGACGTGCTCTTCGATTCCGCACGGACGCACGCTGGGGCAGGCGTATCAGGACGAGTTCCGCGACGAAGTGGTGCAGCGGTTGCAACAGGCCGGCGCGAGACTCGCGGAGCTCTTGCGGCGTCAACTCGTTCTGCCGTCGTAACAGACGTCACACCTCCAAAAAGCCGGGTCACCTCCGATGGTTCGGAGGCTGTGCCCTTTCCCATTCGCGGGCCAGCCGGCCGATATCCGCGGAACTCCTATCGATTCGGCCATTTCCTGCATATCCCTACCTGATCCTGCCCCGGTACGGCCCGTGCTCCTGACCCATCTCGCGAAGTCGGCGTCGACCCAGTTAACTCGGCACCTGCAGAGAGGCGCGAAGATGACATCCAGAGAGCAACGGCAGGAGACGGAACTTCTGCCTGACACGGAGCCGGCAGGTGCGGAACTACCCGCGGGACTTGACCGGCGGGCATTCATGATGCGCAGCGCCATCTTCGGCGCGACGGCGGTCATCACCGGCTGCGCGGCACCCACCGATCAACAGGTGGCCGCAGCGCCTCCAGCTCCCGCGCCCCCGGCAGCGCCGCCGCTTTCCGAAGACCTGAACGTCGTCAAGAAGGCGAAGGGGCCGGTGATGACGACGATCGACGAGTTCTACAAGGTCGGGCCCGGCCCATCGAGCTCGCACACGATCGGCCCGATGCGCATTACGTACGATTTTTATCAGCGCTGCGCCAAGCTGCCTGCCGACCAGCTCGCCAAGGTCACCAGCATGAAAGTGCACCTGTTCGGCAGCCTCAGTGCAACTGGCCAGGGACACGGCACCGAGCGGGCGGCACTCGCCGGCATCGTCGGCAAGGAACCAGCGACGGTCGAACCGGAATTCCTCGACGGCCTTGCCGCCAAACCGGACCAGACCTTTCCTGTGAAACTCGGCGACAAGACGCTGACGATGTCGCTCAAGGACATCGTCTACGACTCGCCGAAGGGAGAGTTCCCCCACCCGAACACGATGACGTGCAGGTTGATGGGTGGCGACACCGTCCTCCTGGAGCAGGAGTACTACTCGGTCGGGGGCGGCTTCATTGAATGGAAAGGCTATCAGCCGCCGAAGAAGGGACAGCCCAAGTTCCCGTATTCGACGATGAAGGAGCTGCAGTCGCACGCCGACCAGAACAAGCTGTCGATCGCGCAAATCGTGATGGCGAACGAGGTCGCCGTCTCGGGCAAGAGCGAGGTGGAGATCAACGCATTCGTCGACAAGATTCACGGCGCGATGGTCAACATCGTGAAGGCAGGGCTGAAAGCGCCCGAGAGCACGCTGCCCGGGCCCATCAAGCTGAAGACCAAGGCGGGAGACGTCTACAAGCGCGCGATGGACGACAACTACGAAAAGCAGCGCGGCGTGGGTGTGCTCGCGGCCTACGCGTTGGCGGGATCGGAAGAAAACGCTCGCGGTCATCTCGTCGTGACCGCGCCGACCGGTGGATCCGCCGGCGTCCTGCCTGCGCTCGTCTACGCACTGGGCGAAGGCGGTCGCAATTTGCCGCAGGACAAGCTCCGTAATGGCTTCCTGGCTGCGGCGGCGATCGGTTACCTGTGCAAGCACAACGCGACACTGTCTGGCGCAGAGGGCGGCTGCCAGGCGGAAATCGGCGTCGCGTCGGCGATGGGCGCGGCGTTCATCGCGCAAGCGCACGACTTCCCGCATCAGGTGGTCGCGAATGCGGCTGAGTCGTCGCTGCAGCATCACCTCGGCATGACGTGCGATCCGGTTGCGGGTTTCGTGCAGGTGCCATGCATCGAGCGGTGCGCGTTCGGCGCCGTGAAGGCGTGGACCGGGTTCATGATCGCGAGCAACGAGATCCCGACCAATCGACGGGTCGATTTCGACACAACCGTTTCCGCGATGGCGCTTACGGCGAGGGAGATGAACGCGAAATACAAGGAGACGTCGGAAGGCGGTCTCGCCGTCTCGCTCGTGCTCTGCTGACGCGTCTTATACACTGCGCACACGATCATGAATCGCGCCATGAAGACGGCGGCGATCGCGTGGCTCATCACGGCGGTGTACTACTTCTATCAGTACACGCTGCGCTCGGCGCCCGCCGTGATGATGCCGCAGCTCTCTGACGCGTTTGGCCTCAGTGCGCTCGGTGTCGCTTCGATGGTCGGGCTCTTCTACTACGGCTATTCACCGTTCAGCCTGGTAGCGGGCGTGGCGATGGATCAGCTCGGACCGCGCAAAGTCATTCCCGTTGGTGCAGCGCTGGTCGGAATCGGCGCGCTGCTCTTCGGGTCGGGCAACAATGAAGCAGCGAGCCTCGGACGATTCGTGCAGGGCGCAGGCGGCGTATTCGCCCTGGTCGGTGCGGCATACATTGCGACGACGAACTTTCCCGCATCCCGCGCGGCTACGCTGATCGGTGCGACCCAGATGTTCGGTATGGCCGGCGGCTCGGCCGGCCAGGTCCTCGTGGGACCGATGATCGCAGCCGGGGTCTCATGGAGCACGTTTTGGATCGTGATGGGCATCGTCGGACTCACAATTTGCGCGCTGCTGTTCTTTCTGCTGCCTGAGCCAGAGAAGAAAGCGCGGCGCGACGATTGGCTGAAAAGTGCTGGCGGCGCGATGAAAACTGTGTTCCTGAACCCGCAGTCGATCCTGTGCGGCATGATCGCGGGCCTGCTGTTCATCCCCACCACCATCTTCGACATGGTCTGGGGCGTCCGGTACCTGCAGGAGGCGCGCGGTTTCGAGTACGGATCGGCGGTAATGCGTTCATCGATGGTGCCGCTGGGTTGGATCATCGGCTGCCCGCTGCTCGGTTTCATCTCTGACCGCATCGGCAGGCGCAAACCCGTCATCGCGGCCGGCGCGACGATACTGCTCGCCTGCCTGGCGTGGATCCTGTTCGGCCGCGTGGATCTGTTTCCACCATACGTACTCGGTTTGCTCGCAGGGATCGCGTCGGGCGCCGCGATGCTGCCGTACACGGTCATCAAGGAAGCCAACCCGCCCTCGATGAGCGGCACCGCGACAGGCGTCGTCAATTTTCTCAACTTCACGTTCAGCGCGCTGCTCGGGCCGGTGTTCGGCTGGATACTCGTCACGGTCAGTGGTGGAGCGACACAAATGACGCTCGATCATTACCAGATGGCATTCCAACCCCTGCTCTACGGCGTGGCGCTGGCGATCGTTCTCACCTTCCTCCTCAAAGAGACGGGGCCGGCCGCGCGAACGGTCTCGGCGTCGATCCCGATAGCACCACGCGAGGCAATATGACGCGAGAAACGGGAACCGGAAAATACGAACAAGCCCTGTCAAGGTGCCGCAACCTTGATCCAGTGTCGACAGCGGTCGCACATCCGTGCGACGAGACATCGCTTGCCGGCGTCGTCGAGGCCCATTCGAAGGGCCTGATCACACCAATCCTCGTCGGTCCAGTCGCGAAGATTCGCGACGTCGCGGCACGCCACGGCATCGACATCGGGAAGTTTCGGCTCGTGGACGCACCGCACAGCCATGCGGCGGCAGCACAGGCCGTGGAGCTGGTGCGGCAGGGCGAGGCCGAACTGCTGATGAAGGGGAGCCTGCACAGCGACGAGTTACTCGGCGCGGTCGTGGCGCGCGAAACCGGCCTGCGCACAGCGCGCCGCATCAGTCACGCCTTCATCATGGACGTGCCGACGTACCACAAGGTCCTGCTCGTCACCGACGCAGCGATTAACATCGCTCCGACACTCGAAGATAAGGTCGATATCTGCCAGAACGCGATCGACCTGATGATCGCGCTCGGCAAGCACACGCCGAAAGTTGCGATCCTCGCCGCCGTCGAAACCGTCAGCTCAAAGATGCCCGCGACGATCGATGCGGCGTGCCTGTGCAAGATGGCCGATCGCGGGCAAATCACCGGTGCCATGCTCGACGGCCCACTTGCCTTCGACAACGCGATCAGCAGCGAGGCCGCACAGATCAAGGGCATTCGTTCCGAGGTCGCCGGCGATCCTGACATCCTGCTCGTTCCCGACCTGGAGGCCGGCAACATCCTGGCCAAGCAGCTCACGTTTCTGGCGAACGCCGACTGCGCCGGCATCGTGCTCGGTGCGCGCGTTCCCATCATCCTCACGAGCCGCGCCGACAGTGTCCGCGCGCGAGGCGCAAGTTGTGCCGTTGCCGTGCTCGCGGCTCACGCGAGGCGCCGCGGACTTCAGGCGACGGTATGACGGAGCGTCCGCCTTCAGGCGGACCCATTCGGAGTTGAAGCCATGGACGACTATGCCGTCATCATCAATGCCGGTTCCTCCAGCCTGAAGTTCTCGGTATTCCGCCGGCACGAGGCGGAAGCCTGGCGGCTCGAGGCGCGCGGGCAGATCGAAGGCATCGGTACTGATCCGCATTTCAGCGCGAAGGACGGCGGCGGGCAGTCGATTGCGAACCGTCAACTGGACCGCTCGATCAAGGATGGCCGGACGGCGCTCGGCTTCGTGGCCGAGTGGATGCGAGACCGGTTCGGCGGCGCTCACGTGCGCGGCGTCGGCCATCGCATCGTGCACGGCGGGGCTCGCTATACCGGCCCCACGATCGTCACCCCCGAGGTCATGAAGGATCTGCGTGAGCTGATCCCGTTGGCGCCACTGCACCAACCCTACAATCTCGCCGCGATCGAGGCGGTGTGGGAGCGGCTTCCCGACGTCCCGCAAGTCGCCTGTTTCGATACCAGCTTTCATCGTGGTCATCCGGCCGTTGCCGAAATCGTTCCGCTGCCGCGCGACATCCGGGATCGAGGCGTCCAGCGCTACGGCTTCCACGGCCTGTCTTACGAGTACATCGCATCGGCGTTGCCATCAGTGGCGCCTGAGATCGCTGGCGGCCGCGTCATCGTCGCGCACCTCGGGAGTGGCGCGAGCATGTGCGCGATGAAGAACGGCAAGAGCATCGACAGCACGCTCGGCTTCACGGCGCTCGATGGACTGTGCATGGGCACGCGCCCGGGCTCGGTCGATCCCGGAGTCATCCTCCATCTCTTTCAGGGCATGGGGCTCTCTGCGAAAGAAGTCGAGACCATCCTCTACAAGAAGTCGGGGCTCCTCGGCATTTCCGGCATCAGCAACGACATGCGCGCGCTCATCTCGAGCTCGGAACCGGCCGCGCGCCTCGCCATCGACTATTTCGTCTACCGCGCCGCGAAAGAGATCGGGGCACTCGCGGCCGTGCTCGGCGGCATCGACGGGCTCGTGTTCACTGCCGGCATCGGCGAGAACTCGGCGGAGATCCGTAAACGTATTTGCCAGGCGTCAGCGTGGCTCGGAATCGAGATGGACGCCGAGGCAAACGAACGGAAGGGGCCGCGCATCTCCCGCAAGGCCAGCAAAGTATCGGCCTGGGTAATCCCCACCAATGAGGAACTGATGATCGCCAGGCATACGGCGGCGTTGCTTGGCCTGATCGAACAACGGGTTTAGCTGGGGTCAGACCCCTTGAGTCGCCACGTATCAAGGGGTCTGACCCCACTACAAGGAGTACGGCATGGCTGCGATGGTTTCGCAGGAGAAGACAGCGGAGGGAGCGGTTTCGCCCTGGAAGGGATTTCGAACGGGCCTGTGGCAGAAAGAAATCAACGTCCGTGATTTCATTCAGCAGAACTATGAGCCCTATGACGGTGACGGCTCGTTTCTCAAAGGCGCGACGGCACGGACCGAACACATCTGGGACATTCTCACGAAGCTGTTCGTCGAAGAGCGTAAGAAAGGCGTCCTCGACGTCTCGCAGATACCAAGCTCCATCACCGCGCACGCACCCGGCTACATCGACCGCGACAACGAGATCATCGTCGGCCTGCAGACCGAGGCGCCGCTGCGGCGGGCGATTATGCCGAACGGTGGCTTCCGGCTCGTCGTCAACGCGCTCAAGGCGTACGGGTACGAGCCCGACCCTCAAGTGGTCGAGACTTTCAGCAAGTACCGCAAGACCCACAATGACGCCGTCTTCGACGCATACACGGCGGACGTCCGACGATGCCGAAGCTCGCATGTGTTGACCGGCCTGCCCGACGCCTACGGACGCGGCCGGATCATCGGCGACTACCGGCGCGTCGCGCTTTACGGTGTGAAGCGGCTGATCGAACGGAAGCAGGAAGAGAAGAGCGATCTCGATTTCCTTCAGTCGACCGACGAGGTCATCCGCGATCGCGAGGAGCTGGCGGAGCAAATCCGCGCGCTGAAGGAACTGCAGCAGATGGCCGCGAGCTACGGGTTCGACGTCTCGCGACCTGCGAGCAACGCGTGCGAGGCGGTGCAGTGGCTCTACCTGGGGTATCTCGCCGGTGTCAAAGAGCAGAACGGCGCCGCCATGTCACTCGGACGGACGTCGACATTCCTCGACGTCTACTTCGAGCGCGATCTCGCGTCCGGCGCGCTGACCGAGGAACTCGCGCAGGAGATCATCGACGACTTCGTCATCAAGCTGCGCGTCATCAGATTCCTGCGCACACCTGAGTACGACGACCTCTTCGCCGGCGATCCCACGTGGGTGACGGAGTCGATCGCCGGCATGGGCGACGACGGACGGCCACTCGTGACGAAGACGAGTTTCCGGTTCCTGCAGACGCTGTACAACCTTGGCCCTGCGCCGGAGCCGAACCTGACCATCTGGTACTCGCCGCGTCTGCCCGACGGCTTCCGCCGCTTCGCGACGCAGGTCGCCATCGACACGAGCTCACTCCAGTTCGAGAGCGACGAAATCATGCGTCGCGCGTGGGGAGACGACGGGGCGATCGCCTGCTGCGTGTCGCCGATGGTCGTTGGAAAGCAGATGCAGTTCTTTGGCGCGCGCGCCAACCTGGCGAAGTGCCTGCTCTACGCGATCAACGGCGGCCGCGACGAGATCAGCGGCGACCAGATCGGGCCACAGTTCGAACCGGTCACCGGCGACGTGCTCGAGTTCGACGACGTCATCGATAAGTTCGAGAAGATGATGGACTGGCTTGCCGGCGTGTACGTGAGTGCCATGAACATCATCCACTACATGCATGACAAATACGCGTACGAGCGGCTCGAGATGGCCTTGCACGACTATGCGCCGATGCGAACGATGGCGTTCGGCATGGCTGGCATGTCGGTCGTGGCTGACAGCCTCTCGGCTATCAAGTTTGCGACGGTGCGCGTGGTACGCGATGCGACCGGGCTGGTTACGGATTACCAGACAGAAGGCACCTTCCCGATGTTCGGGAACAACGACAACCGCGTTGACCACCTCGCCTCCTGGGTCGTCTCGACGTTCATGAACAAGCTGAGGAAGTACCCGACCTACCGGAAAGCCGTGCACACGCAGTCGATCCTCACGATCACGTCGAACGTCGTCTACGGCAAGGCGACCGGTAACACACCAGACGGGCGACGTCAGGGTGCGCCGTTCGCGCCGGGAGCAAACCCGATGCACGGACGTGACAGTCACGGCATCCATGCGTCGGCAGCCTCGGTCGCCAAGATTCCGTACCGCGATGCCGCCGATGGCATTTCGCTGACCACGTCGCTGGTGCCGCAGGGACTCGGGCGCGTGCCGGAGGATCGCATCACCAATCTCACCGGCATGCTCGACGCGTTCTTCGGGAGCACTGGTTATCACATGAACGTGAACGTGCTGAATCGCGAAACGTTGCTCGACGCGGTCGAGCACCCGGAGAAATATCCGAGCCTGACGATTCGCGTCTCGGGCTATGCGGTCAACTTCGTGCGGCTCACGCGAGAACAGCAGATGGACGTCATCAACCGGACGTTCCACGGAGGAGACCGCCATGCCTGAGAACCAGGCGGTGTCGACAACGCGCGCGGGCGCGACGCTCGAAGCTGCCAGTCCATTCGAGCTGCGCGTCGATCTCGGTAAGCACGTCCCCGAGGCTGATGTCCGCACGGCGCTTGCCAATGGCGACGTGGGATTCCTCCACTCGTTCACGACCGGCGCGACGGTTGACGGCCCGGGCGTCCGCGTCGTCGCGTGGACGGCCGGCTGCATGTGGCGCTGCCGCTACTGTCACAACCCCGATACCTGGACGATGACAAATGGAATTCCAGTCACCGTGACCAAGGCAGTCGAAGAACTGCGGAAGTATCGCCAGGGCCTGAAGGTAATGGGCGGCGGGTTGACCGTGAGCGGCGGCGAGCCGCTGATGCAGCATCGCTTCGTGGAAAAGCTCTTCGCGGCGGCGACCGGGATGGGCATCCATACGGCGCTCGACACCAACGGCTACTTCGGCGATCGACTGAGTGACGAAGGGCTCGAGAACGTGAGCCTCGTATTGCTCGACCTCAAAACGTGGGACCCCGAGCGGCATCGCAGCCTGACCGGCATGGACAACGCCCCGACGCTCGCCTTCGCCCGTCGTCTCGCGGCGCGGCGGAAACCGATCTGGGTGCGCTACGTGCTCGTTCCGGGACTGACCGACGACGTCGAGGACATCGCGAAAACCGCGGCATTCGCCGGCGAGCTCGGCAACGTCGAACGCGTCGACGTGCTTCCCTTCCACCAGATGGGTCAGTACAAGTGGAAGAAGCTGGGGCTCGAATACACGCTGGAGCACACGCAACCA
>DASRJE010000031.1:0-111677 GCA_035649635.1 Vicinamibacterales bacterium | reverse complement strand
AGGAACGAGTGAGGCTATGCGAGACTTCTTCATGGCGGCTCCTTATTGGCGGGCTTTCGCCCGGGCTTAGTCACCACTCGTTTTACACGAGCAGTGAGGAGCCGCCGCTCTCAATTTTCAACAGCTACTGGGACATCCCCCAGCCCAGCGCCCGTAGAAATACCCTTGCCGACTGAGCGTTCCCATCCCAATACGGCACCCCTTCTTTCGATATGGCCTCCCGCGGAATGATGGAGTCGAGGCAGGTTCTTAGGACAGCAACGCCTGACCGCCTGCAGCAGTGAACTGCTCGGCTACCGCTCGCTGGCGAGCGCGGACGCGCTCGAGCAGCACCGCGAACCTGACGATTCCATGGAGCGGCACCAGGTAGGGACTGCCTTCATAGGCTGGGGAGCACATATACCCCCGGTCGGCTGCTCGCTCAAGCGTGGTCAAGGCCTCGCCCGACAGGCCAGCCCGCGCACAGATCTCCCCCCAATAAAACAAGGCTTCCCCGTCGATGACGCTCGACGATTGATAGGGCTCGGCAATCGCCAACACGTCGGATGACCGTCCTTCAAGGGCGGCTCGTAGGGCTTCGCAGTATGCCGCCAATCGGGGAAACTGCGCGAACCGGGCCTCCTCGCGCCGCGCGGCCTCGACGGCTTCAGTCTCCTGCCCCGTCGCACCCAGGACTCGTGCCTCCAACGGATCGCTGCTCGTGGCGGCGTCGTCAAGTGCGCGGTCGTAGTCACGCTGGACGTAATACGTGTGGAGCACACTCGTGCTGACGGTGGGATCGAGCCGCCGTGCATGCTGATGAGCGGACACGGACTCGCGCAGCAGGCCACAGCACCGACAGGCGTGAACGAGGCCGGCATAGACTTGGGGCTCGGCGTGCCGGGCGGCGGCACGTTTCACGAGCCGCATCAGCGCTTCGTCCGGACGGCCAATGTCGATCTCGAGCTGTGCGCGGTAGTAGTGAGCGGGCCCGCTATCCGGGTCGAGTTCGAGTGCTCGCTGCAGGGCGGATTCGGCCTGTGCGATGAGGGTCGAGTCTTGATACTTGGCGAGCACGCGATCGAGGCGCCCACGCTCTGCCCAAGCCGGGGCAAACCCCGCGTCGATCCCGAGGCACTGGTCGAACAGATCGCGGGCCCGTCGCCACGTCGCGGCTTCCATCCGAAGTTGCATCCCACGCATGTACAAATCGAAAGCCTTGGCACTCGTGGGGCGGAGCCGAGGACCGCGCCGAACATCACCTCTGGTCAGCGGCAGCGATTGGATGACGCGCTGCGCCAACTCGTCGTGCAGCTCGAAGATCGTGTCCATGTCGACTTGCAGCGTATGGGACCAGAGCATGTCCCCGGCAGGCGCGCTCATCAGTTGCGCGCTGACCCGCAGCCTGTTGTGAGATCGCAGGACCGTGCCTGTCAGCACGACATCTACCGAGAGTTCTCTCGCCGCGGCTTCGAGGTCGGGGACTCCGGTCGCATACTTGGCCGTGCTGAGGCTCGACCTCACCACGAGCGATTCCAGCCCCGACAGTGCATTGGCGATCACATCGGCGAGGCTCAAGCTCAAGTACTCGATCTCGGGATCGGTTCTGAGCAAGCGAAAGGGCAGCACCGCCAACCGTGTCATGGCACGGGCCTCAGTCACTACCCCGGCATCGAATAGTGCTTGCGTTGGGCTCAACGCGGCAGCGAAGGATCCGATGTCTGTGTATCGATCTGATGGCGTCTTTGCGAGCGCCCGTCTTACCACACGATCGAGTGCCCACACGGCGGGTGATCCCGCCAGTACAGGGGGCGGCTCGTGGACGACGGCGTGGATTAACTCCCCAAGCGTCGCACCCGAGAAGGGCGGGCGCCCGGTAAGCATCTCGAACAATATGACGGCGAGCGAATACACATCGGCCCGGACGTCGAACGGCCGGGCAAGCAGCTGTTCCGGAGCGGAATAGAGGGGCGTCCCCACGGCAATGCCCTTCTGTGTCACAGCGAGCGTGGCGTCGGTTGCACAAGGAAACACAGGACGCGCCAGGCCGAAGTCCAGTAGTTTGACGCCGTGCGGGGTTATGAAAATGTTCGAAGGCTTGAGGTCGCGATGCACGATCCCTCGTTCGTGCAGAGCGCCCAACCCGCCGATGATGGTGAGTGTGGTCGATACCGCTTCTGCGGGTGGGAATGGCTGGCCCAAGCGGGCAGCCAGAGGCGCTCCTTGAAGGAGCTCCATGGCGAGGACGAGTTGCCCGTCGATCTCGGCCAACTCATATACCTGGCAGATCGCCGGGTGCGAGACACTGGCGGCGAGGCGCGCTTCGCGCTCGAGTCTGGCGCGTGCATCCGGATCCGTGATGGCGTCCCGGATCAACTTCAGGGCCACCGGGCGGCCCAGACGGGTGTCGAAGGCACGCCACACCTCTCCCATCCCCCCCACGCCGATCTGGGCGGTGATTTCATAAGGGCCGAGGCGGGTGCCAGCGGTTAGAGCCACGGCAAGTGGCTGCGATTATAGGAGATGACGTAGCTCTAGGCCGGATACGTAACGGGTGACGGCGCAGTGTCGACCGAAAGATCGTCCGCTCAAAGGCCGCAAGGAGGTCGTGTTCAATTCAGAGTCCACTCTGAAACTGCCAGGCCGATTTCCACTCATCTAATGACGTCGAGCGTGAGGAGCTCGATGAGTTGCGCGTCAGAGAAATCGATGTGAGGAGTGAAGGCGCGGAGCGACTCATCGCGGGCATGCGGTGCTCCCTTCGAACTGGCGCATCTGGCCAGCCGTCGCCTCGTTCCGAGCACGTAAACCGTGGCCGTAGGCGTCGCAAACCTCAGCCGTGTCCGATGATTTCGGCATCGGGCGACGGTCCCATGGGCATGAGACCTTGGCGATGTCGATTTCCTCACGTCTCGTTCGACGTGTGAGTGAGACCGTCGGCTGATGGCGCCAATCATCCAGGTGAAGCAACAGCCCCGCGAAAGGGAGATGTCACATGAGATTCCTGTCGATCTACAAGACCGCCGAAACGAGCACACCCCCGAGCGCCGAGTACGTCGCGAAGATGCAGAAGCTCGTTGAAGACAGCATGAAAGCGGGCCAGTTGCTCGCGACCGAGGGTTGCCTGCCGAGCGCATTGGGCGCGCGGGTCCGGCACACCGGAGGAAAGGTGACGGTCACGGACGGGCCGTTCACGGAGTCGAAGGAGCTCGTCGCTGGCTTCGCGATCCTGCAGGCGAGCTCGAAGGAGGAAGCTATCGAGATCGCCAAGACGTTCCTTGACGTCGCCGGTGGTGGCGAATGCGAGATTCGTCAGATCTTCACGGCCACAGACAACGGACCGGGCTGTACGGCCGCTCAGCTCGCAGAGCAATTCGCAAAGGCCTGAATCCCGATGCTGCAGTCGCGATCGGCGAGTGGTGCGATCGGTAGCCTTGACGGTTACCGATCACCGCGCAGGTGAGCGCGTGCGGTCGCAGCGCTCGCTGTTTCGTGGTCGCTTCGTCGTTGACGGAATCGTCGGTATGCGACCGATGGCACCACTCCGGCGGTCGGTTTGGCTCCCGGCCAGCGTCGGCGCTGAAGAAGCCCAAGAATCACCGCCTGTTATCCCGTTCGCGCCGAATGGTGTTCGCCACATCTGTTTCCGGGCGTCACCTTGGCCTGCCAGGCCTTTGTCATCCCGCCCTCCGCCAGCCGGGTCCAGGCCGGTTCGCTGGCAGGTCGACCACGAATTTCCTACTACCGGCCGCTCCCTGGGGAGAGCGGGTCGGGCAAGGAGCTGGTTGCACGCGCGTTGCATCAGCTCAGCCCGCGCCGTGAGCGGCGGTTTTGTGATGTCAATTGCGCGGCTGCCGACGACCTGCTCGAGTCGGAGCTGTTTGGCCACCTCAAAGGCGCGTTCACCGGGGCGGTCGCCGACCGTGCCGGTCTGATCGAGGAGGCGAACGGCGGGACGCTCTTCCTCGATGAGGTGACCGACTTATCGCCGCGTGCTCAGGCCAAGTTGTCGCCTCGTCGTCGTCTCACTCATAGCGTGCTCGCCGCGCTGGCTCGCTATCACTGGCCCGGCAACGTGCGAGAACTTCAGAACGTGCTCGCCGGTGTGGCGGTATCGGCGCCATCACGCGGAGCCGTGAAACCGGGCCTTCTGCCGCCGATCATCACAGGTGCGCCGACGCCCTCCACAACACGACTGGCTCATGCGCGCGATCAATTCGAGCGGCGATTCATCGAGCTGGCACTGGCCCGAGCCGGTGGTCGTCGCGCCCGTGCCGCCCGTGAATTGGGTCTCTCGCGACAGGGTCTGCTGAAAATGATGGCGCGGCTCGGAATCCAGACTTTATGAGTCTCTCTGCAGGGAGCTCTATTGCGCTCCCCACAGAGTCCTTCCGCGACCGGCTCGAAGTCTTATCCAAGACTCTCAAACCGGTCGCAACCACTTCGTTCCTTCCCGCTCTATCTCTCTCAACGACGCCGGTGTCCAAAATGAACAGCGTCTACAGGATCGCGTCCAGGAAATTCGACCCCACGTTCAGGCAATCGAATACGTGGAGGCCGAGTCGTGACGCCAGGTCGACACAGACCTCGGTGCCACGGCAACTGTTTCCGTATGGATCGAGACGGGGCGAATAGGTGCCGATTCCCAGCTGGCGGTTGACGACCGTGATCACGCCGCCGCTCACGCCGCTCTTCGCGGGCACTCCCACGCGATACGCCCATTGGCCCGAGTAGTCGTACATCCCGCACGTGAACATGATCGACAGCATGTCCTTGACGTGCGTGATCGAATACGCGCTACGGCCGCTCACGGGATGGCGTCCCAGGTTGGACAGGGTCGAAGCCATCATCGCGAGATCACGGCAGGTGACCAGGATCGAGCACTGCTTGAAGTACACGTCCAGCGCCGCTTCGGCCTCTTCGTGGACGAGGCCAAAGTTCAGGAGCAGATGAGCGATGGCCCTGTTACGATGACCCGTTCGTCGCTCCGACTCGTAGACAGAACGATCGAGTGAAAGCTGACGCCCGGCAATTACGCTGAAGCGGTCGAGCAGATATTCGAATGTCCGGTTGCCGTAGCGAGAGTGAAGCAGCGCCGTCACCGTGATCGCGCCGGAATTGATCATCGGGTTGAATGGCCGGTTCGTACCGTTCTGCAGCGCGATCGAGTTGAACGTATCGCCGCTGGGCTCCACGCCGACGTATTCGAATACCCTGGCGGGCCCGAATTCTTCGAGCGCCATCCCGTAGGTGAACGGCTTGGAGATCGACTGGATTGTGAATAGCCGGTCGCATTCGCCGGCCTCGAAGGTGCGCCCGTCTGCGGTAACCAGGCATACGCCGAACGCCTCGGGGTCGACCTTGGTCAACTCCGGGATATAGGCGGCGACCTCGCCGGAGGTGAGTGGCAAGTACTTCTCATAGACGCCGTCAATCAGAACCTGCAGTTCATGGCCGCGCGCGAGAGCGCTTCGCGATTCGGATATCGACATGTGTGGTGGACGATGCGTTTGAGTGTGTGAGATGGGCTCAGCCGTAGCAAGCGCGGTGCCTGCCCAGGGCGCGATCGCCGATCGCGTCGATCTGGTGAGTCTCAAAGACTTACGGCGAAATCGAGGCGTCGAACACCAACGAATCGAAGCGACAAGAACGTCGGGCGTTCAGAATTTGCAGACATCTTCGAATGAACCGCGCTCTCGCCTATAATCCGCGCCGGAGAGAGGCGCTTACATCGGAGAGAGGAATTTATGAAGAGGATGGCACTGTGTCTGGCGGTATATGCGCTGTTGATCTCGATGTCGGGATCGGGAATCAGTGCTCAGGGTGGCGGCTGGACGACGCTGTTCGACGGTTCCAGTCTCAAGGGTTGGAATGTCGTGGGTGACGCCAACTGGGAGCTGGTCGCGGCCGAGAAGGCCGTGCAGGCCAACAAAGGCACCGGCTTCCTGGTAACGCCAATGGCGTACACCGATTTTCAGATCACGGCGGACTTCTGGGTGACCGACGATGCCAACAGCGGCGTGTTCATCAGGTGTGAAGATCCCAAGACCATCAACGCGATGAACGCGTACGAGGTGAACATCTTCGACAAGCGACCCGACCAAAGCTACCGTACGGGCGGGATCGTCGACGTCGCCAAACCAGCCAGCGTGATCATGACCGGTGGCAAGTGGAACACCATCGACATCACGGCACGTGGCACCAAGCTGACGGTGCTCATGAACGGGATGAAGATGGTCGACGTCGATGACAAGAAGCACGCAAAGGGACCGATCGCGCTCCAGTACGGCGCCGGCACGGTGAAGTTCCGGAACGTGCGAGTCCGGACGCTTTAGAGTAGTGTCCGGCTTCCTGACTCGCCGAAGCCTCGGCGTAGGCGGTTAACCGGACCTGCTCGACTCAGCAGCCATCGTGAGCGCGCGGCTGAACACGTCGGTCACCTGCGCGCCGGAGATGCCGTAGCGGCCGTCGATCACGAAGAACGGGACGCCGGTCACGCCCAAGGACCGCGCCTCGTTCAGATCGCGCCTGACGTCGTCTACGTAGCGGCCATTCTCCAGGGCCTCGCGTACGTTCCCGGTGTCGAGGCCTTGATCGGTTGCCAGTGGCAGCAGCGAGTCGAGATCGAAGATCGATCGCTGCTCGGTGAAGTACGCCTTGTACAGACGCTCGATCATTTCGTCCTCACGTCCGTGGCTCGCCGCCAGGTGGACCAATTGATGCGCATCGAGCGTGTTGCCAGTCAGCCCGGCGTCGGTCAGGTGGTACTCGAGACCTTCGGCGGCCGCCATTTGCTCCATCTTGTGATCCATCGCGCGGACCTGCTCTTCAGATAGCCGGTACTTCGATCGGAGCATCGCCCGCCGGCTCGATGTTTCGCCTTTGGCTCGCGTGGGATCGAGCTGGAACGATCGATGTGAGACGTGAACATCGTTTCGACCATCGAATGCGGCGACGGCTTTCTCGAAGCGGCGCTTCCCGAGGTAGCACCAGGGACACACGATGTCGGACCAGATGTCGATTTGCATTTGCCGTTCTTCTGCGTTCTGACTGCTTTCTTCTTCCTCGGGCTGCACGGGAACCAGGCAGAGTGGACATTTCGTGGCGCCGGCTGGCAGTTTTTCTCCGCATGCCGTGCACGTGTTCATGCCGGGAGATTGTAACGGCAGTTGGCGACCTGCGCGCTGGCGAGCGCGACCAGCATCCTTGCACGGAGAGCGGTCTCTGGAAACAATGACCGCGTGCTGGCGTATCTGGCGCGACGTCTTGTGCTCACGATTCCCGTGCTGCTCGGAGTCGCCACGCTTGTCTTCGCGTTGATCCATTTCATCCCGGGCGATCCAGCACGCGCGATCCTGGGCGAGGTGGCGTCGGAGGCCGATATCGCGCAACTCAGAACGCAGCTGGGTCTCGACCGACCGATCGCAGTTCAGTACCTTGCCTTTCTCGGCGGGCTCGCGCGCGCGGACCTCGGGACGTCGCTCAGGACCGGCACACCAGTCGCGGACCAGATCGTGGAGCGTCTCCCGGCGACCTTCGAGCTCGCGCTCGCCGCCATTGCGGTCTCGTTGACGCTGGCGATTCCGCTCGGCGTGGTAGCGGCGGTCTGGCGCGGAACGATCATCGATCACGCCGCGATGACGCTTTCACTGGCGGGAGTCTCGATGCCGAACTTCTGGCTGGGACCACTGCTGGCGATTGTTTTCGGTGTGGAGCTTGGCTGGCTCCCGGTCGCGGGCCGCGGCGGCCTCGAGCACCTCGTCCTGCCGGCGGCCTCTCTGGGCGCCGCGCTTGCGGCCGTGCTCGCGCGCATGACGCGCGCGACGCTCGCCGATCAACTGCGCGAGCCGTACGTCTTGGCCGCCCGCGCGCGCGGGGTCTCGGGCGCCAGAGCCGTGCTGGTTCACGCCTTACGAAACAGCCTCATCCCCATCGTGACACTCGCCGGCCTTCAGACAGGGGCCGTCCTCACAGGGGCGGTCATCACCGAGACAATCTTTGCCTGGCCGGGCATCGGACGTCTGCTCGTGCAGTCGATCGGCTTTCGCGACTACCCCATGGTCCAGGGCTGCATCCTGCTGATCGCCGTGACCTATGTTGGGGTCAACATCGTTGTCGATCTCGCCTACGCCGTACTCGATCCGCGAATTCGATATCGATGAGGTACGTCGGCCTTTTTATCGTCACCATGGTCGCTCTCACAGCAGCGGTTGGGCCGTGGCTGGTGCAGTTCGATCCCTCGGCGCAGGAATTGGCTCTCCGACTGGAAGGTCCGAGCCGGTTGCACTGGTTCGGGCTCGACGAATTGGGACGAGACATTCTTGCGCGAGTGATCTACGGGGCGCGCGTTTCGCTTCTCGTCGGGCTCGTCGTCGTCTCCGTGTCGGCGTCCATTGGCGCCGCGCTGGGATCGATTGCCGGTTACTACGGCGGCATCGTCGACGAGGCGATCAGTCGCTTCATCGATATCCTGCTGGCGTTCCCGGGACTATTGCTCGCCATCGCCCTCGTTGCAGTGCTTGGACCGAGCTTGGTGAACGTCGTCCTGGCGCTGTCGTCGATAGGCTGGGTCGGGTACGCGAGGCTCGTCCGCGCCCAGGTCCTCCAGGCGCGCGAGTTCGAATATGTCCTCGCGGCGCGCGCAATTGGCGCGGCGACGCCGCGAATCCTGCTTCGGCACATTCTGCCGGCCGCGCTTCCCGCCCTGACTGTTCAAGCCACGTTGGGTATGGGAGGCGCGATCTTGTCCGAAGCAGCACTCAGTTTTCTTGGACTCGGCGTGCAACCGCCCACACCAAGCTGGGGCGCGATGATCAACTACGGGCGCGCGCACGTGCTCGATGCGCCGCATCTCACCGTGTTCCCAGGAATCGCGATCGCCGTCGTCGTATTGGGACTGAATCTATTGGGCGATAGCTTGCGAGACAGTTTCGGTAGCCGGGAGAACCACGACACGCGACCCTGAGAAAACTGCTCAAAGCGGATCAATTCCAAACCGCGCCAACTTCCAACGTATCTGCTCAGCGGAACGCTGGCAACGGAGTTGGGCGGAGGCTGCGGATCGACACGAGCAACGGAGAAACGGGGCACGAACGGAGACGCCGTGCCGGTGACGCGCTCCGCGCGGGTTGCGTAGAGCGCGCGAAATTTCAAGCCGACACTCGAGCATGGAGGGCTTGTGAATTTGCGCGTTGGAAAATTGGCCTCCGACTCTGGTCAGGCCACCCCGAGCATCGTCGAAGAGTGGAAGTTGGGAGTCAACAAGCCTGCTAGAGGCCAACGAGGGCGGCGTGCTTCGCTTCCGCGTCCTGTGCCGCGGAGACGTGACCTTGTCGACGCGCGGCAGTTGCCAGGTAACGGAAAGCCGATGGTTCGACGGGAAATTGTTCGGTGGCGCGTCGGAGCACACGCTCAGCCGCCGCAGAGGTCCCCGATAGCAGCAGTGCGTGGCCGTACATCGTCAAGACTTCGCTCGTCGCGTTCGGTTGCTCGACGACGCGAGCGAGCGCCTCGAGCGCTTTGTTCAGCGCCACGCGGTCTCGCTCCTCTTCGGCGGTCTCGAGCCAGAGGCGGCCAAGAGCGGTGTAAACGATGGATGCGTCCGGGTGACGTTCGGCGGCTCGTCCGAGTGTCAGAACAGCGGCGTCCTGTCGTCCGAGCCGCGCGTAGGCCAGGCCTACGCTGACGAGACGTTCTGGCCGCGTGGGCTCGAGCGCCGACAGCGCCTCGAGCTGCTCGATTGCCTGGCGTTGACGGCCCGAGTCGGTATACACGGAGACGAGCTCTTCGCGCGCCGCAGCGAGAGTTGGATCGAGCTCGACGGCGCGGAGGAGCGCCCGCTCCGCCTGCTCCCGCCGCCGGCGATCGCGAAGGCACAGGCCGAGCAGATAGTGTGCCGGCGCCATGTGATCGTCGAGGCTGACAACACGTTGCAGGGCCTCGGTTGCGGCCGGGATGTCGCCGTTGCGATAGTGAGCCAGGCCCAACTTGTAGACAACTCTCGGAGCGCGGTCGTCCAGGCGCAGACTACGTTCGTAGTCGCTGGCCGCCGTCGCGTACTGATGCATCGCGGCGTGTGAGTCCCCGAGCAATTCGAGCGGACGCGGTGCGCTGGGGTCCAGCGAAGCCGCATCGCTCAAGTCACGTACAGCGGACGCGAATTCACCACGTTGACGGTACGTTTCACCCCGCATCAGGCGGGCGATCATCGATTCGGGCTTGAGCGTCAGGGCGCCGCTGAAGGCCTCGATCGCCTCGAGCGTCTGCCCGCGGGCCACTGCCTCGTCGCCCGCTGCCAGCAGGCGACGGTATTCGCGCTGCTGCCGCGCGTCGAGCCACAGGAACGCCAATGATCCCGCAAGGGTCATTGCGCCGACAGCCGCCACAATCGGCCGGTTCACGGGGGGAATGGTAACCGGGACTGCCCGGATGTTGGTAGAGACGGGCCTGTAGGCCCGCCTGGCCTGGCGTCACGGCGGGTCTGAAGACCGGCCGCTACCCACAGGGAACAAACACTTTCCAGCGGGGTCTAATGCTCCTAAGGACGGTGCTAGACTGATGGAGACGCGAGTTTCCGGAGGGTTCGTGAAGAACGCTGGCGCTATTGGTTGGTCCGACGTAGACACGGCGGAAGCCGCTCTCATCGAACGCTGCACCACTGGCGACGAAACTGCCTGCGCCGACCTGGTGAATAGCCACCAGCGCATGGTCTATACCCTCGCACTGCACCTCCTCCAGGATCCCGACGAAGCCCTCGACCTGTCGCAGGAGGTTTTTCTGCGCGTTTTCCGGACTCTTTCCAGTTTTCGCGGTCAGTCCACGCTTCGGACCTGGATTTATCGCATCGTGATCAATCAGGCGCGCAATCGCCAGCGTTGGTGGCGGCGGCGGCATCGCTCGAGCCAGGTGTCGCTCGACGAGCACTTGCAGCAGTTTGGAGACGTCGAATCGAAGGGCGATGTCCTCCCGGATCGGTTGCTAGCCTCCAAGGAAACCTCCATGCTCATCTGGGAGGCGCTCGACCGCCTGCCGTTCGATCAGCGCACGGCCCTCATCCTCCGGGAAGTGGACGGCCTTCGCTACGACGAGATCGCGTTTTCGCTGGGAGTAGCGGTCGGCACGGTGAAATCGCGGCTCACGCGGGCGCGACAGGCGCTGCGCGCTGAGCTGCTGGGTCTGCACGCATGACTCCCTACGTCGGCTGCGAGTATGCGCGCGAACGGCTCGAGGGGCTCCTCGACAACGAGCTGTCCGTGGACGAGCAGGTGCTGGTGGAAAGCCATGTGCGCTGGTGCCGGACGTGTGCCGACCGGATCGAAGATTTTCAGTTGATCGGAACGTCGATTCGCGTTGGTTCTCCCAGTTTCCCGCAGGTCATCCAGGCGGAGACCGCTCTGAGCACGGTGTACTCGCGCGTGCTGATGCGGGTGCGTGCTGAACGCGATCAGGCGTTCGCAGTACGCGTGCGGGAGATGTTTACCGACATGCGGCTGTTATGGCCGGCGGTCGGTGCCACCATGGCCGTCATGGTGTGTCTCACCGTGGCCGTTGGCGTGTTGAAGAGCACGTCGATGGAGCGGCCGGAGTCGCTGGCAACGAGGCTCGAGGCGATGAACCCGGGTTCCGAGGCCAATCCGTTGAGACCCGACAACAACGCCCGGGTGGAGCGCTATTTCGCCAAGTACGTCGACAGCGATCGAGCGGGCGGTATCTCAATTCCGCGCGTACTGGACGATGGGACGTTCTTTGCGGGTATTCGCGATCAGGAGGCCATGTTTACGATGGCCACGGTCGTCAATCGCGACGGACGAATCACGAATGCCGAGCTGTTGAACTCGGAGCGCGGCGGTGCGAAGACCGAGCAAACTGTGCACGCCGATGATGTCGAGGCCGTGATGGATGCGGTCCGGCAGTCGCGATTCGCACCGGCGCAGACGCCCGTCGGCCGAGCGGTCGCTGTCAACATGGTGTGGCTGATCGTGGTGACAACGGTGCAGCAGCCAACCGTTCCGCAAGTGCACGTCCCCGCGAGCCCCGTGGTCGCGCGGACGCGTCGCTTGCCGCAGACCGACGCCGTGACACCAACGATACCAGTGGGCCGTCAGTCTGCTCGGCTCACCGCCTCACCGACGGCCTGAGGCCGCTTCAGGTATTTCCCCTCGTGCGCTCGCCGTGTTGTTGAGGGCATCGGTTGCCCGCAGGGTGACGCCTCGCGACACCGCATCGCCTTCCAACACGAGTTCGAACTGCTCGAATCGCGAGTCTGCGATCCCGTCCTTCGGGTACACCGACTGCCACTTGTCGCCGTCGAGCGAGAATTCGACCTTCTGCACCGAGGAGTTTGCGTCACGCACATCGAACGCGATAGTCGCGCGGCCGTCGTCTCGCCGCACCGATGTCACCGTGATGACCGGAGGAACGTTATCGACGGCGAACGCCGTGCTCTCGCGTGCGCCCGAGAGCGCGCTGGAAGTCGAGTTCGATGGCAGATCGGAGGCGACGATACGAATGGTGTAGCGGCCGTTGGGCACTGATGTCGTGTCCCACACGAGGATCTGATCGCTCATCCCGCGCTTGAGGAGTTTCCATGTGGTCTCGCCCTCGCGCCGATAGAACACGTCGTAGCTCAACTCGTCGCCGTTCTCGTCGTCGGCTCTCCACACGAAAGTCATCAACCCCTTTTCGTACACCCGCCGGCCGAGTGAAGGCGACGTCGTGCCCGGAGGCTGGTTGACTCGTTTCTCCGGCAGGCCGCCCTCGAAGCCGGCGATCTCGGGATCGACAGGGAAGGGACGCTGGAACACCGTGCCCGGCGGGTGCACCGTGATCGAGGTGACGCGCGGACGAAGATTTCTCGGCAGGTAGGCGGCGGTGACCGACGTCAGGAGCGGTGCCTCGCCCTTACTGGCTGTGAGTGTGGCGCGCCACTGGAGATAGCGCGCGCGCGGGCTTGTGATTGAGCTGCCCTCGCGGTCGGCATAAGTCGAGCTCCACTCGCTCCAGGTTTCATCCGGCGTGCTGGTATTCCCGGATCGCGTGGCGACCTCGAGGCGGCTACCCGCCGGAGTCAACGCTTCCCACTTGATGGTGCCCCACAGCGCAACGGTCATCGCGTCACGCACATCCGAGGTATAGGTGCCTCGTTCAGCGCGCGCACTTGCGATCCTGAGGAGCTTCCCTGGATTCGACGTTGCAACGAGGACCCGTCCCTCGGATTGCGTGAGTAGGCCGGTGACCTGCTGTGCGTTCGCGCGAGCGATCAATGTCGGCTGAAGCGGCTCGCCAGCGAGGCGGTAGATTTTGCCGGAGTTGCCGGTGGCCACGAGCAGCGTGCCGTCGCTTTCGACGGCGACGTCATAGGGCGTGTCGGCGCGCGATTCCCAGAGAAGGTCCCAGGCACCATCCGGGAGAATGCGAAACACCGCTCCGGCGGCGGGGGGTGGGGCCGCCCGTGCCGGACCCGGAGCTCCCTGCGGTGAGGTGACCACTGCGTCGCCGACAGCAACGACCGTGATCTCAGTCGACACGTTCGGTGTCAGCGGTGCTGGTGCCGGTACCGTTGGCGCTGGAGCGGGAGCGGAACCGGGCGCAGATGGCGGCCGACCGCTCACCGCCGCGACGTAGATGTTGCCGCGACTGTCGACGCGCAGCGTGTGAATCTCGTTGTAGCTGGAGTCGAGCAGGACGAACGGTTTTCCCGACGCGTCGAGCCGGAACACGCGGCCTGGCGACTCGGTGCCGGCCAGGAGTTGTCCGTCGCGATCGAAGGCAAGCGTCATTACATGCGTCGCCTTCGTGGCGTAGAAAGTCGTGCCTTTCCCGTCAGGTGTGATCTTGTAAATGATGCCCTTGTCGCCAGTGGCCGCGAAGACGTTGCCCGATCGATCGACGGCCAGACTCCAGATGTAGCGATCGCCGGGATCGAAGAAGACGGCTCCAACGCCCTTCGCGTCGACGCGATAGACCTTCCCGTTCGGTGAGGTCCCGACATACAGCCCGCCTCCGGGTGCCGGCGCGAGCGCGTGGACTTCGAGTTCCTCGGTGTCGAAGAAGACCGATCCCTTACCCGACGGGTCGATGCGATAGACCTGTCCTTCGTTTCCGCTCCCTGCGTAGACGGACCCGTCAGGTCCCGTGACCATCGCCCAGACGAACGGAGCATTGGTCTCGTAGAGAGGCGCCGCGGTCGGGCCAAGGGTCAATCGCCCGAAGGAATCGATCGAGAGGTTCTCGATGTCCCCGCGCAGGAAGTCGTTCTCGGTCGACACTTCCCAGAAGGTCGGCGTCGAGGCGGACAACGTCACTGCAGCGCACAACAGGAAGGCCGCGAAGGCGAGGCGAGACACTTTTGACCTTTGACCTTTGACTTTTGACCTGATCATTCTTCGAGTGGCAACGTCAGCGTCTTTGATCCCCGGACGGCGTAGCCGGCCGTGATCTCCCATTCGCCGAGGAGTGCGCTATCCAATTGGCGGAAGCTGCCGCCGTTGCGATCCGACTCCATGACAGCCAGCACGGAGGAGGGGAGTGCCGCAAGCGGTTCACCCTTGACGACGGCGCCGCCGTCGCGCGTGACGAGACGAACGTAGAGCCGGTTGTTCTTGCGCGCGTTATTCAACACACGAATCATCTGCGGCACACCCGTCGCCTGCAGCGGCTGCACCTGAAGTTCACGCTGCTCGAACTGAGACAGTCGCGCCGCGTCGGCCACCATGATGGACACGCTTCCACGCGCGTTCGCCGGGATCTGGACCGGAAGTGACCTGGTGACTTCTTCTCCGCGATACGTGCGAAGCAGGATCCGCAGGTCGACGGAGGAACCAGCCTTGGCGCGAGTCCCATCGATCCACACACGCTCGAGCGTGGCGCTGCGCGGTTGTTCGCTGGCTTCGATCTCCAGGTTCAGACCTTCGAATTCGACGTCTTCGAACGCATTCCTGAGCAAGACGTTGAGCGGCGCGACGACGGAAGCGGCCGCGTAGGTCGAGGGCTGATCGCCCGTGAACAGGTCTTCGAACGACACGTCGCTGTGATTCTTCACGCGCGCGGCGCCGCGCACCGAGTACGTGCCTACGCCATTCTGTCGCTCGTAGGAGGTGAGCGTTTGAAGGATTGCGACATAGGCCAGGAGCGGTGTGAACAACTGATCCTTGACGATCCCGATCGAGAACTTCTTGTTGGTGCCGCGTTCGGCGTTGAGCGTCAGAGAAATCGGGATCATTGACGGTCCGGGACCGAGCGTTCCAGCAATGCCGGTCGCGCGGTCCTGCTGGACGATGCCAATGACATCGCCGGTGCTGGCGATCTTCATCGAGCTGGCGAGGCTTGGCAGGATTGCGATGACGTCGGCGCGAGTCATGGGAAACTGTGTGGGGCCCAGACCGAAGAACGGGTGACCGAAGGCGTAGACGCGATTGCCTTCCACTTCCGTCACGGTGCCCGTTGCGCCAACCTCGAAGTCCCCATTCATCAGCGCCACGCCGATCGGATCACCAGGCCGCAATGTCGACCCCGACGAACTCGTTGGCGCCGAAGCGGAGGTGGATTGCGATCCGAACTGTGCTGCTCCTGCCATCACGGGCGAAAAGCCGAGCTCTCGAAATGCCGAGACGAGCGGATCGATCGTGCGCGTATCGAACCCCGAGAAGTTGATCGGAGTAGCGATCGGGCGAAGCAGCGTGGCAACGCCCGCGTTGACGGCGCCGCTGCCGATGACGCTGACGTCGGCGGGGCTCTCGGCGAAAGGCCTGAACGATGCGAACGTCTGCTGCAGCGACTCACGCAACGCTTGCTGTGTCAGTGGGAGCGTGAGCTCCGCTCGCGCAACCGGTGGCCGTCGCTGACCCGGGAGCGTGGCATCGGCAAGCATCTCGTCGATCGGCGTGATACCAGCCAGCGGCTCCTTCGAGAATTCTCCAAGTGAATACGACACCGCGCCGACGAGCCGCCCGTCGATGTAGACGGGGCTTCCGCTCATACCGGCGATGACGCCCGTGTTGGCGAGTGGACCGCCTTCGAGGCGCGCGAGGATCAAATCGCGCCGCGGCCCGATGCTGTTGTGCAGCACGCCAAGGATGTGGGCCTTGAATTCTTCGATCTGATCACCTTGAAACACCGTGCGTCCCGTGGCGACCATGCCCGGCTTGAGCTCGCTGACAGGGAACGTCTTCGATTGAGCGGGCAGGCCGGCAACCAGGCCTGACAGTACAAGGAGGGCAATGCCGAAGGTGCGGATGTACATCTGGAGGCTCTGGCTTGATGATACGGGTAAACCCTTGAAATCGCTAGAGACCCAAGGACTTTGGTTGACAGACCTTCGGGCCCTGAGTTACTGTGCCTTCACAACTTCAGACGTCATGTCGCGTATCTTTAGCCGGTTCGTGCCGATCTTTGCCAGTGGTTACTGGTCGTGGCACAGATCTGCAGCTGAAGGGACCGCCAGCGTCTAATACCGAGCTTCGATAGTCCGAGACGAAACGCCCCTTCAGCCACCGGCTGAGGGGGCTTTTTTTTTGCCGATGACGCCACTCTGCGAAACCGTGACCGGCCGATCGATGGCCGAACTCCTCGCCGCCCGCGACGCTGCCACGGCCGGCGACCTCGTGGAACTGCGTCTCGACGGCGTGGCCAACCTCGATGTCGGCCGAGCCCTCGAAGGCCGGCGCATGCCGGCGATTGTGACCTGCCGTGCTATGTGGGAGGGAGGCCGCTTCGAGGGAACTGAAGAGGAGCGGCGAGCCATCCTCGCGAGGGCCCTCGAGCTGGGCGCTGAATTCGTCGATGTCGAGTGGCGGGCCGTCGATGGGCAAGCGACGGGGGTGTCGTTTCGCGACCTCGTCCATCGTGCGCCCGAACGGGTCGTCGTGTCGTCGCACGACTTCGATGGAGTTCCCCCGGATCTCGAATCGCGCGCCCGGGCAATGCGGGCGACCGGCGCCGGCACAATCAAAATCGCTGTGTCGGTCAGTCGGTTGAGTCAGACACTCTGCCTCAAGTCGATCGCGCGAGATGGCTCTGCCGTGGTGATCGGCATGGGCGAGCTTGGGGTCGTCTCGCGATTACTTGCGGGCCGCTTCGGTTCGCGGTGGACCTACGCCGGCCACGGATTGGCGCCTGGGCAGTTGCTTGCACCCCGGATGATCGGCGACTACGGATTCGGTCGGGTCAGCGAGTCGACTCGCATCTTCGGCGTCGTCGGCACCAGTGCGCTGCATTCGTTCTCCCCGATGATGCACAACGCGGCGTTCGAAGCGGCCGGGATCGACGCGGTGTACGTTCCTCTGCCGGTGCACGACTTCGAGGATTTCCTGTCGTTCGCCGAAGGCATGAATGTCGAGGGTGTCAGCGTCACGATCCCGTTCAAGCTCGATGCGCTGCGTGCAGCGGAGTCGAGTGATGCGTTGACGCAGCAGGTCGGCGCCGCCAATACGCTTCGACGAAGAGGCAGCGGCTGGGAAGCGACCAACACCGACGTCGCGGGATTTCTTCAGCCGCTGGCATCAGCGTGGGAAGGATCGATGGGCGGCGTGCGGGCCTCGGTGCTGGGTGCCGGCGGCGCCGCTCGCGCCGTCATCGTCGCCCTGGCGTCGACGGGGGCGCAGGTCACGGTACACGCGAGACGAGATGAGCAGGCGCGCGAGCTCGCCAAGGGTTTCAACGTGGCGTCCGGCGTCTACCCGCCGGAATCAGGGTCGTGGGATCTGCTGGTCAATTGCACCCCGCTCGGCGGAGCTGCACGGCGGTCGGAGTCGCCGATGCCGGCGGACAGGCTGACAGGACGGCTCGTGTACGACCTCACGTACGGACCCGGCGAAGCGACGCTCGTTCGCAACGCTCGTGGCGCAGGTCTCTCCACGCTTGATGGTCTCGCAATGCTCGTGGCGCAGGCCGAGCAGCAGTTCGAATGGTGGACCGGACAAAAGCCGAAAGAAAGGGTAATGGAGGCAGCCGCGCGGCGGCGCCTGTAATGACCCCGGGGGTGATTTCCACGTTGACGTGCCGAAGAAAATCACCCCCGGAGTCTTAGGTTGTCCATGCACATGACGTCGTTCGAGGAGTTCAAGGAACTGGCACAGCGCGGAACGTTCGTGCCGGTCTACAAGGAGATCGTCGCCGACATGCTGACGCCGGTCTCCGCCTTCCTCAAGGTTGCGGAGCATTCCGACTACGCGTTCCTGCTGGAATCGGTCGAAGGCGGCGAACAGGTGGGTCGCTATTCGTTCCTCGGCAAGGACCCGTTCCTCATCCTGCGATCGCGCGGCGGCAAGACAATCGTCGATCGCATGGGCGAAGCGACGGAGAGCGACAAGCCTTTCATCGCCAGCGTGCGCGAGCTGATGGCGGGATTCCACTCGCCATTTGTGCCCGGCCTCCCGCGCTTCACGGGTGGAGCCGTCGGATACCTTGCCTACGACGCCGCGGCCTGGTTCGAGCCCGTCACGCTGCAGGCGACCACCGACTCAGACGAGGAAGCCGGTTTCATGCTCTTCGATACCGTGCTCGCTTTCGATCACGTGCGCCACCGGATCCTCATCATCGCAAACGCCAGGATCACGGGCGACGAGGACCTCGAGTCGCTCTATCAGTTCGCCTGCACCAAGATCGAGTTCGTCGAGCGCGAGCTCGAGCGCACGCTTTCGCGCTCCCCGCAGTCCAATTCCGCGAAGCTCGACGTCACCTCGAACGTCAGCCGCGAGCAGTTCGAGCAGATGGTGCGCACTGCGAAGGAGTACATCGCGGCTGGCGACATCTATCAGGTCGTCCTGTCGCAGCGGTTCGAAGCCCCGATTGCGACCGATCCGTTCACGGTCTATCGCGCGCTGCGTCACGTGAATCCGTCGCCGTACATGTATTTCCTCCGCATCGGTGGGCGGTCGATCGTCGGGTCATCGCCTGAGATGTTGGTACGGGCCGAAGGTCGGCGCGTGGAGACGCACCCGATCGCCGGCACACGCCCACGAGGACGCAACGACGAAGAGGATCTGCGTCTGGCGGAGGAACTGAAGCGCAATGAGAAGGAGCGGGCCGAGCACGTCATGCTCGTCGATCTTGGGCGCAACGACGTCGGCCGCGTTGCCGAGTACGGCAGCGTTCGGGTGCCCACATACATGACGCTCGAGCGCTACTCACACGTCATGCATCTGGTCTCGATCGTCGAAGGGCGCCTGAGGGATGAACACGACCGGCTCGACGCGCTGGTCGCGTGTTTCCCGGCCGGTACGGTCTCGGGCGCCCCCAAGGTTCGCGCGATGGAGATCATCTCGGAGCTCGAGAACCGGAGGCGCGGCGTCTATGCCGGCGCAGTGGGCTACCTCGACTTCGCCGGCAACCTCGACTTCTGCATCACGATTCGCACCGTGGTGATAGAAAAGGGGCGGGCCTACGTGCAGGCCGGCGCCGGGATCGTCGCCGACTCGAATCCAGCTGCCGAATACGAGGAGACGCGCGACAAGGCCAGGGCCGTTATCCGAGCACTCGAACTGGCACAGGCGGGCTTGTCATGATCCTCGTCATCGATAACTACGATTCGTTTACCTACAACCTCGTGCAGTATCTGGGCGAGCTCGGCGCCGACGTACGTGTCCGCCGTAACGACCAGGTGACGCTCGGCGAGGTCGAGGCGATGGCGCCCGAGCAGCTCCTGATCTCACCGGGGCCTGGCCGTCCGGAAAATGCCGGGATCACGACCGACGTCATCCGCCGATTCGGGCCGAAGACGCCGATCCTCGGCGTCTGTCTCGGTCATCAGGCGATTGGGCTCGTCTACGGCGGCGTCGTCTGTCGAGCCAACGCTCCGATGCACGGCAAGACGTCGACCGTCGTGCACGATGGCAAGGGCGTGTTTGAGGGGATCAACGAGCCCTTCCCGGCCGGGCGCTATCACTCCCTCGTGATCGGGTCAGACAACGTGCCGGCGGACCTCGAAGTGGCGGCGCGAACACAGGAGGATGGAACCATCATGGCCGTACGGCACCGGGCGTACCCCGTGCACGGCGTGCAGTTCCACCCCGAGTCGGTGTTGACGGGAGAGGGGCGGAAGATTCTTCGGAACTTCCTCGACTTGTGATGTTTCCACTGCTCATCGAGAAGCTCGTTCGCCACGAAGACCTGACGGCCGATGAGGCCGCGCAGGCAATGCGAGAAGTGATGGAAGGACGCGCCGCGCCCGGTGCGCTCGCGGGACTTCTGGCGGCGCTCGTGATGAAGGGGGAGCGGCCCGAAGAGATCGCGGGCCTCGCGCGGACGATGCGGGAACACGCGGTCGCGCTGACGACCCCACCGGGTGAGGTGTTCGACACCTGTGGTACCGGTGGCGATCGGTCCGGTACGTTCAACGTGTCGTCGGCCGCAGCCGTCGTGGTTGCGGCGTGCGGCGTGAAAGTCGCAAAGCACGGAAACCGATCGGTATCGAGCCGCTGCGGCAGCGCTGATGTTTTCGAACAGCTTGGTGTCAACGTAACGGCACCGCCGCCGGTTGTTGAGCAGACACTGCGCGAGGCAAATATCGCCTTCTTTTTCGCGCCCACATTCCATCCATCCATGAGGCATGCGGCGCCCATCCGGCGTGACATGGGCATCAGGACCACGTTCAATCTGCTTGGCCCGCTGACGAACCCGGCGGGCGCCACGCGACAGATCGTTGGAGTCCCGCGGCCGGAGTTGACGCAGGTGATGGCACGGGCGCTGATGCTTCTCGGGGCGACGCGCGCATGGGTCGTGCACGGCGCCGGCGGCATCGACGAAATCTCGAATACCGGTCACACGAAGGTGTCCGAGTGCCGCGATGGCGCGGTGCACACGTTTTTCATTCATCCCGCCGAGTTTGGCCTCGCCAAGGCGCGTGCCGCAGATCTTCGCGGCGGCGATGCGGTTGAGAACGCGGCCATCGTTCGCATGGTGTTCGATGGCAAACCAGGGGCTGCGCGAGACATCGTCCTGTTCAATGCAGGCGCCGCGCTCTTTGTGGCCGGCCGTACCGCGTCGGTGCGCGAAGGTATATCGTGCGCGGCCGCGGCGATCGACTCCGGCGCCGCACACGACACGCTCGAGCGAATGGTTCGCGCATCTCAGTCGACGGTGGTCGCATGACAACGACACCTGACTTGCTGGGCGCCATAGTCGCGGCGACGAAGAAGATCACGGCGGTTCGTCGCGAACGGGAGAGCCTCGCGTCATTGGAACGCCGGGCCGCAGCGGCAGAACCTCGCGGAGAAGCGTTCCTCACCGCCTTATCGAAGACCGGGCGCGCGAATGTCATCGCAGAGTGCAAGAGGCGTTCGCCGTCGCGGGGTGTGCTCGCGGTTGACTACGACGCGGTGGCCATTGCCCGGAAGTATGAAGCAGGCGGTGCGGCGGCGATCTCGGTGCTCACCGAGCCGACTTTCTTCGACGGATCGCTCGAGCATCTCGCTGCGGTGCGGCAGGCAGTCAGGCTGCCACTCCTGCGCAAAGACTTCATCGTCGACGAGTATCAGTTATTCGAGGCGCGCGCGAACGGCGCCGATGCGGCGCTCTTGATCGCAGCGGCGCTCGAGCAGCCGGATCTCGTGCGGTTGCAGCGCCGTGCGTGGGAGTTGGGGCTTGCGGCCCTCGTCGAGGTGCACGACGAGGACGAACTGACGCGGTCTATCGATAGCGGCGCACGGATCATTGGCGTCAACAACCGCAATCTCCGTACGTTGGCCGTGGACGTTGCCGCCTCGCGCAGGCTGGGGGTTCGCCTTCCGGCGGACGTCGTCGGCGTGAGTGAGAGTGGGCTGACGAATCGTGCGGATCTCGAGGAACTGGCGAGCCAGGGCTATCGTGCGTTTCTGATCGGCGAGCGATTTATGACGTCACCCGACCCCGCAGCGGCGATTGCAGAGCTGTTAGGGGCAACGACACCGGGTGTCATTTCCGCTGGGTTCACGAGGAAATGACACCCGGTGTCTTTATCAAGGTGTGCGGCATTACGCGCCTGGTCGACGCGCTGCATGCGTTGCAGCAAGGGGCGACGGCGCTGGGGTTCGTCTTCTGGCCGAATAGCCCGAGAGCGATCGACCCAGGCGATGCGCGCGAGATCATCACCGCGCTGCCGGATGGAGTGATGTCGGTTGGCGTGTTCGTGAACGAGTCGGCCCAACAGGTTCAAGACGCAGTAGCGGCGAGTGGCGTTTGTGCGGTTCAACTGCACGGCGATGAGCGGCCGGACGACTTCGAGTTCCTTGCGCAGCCACTTTTGCGATCGGTGACGCTCGACCATCTGGACGAAACCTCACGCGGATGGCCGGCAGATACGACGTGGTTGCTCGATGCCTCCGATCGCGTACGGCGCGGCGGCACCGGCGTGCAGATCGACTGGGATCGCGCCGCCGCAGTCGCGCGGCACCACAAGGTCGTACTGGCTGGCGGCTTGAACGCGTCGAATGTCGAGGACGCAATTCGCACCGTCAGGCCCTTCGGCGTGGATGTGTCGTCAGGAGTCGAAGCGTCGCCCGGCATCAAGGATTTCGAGAAAGTGTCGGCATTCCTGGTGAATGCACGGCGCGCGTTCGACTCGCTCTGAGCGGAAACTTTATGAGCCCATTGAATCTCGTGAACGCGGAACAGCCGGTGTTCGGTTTACGCGATCCGGACGATCGCGGGTACTTTGGCGAGTACGGCGGCCGGTTCGTGCCGGAGACGCTGTTTGCGCCAATCGAAGAACTGACGCGCGGATATCTCGCGGCGCGCGCCGACGCCTCATTCGCTGAAGAGTTGTCGAGTCTGCTCCAGCATTACGTCGGTCGGCCGACGCCGCTTTACGAGACGCGCAGGCTTGTTACAGACGCGCGAGGTCGCTCCTCAAAGCTGCGCATCCTGCTCAAACGCGAAGATCTGACCCATACCGGCGCCCACAAGATCAACAACGCCCTCGGGCAGGCGCTGCTTGCCAAGCGAATGGGGAAGACACGCGTCGTCGCCGAAACTGGTGCCGGTCAGCACGGTGTGGCCACCGCGACCGCGTGCGCCCTTCTCAATCTCGAGTGTCACGTCTACATGGGCACCGAGGACATGCGTCGCCAGGCGCTCAACGTGGTGCGCATGCAGTTGCTCGGCGCCACGGTCCGCCAGGTCGATGCCGGCAGCAAGACGCTGAAGGATGCCATCAACGAGGCGATGCGCGATTGGGTGGCGAACGTTGGCGACACGTACTACCTGCTCGGGTCGGCACTCGGTCCGCATCCGTATCCGCTGATGGTTCGTGAATTCCAATCAGTCATCGGTCGCGAGGCGCGGCGCCAGATGCTCGACCAGGTTGGCTGTCTCCCGGACATCGTCGTCGCATGCGTAGGCGGTGGAAGCAACGCGATCGGAATCTTCGACGCATTCGTCAACGACAAGTCGGTCCGGTTGATCGGTGTCGAGGCAGGAGGGGAGCGCATCGCACCGGGACGTCATGCCGCGCGGTTCGCAGGTGGAAGCACTGGCGTACTCCAGGGCACTCGGACGTTTGTTCTCCAGGACGATGCGGGAAACATCGAACTCACGCACTCGATTTCCGCCGGCCTCGATTACGCGGCGGTCGGTCCCGAGCACGCATGGCTGCGCGATCTGGGAAGGACCGAATATGGCTACGTGACCGACGCCGAGGCACTCGAAGGCTTTCAGGCCCTGGCTCGCTTGGAAGGCATTCTGCCCGCTCTCGAATCGGCACATGCCGTGGCGTACACAATGCGCCTCGCGAAGGACGTCGCCGATGGCACGGTGATTCTCGTCAACTTGTCCGGACGCGGAGACAAGGACGTGCAAAGTGTGATGGAGGCGCTTCGATGAGCCGGCTGGCGACAACGTTCGCCGGCCTGCGCGCCGCGGCGAAACCGGGACTCGTGACCTACATTACGGCCGGAGATCCAACTCTGCCAAAGACTCGAGGCGTCTTGTGCGCGCTGGATCGCGCCGGAGCCGACGTGCTGGAAGTGGGCGTGCCGTTCTCCGATCCACTTGCCGATGGTCCGGTCATCCAGCGTGCGACCGAACGGGCGCTCGCCTCGCACACGACGTTGAGCGGTGTCCTCGACTTGATCGGCGACGTGCGCAGCGGCATTCGCGCGCCCCTTGTCATCTTCAGCTACGCCAACCCCATTCTGCGTCTCGGTGCCGAGCGTTTTGCCGACCGCGCCAGGGACGCCGGCGTCGACGGGGTGCTCGTGCTCGATCTGCCGATCGAGGAGGCGGACGATTTCCGGAACCTGCTGGGAAAGCGGGGGATTGATACAATTCTTCTGCTCAGCCCGACGACGACCGACGACCGTCTGCGGAAGGCCGCAGCCCTTGGCAGCGGGTTTCTGTATGCGATCTCGCGCCTCGGCGTGACCGGCGCCCGCGATCGACTTGCCGACGGCGCCCGCGAGATGGTCGAACGAATCCGGCGCGTCAGCCCGCTGCCAGTGGCGCTCGGTTTTGGAATCTCCAAGCCTGAGCACGTCCGGGAAGTCGGCCAATGGGCGGACGCCGCCGTTGTCGGCAGCGCCTTGGTCGGCGTGATGGCCGAGGCTGGTGCGTCGAACGATCTCGAGAGGAAAGTAGAGGAGTACGTGCGTTGGCTGAAGTCCTGACCATCGAGGAGTTGCGCAACCGGATTGACGTGATCGATGAGCAACTCGTCCGCCTCTTGAACGTGCGAGTGGCATGCGCGGTCGAAGTGGGTCGCCTGAAGCACGAAGCGGCGCTTCCGATCTATCAGCCCGAGCGCGAGGCGGAGGTCCTCAATAGAGTCAGGCAATCAGCCACCGAGCTGGCCGGGCCGCTGACGGCTGAAGCTGTCGTCCGGATATTCGAACGGGTTATCGACGAAGCGAGACGCGCCGAACGCGTCGCAAGTGATCACAGGAACAGTCCAGATTCACGGATGGGAGAGTAGTCATGGTCGTCGTCATGAAGGAGCGGGCCACCGAGGTTCAGATCGACGCGGTGATCGCACGCCTGATCGAACTGGGGATGGACGTACACCGGTCATCGGGAGCGACTCGCACCGTCCTGGGCGTGGTTGGCGCCCACAAGATCGACCCCGAGCTCATCGGCATACTCGATGGTGTGCACGAGGTGCTGCGCATCACCGAGCCATACAAGCGGGCCAGCCGCAGCTTCAAGCCCGAAGACACCGTCGTCATCCTCGATGACATTCGCATCGGCGGGGATGAGGTGATCGTGATGGCCGGCCCCTGCTCGGCTGAGACCGAGGAGCAGGTCATGGCGAGCGCCGCAGCGGTGAAGCGGGCAGGCGCCAAGATTCTTCGCGGCGGCGCCTTCAAGCCACGGAGCTCGCCGTACAGCTTCCAGGGGCTCGGTGAGCAGGGCCTCCAGATGCTCAGGCGCGCGGCGGATGCGCACAATCTGAAACTCATCTCCGAGGTCATGGACATCAGCCAGATCGAGCTGATCGGCAAATACTCGGACATCTTCCAGGTCGGCGCACGCAACATGCAGAACTTCACCCTGCTTCGTGAGCTGGGTCACGTTCGCAAGCCAGTGCTTCTCAAGCGCGGGATCTCGGCGACCATCGAGGAGTGGCTGCTCTCGGCGGAGTACATCCTTGCTGGCGGCAACAATGAAGTGATCCTGTGCGAACGCGGCATCCGGACGTTCGAGACCGCCACGCGCAACACCTTCGACATTTCCGCCATCCCGGTAGTCAAGAAACTGAGTCATCTGCCGATCGTCGCGGACCCGAGTCATGGCGCGGGACGTCGTGACATGGTGGCGCAACTGGCGCGCGCCGCTGTCGCTGCCGGCGCAGACGGGTTGATCATCGAAGTGCACAACGATCCCGATCGCGCCCTCAGCGACGGCGCCCAGTCGATGTATCCCGCCCAGTTCGATCGGTTGATGGCGGAACTGCGCATCATCGCTCCGGCAATCGGTCGCAGCATCTGCCTCGAGCCGATGGCCCGTCGCGGCTGGGCGAGGTAACCGGCACAACTCCCGATCTCCAACTTCTAACTTCCAACTCCCAACTGTTGGGAGTTGGTTTTTTGGGAGTTGGGAGTTGACAGATGCCATCACTCGGCGAAGAACCGCCTTTCAAACAGATTGCGATAGTAGGCTTCGGCCTGATTGGCGGATCGATCGCGCTCGCGATCCGGGAGCGCTGGCCCTCCATTCGCATCACCGCTGTCGATCGCCCGCCGGTGCTCGCGCACGCGGCGGGGAGTGGCGCGATCGATCGCGCCGCGCAAGCGGTCACCGAGCTCTCAGGCAACGATCTCGTTGTTCTCGCGGCGCCTGTCGAGCAGAACATCCGCCTGTTGCCTGACGTCTTCGCCGTCCTCGCCGATGGCGCCACGATCACCGACGTCGGCGGCACCAAGCGCGACATCGTCAAGGCGGCGGCCGCGTTGCGGGGGGCGCGTGCGAGCTTCGTGGGAGGTCATCCTATTGGTGGAGCGGAACGCGGAGGCTTTGCGTTCGCACGCGCGGACCTCTTCCGGGGCAGGCCGTGGATTCTCACGCCGAACGAATCGACGTCGCAGGCGGCGATCGACCGACTGTCAGGATTCATCCAGAGCTTCGGCGCCCGACCGACGACGATGGATGCTGAGGAACACGATCGGCTGATGGCCTTCCTCAGCCACCTGCCGCAACTTACGGTCAGTGCCTTGATGGAGGTCGTGGGTGAGGCCACGTCGTCGAGCGGCCTTCGGCTTGCAGGCCGCGGCCTGGTCGATTCGACTCGCCTTGCGTCGAGCCCGGCGGACATCTGGCGCGACGTCTGCGCGTCGAACGCCGGCGACATCGGGGTCGCGCTCGATCGACTGATTACCCGGTTGCAGGAGCTCAGGGCTAGTCTTTCGGATGGCGCGGCAGTCGACGCCGTCTTCGAGCGTGCCGCGCACTGGCGATCCGAGCTGATGAAAGGCCGCGAATAGATGATCTTCCACATCACTTCACGCGCAGCCTGGGAGTCTGCCCTCGGGGCGGGCATCTACGAAACGGACTCGCTGGCGACGGAGGGTTTCATCCACTGCTCGACGGCCGACCAGTACATCTGGGTCGCCAACCAGCGCTTCCGCGGGCGCACGGACCTTGTCCTTCTGCACATCGACCCGGCGCGACTGAGGTCGGAGGTTCGCTATGAGAACCTCGAGGGTCGGGAGACCCTATTCCCGCACGTCTACGGCGCGATCCCAATCGGGGCCGTGCTCAACGTCGTAGCCCTGCGCCCCCTGGAGGATGGGTCGTTTCGCGCCTGATGTCGATCCAATGACTCCTCGTTCGTCGTGAGAGCAGAGGCGGGCCTTTAGACCCGCCTGAGAAGGAGACATCACCATGCGATTCATCATCACCGCCCGCCCTGGTCCCGATACTCCCGAGCCGCCGGATCCGAACGGGCCGTTCGACGAAGAGTTGTTTAGCGCCTACATGCGATTCAACGAGGAGATGCACAAGGCCGGCGTCCTCGTCGCTGCCGAAGGGCTGAAGCCCGACGGGCACGTCGCGCGCGTCGAAGCGAAGAAGGGTAAGCGGTCCATCGTCGATGGGCCGTTCACCGAGTCGAAAGAACTGGTCGGCGGCTTCTACATCATCGAAGTGGATTCGGAGAAGGAAGCGATCGAGTGGGCACTGCGATGCCCGAGCGGCCTCGGCTTTGACGATATCCTCGAGGTCAGAGCGTTGACCGGCGAGACCGATCTGCCGCCGCGGTTGCTCGACCTGGTTCGAGCTGCGGCGCCGACGTGGAGCACGGCCTTTTCAAAGAACGGATGAGGCCGGGGCTAGCCCGCACGGCCAGCGGCGATGGCGCGAATGTCGTCGACGGCCTTCGGGTTTTCGAGCGAAGACAGATCACCGGGTGCCTCGCCAACATACGCCGCGCGGATTACTCGCCGCATGACCTTGGCATTCCGCGTCTTCGGCAGGTCGCGCACGAATTCGATCGCTTTCGGCTTGAGCGGCTTGCCGAGTCGATCCATCACGAGCGCGGTCAGCCGGGCAGTGAGTTCGCCGTTTGGCGTGTGCCCCGGCCGCAGCACACAAAAGCAGACGAGGGCCTGCCCTTTCATCGCGTCCGGCACACCAATGGCGGCCGCTTCGAGCACGGCGGGATCATCAACGAGCACCGATTCGACTTCCGCCGGCCCCAGGCGCTTTCCGGCGATCTTGATCGTGTCATCGGAGCGACCCAGGATGTACCAGAGCCCGTCGTCATCGATGGCGGCCCAATCGCCGTGGACCCAGACGTTGGGGAAACGCGACCAGTAGGTTTCGAAGTAGCGGTCCTGATCGTTCCAAAAGCCGCGCGTCATGCCGATCCACGGCGTCCGAACGATCAACTCGCCGACCTGATTGCGCACCGGGCGCCCCTGATCGTCGACCACATCCGCGGCGATTCCCGGCGGCGGGCCGGCAAATGCCGCCGGCTTGAGGGGCGTGAGCACGTTGCCCGAAACGAGACCGCCTGACACCTCGGTTCCTCCGGAGTAATTGATGATCGGGAGGCGGCCGCCACCAACCACATCGAAAAACCATTTCCAGGGCTCGGGGTTCCAGGGTTCTCCCGTCGAGCCAAGAATGCGA
This sequence comes from Vicinamibacterales bacterium, assembly GCA_035649635.1. Lineage (GTDB taxonomy): Bacteria > Acidobacteriota > Vicinamibacteria > Vicinamibacterales > UBA2999 > Gp6-AA40. The sequence continues at coordinate 83,165 of DASRJE010000031.1, read as the reverse complement.
AGCGACGAGAGATCGTGAGAGCGCACAGGATCTTCGCCGTGTCTCATCAAGGCCCGAATCAGCGTGGGTGAAACTCCAAGGATGTTGACGCGATGCCGCTCGACCAGAGACCAGAGGCGATCGGGCGCAGGGAAGTCCAGTGCGCCGTCGTACAACACCACGGTGCCTCCGAGCAACGTCATCCCGAACACTTCCCAGGGGCCCATCATCCAGCCCATGTCGCTGACCCAATACATGGTTTCACCGTCGTGCACGTCGAAGCAGTGAACCATGTCCTGCGCGGTCTTGATCGGGAAACCACAATGCGAGTGCACTGCGCCTTTCGGACGCCCCGTTGTTCCCGAGGTGTAGATGATCATCAGGGGCTCGTCCGCACCGGTGTGTTCGGTCGCGCACACATCGGGCTGTCCTGCGACGAGATCGGTCCACCACACATCGCGAGCTCCCATCACGACTTCGGCACCGATGCGCCGCGTCACGATCACGTGCTCGACCAATGGCGTGGCTGCGATTGCGGCGTCCGCGGTGTCTTTCATCCGCACGGCGTGTCCGCGACGCCAGAAGCCATCGGATGTGATGAGGAGCTTGACGCCTGCATCCTGCAGCCGCGTCGTGACTGCATCGGCTCCATAGCCGGAGAACAGCGGCAGGACGATGGCGCCGAGCTTGATGACGGCGAAGAACGCCGCGACGAGCTCCGGGCACATTGGCATGAAGAGGGCGACCCTGTCACCCCGACCGATACCGAGTGTTCGAAGTCCGCCGGCTGCGCGATTCACCTCGACGAGCAGTTCGGCATACGTCACCGTGCGAATGGCCCCCTCTTCTCCCTCCCACCGGAGGGCAGGCCGATGCTCTGTTGGTGTTCCTCTCCACTTGTCCAGGCAGTTATGGACGATGTTCATGCGGCCGTTGATGCACCACTTCGGCATCGCCAACCCTGAAGAGAGATCGACCACCTTGCTGTACGGCTCGTAGAACTGAATGCCGAGGTCGTCCATCACGGCGCGCCAGAACCATTCGAGGTCGCTCGTCGAGCGGGTCATCAGCTCGTCGAGGCTGTTGAGCCGGTGTTTCTTCATGAAGTCGACGAGGCGGCTCCTGTCGACGTAGTCGGACGTCGGCCGCCATGCGATGGCGCCGCCGAACTCGAACTGGTCCATATCGTGGTTATAACACTGCAGGCTGCGGACCACGCGCTGCGGGAGCTTATCCCGAAGGCCGGCGCCGAGGGGCGCACGTGCACGGCCTAGAATGGTCCCGTGCTCAAAGAACCAACAGTCATCCTCAGTGCGTGCCGCACGCCAATCGGATCGTTTGGCGGTTCGCTGAAGGACGTGTCCGCGTCGACGCTTGGTGCAGTCGTGATTCGTGAGGCGATCTCGCGTGCCGGTATCGACGCGACAACGATCGGCGACGTCATCATGGGATGCGTGCTGCAGGCGGGCGCTGGAATGAACGTCGCCCGTCAGGCCGCACTGGCGGCTGGTGTTCCGAAAGACATCCCGGGCGAGACGGTCAATCGCGTGTGCGGCTCGGGGCTGCAGGCGGTGGTTCACGCAGTCGAGGCCATGCAGACGGGGTACATCGACGTCGCCGTGGCCGGCGGCACGGAGTCGATGTCCCGTGCGCCTTACTTGTTGAAGGGCGCCCGCTGGGGCTATCGCATGGGAAATGCGGAAGTGTCGGACTCGATTCTCGACGAGGGACTCACGTGCGCGATTGAAGGCTGTCACATGGGCATGACGGCGGAGAGACTGGTCGAGTGCTTCCGAATTTCGCGCGCCGAACAGGATGCCTTCGCCGCCGAGAGTCAGCAACGTGCTGAGCGCGCGATTGCCAGCGGCGACTTCCGGGACGAGATCGTCGCTGTGGAAATCGCAACGAAGAAAGGGGAGCCGGCGCGATTCGACACCGACGAGCACCCTCGGCGGAACACGACTATGCAGACGCTCGCCGGACTACGGCCCGCGTTCAGAAAAGACGGGAGCGTCACCGCCGGCAATGCGTCGGGGATCAACGACGGTGCCGCTGCTCTCGTCATCACCGCAGCCGCTCGCGCACGTCAACTTGGACGAACACCGCTGGCTCATGTCGTGTCGTTCGCCTCGACCGGGATCGAGCCGATGATGATGGGGATGGGGCCTGTCAATGCTGTGCGTAAGGCTCTGCAGCGCGCGGGGCTGACGATCGCCGAGATCGACCTGTTCGAGCTGAACGAGGCGTTCGCCGCTCAGGCGCTTGCGGTCTCACGCGAGCTCGGCCTCGACTCGGCGAAGGTGAATACGCGAGGCGGGGCGGTCGCCCTCGGCCACCCCATTGGCGCCAGCGGAGCCAGGATACTGACCACGCTCATTCATGCTCTTCGGGCCAGAGGGGGTGGAAGAGGTGTGGCCTCCCTTTGCATCGGCGGCGGAATGGGAATCGCCATGGTCGTGACGGTGTAGGACGGAACTTCCCCGGAGGGGCCTCCGTCTGAACCGGCTAGACGCCTTGACCGCTTCGAACGCTTGATCTTAAGACAAGTTTTCCGCGGGCAAGGCGTCTACGCCCGCGCGGAGCGCGGGCCAGAGATACTGTGACTAGCGAGGCGGAGCCACTCTCCACGCTCGCTAGTCTGAGGCGCAGCCTCGCTAGGAGTTGTCAGTGACTCGAGGGATTGCCGCGCTTGCATTGATATTTGCCGCGTCTTTCGCGTGGGCACAAACGTCCAGCCAGGGAGGCGACGACGATCTCCGCCGGGACCCCGCCGAACTTCGCCAGGAGCGTCGCGAACGCATCCGTGAAGCTCGCGAGGAATGGCGCGAGCGCGTCCAGGAGGCGCGCGAGGAACGCCGGCAGGAGAATCGACAGCGCATGGAGCGCGTTCGGGAACGCTTCCGTGGCGACGGTGTCCACCTGCGCATCTTCCGCGATTACACGCTGGCAGAAGGCGAAACGGCGAACGAGCCGATCGTGGTGATCGGTGGTAGTGCCCGCATCGACGGCCGCGTTGACGATGACGTCGTCGTAGTCGGGGGTGGACTCCACCTCGGACCCAAAGCCATCGTCGAAGGGAATGCCGTATCCGTGATGGGCACGATCGAGCTGGAACCAGGCGCGGCGGTCCACGGTTCGATTGACGAGGCAGTCGCTCCGTGGGGCGGCATCACCTTCGGTACCGGTTGGAACAATGAGGCATGGTGGAGGGGGCTGTCGTTCTGGGGATCGATGTTCCGGCTCTCGCTGACGCTGTTGGTGGCCGTATTCCTGACGCTGGCGGCGCCGGGATGGATCGGCACGATCTCGGACCGTTCTGCCGGCGCGTCGATTCTGACCGGTCTTGCCGTTGAAGTGCTGTTCGTTCCTGCGCTGGTGGTGCTGATGGTGGCGCTCGTCGTCTCGATCGTTGGCATTCCACTGCTCGCCACCATCCCTCTTCTGCTTGCCGCCTTCGCTTTGATGTGGATCGCCGGCTTCACGGGCGTGGCTGTTCGTCTCGGGCGAACTCTTCGAGGCAAGGGCCCGATGACACAGCCGTCGGTGGCGGATTTTCTGATCGGCTACGCCATCATCGTCGGCATCACGGTGATTGCCCAGGCGGCAGCTTATGGTCTGGGCTGGTTGAGCCCGGCGACGTGGCCGATGCGCTCAGCGGGCCTGCTCGTGGAGTACGTGGCGTGGACGATCGGTCTTGGGGCCGCCGTGACGAGCATGTTCGCGAACCGGCGCGTCATGCCGCCACCGATTCCCGTTTAGCCTTCCGCTTCGTGATGTTCGAGCCTTCGTCGCCTTCGTGCTTCAGAATTGAGAGAGGCCCGTCCGCACCTGGACGTTGACGGTGCTCGTTCCCACGACGCGATCTTTCTGCTTCAGTCGAAACGCGACACGGAAGGCGCCCGGCTGCCGGAAGGTGTGTTCGGTCGCAAAACGCCTCTTGATGACGCTCTTGCCTGCTTCGTACGGATCGCAGTCCTCGGAGTTGGCGGAAATCGTGCCGTCGCCCCAATCCCACTCAATGGTCGGACAGTAGAAGTCTGGGTAGTCGTCGTCGCCGTTGCGCACATCCACGACAAGACGCGTCTTCAACGGGGCAAAGCCAACCGGGGGCGTGACCCTGAGTGATAGACTGGGTTTCTTGGCCTCGCCGCTCGACTGCGCGCTCGATACAGCTCCGGCGGAAAAGAATCCGGCGAAGATCAGTCCGGCAACTGCGGCCGAGAGCGCACAACACGCTCGTCGCGAATTAGGCATGTCGATCTCCCGGGCAGGCTCGATTGATTCTAAGCCGAAGTCTCAGGTGGGACAAGCTACGTCCGGTGATCCGCGCGGGTGGATAGGGACATCGACACGATGCAGACGGTATACAAAACGCCTCCTCTCACGTTGACAGGGCATCCTGCCGCCGAGCTCGATGTGGATTTGTTGGTGATCCCATCGTTCACCGATGACGACTTTGTCGATGAACCGGACCTCGATCGTGCCTCCGGAGGAGAAGTGGCCCGCGCTCGGGCGCGGGGCGAGTTTTCCGGGAAGCCGTACGAAGTGCTCGTAACTGCACTTTCGGGGTGGAAAGCCCTTCGCGCCGTGCTGGTCGGGACGGGCAAGTTCATGGAGGCCACGCCCGATCATTTCCGCCGACTGGCGACGATCGGCGGGCTTCATGCCCGGCAACGGCGGATGACGCGCATCGCGCTGCTGTTTCGTCCAGGCACGCTCGTCGAGCCGGTCGTGGCCGCGCAGGCCATGGCCGAAGGGGTCGTCCTCGCCAGCTACGACGGCGGCGCCCGTAAGACTACGGGTCCGGCGCCTACGTGGCTCGACCAGGTCGATATCAGGATGGTCGACGCGCCGGCTGACACCACCGAAGCAATCGAGCGCGGGCGAATCCTCGGCGAGAGCACCAACCAGGCACGCGCGTTGGCAAACGAACCGGGAAACGATCTGACGCCGCGCACATTCGCGCAGCGTGCATCCGAGATAGCCACCTCCGCAGGGTTGAACGTGGAGGTGCTGGACGAGCCCAACATCGCGGCGCTCAAGATGGGAATGCTGCTCGGCGTTGCGCGCGGGAGCCATGAGCCGCCGCGCGTCGTGGTGCTGCGTCACGAACATCCGCAAGCCCCCAAGGACGTCGTGCTCGGTCTTGTCGGCAAAGGCATTACGTTCGACACCGGGGGCATCTCGATCAAGCCCGCCGACAACATGGACAAGATGAAAGATGACATGTCGGGCGGGGCCGCGGTCCTCTGCGCTATGTCGGCCATCGCGCGCCTGAAACTGCCAATCCGCTGCGTCGCCGTGATCCCGATGACCGAGAACATGCCCGGGGGCCGGGCCATCAAGCCCGGCGATGTGTTGACCAGCGCGGACGGAAAGACGGTCGAGATTCTCAACACCGATGCTGAAGGACGGCTGATCCTCGGCGACGGCTTATGGCTCGCGCGTCAGCGCGGCGCGACCCATCTCGTCGATCTCGCCACGCTGACCGGGGCATGCGTCGTGGCACTCGGGAAAACGACCAGTGGGCTCTTTGGCACTCCACCGCATTGGGTCGAAGACGTACGTCGCGCGACCGAACGCGCCGGCGATCGATCGTGGCCGATGCCGGTGTTCGATGATTACAAGGAGCAACTGAAGAGCGAAATCGCCGACGTGAGCAACACGGGAGGGCGGCCCGGCGGCGCGATCACGGCGGCGCTCTTCATCAAGGAGTTCGTGGGCGACCTGCCCTGGGTGCACATGGACATTGCCGGAACGGCCTGGGCCGAAGAGGCCAAGCCGTATCAGCCCAAAGGAGCGACCGGCGTCGGCGTCCGCACGCTGGTCGAACTGGCGCGCGATGTGGGCTCGTGGCACGTGTTGGATGAACGATGCTGACGTTTTCCCTGGTGCAGAACCCGATCATCGTCGACGTCGCTCGTCAACCCGATCCAACGGGCGACATCAGCATCGACTTCGTGATCGGAATGTTCGCAATGGCCGGTGTACTCCTGGCGATCGCCGTCGTCGGCTGCCTCATCGTCGCTGGCGTCGTCATTTTCATCAAACGCCGCCGTGCATTGTCAGATGATTCGGACGAGATGACGAGTCATACGAGGCTGAAGATTTGAATCCCTTCAATCTTTGATTTCTGATCTTTGATTTATTGATTCGTTGACGAATGTTGATTGCTGATCGTTGATTCAGTGGTTGCCGGCACGTAAAATCAGCAATCACCAATCTTCAATCAACAACGAATCACTAATCAAAGATCACCACTCATCAATGTTCTAAGCGCCATCTCGCGCGTCGATTAACGTCCGCAACAGCAGATCGATCGAGTCCTGCGATTCGAGGTGATATCGGGCTCGTGACTTGCCCGAGGGGCCGATCCGAATCGCCAGCAACTTGTCGGGCTCGAGTGCCGCAAACGCGTCCTCGTCGGTCTCGTCGTCACCGACATAGATCACCTTCTCACAACCGCTCACCTCGAGAGCGCGTCGAAGAGCGACTCCCTTGTTGGCGCCGTGATCTGGCAGCAGGTTGACGGCCGCCGCGCCACAGATGACTCTCACGCCATGAAGTGCGCGAACGACGGGAAGGATACCTTTCAGCGCACGGCGATGATCCGGGGCTGCGCGGTAGTGGACGGACACTGAATGTGCTTTGTCCTCGATGACAACTCCAGGGACGCCGTCGAGCTGTTTGTGAAGCCGGTCGACCCATTGGCGGACCTGGGCGCGTGGACGCGAGACGGCGCCCGACCACTCGAGTCCGTGATTCCCGAACACCTGTCGCACGTCGATGTCCGCCACGCGCTCGGAGATGTCCGCGAGCGCGCGACCGGAGATCACCACGAGCGGATACCGCTTCGCTACCCGGGTCAGCAGTCGCTTGGTGGGCGCCGGCAGCCGTGCACGTTCCGGCGTAGGGGCGATCGGCGAAAGCGTTCCGTCGTAATCGAAGGCGAGTAGAGCGGGCGATTGCGCGAATGTCCGAAGCTCGGAGATGTGGTTTGTGTCGAGGATGCCGCGAGTGCGACTCACACCGGCATGTCCTCCCATCTCCGAACTGAATAATGCAGGGGTTTGGTCCACAGGCTTTCGAGTCCCTCCAGGATGTCCGATGCCCAGCCAAAGACGTTGCGACCGGCAACGATTCGCCGCATCGCGCGCATGCGCGCGCGGCGTTCGTCGAGCGGCATGTCGATCGCCTGCAGCAAGGCGTCGGCGAAGCCGTCCGCATCGTACGGATTGATGATCACCGCCTCACGAAGTTCCTGCGCTGCGCCGGCCAGCATGCTCAGCACCAGCACGCCATCGTCATCATCGCGCGCCGATACAAATTCCTTGGCCACCAGATTCATTCCATCGTGGAGCGAACTGACGATGCAGAAGTCGGCGAGGCGATACAGGGCAACCAGGCTCGTGATGGTCAGCGGCTTGGTGTGATAGTGAACCGCCGGCGCGCCTCCCGGGACCCGGTGGCGCGCGTTGATCGCCGAGATCCGCAGGCCGATTTCAGCTTCGATGGCTGCGTAGCTCTCAATCTCGGAGCGAGACGGCACGCCGATCTGTACGAAGGTGAGCTTGCCGCGCAGCGCGGGTCGACGACAGAGGAGCGCATCGAGCGCATCCAGGCGCTCGGGGATGCCCTTGGTGTAGTCGAGTCGATCGACACCGATGCCGATGATCTCGGCCGACAACTTGAAGAGCCGTGCGAGCCGATTCTGCTCGGCGGCAAGCGAGGGTGCCGCCGCGATCGCCTGGATGCGATCGTAGTCCACGCCGATCGGGACCGAAACCACGGTCGTACTGCGGTCGCCGAAGCGGACGCGGGACAACTCGTGCTCCACTTCGACGTTGAACTCCTCCTCGGCGGCGAGGAGGAAGTTGCGGCGATCGCGTTCCAGTTGGAAGGCGAGCAGATCGTTGGCGAGCAGCCCCGTGAGAATTTCGGACGCCCAGGGGCAGATACGGAACCTGTCCGGATACGGCCACGGGATGTGCCAGAAGAGGGCCGTACGAGCCTCCGGCACCCGAGCACGCAGTGCCGGGGCAACAAGGGCGAGGTGGTAGTCCTGGATGAACACCGGGGTATTCGAAGTGCCGACTTCCTCGCTGACCGCCGCGGCAAATCGTGAGTTGATGTCGCGGTACGCAGTCCAATCCTCGGTACGGAACTGCGGACGCACGTCGACGAGGTGACACAGCGGCCACAAGCCCTCGTTGGCGAACCCGTTGTAGTACGCCGAGAAGGTTGGTTCTTCGAGCCACAGCCGGCGCAGCTCGTACGACGGACTCTCTGGAGGCACGAGAACTCTGTCGGTTTTGTCGACGACCTGACGATCGGCCGGACCGGCGCCGTGCGCAACCCACACCCCGTTGCGTTCGCGCATGAGCGCGTCGAGTGCGACGGCCACGCCGCCGGTCGCCGGCGTCGCCACAATGCGGCCGCGGTCATCGTGGCGATGCAGGTAGGGTTCGCGATTGGAGACGACGACCAGTGGCCGTCGCGGCGGCGCCGCGAGATCACCGCTGCGCGACAGCCCATAGCGGAAGAGCAGCGGTCCCAGCAGTTCATGAATCGCGATGAAGGCAACGAGCAGCGCCTGGATTCGAGGACCCCAGTCCGCGAACTCCGATGCCACCAGCGCCGCAAACCCGAGCGTGATGCCAGCTTGAGAGACGAGACCGGTCCAGATGTATTCGCCAACCGACCGATCGATCCCCGATGAGCGCACACCGAAGGCCACACCCAGCCTGATGAAGAACAGCCGCAGCGCGGACAGCGCGATGACGATAAATCCGCTTTCGGCGAGCACGTCGAGCCGGAGCGATGTCCCGACGGCGACGAAAAAGATGACCAGCACGGGAAGGGCAGTGCCCTGCACCGCCGTCTTCAAGGCGTCGCCTTGCGCGAGCGATAGATTCTCAATCACGAGGCCGGCAGCCACCGCCGCCAGCAGCGGCTCGAACTGCTGCGTGCTGCCTACCTGACTGAGCAAGGCGCAGACGGCGATCAGCACCAGGGCGATTTCGCGACCGATGTAGCGCAGGTAAAGCGCGAACAACGCCCCGACCAGCACGCCGAACGCGACGGCGCCCCCGATCTCCCATGTGAAGCGGACGAGGAGTCCGACCCCGTCGCTCGTGGTCGAGCCCACCGCGACGCGCGCGAAAAGCATCGCCAGCGAGAACAGAACGAGGATGACCAGATCGGCGAGGACGACAACCGTCAGCACCGTCTCGCTCAATCGGCCGCGAGCGCCGGTCTCGGTGGTGACTGCCGCGGTCATCGTCGGGGAGAAGCTCACGGTGATGACCACCAGGAGTGCCGTGATCGCGAGCCGCTCCAGTCCACTGGCATTGGGCGCGATGGAGATCCACGGCCACGCCATCCAGACGACGGTGCCGATGCCAGCCATTGCGACCGCCAGCGTTATGCCGGTGAGGCGCGCGAGCGCTTTGAACTGATGACTGAGACGCTCGAGATTGAGCGTGAGGCCCGCGATGAGAGCGATGAGCGTCGTGGCGATGCCGGTGACGAAGTGAAGCTGAACCGCCATCGTCTCGGTGATGACATCGCCGACGTTAGGTCCAATCAGGATGCCGAACAGGATGTAGCCGGTAAGACGCGGAATCCGGAAACGCCGAAGCGCGTCGCCAAACACCCACGCGCCCAGCAGCGTGAAGCCGATTGCCAAGGCGACGCCAGCGGTTCCGCTCTCGATGGGTCCGCCGATCGCGCGAACCCAGAGCACGACCACGACCGCAAGGCTCAATGCAACGATCTGCTTCACTCGTGGGCCTCCGCCGGTCGCCAGAGGGCCGCCAGGAGCTGGCAACCGATACTGCCCAGTACCGCGGCGGACAAGATCGAAGCCGCTGCAGGTTCCATCATCGAGGTTGCATCAAGCGCGAAGGCGATGCCGAAGACACCAGGCGGGAGCAGCGTGCCCGCCACGTGATCCGGTAGCGGCGCGCCTGGCAACCTGCGCGTCAGCCAGCCGCCGAGAAGTTTGCCGGCGACACGCAACAGGAGATACGCCATCGCGACGACGAGAATCCAGCCGGAAAATTCGAGCTTGGCGCCTGCCGCCAGGAGCATGAGCACGACCAGCGGATGACGCAGGTAACGGACGTCGCGTTCGATGCAGTCGCGAGCGACACCTCCGACGTACCCCCAGAAGAGGCCAGCGAGAAGTCCGCCCACCAGGGCCGACAGCGCGAGGTAGTCGGCGATGCCACCGACCAGCAGCAACGCCGCAATCGAGAACACGCGCTGCTCCGTACCTGGCGGGCCGTCGGCAAGCAGCAGCCACGCGGTTGCCGAGATCAGAAGCGCGAGAACCATCGCCTGAGTCGTGAGCCACAGCGACGCCAGCGGAGATTGCGAATGAAGGAAGGCGAGCACGACGGCGCCGATGATGGCCGGAAGAAAAGCATCGAGATCGCGCATGCGGATCGCCGCCGGGCGAAGACGATCGGGATCGGCATCCGGTAATGTGGCCGACATCGATGCGCACAGACCAGCCACGATCGCCACGAGCCATGCGTCCCATGGCGCCAGATCTGGAGAGGCCGGCATGACCAACCAGATGCCAACGGCGACGAAGGTTCCCGTCAGCAGCGATTCGATGCTGGCCTTGCGAAGGAGCGACCAGCGATTAGGAGCAGCCGGTCGCGTGAACTCGAGACCGGCCAGGATGCCGAGCGCCGCGACGGCGACCGGCAACACCGGATCGATGACGTTGAGGACCGCCGGCGTGAGCACGGCAAGGCCGCCAGGACCGAGCACCGCCCCAATCAACAGAATGAGGACGACGGGGACCGCACCGGTCGACCAACTCAGCCCGAAGCGCACGTGCCATGGCAGTGTGTGCGCGGGCAGCGAAGCCGGCGTGGCGATCCGCCCGATCGCCACCTCGCTCGTGCGCGTATCGGGTGCGACGTCGTCCTGATGGATCGATTCCGCCATCATTTCACCAGCCCCACGACGAGGTGCGTGCTGCCCCTCGTGATCGCGAGCATGATCGCCTCGCCTGTCCGAGCGGATCGGAAGGCATCGCCAATCTGCGCTGCGGTGGGCGCCGTGATATCTCCGGCGAGGGTGATGATGTCCCCTTCTTGCAGGCGCGCCGCCGTGGCGGCCGAACGAGGGTCGATGCGAAGAATGGTGGTGCCGACGCCTGGGACATTGCGCATCCTCAGGCCTAATGACGTGGGCGCAGTCGATGTGCCTGCCGCGGGCAAGGTGACGCCGATCTCCATCGACTTGCCACGACGACGTACGCCGAACGTGGCGTTGCCGGCGGTCAGTCGACCGCTTGTGACTTCCCAATCGCGAACGTGCGCAATCGCCTGCGCATTGATGGATTGAATGACGTCACCGACAACGATCTGCTTGGCCATCGGACCGCGTGGATCAACCCATGCCACGACCACGCCTCGTGCCGCGCCCGTCGCTTGTGTCAGTGCCGGCGTCAGCGGGCGGACCTCGACACGAAGATCCTGCGCCGGCGCACGTCCTCGATCGAGAATCCGCGTAGCCTCGGCGAGCACGATGTCCCACGGGATGATAGCGAGTCCCGGTGGCTCGCGTGCGACAAGACCAGCGATTTCGCCAGACGTCGTGAAGACGAACGCTGATGCGGCCAGATCGGTGCCCTCTGGTACCGACCAGATTGGGCCGGGCCACGCCGGGCTTTCGATCTCGTGCAGCGCGCCAACAAGAACGGGGCGCAGCGAAACGCCAGTGGGGGTGCCGATGGTGGCCATTAAGTATCGAGGTCCATCGAGACTCGGAGGCATCCAGCGTGCGACATCGGGTCTCGACGGCGTCTCCTCGGCACGAACAATCGCAAGGCCAGTGACGCGATCGGTGGCGATGAGGTCCTGCTCGGTGAGCACTCGATCGCCGCTGCGCAGCAGTATCACCGCCGTGCTGTTGGACAGCCGCATCGCGGTGAGGTGCCGTGAGCCGTTTTCGGCGGTCGTGTCTGCCCCTGAAACAGGAATCGCCAGCCAGGCCGCCCCCAGCCTGCGCTGAAGTTCGGCAATCTCGCCCGCGAGGTTGGCGAATCGGGGCGCGACCGAGAGCTGAGGTAAGAGCGAGGGAATCGGGTTCGGGGTGGGCGGTTGTCCCGGAAAACGGATGCGCGCAAGTACCCAGAGCGCAAGCAGCGCGACCAAGGCTGCGACAAGCAACTGGCGCGTTTCGCGTGATACACGACTGCGCAGAGTGGTCGACGTTAGCATCGTTTGGGTCGAATCAACCGCCACCCTCCAACCCCAACACCCAATCTGTGCGGTTGGGGGTTGAGTTCATCGGAGCTGGGAGTTTCTCGCTAGAGTGTGGCATCCTTCGGCGCGGGAACAGCTGAGCTCACGTTCACCTGCCTTGACCACGGATCATGATTCACCTGCCTTGACCACGAATCATGAAAAGCGGTACACGCTCCGAGAGCGGTCCGCACGGGACCAACCGATCAAACAGGGAGACTCCACTGATGCGTCACTCTTTTGTAATTCTTCTATTGATCAGCTATGTAACTCTGCCACTGTCTGCACAATCCCCCGAGGGCTGGAAGATGCGCGTTGACCGGAGCCAGAGCGCCCAGGATCCCGATGACCAGCCAGACCTTACGTTCGTTTCGAAGGGCAAAGGGCTCCACGTAAAAGGTGGCCCAGCCGGAACGTTCTGGGACGCACGCAATAACGCTGCCGGTAACTACACGCTCAAGGCGACCTTCAACCTCAATCAGCCCAGCAGTCATACTAACTATTACGGTTTGGTCTTCGGCGCCTCACAGCTCGAAGGCGCCAATCAGGCCTATTCGTACTTCACGGTCGCGCAGGACGGCTCGTATCTCATTCGGCAGCGAGTCGGAAACGACGTCAAAGACGTGGCGCGTGCGCCACATCAAGCCGTCCGGCGGCCCGACGGCTCCGGACGCTCGTCGAATACACTCGAAGTGCGCGTCGCGGGTGACATGGTGTCGTATGTCGTCAACGGGACGGTCGTCCACAACGTGGTGAAGAAAGCGGTGACGACCGACGGCGTCGTCGGCTTCCGCGTCAATCATCAACTGGATGTGGCCGTTGAGGGATTCGAGCTTCAGCGCTCCTAAGCGCACATCTGCGTGCGCTCGTAGACGCACGCAGACGTGTGTCTTCGCGGCAAGTCTGCTAATCGCTCTGACGGGCGGGGCTGCCTTCGACTTCGCTCAGGCCAGGCAAGCCCCGCCTCTACTTGCAGCCGAGGATTGGCCGCAGTTTCGCGGACCAACAGGGCAGGGGCACTCGACGGAGGCAGGGCTGCCGCTCGAATGGACCGAGACGCAGAACATCGCGTGGAAGGTTCCCATCAGCGGTGGATGGTCGTCGCCCGTCATCGCTGGCGGGCGTGTCTGGGTCACGGCCGTCAACGCCACTCGCAACAAGAGGGGAGAGGACTCCGTCATCTCCCTCCGCTTGATCGGTCTCGATGCCGCTTCGGGACGCGAGGTCGTGAACGCGGAAGTTTTCAAGATCGATAACCCAGAGGCGATCAACATCAAGAACAGTCGCGCCTCTCCAACGCCCATCGTCGACGGCGATCGCGTCTACGTGCATTTCGGCGCGGACGGCACCGCCGCGCTCACGACGGCCGGCCAGTTGCTCTGGTCCACGCGCCTGCGCTACGACGCGCAGCACGGCAACGGCGGCTCTCCCGTCCTCTATCGCGATCTGTTGATCATCAACTGCGATGGCTGGGGAGACGACGCGTACGTCGTCGCGCTCGATACGAAAACGGGGAAGTCGCGGTGGCGCACTTCGCGGCGCCGGCCATGGAGCCAGGCCTATTCGACGCCGCTCGTGATTCGAGTGGGCGACGAGGATCAAGTGGTGTCGGTTGGCGCGTACCGTACCGTCGCGTACGAACCGTTGACGGGAAAGGAAATCTGGCGCGTCAGCTACGGCGAGGGGTTCTCCAACGTGCCTCGGCCCGTGTTCGGTCAGGGTCTCGTGTTTATCGCCACCGGGTTCCAGGAGCCCGCGCTCATGGCGGTGCGTGCCGACGGCCGCGGGGACGTCACGCGCACCCATGTCGTGTGGATGTTGACGCGCGGCGCGCCGTATACACCGTCTCCACTTCTCGTTGGTGACGAGTTGTATTACCTGAGCGATACCGGCGTGCTGTCGTGCGTCGACGCAAAGACGGGGAAGATGATCTGGCAGCAGCGTCTCGGTGGAAACTACTCCGCGTCGCCCGTCTTTGCCGACGGCCGCATCTACGCGCTCAGCGAAGAAGGCATGACGACGGTCTTCACGCCTGGCAAGACGTTTCAGAAGCTGGCGACCAATCGTCTCGACGGCACCACGCTCGCGTCGATCGCGATCTCGGATCGATCGCTCTTTATCCGAACCGACACTCACCTCTATCGAATCAGTTCGCCGCGCTGAGATCACCGGCGGGTCTGAAGACCCGCCGCTGCGTCGAGACGATTACCGCTTCCCAGCCAGTAGAGGATGGAGCGTCGCGACACGGTGCATGTAACCGCCGGCACTCGCGAACTGGTCAGAGGCCGCCGCCTTCAGATGGGGAAGCGCCATGGTGTTGTTGCCGATGGCTTCGTAGTACAAACCGACATAGAGCTCCGCAAAAAACCGCGCCGAACCTGACCGGCCGGCCGCCAGCACCGCGTCGGTCGTCATCGTGCCCTTGAACATCTCGTAGACCTCACGCATCGGTGACCGCTGATCGGGACCGACTGGCAGAAGCGCCGCGCGCGCCTTCTGCGGCGACTCGGCGTGCGCAACGCAGAGAAAGTGCCACGCCGGGTTCTCGACGTCGTTCGGATTGACCGTGCGGTGTGACTCGAATTGCTTGCGGCAATCGTCGTAGCGCCCGAGATAGTACAGCGCGATCCCGCGTTGCCAGAGTTGTGGCGCGACGTCAGGTGCAAGAGCGGCCACTCGATCGAAGCCGACCACCGATTCCTTCACGCGGCCGGCGAGAAAGTCGCCGATCGCGCGATCGAGGACGTCTCGCGGATTCTCTGTCGACCGCTGCAACGGCGCCATCGCCGCAACCGACACGATCGAGAGGAGAGCGAGGACGGTTTTCATTTGCGGAGATCGAGGCAGACGAGCGTGTTCTCGTTGCGCACGTAGAGCAGTCCGTCGGCGAGCGCGGGGTAGGGCCGAAGGACACCAGCCAGGATCTGCGCGCGGGCCACCGGCCGAAACGCCTGCGGTGAGGCGGCTGCCAGAACGAGCTCGCCTCCTTCACGGGTGATGAGGAGCCGATCACCGGCGAGGAGAACGCTGCCGGCCCGGAACTGCTCCTGGCTCCATTTCACCATCCCCGTCTGGAATTCCACCGCCCGGAAACTCGGTCCGAATTCCTGCCTGCCATGAAAACCGTACAAATGCCCGTTGTAAAAAACGCTCGTTGCGTAATGGTTGGAGAGAACGTCGTCGGACGCCCAGACGTCGACCAACTGCGATCCGTTCACGCGCAGAACTCCCGCGCCGGGTCCGTATTGGGCGGACACGAAGATTTGATCGCCAACGATGATGGGGGTGGCCGCGTTGACCGATGCCGCGATGCGCGCGCGCCAACGTCGCTGGAACTGCACGGTCCCCGACATGGGATCGAGGCCTATGAGGTTGTCGCGCGTGAGGAAGACTCCGAGTCGGCGACCGCCGATCGTGGCCGCCACGCCCGACGAATAACTGGCATCGTCATCGGTGGCGGTCCAGAGTACTTTGCCCGTCTTCGCGTCGAACGCCACGATGCCGGCCTTATCGCCGCCAACGTTGGCGATGACGCGACCGCCTTCGACGAGGGGCGATCCGCCCGCGCCAAAGAAACCCTTGGGCACGCCGAAACGTTTCATCGTGTCCTCGCTCCACAGGCGGGTGCCCTTGGCGAGGTCGACGGCGTGGAGCTGACCCTCCGCGCCAAACGTATAAATCACGCCGTCGGCGATGACCGGGACCGCCCTCGGACCTTCGTCGAATCCGAAGTCGTCCCGGTATCGGGTGGGGTAGGCATAGCGCCACGTGGAGTTCCCGTTGGCGGCATCGAGCGACTCGAGAACTTCCTCGTTGCCGACACGGTGGAACAGGATCACGCGGTTGCCAATGACGGCCGGTCCCGCAAATCCCTGCCCGACTTGTTTCCTCCACACAACCTTCGGGCCCGCAGCTCCCCATGTCTCGGCAAGAGGCGGTCCGGCGTACGCACCGTTGCGCGTCGGACCGAGAAACTGTGGCCAGTCGGTCGCGGCTCCGGCAACGAGAGTGACGACGAGTACCGCCGCACTCGAAACGAGTCCGATGCTCAGGCTTCTTCCCATCCGCTCAGCGCACCGCAAACCCTTCGCGCGGATTGAATTTCTTCCCATCGGCTCTGACGGCGGATTCCCAGATTGCCGCAGGCCGGCCGTCCTTCATCGGTCGTCCCGTGATGGTCAGTTTCGTGCCGACCGGAAACTCACTCGGACGAATGCCAGCGCGCTGAAGCGTGCTGGGACCCTCGGCCTCGAAGCCCCAAGTCGTGACCTTGCCGCTCTTGTCTTTGACGTCGACGAGCAACCAGGAATGCGGATTCGTGTACTGAAATTCCTTGACCACACCTTCGACGGTGATGGTCTTTTTCTCTTCGAACATCGCCGCCGAATGATGCGCAAGCGCGGACAGCGACGCGATGACGAGGAAACTACCCGTCAGCAGGCAGACGCGGGCTCTGCGTGCAATCACGGCTTACCTCCTTTTTTGTCGTCACTCTGCGTAAAGGTCAAATCCTGAAACTGTGTCGATCCCTCCTGCGTCTGGAACACCGTGTTGTTCTGATTCTCGCCGCAATTCCAGTATCTGATCCGCAGGCTCTTATCCGGATCGTCGAGCTTCAGGTATGACTGGCGCGTGTACCACGGCTCGACGAGCGCCGGCGGGTCGTACACCCAGACATCGGCGCGAAGTGTCTTCGGGTCGGCTTTGTACCAAATCTCCACGGTCTCGACTTGATCAGTGTAGTCGGGATGCGATCGCTGATAGATCCCCGAGCGCAACTGATTCGTGTGGATCACCAGGCGATCGCCATCCCAGAACCCGATCGAGTCGCCGTTGTAGAGCGGATACCGATCGGCGGCGGGGATGTGATCGCGCCCGTCGGTATAGATCCGCCGGATGTCGTTGACCATCTCATTCATCAGCCACGTCTGCTCGGGCGTGACGATGAACTCTCGCAGGAAGGGTTCGGTCAACCAGCGTGGATGTCCCGGCGGAGCGCAGGTCGAAATCGGATCCCATTCGATCCCGCTCTTCACGCCATCGATGCGTTTGCGCATGCGCTCTTCGTACTCAGGCGTCAACTTCGCCGTCGGCACGCCGCCTTCGGGCGTGTCGGGATCGAAGGCGAAGCCGGCAACCGGGGCGCGCGTGTACACGCCGCGCCAGTCTGGCAAGCTGGTCCAGGCGAGTGGCTGTCCGCTTTTGGCCTGATCACGCAGGGCCTGGTAGAGCTCCGCCGCTGTTTTGTGTTCTCGACCGAGCGCAGCGTTCTCCTCTTTCGTGCGCTCTGGTCGCGACGACGGAGCCGGGCTACCGGCCGGTGCATTTGCGGTCGTGCACGACGACGCGACCATCCCCAGCAGGAGCATCGTCGCAGCTGTCAGCGCTGTCTGTGATCTCATTCGAATCCTCGGGCGAAGGATGAGAGGAGGCTACCGCCGAGAGACGTGCAGGGTCAAATGCCGGGATGGGCGCATTTATCGGGCATTCGTTACGCGCATAAGTCGGCAGTATTAGCGGCGCAGAACTTGCGTCAATCGTCGTCATGCCCAGCAAGACCACACTCAAGCGGGCTCGTCAGGCAAAGCGCGCCGGCCGGGCCCCATCGACGCAGGCAGGCGAATTCGTTCGGGAGGAGATTGAGCACCTTCGCGAAGGCAAACACGGGGCACGCTCCACCAAGCAGGCCATTGCCATCGGGCTTTCCAAGGCCCGACGATCGGGTGTCGATCTTCCACCGCCGCGGAAGGGAACAACGTCGGCGCGTACGCGTCGAGCGGCTGAACGTGCGTTGCGCGAGGGTCGGGGCGGACGCAAGCAAACGTCCGCAAAACGATCGCGCGCGACCCGTCGCGCGCTGAAGAGAGAAGGCCGTTCGGCGGCATCGACTGCGCAGTTGTCGCGGCAGGCACGGACCGCATCACGGAAACGTTCGCGGGCATCGCGCCGCGCGTCCGCGCGCCGCGCGGCAAGAACCAAGGGTCCTGCGCTGCGTCGATCTGCTGCCAAGCGCGCGGCGGCAACGCGACGCCGACGGCGCGTGCGCGCGCCGTCTGCCTCCTGATTCGACGCCGCGAGTATCGCCCTGAACTCGAGGCTCGGCTCACAATGACCCCAACGTGCTGAGGCCTCAGCACACGCGACCCCAACGTGCTGAGGCCGCGGCAGAGCGACGAATGCTGAGGCGTCGGCACGAGACGTGCTTCTACCCCGGCTGTGCAGGCTCTCGGGGAACGACGGTTCCTTGTTGTCGCGGTGTGGGTCATCGCTGTCGTTGCCCTCCTGTTCTTTCTGCAGACGGCGAGGAACCTGCTCGTACCCATTGCCCTCGCCGTCCTGGCGAGCTACGCACTCGAGCCGATCGTTTCCTGGCTCGAGAGGCACCTGGTCCCGCGAACAGTTAGTGCTCCGGCCGTTCTGCTGCTCGTGCTCGCCCTCACTGCGGCACTCTCGTACTCCTTGATTGACGATGCAGCGCAGGTGATCGAATCGTTGCCCAGTGCGGCGCGACACGCGCGTCAGGTCGTGATGACGCACGTTGGCCGTAGCGCCGGCGCGGTGCAGGAAGCGGCCAGAGAGCTTGGGAACGAGCCCAAAACGTCTGCGCGCCCGGCATCAGCGATTTCGGTTGACGGCAACAGTGTGCTGGAGCGCGTCGTGAGCACCACGTTCGCTGCGGCCGGCGAGGCCGTGGTGATCACGTTCCTGGTCTTGTTCCTTTTGCTCCTCCGCAACCGGCTGCGTGCCGGCATCATCGAGATCGCAGGTCCTGATCCGGATCGCCGGCGGCTGACGTCGAGGATCATCGATGATATCCAGGCGCAGATTCAGCAGTTCCTGCTCGTCCTCCTGTTGACCGGGGTGGTGGTCGCGGTGGCGACGTGGGCCGCGTTGATGTGGATGGGCGTGCAGCACGCGGCTGTGTGGGGAATTCTGGCCGGTGTGTTCAATTCCATTCCGTACTTCGGTCCAGTCATCGTGTCCGGCGGCCTGCTGGTAGTCGGGCTCGCGCAGGGGGCCGATCTGGCCCAAGCGTTGCTCATGTCGGGCATCGCGCTACTCATTACATCCCTGGAAGGTTGGTTGCTCACACCGCTGCTGATGGGCAAGGTCGAGAATATGAACGCGCTGACCGTATTCCTGGGACTGATGCTGTGGACCTGGTTGTGGGGCGCCTGGGGTACGATCCTCGCCGTACCGATGCTCGTCATCGTAAAATCCACGGCGGATCACGTTCCCGGTCTCTCGCGAGTCGGGCGGTTGATGGCGCCATGAGGTCGCAGGTTGTCACGCAAGCGGCTAAACTACATGGAACGAAGACACCTGTATCTCTGCGCGGTCGCGTGTTCGATCGCCTTCATTCTGTTCGCTATCCTTCCCTGGCGGGGGTTCGATCCCGAAGGCCATTGGCACCGCATCGGCTGGATTCCGTTTGTCTCGAGCCCCATCGGCATCTTCGAAGTTGTCGGCAATCTCCTGTTGTTCGTCCCGCTCGGCGCATCGATTGCGCTCCACGCGCAGCGTTCGGCTTTGCGGCGCACGGCCGCCGTCGCGCTTGCCTGTTCACTATTCGGCGAGTGGTCGCAGATCTACAGCCGATATCGCTATCCATCGACGCAGGATATCTTCATCAACATTGTCGGGGCCGTGGTCGCGGCGTACGGCGTGGAGTACCTGAGGCGCCGAAGGCAGGAACGGGCCGAAGCCAGGGCGTCGTGGGCGGGGTCCCACGTGAGAGGTCGAAGGGTTGAGATAATGTACGGGAAGCCAGTTTCCCCGACGTTGATCAATGGCAGAGGCAAAGCTCGTGTGGATTGATCAAGGCATCACGCACAGCTCGACCGGAACTGGCACTGTCGAGTTCGACTTGTGCGATCTGGGCATTGTCGTGCTGGACGGCCAGGGCCGTGTCGCGTCGACCAACGATCGCGCGCGTCAACTGCTGCGCGCCGACTCTGAGTCCGCTCTGGAAAGCCGGCTCAAAGATCTCGAACGCGCACTCGCTGAGACGCGCTGCCTCAACGGAGCGACAGATGAGACCTCGATCGAAGTAGCAGGTATCGGTCCCCTGAGCGTGCGCAGCAGCGGAGTGGCGGGAGTCAATCACGAAGGACGCGTATTGCTCCTGCGCGACGGGCGAGCGCTGCCTGGCACGAACAATCTTCTCCAACAAGCGGCCCGGCACCGGTCGCAGATGTTTCTTGCGCGCGACTGGGTCCACGACCTCAAAGGGATGCTTCACGTCATCCGGATCAACAGCGCGTTGCTCACGCGCCTGCTTCAACGAGCGTCACCCTCGATGGATCAGGCGGTCACGCGATGTCTGGATGCGATCCCGCGTGAAGTGGAACGTCTCGATCGTGCGATCGAGATGATATTCGGAGCGAAGCCTGCCGAGCAGCCGGCATCGTTTGATATCGGGGCGACGTGCGAGCGTCTCAAGCAACTGATTACGGCCCGAGCGGTTCGACAACGCGTCGAGGTCGTCCTCGAGTTGAAGGGCGGCCTGAAAGAGGTCTTCGGATTCGAGGATCTGGTGCAGGGCGCGCTCATGAGCGTCATCGTGAACGCGCTCGAGGCAATGCCAGAAGAGGGTCGCCTGATCATCACCGCTGATGGCGGCGCGGCAGGCGTGACCGTTCGCGTCAGCGACAGCGGCGCTGGAATGCAACCTCAGCGGCAGAGCCGCCAATGGCGACCACAATTTGTAAACGGCGGCCGTCAGACTGGGATAGGCTTGCATGTGACCCATACGATCGTCGAGTCCCACGGCGGTCGCATCGAATGCGCATCGAACGTCCCGCACGGGACGTCCATCGAAATCACCTTTCCGCCGGCGACTTCGACAGGAAGACTTCGACATGGCTCACGCACTCATCGTTGACGACAGCGCCAGCACGCTCGAAAGCCTGGAGCAGCTGGTGAAGTTGGAAGGTTTCACCACGGCGACCGCCGCCACCATGGATCAGGCGCGCGCCGAATTGGCCAAACAGCTCCCCGATGTGGTGCTGGTGGACTTGAACCTGCCCGATGGCAGCGGACTCAACCTGTTCGATTCGATCAAGGGGCTCAGTGAGACTCCACCTGCCGTCGTGTTGATCACGGGGCAGGCGAGTTTGGACTCCGCCGTCGAGGCGCTGCGACGTGGAGTGTCTGATTACCTCACCAAGCCACTCGACGTCGAGCGCTTGCGCAAGATTCTCCAGGACATCTCGCAAACCAAGCGATTGCCTGACGAGTTGCGGGAACTGCGCTCGGAGCAGCAGCGCACCGGCCGATTTGTTGGGATCGTCGGCCGCTCGGATCCGATCGTTCGCGCATGCGAGTTGATCAGCCGGATCGCTCCGAGCAGTGCCAGCGTGCTCATTACGGGCGAAAGCGGATCGGGCAAGGACGTTGTCGCCCGCGCCATTCACGAATTGAGTCGTCGCCGCCACGGTCCGTGGGTGCCGGTGAATTGCGGCGCGATCTCTCCTTCGTTGATGGAAAGTGAGTTGTTCGGTCACGAGCGCGGAAGCTTCACCGGCGCCGAACGTCGCCACAAGGGTTATTTCGAACAGGCGACGCGCGGCACGCTGTTCCTCGACGAGATCACCGAGATGCCGATCGAGCTGCAGGTCAAACTGCTGCGCGTGCTCGAAACCAATTCAATGTCTCGCGTCGGCGGCGAGCAGCCGATTCAAGTGGACGTCCGGATACTTGCGGCCAGCAATCGCAACGTGCAGCAGGCGATCGACGATGGGAAGCTGCGGCCTGATTTGTACTATCGACTGAAGGTCTTTCAGATCGATCTCGCGCCGCTGCGCAATCGGCAAGAAGACATCAGCCTGCTGGCGCAGGCGTTCCTCGAGGATTTGATCCAGAGCGAAGGACGAACCAAGCGCTTCAGCGATCAGGCGCTCGACGTACTCGGGCAGTACCACTGGCCGGGAAACGTCCGCGAGCTTCGAAACGTCGTGCACTTTGCGTACGTGCTCTCCGAAGATATTATCGACGTCGACAGTCTTCCGGCAGAAGTGCGGCGCGGAGGCAAACCGGCGGAGCCGACGGCCGAGACCAAGAGCGAAACCGGAGGCGTGTTCACCGTGCGTGTCGGGTCGACGATTGCCGAGGTCGAGCGGCGGTTGATTCTCGCAACGCTCCGTGAATATCAGGAGGACAAGCCGAAGTCAGCGAGCGTCCTCGGCATCAGCCTGAAGACGCTGTACAACCGCCTGAATCACTACCAGACGCCTGAATCAGCGGCAGGACAGTCCGAAGAACAGCCGCCATCTCTATCAGCGAAGGAGTGGGAGGTAGTCCCCTGAGCAGGGGACCGATTTACGAGCGGCGCTGAGAGCGCAACTCGTCGTTGATCACCTGATTGAGGAGCCGCGGATCGATCGGCTTCCTCAATCGCGCATTCACCGGCTGGTCCTGGCTGAACACCTCTTCGGCAGAGGTGACCACGATAATCGGCATCGTGTTGCGACGTTCGCGCAGTGCGACGCAGAGCGCCAGCCCTGATAACCCTGGCATTCTCCAATCCGTCACCACGAGGTCGGGCGCGGCATCCGTCACCAGTTCGAGCCCGTCTGCGCCATTGCTCGCCGCGACAACGTCGTAGCCGTAATAGTCGAGCAACAGCGACAGCGCCTCACGCGCGTAAGGATCGTCCTCGATCACCAGGATGCGAGGACGCGTCGGCGTCTTGCGAGCCTTCCGTCGGGGTGCGGAAGGGCGTTCGATGGGCGTCACCGTGCCCCGCGTCGGCGCGAGTTCTTCCTCGCTCATCTGCGCATGTGCGCCGAGTGGCCCTTCTGTTGACCGCCGCTCTTGCCGAACTCCCTGGCTCATCATCAACTCGGTGAAGATCCGCGGGTTCTTGCCGCGGTCAGGTTTGCCAGACACTCCCGGCCCACCAACTGCATTTAGTGCAAGGAGCACGTTTCGTGCCCTGGAACCGGTGGTTTGGACGGCGTTTTATGGGACTCAGAGGCGCGTGGCACGGCGCGTGCTCCCGTAGGCATCAATCGCTGGTCCGCATGAAGAGTGGTCGACCGGCGCTCGAGAAGCCATGCGGCCCAGACACACGATCCAAAGAGGCTCGCCAACCCGCCCGGAATTACAAGGTCGCGTAAGGAAGAGCTGCACCTTCTACAAGCTGTAGCCGTTCGTAAGGTTGTCTGAGACCGATGTGCCCACGCGGCGGGTCGCCGGTCTGTTCACGTGAAGGCTTGCGTCTTGCACCACCACGAGGTGTTCATCACCTTGAAGCTCGCAACGCACTCGATTAGGTTCCCCCCGGCCGCGTCGCCGCAGGCACTGCCAACGCCTGCGGCGACGAGTGCCATCAATCCGTTCTCGCCGGGCGATCCCGAAACAGGCTGTAGTGATGCTGCTCGAGCCAATCCAGCTTCTTCTGCAGATGAGTCACTTCAGGTGACGGGTACACCGGATGCCCGGCTGACGCGTCGCATGCGCCGATATCGTGCGTGGCCAGATAGCAGTCGCGCCATCGTTGCTTGTACTTGAAGTACGTCTCCGCCTCACTTTTGCTGGCCTCCCCGGTCTCCTTCGCAACACACGCGACCAGGAACACCGGAAGCAGTGCGTACGCAACCGGCGACTTCGCGGCGCTCCTGCGAATGACGAGATAGAGCCCCAGCATGCCTGGCAGCATGTAGGGGATGTAACGCGATGCGTTGGCGGAAGTGAATTCGAGACAAACACGCCCAGCGGCCGTGCCGGCGGCAAAGAGCAACGCAAATCCAGCCAGTGAGAAAGTCGCCGCCCAAAACGCCGAGTCGCCCCGCGAGCGGATCAGTCGGACTCCGGCATACATCACGAAACCCGTCATGCCAAGCGCGACCACGGTGGCAGTAACAACCTGCGAAGCAGAGTTGCCGGCAATGAATCCAAATGGGCGTGCCAGAACGAAACCCGTGTAAGGCACGTATTCCCACGGACGAGAATGCGGGAATTGGAAGCATGGCGCCGACGAGAGCGGGACGAAGCCGTGAAAAAAAACGAGGAGCGTGCCGATTCCGGCAGCGACACCCGCGCCGTAGAGAAGCCGGTCGTGGACCGTTCGGCCTGGTGCGCTGACCTGCAGGGACAGAAGCAGGAGCGTGATGCCGCCGAGGAAAAGCGTAAATCCGGTGTTGACGGCGAAGAAGTTGAGCAGGACCAGCGTGACGCAACGGGCCGTATGAGAAGGAATTGTCAGGGCCAGGGCATACGACGTCAGGAGAAGCGCGGGCAAAGGACCATGGGCCAGGTTCGTGGCGACCACGTAGGTCTCAACGCTCGACGTCGTGAGAAAAATGAGCGGGACGACGACGTCCCACGGGCGTAGCGGACCACACAGGCGTTTCACGAGCCACAAGCCCGCAATCGTCGAAAGCAGCATGACCACGGCGGTGGCTGCCGCGTCGACGCGTCCATCCCACCCGGTCGCGGAATACAGCACCGCGATGATCAGATTGCCCAATCCCTGACGCTGTGGCCCGTGCTGCCAGCGAAAGAGACTCCAGAGATCGGCGCCGTCGAATAGTCCCTGCAGAAAGTCCCATTGATCCCAGTAGAGGATGTTCACCGCATAGCGATTAACGAAATCGGCCAGCCGTATTGCCATGAAAGTCAGCGCCGCCGCCACGAGCCATGGGGCGAGGTTCACCTTCATCAACGAGGATCGAGGGCGCGCCACTCGCGTCACGTTGCTAGCCATTACGTCGTCTCGGCTGCTGTAAGAAGGAAGGCTTTGGGCCTGTGTGCACGCGTTGCGCCCCGAGTGGCCCGATTATGTGATTGGCAGTAGCGCCGCGAGCAACTGGAGAAGTTCCTGGTAGTCCACGGGTTTGACGAGATGTGCGTCGAATCCAGCCTCGCGTGTACTCCGTCGATCGTTTTCTTGTCCCCACCCCGTTAACGCCACAATCACGATGCCTTTTCCCCACGTCTGGCCACGGATCCGCCGGCAGGCCTCGATTCCGCTGATTTTTGGCAAACCCACGTCCAGCAGGATGACTTCAGGGCGCAGCCGTTCGGCGGCTTCGACAGCGGCCAACCCATCGTGAACGATGAAGGTCTTGTGATCGCTCATCTGCAGGAGGGTGGCGATTGAATCAGCGCTGTCCCGGTTGTCATCAACTACGAGGACACGCCGGACCCCAGCCTCGGGCGCCTCCAGCGGCTGGGACTCGTCGGGTTCCGGATGTGACTCGAGGACCGGGAGACGCACTTCGAACTCGCTGCCGAGGCCCCGCCCTTCGCTTCGCGCGGTGACCGTCCCGCCATGCAATTGAACAAGCCGCCGCACCAGCGTCAACCCTATGCCCAGGCCTCTTCGTGGACGCTCGCTGTCATCATCGACCTGCGCGAACATCTCGAAGATTCCATCGAGTTGATCGGCCGGCATCCCGATACCGCTGTCCCTGACCACAAGGACCACTTCGCGATTCTGCTGCTCTGCCGTGAGCCAGATGCGTCCGCCGGGTTCGGTGTACTGGCAGGCGTTGTTGAAGAGATTACTGAACACCTGGGTCAAACGAACGGGATCGGCGTCGAGATAAACCGGTTGGTCGGGCAGCACCACTTCAATCGTCTGTTGATCGCGCTCGGCAAGCGGCCGGCTGGCTTCGACGGCGTGCCGGATGATGGACGCGAGATCCACGCGTGTCTTGCGAAGTTGCAGCTTGTCGCGGGTGATGCGGCTGACATCGAGCAGGTCGTCGACCAGGCGGATCATGTGCGCCAACTGGCGCCCCAGGATGTCGGTGGCGTGGCGAAAGAGCCTCGGGTCGCCCTCGGATCGGAGAAGAATCTCGAGCGAGTGGCGGATGGGTGCCAGAGGATTGCGCAGTTCATGGGCGAGCGTGGCAAGGAACTCATCCTTGCGACGATCGGCATCGCGCAGTGCCGCTTCGACTTGCTTCCGATCACTGATGTCCCTGGCGACCTTGGAGGCTCCAATCACGCGCCCAGAGTCGTCGCGGACCGGCGAGATGGTCAGCGAGACGTTCAGGCGCCGCCCGTCCTTCGCCACGCGCACGGTTTCGAAATGATCGACTCGATCGCCTTGCCTGATTCGTTCAAGAATCTCGCGCTCTTGCTGCCGTAGCTCCGAGGGAATGATCAGATCGCCCGACCGGCCGACAGCTTCGGCTGGTGAATAGCCAAAAAGACGGTGCGCCCCTTCGTTCCACGACAGGATGATGCCTTCCAGCGTCTTGCTGACGATGGCATCATCGGAGGCTGCGACGATGGCCGCCAACAGGGAACGGGTCTCCTCTTCCCGCCTCTGTTCCGTGACGTCGAACATGAAGCAGCGGCTGTGAACGAATCGGTCTTTTTCCCAGAGGCTGTTGGAGTCGATGAGGACTTTCTTGATTGAGCCGTTCTTGCAGCGCATGCGCGCCGGGTATCGCTTCAGTGAATCACCGCGGAACAACCGCGCCAGCACATCGTCGATCACGTCCCGGTCAACGTGGAACCGTGAGACATGACGGCCCACATACTCGTCGCGCGTGTAACCCAACAGGTCGAGCTGCGCCTGGTTGGCCCGCTGAATCACACCCTCGGGACCGATCCAGTGGAGGGGGACATTGGTGTGGTCGAAGAAGTCCGCGAACTCCCGCTCGCTTCGCTGGACGGCGACTGCGGCGTTTCGCTTCTCGGTGGCGTCGCGAAACATCAGGACGCACCCGATGATGTGACCCCGCTCGTCGCGCAGGGGTGAGGCGCGGTTTTCGATCGGGCGCTCGGTGCCATCTTTCGCGATGAGAACGCAGTGATCGGCGAAGGCGACGGCCTCGTCTTCGCGCAATACCTGGGTCGTGGCATTCTCGATGACGGCACGGGAATCCTCGGCGATCACGTGGAAGACGTCGCTGAGCAGCTGCCCCCTGGCGTCACGCTGCCTCCAGCCAAGCAGCGTTTCCCCAACCGGGTTCACGGAGGTGATCCTGCCACTCATGTCGGTCGTTATGACGCCATCGTCGATGTTGCCCAGGGTCGTTCGAAGGAGCTCATCGTGCCAGTGGACGTTTCGTCGCGCCGTCCTCACGGCATTGCCGAGGGCGATGATGATTCCGGAGGTGGCGAAGTAGACCAACGCTCCAACAAAGGTCGGGGTGTTCGGTAACCCGAAGGAGCCACGCGGCTCGATGAAGAGGTAATCGCAGGCGAGATACCCTGAGATCGCGGCCAGTGCTGCAGGCCCCTGGCCTCCGACCCACACGGCAGCCGCAACAGCGCCGTACAGCGTTGCGAGCGGATAGGTGTCGCCGAGCCAAGGATCGAGAAGCCAGCGCAACGCGATCGCAACAGCCGTGAAGATCAGAGCCAGGGGAGAGCCGAAGGTAACTGCAAGTCTCTCGAATCTGGTGCGCAGCTCGCGCCGGGAACTCATGTGGCGCCGTCCAGTAGCGACTTCAGCGCCTCCGGGTCGACGGGCTTCAATAAATGCAGGTCGAATCCCGCCTGTCGTGAGCGATCCCGATCCGCCAATGATCCGTATCCCGTCACCGCCACCAGGAGCACACGGTCTCCATCCGGTTCGGCCCTGAAACGACGAGCGACCTCGTAACCGTCCATGCCGGGCAGGCCGATGTCGACCAGGGCGATGTCGGGATGGGCCGTCTTCAGCATTTCGAGGCCGAGCACGCCGTTCTCAGCGATCAGAGCCTCATGCCCATTGAGCTCGATCAACATCCGGTACATCTCGCCTGCATCCTGGTTGTCTTCGACGACGAGCACACGTCTTCTGCCCATTCTGCGCAGCCGCGCAAGCGAAGAACGTACCGACTTTTTCAGGGCTGCGAGCGCACTCGAAATAGTCGAGGTTGAATAGGAGCGGCGTGGCCTCGACACTTGGCCAGACTCGTGCATGACGCCGCGAGGGATCTGGCGGTCGTAACGCCGGACCAACCGCTCTCACCGCATGAGCAATCTCGATCGCTTCAGGATTCTTCTCGTCGAGGACTTCGACGACGCTCGCGAGCTGTACTCCACGTGTCTGCGGTCCTCCGGTTATGACGTCATCGAGGCTTCGACCGGCAATGAGGCGGTAGAACTCGCGCGGTCCGCCTCTCCGGATCTCATCCTCATGGATCTGCTCTTACCTGGCATGGATGGATGGCAGGCCACAGCGGAACTGAAGAGCGACCCGCGCGTGAAACATGTCCCGATTGTCGCGCTCACGGCTCACGCGCTCAGTGACGAGCGCGAGCGCATCGCCAACCTGGGGTGCGATGCGTTTCTCGCGAAACCGTGTCTTCCCCCTGACCTGATCCGCACCGTCGACCGCATCCTGGGACGGGCGACGGCGTTCCCCGAAGCCACCTGACGTGCCCATGCCTTCCGATCTCACTCGTCCTCAGACGGCCGGACTGGTTGAAGTACTCGACCGCGTGCTCGACAAGGGACTGTTCGTCGGCGGAGACATCAAGATCTCGCTGGCCGAAGTCGAGCTCCTCACGATCCGGATTCGCCTGATTGTCTGCTCGCTCGACAAGGCCCGGGAAATGGGACTCGACTGGTGGACGCACGATCGCCACCTCTCGCCAGGCCGCCCGCCGCGCGAGAGTGACCACGCGCTCGAGGCGCGCGTCCAGATGCTCGAGCGACAACTGCTGCAGAACAACCGTGCGCGGCCACCGCGAAGCACGCGCGAGCGCCGCGCCGTCACCCGCGCCGTCAAGTGATGTGAAGGGAGAGCAAGGACATGCCGGTCGAACGTGCCGCCAGTGGAACAAGCCTCGTCGACGTGCTCGATCGCGTACTCGATAAGGGGATCGTGATCGACGCGTGGGTGCGCGTGTCGCTGGTCGGCATCGACCTGATCACCGTCGAGGCCCGGGTCGTGGTGGCCTCCATCGATACGTACCTCAAATATGCGGAGGTGGTCTCGCAGGTTCCACCGGCCTCGAGATCGCTGCTCGTGCCGCAAGCCCTGGAGGTCACGACCGCGAAGACTGTCGTTCGAGTGCCGACTGACGTGACCCGCCGTCGAGTCCGGGTGCGAGGGTAGGTCCAGCGTATGACGTCATCGCAATTCATCGTATGCCCATCACTGCGGACTCCAGGCTGGCGCTGACGGAGTTTCTCCTCGGCAGCGAGGATGTCGCCGCGTGTGCACAGTACGGCCTCGAGTGGCTGGGAACTCACGCAGGGGTGACCCGCGCGTTGTGCGCGGCGTCGGTCGGGGGTGATTCGCAGCTCTGGGGCGTTGCCGGCATCGGCATCTCACCGGCGCGCACCGGTGCGTTCCAGATCGATCTGGCAAAAGGGCGCGACCGCCTGTCGCGAGCAGCACGCGACTGCCGGCCGGTGTGGTTCGGTCCGGGCCGCTCGCGACCCGATACACCACTGGGCAGCCGCCCATTTCACGCGATCCCGATGCGTCTCGGCCGACAGCGACCTGCTCTCGGCCTGCTGCTCGTCGAGGGAACCAGCGAGCGTCCCGATCGCACCCTGACATGGTTCGTGCGCGTCCTCAGCGCCAAGCTTGGCCGGCTGCGATCGCGGCACGCCTTCAGCGATCGCGGCCTCGATCGTGAACGCCGGCTACTGTTTTCCGTCATCAACGCCGTCAGCGACCCCATCCTGCTGACCGACCAGCAGGGCAAGCTGCTCATGGGCAACACGCGAGCCGAGCAGTTGCTGTCGTGGTCTGAAGACACGAGCGCAGGGCGTCGTCATGCGATCGAATTGAACAACCTGCACTTCTCGTCAGCGCTCGCCGGTGCCTCTGTCGATGGCGGCTTCAGCGCCCGGGAAGTCATCCTCGTCGACCCGGACGACGGGTCGGATCTGTTGTTCGAGCTCCTGACGACCCCGCTCGAGGCCGAACGCGGGCAGAGCGCGTTTGTCTCCGTCCTGCGCAACGTCACCGATCTGGGCCGGGCAACGAGAGAGATCGAAGACAACTACAAGCGCCTGCGCGCGGCCGAAGCGCAGGCTCGTGCGGAGCGCCGGCGGATCGAGCAGGTCATTCACTCGGTCGTGGATCCCATCATCGTCAGCAACGCTGCCGGCAAGATCCTGATGACGAATCGTCCGGCCGAACTGCTTTTTGCGCCGGCCGACCATGCCCCGCAGGCGCTTCGCGGCGCGCATGCCAACGTGGCGCGGTTCTCGTCGTTCGTGGGGCTGCTGATGAGCGGGAGCGCGGATCGAGTCCGCGAGCGGCTGACACTGACCGACCCGCAGACCGATCGTGCGATCCCCATGGAGGCGGTGGCTGCCAGTGTTCCAGCCGGCCGGTCGGAGTTGGCGTCGGTCGTCACAGTCCTGCACGATCTGACCGAGGCCGTTGAGCGGGAGCGGTTGTACGCCGAGCTGAAGCTCGCTTCCGGTCAGCTCGAGGCGCGAGTGAGCGCGGCGACCACCGAGCTGGCGACGCAAAACGAGTTGCTTCGTCGTCAGGCCCTGGCGCTCGAACACGCGTCCGCGGCCAAGTCGAGATTTCTCGCGAGCATTTCACACGAGTTCCGGACGCCGCTCAACGCGATCCTTGGTTACACCTGGATGCTGCTGCAGAACATGGGCGGCACGCTGAACCCCGAGCATCGCCGAATGGTGAGCAAGGTCGATTCGAACAGCCGGAACCTCGCGGCGCTGATCAACAACGTGCTCGATATATCCCGCATCGAGGCCGATCAAATCGTGGTCGAATTGACGACGTTCGCCGTGGAGCCGCTCGTCCGCGAGGTACTGGACGAATTGGAGACGGTCATCAACGCCTCGTCGGTTCCGGTGCTGTGTCAGGTATCTGACGAACTGCCGCCTCTCAGAAGCGATCGACAGAAAGTCAAACAGGTCCTGGTGAACCTGTTGTCGAACGCGCTCAAGTTCACCGCCACGGGGACCATTCGAATCGAAGCGACGGTCGAGGCCGCGCCGGGACCGTGGCGCATTGCCGTTCACGACACCGGTTCCGGGATCGCCGTGAGCGACCGCGAACGCATCTTCGAGGCATTCGAGCAGGCGGGACCAACGGGCCGCGTGTCGGCCGGCACCGGACTGGGGCTTGCCATCTCTCGCCGCCTGGCCAGGCTCCTCGGCGGCGACGTGAACGTCGACAGCACTCCCGGTATGGGGTCGACCTTTGTCCTCTCGCTGCCGCTCGAGCCCCAGAGATTGATCATGCCCGACGTGACCGAGCGTGCGACGGGGCGCGCGCTCGCTGGCGTGGGCGCTGCGAATGACGGAGCGCAATCGTGAGACTGAAGGAAAGAGACGCACAGGCACGCGCGAACGAGAGCGTCGCGAGACGGGCGGCGATCGGTCGATCGCTGAAGACCAACGCCGTGGCCAAGTCGGTGCGGCGCCGTGCGGCGCCACCGATCGAAGTCACGCGCGATCAGGCGCGCCGCCGGGGAGCGGGGCAGTACGTCTATTGCATCATTCGCTCGGCCGAACCGATCGCGTACGGGCCGATCGGTCTCGGCTCCGATCCCGCTGATGTGTACACGATCGCGCGCGGCGATCTCGCGGCCGTCGTCTCAGACGCGCCACTCGAGGTCCTCGATCCGACGCGCGACAACGTGCTCGCGCATCAGCGCGTCAATGAGACGGTGATGAAACGGCACACGGTTCTGCCGATGTCGTTCGGGACCGTCTTCAAGACTCACGACGATGTCGTGGAGCTGTTGCGGTCAGCGTCAGACGCGTTTTCGGATGTCCTCAACAAGATGGAGGCCAAGCTCGAATTCGGTTTGAAGGTGGTCTGGGATCGCGATGCCATCATCCGCGAGATCGAGCAGGAGGACGAGGACATTCGCCGAGTGAAAGCGGAGCTGCAGGCGCATAAGGGGTCGACGTATTTCGCGCGCATGCAGTACGGCCGATTGGTCGATGCCGCGCTTCAGGCGAAGTCCGAGCAATATGTCGCCGATACGTTCGCGGCACTGCGCGGGGCATCGGTCGCGGCACGCTCGAACAAGCTGATCGGCGAGCGCATGATTCTCAATGCCGCCTTCCTCGTCAATCGGCGGGACGAGCGCGAATTTGATCGCTGCGTCAAGGCGCTCGGCGCGCGCTACGACAAGCTGACCTTCAAGTACACGGGGCCGTGGCCGCCCTACAACTTCGTCAACATCCGCTTGAAGCTGGAGCGCGCCTGACATGTTCGTCCTCGACTCTCTCTTCGTCGGCGGGCTGCGGTTCGTGCTCGAGAAGATCGCCGACGTTGCCAATCGCGAGATGCACGACCCGGAGCGGTGGCGAGGGATGCTGCTCGAGGCACAGCTCGCGTTCGAGAACGGGGAGATCGCCGAAGAGGAGCTCGCCGTGCGCGAGCGCGAGATCCTGGCGCGCCTGCGCGAGCTGCATCCCGAGAGCAGCGGGGTGGTGCTGTCGACGGAGGATCTGGAGGGTGTCGATGTCGTTGCAGATCTCGGCGACGCGGACCGGTGAGAAACCGACGACCGATCTGATTTACGCACACTGCGCCGTGCGCGCGCGGTCGCGTCCGGTGACGGCGCGCTGGCCCCGGATGCCGCGAGGTGGTTCGCCCCGCGCATTGGATCTCGGCAATGGGTTGTGGGTGATTGTCTCGACGGTTCCAGGCAAGGAGTACGAGAGTGGCCTGGCCCGAAGGTTGTCAGATGTTGAATGGCTGGCGGAATGTGGTGTCGCGCATCATGAAGTGATCGCTCGCGCTGCGCACGGACGTGGGGTGGCGCCGTTTCGTCTGCTTACGTTGTTTCGATCGGACGACCGGGCCATCGCGGAAGTCACGCGACTGCGAGCGCGCATCGAGCGTGCGCTCGATCGCGTGAACGACCGCCGCGAGTGGGTCGTCCGCGTGGCTGCCGTGGCGCAGGCGCGAAGACCGAAGAACAGGCCGATATCGCGCAGCGGGACGTCGTACTTGATGGAACGCGCGGCGCAGTCTTCCCGCTGGCGCGCGGGCGCGGCGTCCGCATCAGCGGACGCTCGACGAGTCGCCAGGGCACTGATCGCGGCGTTGAATGAATACGCCGATCAGGTCGTGCAACGCCCGTCCGAGGCCGCACATGTCCTCTATGACGGAGCGCTCCTCGTCAGCCGCGAGCGTGAACACGACCTCGGGAACGTCGTTCGCCAATGGGCGCCGCGTCTCGCTCCGGTGGGGTGCCGCGTGTCGCTGACCGGTCCCTGGCCTCCATATAGCTTCGTGAGCCTCGATGGCCGCCGCTCAGGTGCCTCGCACGATCGCGGCTGACCAGGGCCGGCGACGACGGAAGGCGAGCCCGGCTGCGGTCCGATCGCAGTCGCTGCTCGATGTCGTCGACAATCTGATCGACAAAGGATTGGCGCTGGATACCGAAGTCGTGCTCGGCCTCGCCGATATCGATCTCATTTACCTTCGCGCCGGCGCGCTGCTCGCAGCGGCGGACCGTGTCTTTCCACAGAAAGGCGGTCGCGCCCAGATCCGTGCCCGCGCGTGCGCGCCTGGTCGATCCCAATCATCGAGCCGCACGATAGCGCTCGAATCACCACCCGCGCGCGCAGAGGCTCAGCGATCCTTGCCGTCGAAGGAAGCGCTCGTAGCTGCTTCCACGGCGTCTGCTCCGGACGAGGCCAGTCGTTCGGTGATCAGGCTCGTCCTGACGCTCGTCGAATTCGTGCGCCAGTTACTCGAGCGCCAGGCGGTGAGGCGCGTACGCGAACGGACGTTGACGCCGGAAGAAATCGAGCGACTCGGCGCTGCCCTCATGCGGCTCGAGGCGACCGTTCATGAGCTCGCCGAACGTCACGGGCTTGACCCGGCCGATCTCAATCTGGACCTGGGGCCGCTGGGCACGCTGAGATGAACGCGAGTGCCAAAGTGTGAAGGGGTCTGACCTGCTCAGGCACCGCTCGCGGCGACTCGTTCAATCGCGCCGAGCAGCACATTGAAGTCGACCGGCTTGGTGAGGTGCGTCTCGTATCCGGCTTCACGGCTGCGACGCTGATCCTGCTCGGTGCCGAATCCACTGATCGCGATCCCTCGAATCGGGCGATTCGACCGCAATCGGCGCATCAGATCGAGGCCGCTGCCATCGGGCAATCGGATGTCGCTGATCAGCAGATCGAACAGCCCATGATCGGCGACGTCAATCGCTTCCTGCATCGTGCGCGCGACGCTTACCTCGTAGTCGTGAAAGGCGAGGAGCTGCGAAAGCGTATCAGCGCTGTCCGGATGATCTTCGACAAGAAGGATGCGTCGAGGCCTCGATTGCTCGCCATTGGCTGGTGCTGACGATGTTCTCGGCTGCGCCCATTGCTCCAGGTGCGCGGCGAGCGGAATTTGGACTACGAATGTACTCCCGTGTCCGCGTCCACTGCTGTGGGCGTGCAGCGCCCCCTTGTGCGCTTTGATCACGCCCCGACAAATCGCCAGGCCCAGACCGAGTCCGGTGGCGGACATGACCGGCGCCTCGACGGTGCCGCCTTCATTGATTGAGTTGACCACCTGTTCGTCCATTCCCTCGCCGGTGTCGCGGATAGTGACTTGAAGAGTCGCGTCGGCGGCGTCTGAGGAGCTGACGGTGACCGTTCCCCCCCAACTGGAGAACTTGATGGCATTGCCCATGAGATTCCAGAACACCTGCCGCAGCCGCGTCGGATCGCCAATGACCCACTGCCTCGGCGCATCGAGCGCGGTCGCGACATGGACCCCGTGCAGCCGGAACTCGTGATCGAGCATCTCCACCACGTCGTGCAGAACCTCATGGACATCCACGCGTTCGGTCGCCAGAACCAGACGGTCTCGTGAGATTCTCGTGAAATCGAGAAGGTCATCGATGAGACGCACCTCGAGGTCGAGATTGCGGCGCGCGGTGTGCAGCGCGGCAAGCAGCGGCTCCGGTGCGAGAGAGACCAGCCGGTCGTCGGTCATCGTCGCCATGATGGGCGTCAACGGCGTCCGCAGCTCGTGACTGAGCATGGCCAGGAAGTGATCCTTGGCATCGGCACGAGCACGCGCGAGTTCCCGGTCGCGAGTCAGCTTGTCTCTCGTCTCTTCTGCGTCGTGACGTTCCAGCTCGAGACGTCTTCGGTCGGTGATGTCGATGAGGGCAGTCAATAGCCCGGCCTTGTCGGTGCCCACGGCATGAGGCCGGGTCACGAGCTGAATGTGCTTTCGGGCGTCCCCATTGAGCGTCAGTTCGACGCTCGCCCTCGATTCCGGCATCTCTCGAAGCTGTCGCAGATGTTCGGCAAACCTCGGCTTGTCTGCTCCCGCGACGAATGCGTTGAACGGAAGACCGATGATTTGGCTGCGCTCCCCCTGGTGGAGCAACGCCACCCCCGTAAGATTGATTTCACGTATGATGCCGCTGACGCTGATGGTCATGAAACCGATCGGCGCGAAGTCGTACAGATCGACGTAGCGATCGCGTGACTCCTCGAGCGCGTGCTGCGTCTCGATCAATTGAGTGTTCTGGGCGGTGAGTTCCTCCTCGTAGACCTGCAGTTCATACAATAGCTCGCGGAGCGCCTCCGGACCGATCTCAGTCGGATGCAGATGCCTGAGCCGGTCGAGGGGATTGTCACGATGGCTGCGGTTCTTCTTGAGACCCATGGAAAACTCTCATGACTCGCCACGATGTGGTGGCGCGTCTGGTGCGG
This sequence comes from Vicinamibacterales bacterium, assembly GCA_035649635.1. Classification (GTDB taxonomy): domain Bacteria; phylum Acidobacteriota; class Vicinamibacteria; order Vicinamibacterales; family UBA2999; genus Gp6-AA40. The sequence goes on along the minus strand of DASRJE010000031.1, from coordinate 47,340 downwards.
ACATGGCTACTAACAACACATGCGCGTCGGGCGATTCATGCCAAGGCACCCAGCGTCCGGTCAACCAGAACATGCGTCCCGCATCGCCACCCCCGTCGAGCTCCACTCGCAGTCGCTCGAATGAGGAGCGGGGACCAACAAAGCCGATCAATCGTTCGTGCAGGCGATGGAAACTCCACGCATCATCAAGGTCCGACAACTGCCGCCCGACAAGCGCACTCGCAGGCAGGCCCGCGGTCCGCGCGAATGTCTCATTGGCCGCCTGCACGCGTAATTCCGCATCCAGGACCATCAGCGGTTGATCGATGATCTCCATCAGGGTATCGGTGAATTCCTTGGCCAGCCGCACGCGCTGCTCGGATCGCTTCGGAACGTCGACATCGAAAAGCGTCAGCACGGCGCCGTCGATCTTGTTCTCGACGCTCTTGTAAGGCCGAATGCGCAACGAGTACCAATGGCCGGTCTGGTCCCGGACTTCGCGCTCAATGGGAGCGACCGTGTCGATCGACTCGAGGATCAGCTGCTCCAACTCGGGGCAGTTGATATTCGGCTTGACATGGCCAATCGGCCGATTGACATCACCGGGAATGAGGTTGAGCACCTTTTCGGCCATTGGCGTGAATCGGCGAACGCGCAGATCGCTCGATATGATGACGATGGCGATCTGAACGCTGGCGAGAAGATTGATGAGATCGCTATTGACCCGACTCAGTTCCTCGTTGCGCCCGTGAAGCTCTTCATTCAGCGTGTTGAGCTCTTCGTTGGTCGATTGGAGTTCCTCCTTCGCCGTGTCGAGCTCCTCGTTCGTGCTCTGAAGCTCCTCGTTGCTGGAGAGAATTTCTTCGTTCGCCGACTGCAGCTCCTCGTTGGCCGCCTCTAGCTCCTGAATGATGGACTGGAGATATTCCCGGCTGGCAGCCAGTTCGCGCTCGAGCATGTCGACTTGCGACTGCCGTTCACGCCGCCGCAGCCGGGAAGACGTCCTGGCCGCCACCGCCTGAGCGAATGTCTCTCCAGATTCGCCGCGCAGTCCATCCGGTTCCTGGAACAACACCAGGTAGTGCGGTCGGCCCGACGCGGTGAGTGGGATGATGTCGAGGGTGACCGGCTTCCAACCGCGCGCGGACTTCACCCGGAGGCCGGTTTTCCGGACGGGATGCTTGCTCTTGCGGGTCGAGTGCAACGCCGTGCGCAGGCCGTAGAGCAGTCCCTCGCGCGCCATCTTCAACAGGTTCAGGCTCGCTTCACCGGGCGCGGGCTCGAGGTAGGGGCCGGTCTGCCCGCGAAACTGAACGATCTGCAGATCGGAGTCGACAACGACGCCCGGCGGCTCGTACCGGTCGGAGATGATCCGGCTGACTTCGCCTTGCAGGGCCTTCTCTAACGGCGCAACGTCCGGGGCTTTCCGCGTCTTGGGAAGACCCGGAGTCACGTATTCCACGCTAAAGGAGCCAGGCGCGTGGGCCCCCAATTTCTTGCGATAAATGCGAAACATCTTGTCGGCAAGGTTAAACAGCCCGACTTGCGACCCGACGGTCTCCGCGTGGCCCAGCATGAGGAACCCCTGCGGGTTCAAGGCGTAATGGAAGACCGAGATGAGGCGTTGCTGCAGTACGACGTCCATGTAGATGAGTACGTTGCGACACAGGATCAGATCTAGACGCGAGAAGGGGGGGTCCTTGGTCAAATCCTGACGAGCGAATACACACGAGTCGCGCACCGTCTTGCTCACCTGGTAGCTGCCATCGACCTTCGCAAAGAAGCGGCGCAGGATCTCGAGAGGCACATCCGACTCGATGCTCGCCGGATAGTTCCCAGCCCGCGCGTGTTCGATAGCTGCTTCGCTGACGTCCGTGGCGAAGATCTGAATCCGGATTTCCCGATGCTGGGCATGCAGGTACTCGAGCAGCGAGATCGCGAGCGAATACGCTTCTTCGCCCGTGGCGCAGCCCGAGACCCACGCGCGTATAGGCCGTTCTTCGCGTCGGCCTTCAACCAGCTTGGGAAAGACCTGGTGCGTAAGCGCCTTGAACGATTCCGGTTCGCGAAAGAAGCGGGTGACATGGATCAGCAGGTCCTGGTAGAGCGCTCGCAACTCCTCCGGCGCCTCTTCGAGCAAACGGACGTAATGCTGCACGTCGTTCAGCCGATGCAGCGCCATCCGGCGCAGCATCCGTCGCTTGATCGTGGGGAGCTTGTAGTGCCTGAAGTCGATGCCGCTCGCTGGGCGAAGGAGGTCGAAAATGCGCCGAAGCTGCTCATCGGTGACGGCCAGTTCGTCGTCACTGATCGGGATCAACTCGCGCACGTAAGGGTGCGCCGCCACCTGCGTCAATTTGACCGCGATCTCGGGTGGCGATAGCACCATGTCAATCATCCCGGTGGCGATCGCGGCGCTCGGCATGCCGTCGTACTTCGCCGTCTCCGGTTTCTGCGCGAAGGTGATGCCGCCAACCCCCTTGATCTCACGAACCCCGGTCGCGCCGTCAGAAGCCGTCCCCGAGAGGATCACGCCAATCGCCCGACGCTTGGCATGTTCCGCCAAAGACGTCAGGAATAAGTCGACGGGGGTGAACTGAGTCCGATCGTCCGGGCGCGGTTTCAGGTGGAAATGACCGTCGGTGAGCCCCAGCTGGACGTTCGGCGGGATGACGTACAAGTGATCGCGTTCGATGCGCATGCCCTCGGTGACCTGCACGACGGGCATGGTCGTGTAACTCGTCAAGAGCGTCGGCAGCGCGCTTTCATGCTGCGGCGCAAGATGTTGCACGAGCACGATGGCGAAGCCAGGCTTGCGTGGGAGCGCACGCACCATGCTCGAAAACGCTTCGAGCCCTCCCGCCGACGCCCCCACACCAACGATCGTGACCTCGTCGCTCGTGCGGCTCTGGGCTCGGGTGGATTGAGTCGGCGCGGAGCGCTCGAAGACAGATCGTTGGGGGCGCAAGACCTTTGACGAGCGCGACCGCATGCGTACCACGCGCTTCGAGGTCGTCGCCACCGGCTTCCTAGCTTTGGACTTGCTCTTCGTCTTCTTTGCCATACGCGGGGACCATGCTACTGCTGTCGAAATCGTTTGCGACGCGTTGGCAATTCCACCGTACATTCTCCTTGGGCCCAAGCGTCACGAGCATTTCCACGCGCGCGACGACCAGATGATGATCAGGTCGGGCAACGAAAACACCGCGTTGCAGTGGCAGGCCGTCGAGCGCCACCGAAACGGAAAGACGACTCGTCCGATCGAGAACGCGCGCAAGATTGCCTGGGGTCGCAGGGGAGCCGTGCACGACAACGAGTACGCAGGCCGGAAACGAGGGCCGTAACCCCTGCAGGACAGTAGTAAGAGGACCTAGACTCCTCGCAGATCCCCCTATGAGGATTAGCTCGTGCCCAGACATGGGCCGACCAGCGCCAGGGGAGCGCCTGTGGCGCGGGAAACAATAAGAAATTGGCTGGTTGTCGCCAGCTCGCTCGGCAGTCCCAAAACTGACCGCCTTTCTGTAGTTCTTACAAGCGCTGGCTCTGGGCAACGCCGTCGCCTTTATGACGGCGCCGACGGGTCAGACTCCCGGCTGATCGGTCGTGCTGTGCCGCAGGATCCAGTTTCGGCTCACGAAGCCGAGGTTTCTCGGCGTTGATCGTCGCGTTCTCATCACGGTGGCCACGATTGAAACGACCACGGCACCCGAGACGATCCAGAGCGTATCCATCCCGCCTTCTCCCTCGTCGACCGCAACTGCCAGTTGGCGCGCATGGGATCTTGCAAACGTCGGTCCGCCGCTCATGCGTTAACGCACTGAACTCTCTCCCGAGTGCGGAACCCATTTCACAGGACGGGACGACCCGAATGGGCGAGCCCCCGATGGGCGCGGCCGCGGTTGGGAGGGCTCCGTCGACGGTAGCGGCGCCGGTGGATCTCCCATGCGGGTCAACGTCTCCTCGAATACCTGGCCATTGGTCAACGGCGCGCTCCAATGACCCACGAGGCGCTGACCGTCGATGCGATACAAGATCACTCCGCCGGCATCAGCGCTGAAAAAGCTCACGGCGAGCATGTTGCCTTCGCGGATGCCGAGTCCCACGGCGGTGAGCTCCGCGGAGATGTACCACTGAAGCAGAAAGCGGCTGCCATCAGGCTCGATGACGACGGCACCGCGGTACTCCTTTCCGTCGGCCCCGACACCCTGACATTCGTAGACACCGGGCAAGGCCGCTGGTTCGGCCGCCGACTGCATGGCTGCCGCGTGACCGACCAGCGGACCCACCAACATCGACAGGAATACTCCCAGGAACAAAGCGGCCGAACCCATCGCGTGCCTCCAGTGCGGCAGCTTCAGCCGCTATCGGCTTCTGACGAGTGACGCGGGGGCGAAAGGCCCCCGCTCTACGTCTCTCGCCTGCTCGTGTTGTTACTTCCTCGGACTGGGTTGGTCACTCGGTTTTGCGTCCCGATTCGCTCTTGCTTGACCATTCGGTTTCACTTCGAGCGAGTTCACGACGTCCTTCACGCCCGGCTGACTGCGCGCGATGTCGCCGACGCGATCGCGTTCGGCCGAACTCTTGACCGACCCGGTGATCGTCACGACGCCGTTGTTCGCATCGAAGTCGATGTTCTCGTCCTTCAGGTCTGCTTCCCTGTCGACGAGTTCGTTGAGGCGGGTTTCGAGGGAGCCATCGAAGTCGTCGGCAATCCCCTCGTCCCTGTTGGCCACCGTTACTTCGTTGGCGACCTGTGCGCCGTCCCCGACCGCCTTCTGAACGACATCCGCCGCCTTCTGACGCTCATTCTCAGTATCAACAGTGCCCTTTAAATGAATCGTCTTCGCATCCTTGTCGTAGTCGGCATCGACCTTATCGAGTGCCGCGCTCGACAGCGCGTTGTCGGCAGTCTTCTCGTAGTCGGGTGTTCGTGGCCCACACGCCGCGGTCGCGATCATCACTGCCGCGGCGGCGCAGCCCAATGCTAGTTTCATGGTCGTCCTCCTCAATCCCATGGGTGAGTAAGGCAAGCTTTGGACCATCACGCGAGACGCCCGAATACAGTTGGAACTCGAAGGAAATTCGCATATCAGGCCTCATCAGATTCAGAGCTTTCGCTCAGGTAGGGCTTGTAACCCTTACCAGCGGCCGCGCTCCGAATCGGCGCTGAACTGACTCTATGGATCGATGACGTCTGCAGCATTGGTGGTACGTGATCTGCTCTGTGATGACTGTGTCGACTCGCATGTTGAGGACGACCATGGAGGCACGAAATGAATACTGATGTTCTGCAAGGTAAGTGGCATCAGCTAAAAGGCAGTGTGAAGGCGCAGTGGGGCAAGCTCACTGACGACGAGCTCGATCAGGTCGATGGCAACGCGGAGAAGCTTGTGGGCCTTGTACAGGAAAGATATGGCTACGCAAGGCAGCGGGCCGAGCAGGAAGTAGACTCGTTTTTCGCGCGGCAGAAGATGTAGTTTGAGCAGCCAGCCGTATCAGTCGATCACGGCTGGCCCCTCGACTCTTCGTCGACGGCCTTTGGAATCGCGGCGGGGGCTTCGTCTTCGCGGACCGATTGAGCGGCCTGCGGAGACGATTTCCCCGGCGAGACGGCGGCGGCCAGCACTTCGTCGAGAGGTCTTCGCGCGCGCGCGTCTTCGAGCGCGTGCGCATCGGTGAGATCGAGTCGAAGTGGCGTCAGAGAGATCCACCCCTGTTCCATCGCCCAGCGATCCGTCCCTTCCTCGGCTCCTTCGATCGGCGTGACCGTGGACCAGAACAACGTGCGACCGGCGGGATCCTGTAGCGGCACGATCTTTCCGTCGTAGCGACGTACCGATGCGCGCGTCCAGATCATTCCGCGCGGATGTCGCGGGAAGTTCACGTTCACAAGTTGGAGGTCGACTTCAATTAGCAACGTGTGGAGCACCTGGCGGATCCACGGTTTCAGCGGTTCGAAATCCGCAACCGATTCTGCTCCCGCAGGAGCGCTCAACGCCACGCCGCGCAGTCCGAGCAGAGCAGCCTGCTTCGCGGCGGCAACCGTTCCCGAATGCCAGATCGAGTTGCCGAGATTGAAACCGTGATTCAGGCCGGACAGGACGATGTCAACGTTTTCCCAGTGATACGCGCCGAGCGAAACGCAGTCGGCAGGAGTACCGTTCACGCGGTAGGCAGTGAGCTCCTCGAGCCGTGTCGGCTTGTAACTGAGTGGCCGCGACGCAGTGATTGAATGCCCGGCCGATGAGCGCTCGACGTCGGGCGCCACCACATGCACAGTTCCGAATTCGGATGCGATTTCGGCGAGCACCGCAATTCCCGGGCTGTAGATGCCATCGTCGTTGGACACGAGAATGCGCATGTCGGGATCGCCGGTGCAAGCAGATGGCCACAAAGTGTGCCGGCGGTAGCGGCGGGTCTTTAGACCCGCCGAACCCCTGCGGTCCAACTCTTGAATCGTCAGACGGTTCAGTATGAGGGTCTCACTCTTCCACAATTCGAAAGCCGGCGACAGCACGTCGCTTTCCTGGATTCGCGAGCTCATCGAAACCTCCGGCCATGAGCTCGTACGCGTATTCGACAGAGAGGCGGCGTTCGGAGAGCTGGTTGACCAGCACACCGAGCTGCTCGTGGCGGCAGGAGGCGATGGTACGGTGGCGGCCGCCGCACGCCTGCTGGCCGGACGCACGATTCCGCTAGCGGTCCTGCCGTTGGGGACGGCCAACAACATCGCCAGGGCACTGCAGGGGAATCCGACCAGCGAGCATCTGGTCGCCTGTTGGGACACCGCCGAGCGGCGGCGCATCGACCTCGGCATGGCTCGCGGTCACTGGGGCGAGCGTCGTTTCGTTGAGGCAGTCGGCGTCGGGCTCGTCCCGGCCAGCATCGTCTCGACGCGGTTCGAGCCGCTCGAGGGTGATGATGTTCCTTCCAATATCTCGAGCGCCATTCTCCGCTACCTCGAGGTGCTATCGCGTTTCGAGCCGCGGCGCTGGAACCTGCGTGTCGACGGTGAAGAGATGATGGGCGACTTCATTGCGGTGGAGGTGATGAATATCCGCTCGGTGGGGCCGAACCTCGTGCTGTGTGACGATGCCGACCCCGGCGATGGGGACTTCTGCATGGTCACTGTGGGGGAGGGGGAGCGCGATGCGCTCCGTCATTACTTGCGGGAACGGATGAATGGACAGGATAGTCGTGTCGTTCTCCCCGCACGACGCGTGCGCCATGTCGAACTCCATGGGCGTGGAGATACGCATATCGATGATGAGGTGATGCGGTCTTCGATTCCTGGAACAGTTTCAATCGGTATCGAGGCGGCGGCAGTCGAAGTGCTCGTCTGCGCTCACTGAGTGACCTTGCGAATATCGTCGGCGGAGGGCGGGGGTTGATTCCGATGGCGACGTGCGACAACCCATCTCCGCATCGCGGCCGCGCCGATTCTGCGCTTCTGGCCCTCTACTTTCTCTCCGGGATTCTTGCCGATTGGGGCAGCGTGCTCGATCTTGGCGTTCATGACCGCGCCAAGGAGCAGCACGAAACCTGAGAGGTAGAACCAGAGCAGCAGGACCATCGCGCCGCCGAGTGCGCCATACGTCTCGGTGTAGTGCGTGACGTTGATGACGTAGTAGCGGAAACCCAACGACGCAAGGAGCCAGAGAACGGTCGCGAACAGGGTGCCGGGCAGGAGCCACGACCATTCCTGGTCGACATCAGGAGCGAAGTAGTAGACCAACGCGATGCCGGTGCCGGCCAGGGTGAACGCGAGCGGCCAATCGAGAATACGCCACGTCCACTCGAGCGCCGCGCCGAGACCAAGCGAGCGGGCCACCGGTTCGGCCAGTTGCGGACCGATGACCACCAGCGCGAACGACACGAGGACGAAGAGCGCCACGCCGATGGTCAACGCGATCGCGAGGAGGCGCATCCTCCACCACGAGCGTCCTTCCTGGACGCCATACGCCTGATTAAGCGTATCGATAATGGCCGTCATTGCGCTGGAACTGCTCCACAGCGCCGTGAGGATCCCGAGCGTCAGCAGCCCGCCTTGCCTGTCTCCTGAGATCTTTCTGACTTGATCGGTGACGATGGTCAGGAACTCTGGCGGCGCAAACTGGCCCAGCGCCTTGACGATCTCGTCGATCAACGTCGCGACCGGGAAGTAGCTGGCGACCGCAATCAGGAACAGAAGCGCAGGGAACAGCGAAAAAAAGAAGTAGTACGCGAGCTGGGCCGCCATGCCCACGCAGTTGTGTTTAAAGATAGAGTCGACGAACGTGCGCCTGAGGATCTCAGCCCAGGTAAGCGTGACGCGAAGACGTCCGAGCAGCAGGGCCATGCAGGTGACCATGCAAAGGTGGGGCAGGGTCGAGGCGGAGCACATAGGCTCCGCCCCGGGTGCGGTTCAGGAGGTGGGCATCAACGAAAGCCGAGAGGACCGCTTCTAACTCGGCTGCTTCCAGTCCCCACAGCCTGCTGGCTTGTTCCGCAGTGACGCAGAGATGCGGCGTCTGCTGGAACTGCTGGCGAATGAGTTGGACCCAATCGCGAACCCGGCGGGCGCCGTCGGATTGAGTCGCGTTGGCGATGGACACAAGTGCCTCGCAGGCTGTGCGGCAGCCGCCTTCCCGTGCGACTGCTGCGCGTCCTTGTGTTGCAAGAGCTCGTCCAGTCCTGACCGTGCGAATATTGGCGTGGTTCTAAGTTCCAGCGATCGAACTAGACCTTTCCGTTTTGTCAGGCTTTCAAACGGCTGAGGCGGTATTCCCAAAAGGAAAAGCGCTAGCGCCGTTCTTCAGCGCGGTGTCCAGACAGGATATTGGCCATCCCGTAATTGCCTTCGTGGCAGGCGACCTCGAACAACGGGCCGGCCGAGCGTGCCATCGACAACTCGACTGTCCATGGGCGCACGAAGACCGATGGGTCCTCAATGGTGGCGCGGTAGGTCAGCGTGTCCGCGTCGGTCATCGTGAAGCGTTCGACCACACGAAGCCGCTCATCGCTGATCCCGTCGAGGTAACCGACGCCGAAGCGGCTCTGATGATTGAACTTGAGGTTCGTGGTCTCGACCACGAGCGTCGTGCCTTCCCATCGTCCCCGTGAATCACCGGTCCACTGCTGAACGGCCGATCCGAGATGCGGCCGCCCGTCGAGGGGGATGACCCGCGTGTCGTGGTTCATCTCGACGACAATCGTGACGTATCCCGGGCTCTGGATGATGCGGTAGTTGTTGTTGTACGGCTCGGGCAGCATCGGTACCGTTGCGCCGAACAGAATGCAGCGTTCCGTCAGCCACCGATCCTCGGGACCATCGGCCGGGCTCACCGCTTCACGTTTCTGTCGCGCCTCCACCTTCTTCTGCGCTTCCGGCGTAAGCGAGGGAATGCGTCCATCAGAGGGATCCACGACGAGGGAGGTTCGACGGCTACGGACGATGCTCGTGCCCCGTTCGAAGAAGACGTCGTTGTATGCGCCAACCTGGCCGGGCGGCAGCGGTCGATCCGCGTTGGTCTGTTCGATTCGCGTGCGCTGAAACTGCGCCGCTTCTTCCGGGGTGAAGAATTCCTTCGCGCCAAGCTCCGGTGGACGCTGCAAGGGCGTCAACGTGGCATTGGTCCAGATCCCTTCGAGGTCAGGGTCGCCCCACGGTGTGCGGCGCGCCTGGTCCTGGGCGTCGACGCGGCTGACGGCCTGTATGGCAATCGTGACGACCACGATACTGATGATGCGCGTCTTCATGGCCGGCTCCTTACCGGGCTCGCGATCCGGGATCCGGGACTCGAATGATCGCGAACCCCGAATCCCGAGTCCCGAGTCCCGGGCGTTTCGGGTATCTTTGCACAGGTCCGACATGAGCTACGCCACGACTCTCGCAGCTCCACGCCCGTCCGCCTTTCGCCATCAGCCCCCATCGGTCGTGATGCAGTGGGTGATGGCGCTTGGGATGAACGGCGTCATGCGTCCGCTGATCCGAGGTCTTGAAGCGACCGGCCGCGCCGACCGTTTCCTCTCATCAATGGCGGCTCATGGCCGCAAGCGGCAAGAGGAGAACCCGTTCGTTCGCTACACGCCAGGTCCGCAGGACGTGGTCGTGATGACGTACCCGAAAAGCGGCACGAACTGGATGATGCAGATCGCTCACCAGCTCATTCATCACGGCAGGGGCGAGTACGATCACATCCACGATGTGATCCCCTGGCCGGACATCGAGACGATGCCTGGCTTCATGCGCCGCTATGCCATTCCGCTCGATCAGGCCACCGCCTGGGAGTCGGCGCCGGAACGGAAACGCGTCATCAAAACCCATTTCAACTGGGACCTTGTTCCGTATTCACCTGACGCTCGCTACATCGCGGTCATTCGCGACCCGAAAGATGTCTTTGTCTCCAGCTACTTCTTTCTCAGGGACGGCGTCTACGGTGGCGCGATGCCCAGGGTGGACACGTGGTACCGCGCGTATCTGTCCAAGAACTTCATGATGGGCGGGTCCTGGGGCGTCAACGCTGCGGGATACTGGGCGCAGCGTCAGCGACCGAACGTCCTCGCGCTCTCATTCAAGTCCATGAAGAAGGACCTGCGCGCAACGGTGAGGAGGGTCGCTGAATTCCTCGGTATTGCCGCATCGGAGGCGCTGATCGACGATGTCTATCGACTCTCGACCTTCGAGCACATGAAGAGCATCGATCACAAGTTCAACATGGGGAAAATGATCCCCTGGCGTGAAGCTGGTGCGATGATCCGGAAGGGGCGCCACAGCGGTTCGTCGGAGTTGATCACGCCGGCACAGCAGCGCGACATCGATGCGCATTTCCAGAAGGAGCTCCGTGAGCTCGGCTCCGACCTTCCGTACGCAGAGTTCTGCGAGCTCGCACCCTCTGACTCCACTTCGCGATGAAGTGGTTCACTCTACGTATTCCCGATCCGCTGACGTTGCTCGTCTTCTGCGTCGTCGTCGCGGCGGCGCTCAGTTATGTGCTGCCGGCAGGGGCGTATCAACGCCGAGAGGATCCGCGCACAGGGCGGGCGGTCGTCGTCGCTGGCACCTACACGCCAGTTGAATCGAGGCCAGTCGGGTTCTTTGACGCCATCGTGGCGATCCCGCGCGGGATGGCCAACGCCGCCGACGTCGTCTTTCTTATCCTGTTCGGCTCGGCCGCGTTTACAGTGGTCGATCGCACCGGCGCTCTGGCAACGGGGGTATCGTGGCTCGTCGCCAGGCTCGGTCATCGGCGTGTACTCGTCATCCCGATCGTGAGCCTCTTTTTCGCGACCGGCGGTGTGCTCGAGAACATGCAGGAAGAGATCATCGCGCTGACTCCTGTTCTCGTACTGCTTTCGCGACGTCTTGGCTTCACACCGGTCACGGCCGTCGCAATGAGCCTTGGCGCCGCGTTCGTGGGCGCGGCGTTCAGCCCGATCAACCCTTTTCAAGTCGTCATCGCCCAGCAGGTGGCTGACGTGCCTCGGCTCTCCGGGTGGGCGTTCCGCACCGCATTTCTCGTGCTCGCGCTCATCGTGTGGATCGCCGCCACGATCAGGTACGCCATCCGGACGCAGCAGTCGCCCGCGCATGACGCATCGCATGACCCGGCCGTCGTCGCCCCTGCGGATGTGACCCGTCATTTGATCGTCCTCGTGGTCGTGGTCATCACCTTCGCGCTGCTCGCGTGGGGCATGCTCTTCCAGGGATGGGACTTCGATCACCTCACGGCGCTGTTTTTCCTCATGGGAGTCGCGGCAGGTTTGATCGGCAGGCTCGGGTTTGGCGGCACGGCACGCGCCTTCGGCGAGGGCTTTCGAGAGATGTCGCTCGCGGCCGTCCTGGTTGGCGTGGCACGAGCGATCTTCGTCGTGCTCCAGGACGGCCGCATCGTCGATACGATCGTCCACGGGTTGTTCACCCCGATCGAGGATCTGCCGCGGGCGTTTGCCGGGATCGCGATGATGGCGGCGCATATGGGACTGCATCTCGCCGTGCCGAGCGTGAGCGGACAAGCGGTGTTGACGATGCCCATCATGGCGCCGCTGGCCGACCTGCTTGGCATGTCGCGGCAAATCGCCGTGCTGGCGTATCAGTACGGCGCGGGAACGACCGACATGATCACGCCGACCAACGGAGCGTTGATGGCCGTGCTCGGGGCGGCTGGCGTCGGGTACGACGAGTGGTTTCGGTTTGCCGCTCCATGGTTTGCTCTGCTGGCAGGCCTTGGCGCCGTCGGATTAGTCGTCGCTCTCGCGATCGGACTGCAGTAGGCTGATTCGGATTACGTAGGGCGGGTCTGGTTTGTGGACCCGCTGGACATCGATGGCACTCAAACGCTACTTGTTCACGTTGCCCGAACGACTCGTCAGATCCATCGTGGGTCTCGGCGCAGGCGTCGCTCGCGAAGTTGGAGACCTCGCGCTGCCGCAATCGGTGCGTCAGTCCCGTCTGTATCAGAACCTGGTCGACACGACGTTGCGCTTCCTCATCGAGCAAGTGGGTGAAGTCGAGGGCGTCTACCAGTCCGACGAGAAGCTCGCCGATGATTTCCTGGCGCGCCGCACCGTCGGCAACGCCGTCGAAGCGCTTGGCATCGTCGCCTTTCGCGCCTCGCCGGTATGGGTGCTGGCCGCTCTGGCGGACGTGTGCGGCCTTGGGCGCCATTTGATCCCGGAAATTGCCACCGCGCTGAAGGAGCAGAAGCTCCTCGATGCCGACACTGATTTTTCCAGCGTGGATCAGTTGCTCGACGGTCTCGAACGCACATCGGGCCGCGTCGCCGAGACCATCAATACGCCGCCACTGGATGTCCCGGCGCTGCGAGAGGAGTGGCGCGCCATTCGTGAAGAGGCGCGAAGCCTTGCGCCCGAGCGGCTGCCAACAGGGGAGAGCCTGGTCGCGTTGTGGACGGAGCTGAAGTCGGAGTCTGCGCGGCAGGACAAGTCGATCTTCGAGACGTCGTCGATGCTGGCCCTCTCCGCCGTTCGCGCGCTGCCGCAGGGTGCACGCTGGTTGGGCGCGTCAGCAGTGGCAGGAGCGGCGAAGACGGGGCAGGTGCTGGCCGCCTCGCTGCTCGAACAGTATCGGGCAACGTTGCGCGAGGTGCAGGAGATCGGCTACACCGAGTACGCGACTCGGCAGCTCCGGCCCTACGTTCGTGCCGCCGCATCGCAGTTCGCTCCGGGCAAGTCCACACTGACCGGGCGTCTTCTGGATCGCCACACAGGAAGGTCCACATGAATAGCAAGGTACGCCGCGCAAGCACGCTGCGTCTCGCGGTTGTCTGCGCAGTGCTGCTCCCGGTTTCGTTGACCGAGGCGCAGGGCCCGCCGGCAGCGGCGCCCGCATCCCCCGACATGGTGACGCCGGGAGAACTGGTGATCGAGCCGGCCACGCTCATCAACCTGGGCTTCGAGTGGTTCATCCAGGGCGACAACAATCGCACAGCGGCCGTCGAAGTCTCGTATCGCAAGGCGGGGACAACGGCCTGGAAGCCGGCGCTGCCACTGCTGCGCCTTCAGGGCGAGCGCATCTACGCTGAATCGCGCGTCGACGTGATCGCGCCGAACATGTTCGCCGGAAGCATCCTGGATCTGGAGCCGGATACCGCATATGAAGCGCGCTTCGTGATGTCAGATCCGGACGGCGTTCGGGGGCCGTCCGAACGCGTCGTCACCGTGCGCACGCGCGCCGAGCCGCAGGCGTACGCCGGTGGCCGTGTGTTCCACGTCTATCCCCACGGTTTCAAGGGACAGAAGGTCGAGCCGTCGTTCGAAGGACTGATGTGCGCGTACAACTACTGGTGCGCCGGCACCGATTGGGCGACCTCGGGGCGGCCACGCGTCAGGCCGGGAGACACGATCCTCGTGCACGCTGGGACGTATCGCTATAACCGCTACGAGTACACGAACAACGCCAACGTCAATCGCACGGTGCCGCTCGACGGCACGTACTACCTGACTGCGGACGGCACGCCTGACATGCCGATTGCAATCAAGGCGGCGGGGGATGGTGAGGTCATCTTCGACGGCGATGGAAACTTCGCCCTCTTCGACGTGAAGGCCGCCGATTACACCTATTTCGAAGGGCTGACGTTCAGGAACGCAGAGGTCGGGATCGCCGCCGGGACGCAGTTCATCGCCGGCGCGAAGGGGCTGACGGTCAAGAAAAGCCGCTTCGAAAACGTAGGCGCCGGCATTTTCACCAACTTCGCCGGGTCGAGCCAGTTCTACATCGCGGATAACACGTTCATCGGGAGGAACGATCCGAAGCATCTCATTGGCTGGGCCGGTGACATGTGGACGAAGTACGCCGGCGTCGACGGTCAGATCTTTCCGCCGAAGATGGCGTCGTACGTTGCCGTGAAGCTCTACGGTCCCGGACACGTTGTCGCCTACAACTACATCGCCGATTTCCACGACGGCATCAACGTCGAGACGTATGGCAATCCCGACGGATCGTTTGCGTCCGGCCCGGACATCATCGACGGACCCAAGTACCCGACACGCGAGTACTGGGATCGCCGGCCGGTCGCGATCGATTTCTACAACAACTACATCACCAACTCGCACGACAACCCGATCGAAGCCGACGGCAGCATGCACAACATCCGCGTCATGCGGAACATGCTGATCAATCATCCGTCACACGCCTTCTGCAATCAGCCGACTCTGGGCGGCCCGGTGTATTGGATCCGAAACATTGCCTACAACCTGCCGGCCGGATCGACACGCTTGACCAACGGCGCCGCGGGCGTGCTCTTCTACAACAACACCATCCTCTCGGAGACGAACGTCGCGGCAGCGTCGAACATCCATTGGCGCAACAACCTGATGCTGGGGCAGAACTCCGCGCCGGCGATTCTGAGCGTCAATACGTTCACCAGCTACACCTCTTCCGACTACAACGGCTTCCGCGTGAACCCTGGAGCGCAGGCCGCATTCGAATGGGTCGCGCCGCCCACAGGCGTGACCTCGGATTTCACGGGTCCGGGACACGTGGCAAAGCTACAGCCGAAACGATTCGCGTCGCTGACGGAGTACGTCTCCGCGACCGGTCAGGATCGTCACAGCGTGGCCGTTGACTACGACGTCTTCGTCAACGTGAAGCGACTCGACGCGCAGGACGCAGCGTCGGTGCAGAAGTTATACAAGGCGGATGAGTTCGACTTCCGGCTCAAACCGGCGTCTGCCGCCGTCGATAAAGGTGTGGCGCTCTCAACGGTGACCGAGGGATTTGCCGGTCGAGCACCCGATCTGGGAGCTCTCGAGCTCGGACAGCCGATGCCGCACTATGGGCCCAGGAAGTAGGTACCTTTAAACTCGGTCACCGAGAGGAGCCAACCTTTCGGCTCCCGCTACCGTCAATTGTGTCGTGGGCACGACATCTCGGAAACCGAGGGTACTGTGAGTAAACCACCCGACCTCGTCCAGGGCACGCTCGACCTCCTTCTCCTCAAAATCCTGGCGCTCGAACCGCTCCACGGCTGGGCCATCGGCCAGCGGCTTCGTCAGGTATCCGATACACAACTGCAGGTCAGTGACGGCTCGCTCTATCCGGCACTCCACAAACTGGAACTGGCGGGCTGGATTGCGGCGGAGTGGAAGACTACCGAGCTCGGCCGCCGGGCCAAGTTCTACTCGCTCACACGCGCTGGCCGGCGCCGCCTGGACCAGGAGACGGAGGAATGGCGGCGGCTGTCGTCGGCCATCACTCGGGTTCTTCAACTGAAAGAGGTGTGACGCCATGTCATGGCGATGGATCCATGCACTGACGGCCCACCTTCGCGCGATCGTTCGGCCGGCCCGAGCCGAACGCGACCTCGACGATGAAATGTCGTTTCACATCGCGATGCAAACGCGCATGAACAGCGAGGCCGGGATGAGTGAGGCGGAGGCGAATCGCAAGGCACGGATCGCCTTCGGTGGCCTGGAGCCAATCAAGGAACACAGTCGAGACGTGCGGCCGCTGCGGTGGGCACGCGATCTCCTCCAGGACCTGCGCTATGCCCAGCGCTCGCTGCGACGAGCGCCAGGCTTTACGGCGGTGGCAATTGTGACGCTGGCTCTCGGCATCGGCGCCAACACGGCGCTCTTCAGCGTCGTCTCGAGTGTCCTGCTGCGCCCGCTCGCATTTCCCGAACCCGATCGGCTCGTGCGCGTCTGGGCGTTCATCCCCTCGGCGAACGTGCGTCGTCCTCCGGCGCTCCCGGACTATCGCGAGCTGCGCGATCGCAACCGCACATTCGACGAACTCGGCGCGTATGCGTCAGGGTCCTACAGTGCCACAGGCACTGATCGACCCGAGTTCCTCCCGTCCGTCCAGGTGACGGCCAGCATCTGGTCGGTGTTGAAGGTGACGCCGCTTCACGGCCAGCTGTTCACGGACGCCGCGCAACAGTGGGGGAACCACCGCGTGGTGGTACTGAGTCATGAGCTATGGCAGCGCCGCTTCGGGGGCGACCCGCGCGCCATTGGACGCGTCGTCGAGCTCGATGGCCAGCCGTTCACGGTGGTGGCAGTGATGCCGCGGTCGTTTGTATTCGGTGCGCCCAGTACGCAGGTATGGACGCCAATGGCCTTTGCGCCCGGCGATGCCGCAGACTCGCGGAACACCTACTTCATCGAATTACTCGGGCGCCTGCAGCAGGGGATCACGCTGCCCCAGTCGTACGCCGACCTGGCGATCATCGCGGAGGACCTTGACCAGCGATTCAGCAAGAGCGGGGTCGGCATTGCGCTGGAGGACTGGCAGGAATCGATGGTCGGGCCGATTCGGCCCACGCTGCTGCTCCTGCTCGGCGCGGTGGGACTGGTCCTGTTGATCGCGTGCGCCAATGTCGCGAATCTGCTGCTGGCGCGCACGACTACGCGAGAACAAGAGCTCACGGTCCGAGCCACGCTTGGCGCCGGCCGCGGGCGGCTCGCACGGCAACTGCTCACCGAACATCTCGTGCTGGCGTCCCTTGGCGCAGCCGCCGCTCTTCCGCTGGCGTACGCGTTGGTACGCGCCATTCCATTGCTCGGCCCGATCGGGCTCCCTCGGCTCGGCGAGATCGCCGTGGACAGCCGCGTTGCCGGATTCGCGGCGCTACTCGCACTAGCCACCGGAGTTGCATTCGGTGTCTGGCCCGCCCGTCACGCGGGCCGTGTCAGCGTGGTCGGGAGCCTCAAGCAGACAGCGCGCTCGGTTGTTGGCGGGCGCGCACGGGCGCGCCGCGTCCTGGTCACGGCGGAGATCGCGTTGTCACTCGTTCTCGTGGTCGGCGCGGCGCTGCTGATCGTCAGTCTGCAGCGGGTGCTCCGGGTGGACCCCGGCTTCGAACCCGATCATCTGCTCACCGCGCGGCTCAACCTGCCGCGCGCTCAATTCGTCGATGGCGAGCGTACTCGCCGGTTCCTCAATCAAGTCACCGCCGACGTCGCAGCGTTGCCGGGAATCCGGGCGGCGGGAATCACGACGACCCTGCCGCTCGGCGATGGGGAATGGGGGCGCATGCTCACCATCGATGGCCGGCCGGCGCCGACGTCGTTCGCGCAGGTCCCGATGATTCGGTATCGCCTGGTCACGCTCGACTACTTCCGCGCGATGGGCGCCGCCGTGCGTCGCGGGCGGGCATTCACCACGGACGATGCCGCTGGCGCGCCGCTGGTCACGATCGTGAACGAGACAATGGCGCGGCGATTCTGGCCCGATGATGATCCCATCGGCCAGCAGATCTCATTTTTCCCGCCAGAGTCGCTGCTGCCGAACAGCACAACGCGCTTTCCGCGACACACCATCATCGGCGTGATTGCCGACCTTCGACAAAGCGGATTGGAACGCGACCCCGAGGCTGAGGCGTTCGTCCCATTCGCGCAGTCCGGCAATCAGTCCGGCTCCGTGCACTTCCTCGCCGCGCGGACGACTGGCGATCCGCTTGCCGCCGTCGCGGTAATCGAATCGACCGTGCACCGCATCGATCGCAACGTGCCGGTCGCAAACGTGCGCTCGATGGAGAGCCGGCTCTCGGATTCAGTCGCGCAGCGGCGCGTCGTCATGCTGATGGTCGGCGGCTTCGCCGTGCTGGCGGTGGTGATCGCCGTGGTCGGGATCTACGGCGTCATGGCGTACATGGTCGGCCTGCGGCGCACGGAGCTGGGCGTGCGCGCGGCGATGGGCGCCACCGCAGCCCAACTCATGCGAATCGTCATCACCGAGGGGATGCAGATGACGCTCGCCGGCATTGCGATCGGGTTAGTACTCGCCGGCGCGTTGTCCCGATTGCTCGTCGCGCAACTCTTCCAGATCGAGGCAATCGATCCGCTTCTTTATGCCACCGCCACGACGCTCATCGTCGGCGTCGCGGGGCTCGCATGCAGCGTGCCGGTCTATCGGGCCGTGCGAATCAACCCGGCCACCGTGCTGCGGGGGGAATGAAACCAGAAAGTCTAAAGTTCAAAGTTTAAACGTCTCACTTTCTGGTTACTGAGTACATGATCCCCGTGTACTGCATCTCTTCCCATGTCTGATCGCCCCATTTCACGTCGATGGTCGGATCAGGATTCGACCGGTTCGCCGAAGAGTTGTCGTACCAAGCCGTCGATCGAATGCGGGCTCCCTTGGGAATCTGCAGCGGTTCCTGGAACATGTAGTACGTCTGCCAGTTGAAGTCATAGCGCGGCACCGAAAGGATGGTCTTGCTCGAGCCGTCGGGAAGTTCGAGGGTGTAGTTCCACCGCTTGCCGCGGACGTGGGTGTGCGGGAAGAGTCCCACGAGCGTGGCGTCCTGCGCAAAGCTCACGTCGGTGCTGACCTCGTGATTCGAAGCGCCGGCCGGGATTGTGAATCGCCCGTTGATGAATTGCGACACGCGCATCTCCTGCTCGGGCGGCTCCTTCGCGAAGATCATTCCGACCGTCGTTCTGTCGGTTCCCGCCGTTCCGTTCGCGGTGTAGTGAAGCTGCAGATGCAGCACGCCACCCGGCGGAAGACGAAGCGCGCTTCCCAGCGGGAAGACCTGCGGATTGGTTCCTGGTGCGTAGGTCGCCAGGAGGCGACTGACACCATCCGTTCGCCGCTCGGGACGGTTGCCCTGAGCAGGCTGTGTCGAAGTGATCCGGCTGTCTTCTCGGTTGGGCTGCAATACCGGCGTTGGGCGCGGGCCGTCTGCCGGTGTCTCGTAGAACACGAGCACATGGTGCACCAGCTTGCGATTCCCCGGACGGGCCTCGATCGCCTGCAGCCACTTCTCCTCGGTGAAATTCGTGGGGATGTAGAAGTGCTCGTACTCGATCGTGCCTTTCGCCGGAACGGCGTAGTCCTCCTGCATTGCGAAGATCGCATCGGGCTGGCCGATGCGCCAGCCTGTGGCGAAGGTCGGAAGCGCCGGAAGATCGGATGGATTGCCTTCGGGCGCGCCCGCCGCCGCCCACTGCTCGAACACATCCTTTTGCGCCTGCGTCAGGCTGCGTTCGTTGCGAAACGTCCCGTGAGGCGCGTCGGCATGCCACGGCGGCATGACGCCATTTCCGACCTGGCGCACGATCGCCTTCGCCCACGGACGGACTTCGGCGTAGGTGATGAGCGACATCGGCGCGATCTCGCCAGCGCGATGGCATTCAACGCAGTTGGCGTAAAGGATGGGCGCGACGTCATGCGTGAACGTCGGCCCCGTCGCGGCCGGCGGCGTTTGCGCGCGCGGGCTCATCCCGATCGCGCCCACCAGGACGATGAGGCCGGCTATGAAGGCAAACCGATGCTTATGGGTGTGCGATGGCATACAGGTACTTGTACCCTCTCAGATAGATCTCGTTATCGACCAGCGCCGGGGACGCGTCGAAGCCATCGTCCAGCGTGTTCTTCGCCAGCACTTCGAACGTCGGCCCCGACTTGATGACAAGCGTGGTTCCCTCCCGCCCCGGGAAGTAGATGCGACCGCGTGCCGCAACGGGCGAAGCGAACATGTTCGGGACGTCCTCGAGCCGCTGGTTCTGATAGTGCGGCGTCCCGGTCCTGGCGTCAACTGCTGTCAGGATTCCGGAGTTGCTCTTGAGGAAATACAGAACGCCGTCGAGCAGCACCGGTGATGGGACGTAGGGCGTATCGCGATTGAGCGTCCAGACAATGGCGCTGGTTCCATCGATGTTGCCCTTTGCGTCAGCCACGCGGACGGCCTTGAGGTCATTGCCGGCGAACCCGCTCATCAGGAAGACCAGCCCGTCGCCGTAAACGGGGGAGGGGATGGCATTCATGGTGAGGCCGTCGCTTTCCCAGACGATGGCGCCGCTCTCGAGGTCGTAGCTTCTCACGCGCTCCATGGCCGGGACGATGACCTGGGCGCGTCCGTTCACCTCCAGAATAAGAGGCGTGGCCCACGTGTCGATCTCTTTGCGCGGCACGCGCCACAACTCCTTGCCATCCCGTTTGTCGAGCGCGACGATGAACGATTCGCCGCCGATGTGGTCCCAGACCACGACCAGCGTGTTGCCATGGATGGCTGGCGTCGAGCCTTCGCCAAACTGATTTCGCATGCGCTTGTCACCGAGGTCCTTCTCCCAGAGCAGCATGCCGTTGAGGTCGTACGCATACAAACCAAAGGACTCGAAGTAGGCGAACAGGCGCTCGCCGTCAGTGATGGGTGAACCAGAGGCCCAGGTGCCGTTATCCACATGAGACCGTTCGTGCGGTTCCTGCTCACGCGCCACGCGTTCCCAGATGGTCTTGCCGGTCTTGCGATCGAGCGCCATCACCACGAAACGATGGACACCGCGCGGCGTGAGCGAGCCACGCGGAGCGTGCTGCGCGTCGCCCGCAATCCCGCTCGGTACGGCAGTCAACACGAACACGCGATCACCCCAGACGATGGGCGAGGCCGAGCCGCGGCCGGGGATTTCTACCTTCCACCGGATGTTCTTGCTTTCGTTCCACTCGAGCGGTGGATTGGCGGTGGGCGACACACCGGACGCGTGCGGACCTCTCCATTGGGCCCAGTAGCGACTGGTGTCCGATGCCTGTGCGAGCAACGTCGACGTCAGTATGAAGATCGAGATGAGTGCCGTTGCGATCGTTGTCACTGTTCTCGCCGATATCACGAAGCCCTCCTTTCTTCGTGAGCATAGCATCCTGTCGCGCGCGGAAGAGGCAGAGCGCGCAGAGTTTCAGCGCAGGGAACGCAGGGGAGCGGGGACACGCAGAGGCTGTCTCGCGTGAGCCACGGGTGAGCCGCGCGCAGCGCGGCGTGGGTCGGGCGACGCTCAGGGATCACAAGCGTCCCACATTCCGAACAACGCTTGTGTCCCGAGCGCCGCTCGACCGACGGCCCGGTCTAACCGGGCCTCACCCGTGGTTGAGTGTCGCTGCTTCTTTGCGTACCTCTGCGCCTCTGCGGTCTCTGCGCTAACGCTTTCCCCGCGCCCTCTGCTCCCACTGCGCACGTGTTTCCCGGAAGACCACCAAAGGCTTATCATCCCGACGTTAATAACGGGCTACGACTCATTTACCAGAGGTCCTATGGCTATTCTTCGAATCGCATTCATCCTCGCGTTGATCGCAGGTACAACTATCAGCGCCGCTGACTGGCCGCAGTGGCGAGGCCCCAGTGGCACGGGGGTGACGGATGAGACCAACCTTCCCGTGCGGTGGAGTGCATCGGAGAACGTCGTGTGGAAAGCGCCGATTGGTGGGCTCGGTGTCTCGACGCCCATCGTCGCAGGCGATCGCGTGTTCGTCACCTCCCAGCTTGGTACCGGTGTTCGGCGCGAGGGGAATCACCCGCGTCTCGTGCAAGGAGGCAACGCGGCGGACGCCGGTGAACGTGAGCTCGGTGCGTCGCGCACGACGGCGCCGGCAGAGGAGCGGACGGTCTTCCTCGTGGAGAGCTTCAATCGAACCAATGGTGCACGCCTGTGGCAGTACCGCCTCGCTGCGACCGGCACGCTGCCGGGTGTGCACGACAAGCACAACCTGGCGTCGCCCAGCCCGGTGACCGACGGTCAGATGGTGTACGCGTGGTTTGGCACCGGGCAGATCGTGGCGCTCGATCTGAACGGCAAGATGGTCTGGCAGCGACATCTTGGGCAGGAAATTTCACCGTTCGATGTGATCTGGGGACACAGTAGTTCGCCGACGCTGTTTGGCGACCTGTTGATCCTGTTGTGCGATCACGAGCCCGCGTCGTACCTCCTTGCCGTCGACAAGCGCACAGGCAAGGAGCGCTGGCGTGCCGACCGTGGCAAAGGTCGCATGTCCTACAGCACGCCGCTCGTCGTCAATACGCCCGGCGGCCCGGAGCTGATCGTCAATTCAAGTGAGCGCGTCGACGCCTACGATCCGAGGACGGGCACGCATCTGTGGTTCACGGGAGGAACCAACAGGTTTCCGATTCCCATGCCCGTATTCCACGACGGCCTGATCTACATGAGTCGTGGCTATAGGAGCGGACCGTATATGGCGGTCCGGCCCGGTGGGCGCGGTGATGTCTCGCAGTCGCACGTCGTGTGGGAATCGGCAACGGGCGCGCCATACATCTCGTCCCTCGTCTACGACGCCGGCCTGATTTACATGGCCACTGACGTCGGCGCGGTTACGGTCGTCGACGCGAAGACAGGGCAGCGTGTATCGCAGCAACGCGTCGACGGGATCTTTTCGGCTTCGCCAGTTGCGGCAGACGGCAAGATCTATTTCGTGAGCGAGACCGGTGAGACGATCGTCATGCAATCCGGCCGCGCGCCGACGGTCCTGTCGAGGAACGACCTCGGGGAGCGCGCAGTCGCATCCCCCGCCATTTCGAACGGCCAGATCTTCATTCGCACCGACGATCACGTGTTCTGTATCGGTTTGCGTTCATGAGATATCGACCCGTCCTCATCGTCGGGGCGCTGGTGTTCGCTGTAGACGCCGCGCACGCTCAGTCTCCACCGTTGAACGTCGTCCTCGAGCGCCTGGCCGCGTATCTGTTGGACTACGAGACGAAGGCATTCGAGCTCGTGGCCGAGGAGGAGTACTCCCAATGGATCAGGCGACGCCCCGGCTACGGACAGGAGACCGTCGCTCGCCGCAAACTCAACTCGACATACTTCCTGGTGCGCCTGCCGGACGGTCAGGCCTGGTATGGCTTCCGTGATGTCGGGCGGGTTGACGGCAAGACGATCGCCAGGGACGGCCGGCCGATGGCCGACCTTCTCAGCGAGCGAACGATCGATGCGGTCGAGGAAGCCCTCGCCATGACCCGCGCGAACGCGAAATACAACATCGGCAGCGTTTACCGCACGCTCAATGTCCCCCTTCAGTCACTCGAGTTGTTTTCGCACCGTTTCCAGAACCGATTCGACTTTCACGACGCCGGTCGTGAGAGAGTGAACGGCCTGGCGGCCGTCGTGCTCGGCTTCCGCGAGAGGTCGGCGCCGAGTGTGATCAGCGACGGGTTCGGCGGCGACGTTCTGTCGCAGGGCCGGGTCTGGGTCGATCCTGCGACCGGCGCCGTCCTGCGGACCGAGCTGGGTTTTTACGGACCTGCCACGGCGTACTTGAAGGAGAATCTCATTCGCGTGGATTTCGAGCGCGACAGCCGGCTGCAGTTATTGCTGCCGCGTGAAATGGAGGAGACGTACGGCCTCGATATCGAGGTCGTGCATGGCCGTGCAAGTTACCGGAATTACCGCCGATTCGAGACTGGCGGGCGGCTCGTGGCCCAACCACCGTAAGCCGGTCATGTAGAGCCGGCGGCTTCCTGTCCAATCAGGCCGTATACTCTAGTCTCAAGGAGAAGAAGCGATGCGTGGTGTGTTTCTTACCGTCGTCGCCGCTGTGCTGTTGACCGCCGCCGGTGCCTACGCGCACCATTCGTACGGCGCCACCTACGACACGAGCAAAGAGATCAAGCTCGAAGGCAAGCTCGTGCAGTTCGTGTACAGAAACCCGCACTCCTTCGTGCACGTGCAGGCTCCGGACAGTAGCGGCGTCATGCAGCGGTGGTCGGTCGAATGGGCCGGCACGGCGCAACTCGATAACCAGGGCATCAAGCGCGAATCGCTCAAGGTCGGCGACGAGGTCGTCATCATGGGACGCCCCTCGCGCGTGACGGGCGAGTATCGCGCGCTGATGGTCAGCCTGAAGCGGCCCCTCGATGGATTCGCGTGGGGAGCGCGTCAAGGCGAAGTGGTGGATTGAGGCCTGACGCGGCGGGGTGGAATCCGACGCTCTGTTCCGCCTCGTGAAATATTGTTGATTTGATGATCTTTGATTGGTGATTAGCGATTGTCGATTGGTGCCCGGTCCGTGGGCAATCCACGATCAACATTCTTCAATCACAAACGAATCATTAATCAAAGATCCCCAAATCAAGAATGCTCTACAGACCACCATCCGCCCAAGGTCCGGTCACGGCAAACGTGATCCCTGGCGTCTGTGCGTTGAAGAACAGCCACTTGCCATCAGGGCTGTAGGTGGCGCCGGCAAACTCGCGCCGGCTGAAATCTCCCGTCAACCCGTTGCGCGGCTCGTCGATCTTGATATTGTTGCGCGCGAAACGGAAGATGCGGCCCTCGCGCGTCAGGCCGTGCACGCACGGGGTCATCGTCCCATCCTCGCAGACCACGAGTCCGCCGCGCGGACTGAGCATGAGGTTGTCGGGCATGTTGAGCACGGGCGCGCCGGGTGACTCGAACACCAGCCGTAAACGGTCGCGTCGAGGATCGATCTCCCACACCTGGCCCATCTTCGCGTTGCCGCCATCGGTCGCCGTCACGTAGAGGCGCCCGTCGCCGAAGGTCGCTCCCTCGAGGCGAGAGAACATGGCGCCACCAGCAATGAGCCCCTGCTGGAACACACCGAGCCCATAGCCCTCAGTCGCGGTGACATGCGGGCGATCGGGCTCCGGGATATCGACCCAATGAATGTCATACGCTGCGCCCGAGCGTTGGCCGCGCGCCGTGTCGAACGCGCGCCGCCCGTCGATCGCGAGCATCTGTAATCGTCCACCCTCGGCCAGCTGCCCACGCGTCTTCGGCACGAAGCGATACAGGCCGGCCTGGGCACGATCCTGCGTCTCGTAGACGATGCCAGTCCGTGGATCGACGGCGATCGCCTCGTGGACGAAGCAGCCCATCGCCTTGAGCGGCTTGGCTTCGGAGACGCCGTCGTGCGGGACCTCGAAGATGTAGCCGTGCTGGAGGGGAAGCGCGTTCTGCTGATCCGTCGGTCCGAGGACGCTCTCCTCACAGGTCAACCACGATCCCCATGGCGTCGGTCCTCCGGCACAATTTCGGACAGTGCCCGCGAGGCTGACGCGTGTGCTCACAACTTTCTCAGCAGCCGGATCGAAGATCGTCGTCGTCGTCCCGCCGCCCGCCTGTGAGTCGTATGACCGCTCGTCGAGCGCCGCGCCCGGGCCGATTTCGTGATTGCGCACGAGGACGACCAGTCCGTTCTCACCCGGGAAGGCGGCCATGCCGTCGTGCAACGGGGGGACGCGTCGACCGTCGTCCATGGGATCGCCGGCCCACCCGAACGTCATGTACCTGAAGCCTTCAGGCAATTCGAGAAGAGGGAGGCCGGTGGTCGCGTCGTCCACTCGATGAAGCGGACCATAACCGAGCTCCGAGGGGGCGAGGGCGCCGGCCGCGAGCCGTGAGCGAAGCGCATCGAGGGGGGTGGCAAACGCCGCGGCACCAGTCGTGAGCAGAAATGATCGTCTAGTTAGCGACATGAATGGACCGCTATGCGGCTCGTCATGTGAATTCTATATCGTTGTGACCCGCATAGCGGTCCTAGGCGCGCGCAGCGCGCCAAAAAGATACTGGTAACCAGCCAAGGGCTCTTCGGGACACTTTACCGAGCCCTTGGCTGGTTATCCCAGACTGCCGTGAACGACTCGTCCAGCGACCATCGTCATCGAGGAGCGGATCTGTTTGATTTGAACGTCCGGCACCGTAAAGTAGTCGCGATCGAGCACGACGAGATCGGCGAGCTTCCCACTTTCGATTGATCCAATTCTATCCTCCATCCGAAGGAACCAACTGTTTCCCCGCGTGAACAGCCGCAGCGCCTCCTCGCGCGTGAGCAGCTGTTTGCCGTTCACCGGCGCCCCGAACGAATTGATGCCCGTAACTGCAAAATAAATGTGCTGCCAGGGGTTCAGTGGCGCGATGTGAACGCCGTCTCCATGGATGCCCACCTGGATCCCGTGATCGACGATCGTGCGGAATGGCGGGCCGACGATGACTTTGGGGTCGTTCGACGTGACCCACCGGAATGCGCCCATTTGCACACCGCAGCCAAGGGCTTTGAGCCGCGTGAGCAGATCGGGCGTGACTTCGGGCACGTGGTGGACCATCCATCTCAGTTTGGTGATGTCGAACTCCTTGTTCACTGCCTCGTATGCTTCGACGACCTGGGTGAGCCCGGCCAGGTTCTGGACGCTGTTCTCGTTGCGCCAGCCGGCTTCGGCAACCAGCCGTTGCGCCTCTCGCCACACCGCGCCGCTCGCGAGCGGTGCGGCCCATTCGCCAATCGATCCCGTCATCAACAGGTCATCGCCGAAGAACTGGAATTGATTGCGAAGACGCTCTTTCAATTCCGGTAACGCCGGGTCGCTCTGGTTCTGCAGGAAGTTCATCTGCATCCGGACGAGCGCTCGCCCTTCGCGATGCAGGGCGATCCACGAGTCGTACATCCGGTACTGATCGAGGTTCGAGAGGATTTGATTCGGATGCAATGGCCCGGGAGTGGGGAACAGCACCTCGTCGAGATGCGCCGTCAGACCAAGAGCGGCTGAATAGGTCATCGCATCGAGCGTGCTGCGTTTCTTGTCGTCGAAAGTCTGCATGCGCCGGAGATGAAACAGCGCGCTGGCCGACGCTCCGCCGCCGGCGAATCCGGCCGCAGCGATGACACCGTTGTCCGCGACGGCCACCTTCTTGACTTCGGGATGTACCGGCGCGGCCGCGTCGATCGCGTCGAATATCTTCTTGCCGGCACTGTTGGTCACTGCCGGTCCGGTGAAACGCTCGTAAAGCAGGACGGGCCGATCGGGAACGGCTTCGTCAAGTTCCTTGAGCGTCGGATGCCGATGTTCGGCCCACTGGTTTGGATGCCAGCCGCCCATCGACGTGATCCACTGGCCTTCGGGCACGCTCTTACGACGCGCGGCGAGCGTTTCCTGGATCTCACGGATCGACGTCGTGTTCTCGAGAATCGTGTGATAACCCGGTCGGTTCGCCAGGCTGACGATGTGCACGTGGCCCTCGATGAGACCGGGCACCGCCGTGCGGCCGCGCAGATCGACGGCCTTCAGTCCCGAAGGCGGATTCCCGCCAACGGCGGCGATCCGGCCGTTACGGATCGTGACCGACGACGCGACGCTGTTCTTCGCATCCATCGTGTGAATGCGACCGTTGGTCAACACGACATCCGACAGCGGCGCGCCCGCCGGTGGTGTAGCCTGCGTCGCTTGCGTGAATTGCGCGGCCTCTGCGTTTTGCCCTCCGGAGGCAAACGCGATGCTCGCGCTGGCGGCAGTCTCCAGGAATTGTCGGCGGCTAGGTTTCGTCGGTTTCATTTTGGATCTTTGATTTAGTGATTATCGAATCGTTGTTGATTGAAGATTGCTGATCGGCGATTTCGAACGATCAGTTGGCTTCCAAATCTCCAATCAAGAATCAACAATCAAAAACGATTCAACAATCAGCAATCGCGAAATCAAAAATTCTCCTAGTCGGGTAGATCAGCCTGTTTCGGCTCCGGCAGCCAGAAACTCGCGATCAGGTTGATGACGTACGCGATGGTTCCCACGAGAGCGCACGCGTACGCGAGTCGGATCGGTACCGTACCCCCCGGCATCACGTTTACGAGCTGCACCGTCACGAGCGCAGCGAACGTGCCGATCATGCGGCCGCCGACGTTGGCCGCAAAGCTTTCGCCCGTGCCGCGCAGATGCGTCGGATAGACGCGCGGAAGGTAATTGCCCCAGAAGCTCATTTGCGCGATCGTGGTCAGGCCAACGATGAAGATGCCCCATTGCGCGAGCGGCAGGCCAACGGACGGCACGAGGAGGAACACCAAAGGCAGGAGCACGATCCCAGGAAATTGGAAGACGTGAAGCAGCTTGCGCCGGCTGATGATGACAGCGGCAAGATAGGCGAGGGCGACGCGTCCGACCAGTCCACCCATCTCCTGATAGGTCTGCACCCCGCTAATCGTCTGCTCCTGTGCGGTGGGCGGCATGGTGCGTACCTGTTCGAGGCCCGGCACAACGCGCGGCATCTGCTGGATCGCACCAAATGCTGTGGCGTACACAGCCGCCATCATGATCGTCGTGACGACCGTGGTACGCCGAAACTCCGGTGTGAACAGGGCGGCGAAGCTGGGACGGCGAAGGGTGCCAGCCCGTTTCTTTTCCTGCCAGGCCGGTGACTCGGGGAGAAACGGGCGAATGATGATGAGCGGGATGGCCGGAATGACGCCCGAGATGAACGTGTAGCGCCAAGCCTCGTGGCCCCCGCGCACTTCGGGAAAGAGATGACCGTAGGTCACGGCCAGGTAGTAGGCGCCCGCCGCCATCACGCCGCCAAGAGATCCGAAGGCCTGCGTGTAACCGAGGACGCGCTCGCGCTGTGCAGGATCGCTGAAGATCTCCGACAGCCAGGCAACCGCTGCAACGAATTCCACGCAGACGCCGACGAAGCAGCAACAGCGCCAGAACAGGAGCCATTCAACCGACGTGGTGTAGCCTGCCGCGAAGGCCCCAAAAGCGTAGATGAGAATGCTCCACACGAGGACACGGCGTCGTCCGAAGAGGTCGGTGAGATAGCCGCCAATCAACCCGAAGACGCCTCCCGCGACTGCGGGGACGTACTGCAGTGTGCCGACCCACGAATTGACGGCGAGGCTATTGGGTTCGGCGGCGAGCAGTTCGGCCAGGGCGGGACGGACGATGAGCGGCAGCACGAGCAGCGTGTAAGTGTCGAACGCGAAGCCAAGAGCGGCCGTGGCGCAGATCGTCCACTGCAACGGTGTCAGTGCCCGCGGTGCCGAGACAGTTACCGTCTTGTTCATGCCACCTCGATACGACATCGCCCATACCGGCATTACAGAACGAGAACCCGGCAGTCGAGAGCCGGGAGCCCAGCGCCTACTTAACTCGCGGCTCGGGCCAAGACTATACTGCGAGTCTTATGCACGGTACTCAGCCTTCATCGATCTCGGTCGCACCGACACAGGTTCAATCCGCCCGCGACGCGCTCGACGCATGGGTGCGCGAGGTCGTGGCATGGCACTTCGACCCGGCGACCGGCAGTCCCTTCTGGCTCGACTACGCGAAGAAACTCGGGTGGGACCCGCGCGACCGCATCACGGGATTCGAGGATCTTCAGCAGCTCGATCTCTTCGAAGACGAATGGCTCCGAGGCGGCCCGGTACAGCGATGGGTGCCGCGTGGGCTCACGGGCAAGCCGGTCTTCGTGTTCGAGACCGGGGGCACGACCGGCATTCCGAAGACGCGCATCAACTGCGAGGACTTCCGGATCGACTACGAGATCTTCAGCACGACTCTGCCCGACGAATACTTCCCGAAGGGCGCCAACTGGCTGATGCTCGGGCCTTCTGGTCCACGCCGGCTGCGCCTTGCGGTGGAGCATCTCACGCAGCACAGGGGCGGCATCGCGTTCTGCGTGGATCTCGATCCGCGATGGGTCATCAAGTTGATCAAGAAGGGGTGGATGGAGCACCTCCAGGCCTACAAGGACCACGTCATCGATCAGGCCGTCACGATTCTCGAGGCTGGTCACGACATCAAGTGTGCGTTCGCAACGCCCAAGCTGCTCGAGGCGCTCGCCCTCCGGCTCGAGTCAATGGGCACGACCATCCGTAAAGCGGGGATCACCGGGATCTTCTCCGGGGGGACCGAGTTCACGCCGCAGTGGAACCGCTTCGCGCAGGAAGAACTGCTCGATGGCGCATACATGACACCGACCTATGGGAACACGCTGATGGGGTTGGCGCCGAGCGCGCCGTCGGGGCCGCACAACAACTACAAAATTGCGTACTACGCGCCGCAACCGCGCGCCGTCGTCGAGGTCGTGGACTTCGACGACCCTCGCAAGCTGGTCGAGTACGGTCAGACCGGTCGCATCAAGCTGACGACACTGACGAAGGAATTCTTCATGCCCGGTTTCCTGGAGCGCGACGAAGGCGAGCGCGAACCGCCCTACGAGCGCTATCCCTGGGATGGGGTCAGTGGGGTTCGACCGTTTCACGGCTTTGCCGCCACCACTACTGTTGGCGTTTATTAACGATGCGCTCGAATTGTTGATTTCCAGATCTTTGGTTGTTGAATCGTTGTTGATTAGTGATTGTTGATATTTTGCTTTGATTGGTGATTTCCAGCCGTAATCAACAATCACCAATCGACAATCAACAAGGAATCAAGAATCAAGGATCGCACATTCACAAATTCAGGAAGCCATGTTGCACCTACCAGTTCTGCGTTGGGGCGAACCCTACATCAGCATGGAAGTCGACGATGTCGTGCATTTCTCGACGGGCGAGCCGATCGCTCGCGTCAGCCGCGCAAACGGCGGGCTGATTCAACGGGACGCCCGCAAGGCGCAGCACGCTCGCGACGCGTTGCGGGACATTCCCGTCGACGATCTGATCGCGCGCGTGGGCCGAGCCGGGGAGCTCTACATGAAAGCGACCCTCCCGATGGGCGACGGCACGCAGACCCCCGACGAATTCGTGCACGCGCAGTCGGCCAGCACGGGCCTGCCCGAGCACATGTGCCGCGCGAACATGAAGAAGAACGCCTTCGTGCTGGGCGAGATGCGCAACATCCTCGAGTCGCTGACCCGAGGGCTGTCGCTCGATGTGCTCACGACCGGGCACGGCGAGGAACGTGGTGTTCCAATCAGCTATCAGATCCAGAGCCCGGTGCTCGGCCTGGTCCTGCCGTCGAACTCGCCCGGCGTGCACGCGCTGTGGTTGCCCATCATACCGATGCAGGTCGGCCTGGTGTTGAAACCGGGACCGCAGGAGCCGTGGACGCCTTACCGAATGACGGCCGCCTTCATCGAAGCGGGCATTCCGAAACGCGCCGTCTCCATCTACCCGGGCGGCGGTGATGTCGGCGCCGCTGTCCTCGACGCCTGCGCCCGCAGCGTCGTCTTTGGCGGAACGCCGACGGTCGATCGGTATCGCGGCAATCCGAAGGTGCAGGCGCACGGGCCCGGCTTTTCGAAGATTCTTCTTGCCGACGATCAGGTGGATCGCTGGCAGGACTTTCTCGACCTGATGGTCGAAAGCGTGTTGATCAACAGCGGCCGAAGCTGCATCAACTGTTCCGGCATCTGGGCGAGCCGCCACACGCGTGACATCGCCGAGGCGATCGCGCAGCGGCTGGCGGCGGTTCGTCCGCTCCCGCCGGAGCATCCCGAGGCGCCGCTGGCGGCCTTCACGGTCCCAGGCGTCGCTGAGGCGATCTCCCAGTCGATCGACGCCGACCTGCAGGGTCCCGGGGTCGTCGACATGACGGCAAGGCATCGAGAGGGAAGCCGGCTCGTCAAGAACGGGAAGTCCGACTATCTGTTGCCGACCGTCATTCACGTCGACTCACCAGAACCGGCAGTGGCCAAAAAGGAATTCATGTTCCCGTTCGTGACGGTCGTCGAATGTCCCGAGTCGAAAATGATCGACGCGATCGGCCCGACGCTCGTGTGCACCGCCATTACATGCAACGAGACGTTCAAGCGACGCCTGCTGGACGCGGTGCACGTTGATCGCCTGAACTTCGGCCCTGTCCCGACGACACAGCTCAACTGGCGGCAGCCGCACGAAGGCAATATCGTCGAGTTTCTGTTCCGAGCGCGCGCGTTTCAGAGCGCAGGTTTGTAACGGGGTCGGGAGTCATTTGTTGAGGACACTCCGCGCGGGTGCATGAGAATCCTATCGATCACGGCGGGCGCTGCGGGCATGTACTGCGGCAGCTGTTTTCGCGACAACGGATTGGCCGCCGAGTTGATCGCGCGCGGGCACGACGTCACGCTCATTCCCGTCTACACGCCAACGCGGACCGACGAAGCCAACGTGAGCCGCCCCGACGTCCTGTTCGGTGGCATCAGCGTGTACCTGCAGCAGTACTCCGCGTTGTTTCGGAAGACACCGCGCTTTCTCGATCGCCTATGGGATTCGCCTCGCGTCATCGAAGCCTTCGCGGGCCGTGGGATCTCGCCTGATGCCCGTGTGCTCGGCGAGCTGACGATCTCGACGCTGAACGGGGAGCAGGGCCTCCTCCACAAAGAATTTGACAAGCTGATCGAGTGGACGAAGGATGAGGCCGCGCCGGATGTCATCAATATCCCGAACTCGCTGCTGATCGCCCTGGCTACGCCGCTCAAGCGCGCTTTTCGGCGACCGGTGCTTTGCACACTGCAGGGAGAGGAACTGTTCCTGAGCGAGCTGGCTGCGCCGTACCGGGATCAAGCCGTGGCCTTGATTCGGGATCATGTCCGCGACGTCGACCAATTCATTGCCGTCAGCGATTACTGCGCGGAGTTCATGACGCGCTACCTGAAGATTCCTCCGGAGCGAATGTCTGTCGTGCCGCTGGGCATCAAGATGGATGGTTACTCGCGGCGCCCGGCTGGCGAGCGGGGCCACGAGTATCGAGTGGGATACTTCGCGCGGATCGCCCCGGAGAAGGGACTTCAGAAGCTGGCCGACGCGTACGTTCGCTTCAGGCGGCGTGTCGGAGACGCCCCAGTGCGCCTTCACGCTGCCGGATACATGGCCCCGAACCACCGCGAGTATCTCGATCAGGCGCGCGGTATCGTTGAGCGCGCCGGCCTGGCCGGGGAATTCTTCTATCACGGTGAGCTCGATCGTGAAGGCAAGCTCACGTTTCTGCGCAGCCTGGATGTTCTCTCCGTCCCCGCGACCTACGATGAGCCGAAGGGAATGTTCCTCCTCGAGTCGATGGCTGCCGGCGTGCCCGTGGTGCAGCCGAGACGTGGCGCGTTCACCGAGGTGGTGGAGAAGACCGGTGGCGGTTTGCTGGTCGCACCCGACGACATCGATGGGCTCGCCGAAGGGCTGCACACGATGTGGGCCGATCGCGGCTTGTCGGCGCAGCTGGCGAACAATGCTTTCGAGGGCGTTCGCGCTCACTATACGATCGCCGCATCGGCAACGCGGCAGCTCGAGGTCTACGAAGCCGCGAGCCGTCGCGCAAGCACAGGTCAGCCGTGTTGAACGTCTCCCAGGTCAGCAAACAATATCCGACGCCGCGTGGCCCACTGACGGTGCTTTCGGACGTGAACTTTGCGTTGTCGCCGGGCGATGCTGCCGCGATCACGGGGCCCTCGGGCAGCGGGAAGAGCTCGCTGTTGTACATGCTGGGAGCACTCGAGCCGCCGTCACACGGCACCATCACTCTCGACGGGCAG
The DNA here is from genome assembly GCA_035649635.1 of Vicinamibacterales bacterium. Lineage (GTDB taxonomy): Bacteria > Acidobacteriota > Vicinamibacteria > Vicinamibacterales > UBA2999 > Gp6-AA40. The sequence continues at coordinate 13,965 of DASRJE010000031.1, read as the reverse complement.
AATCCGTTCAATCTCGCCGCCTCCGCGTTGGCCGATTTCCGCAACACCAGTATCGGGTTCGTATTCCAGGATCATTGCCTGCTGCCGCAGTGCACTGTCCTTGAAAACGTACTCGTTCCGACGCTGGTGGCAAGAAAGAATGGCGGCGATGACGCCGCGCGCGCCCGAGCGTGCCTCGAGCAGGTCGGGCTGGGTGAGAGGCTCGAACATCGGCCGGGCGAGTTGTCCGGTGGTGAGAAGCAGCGCGCTGCGATCGCGCGCGCGCTCGTGCTGCAACCGCGGCTGGTGCTGTGCGATGAGCCAACGGGCAATCTCGATCAGGCCTCGGCCGCAACCGTTGCATCGATGCTGCTCGATCTCCATAAGCGGCAGCGCAATATCCTGATCGTCGTCACGCACAGCGAACGTCTCGCGGCACAGTTTCCGGTTCGCTTCGAGATCGCGGACGGTCGACTCCGGCGGGTTGTTTAGCATGAGCCAATCCAACTCTTCGGCTCTCATCGCTCCGGAAACGCGGGAGCGCGTGTACTACGGATGGGTGGTTCTTGGCGTGGCCGCGTTGGCCATGGTCGGCACATTGCCTGGGCGTACGCAGGGTCTCGGGCTGATTACCGAGCCGCTGCTGCGAGATCTCGGATTGGGTCGCGTCGCGTTTGCGCAGATCAATCTGGTGGCGACGCTCGTCGGTGCGTTGTTCTGCCTTGGTGTCGGCAGGCTGATCGATCGGATCGGCAGCCGCGTCGTGCTCACGGTGACCGCCGCCGCTCTTGGCCTCACGGTGCTCGCGATGAGTCGCACCGGCACCATGGTTGGCGTTCTCGTGCTGGTAACGTTGACACGCGGCTTTGGCCAGAGCGCGCTGTCGGTGATCAGCCTGGCGATGGTGGGCAAGTGGTTTCGCCGGCGCCTGACCGTGGCGATGGCCGTCTACGCGCTGGTCATGAGCATCGGGTTCATGGCGGCATTCCCGTTGGTCGGGGCCGTTGTGCAATCCTCCGGCTGGCGCGTGGCGTGGGCGTCAATCGGGGCCGCTCTGCTCGTCGGTCTCGCGCCGCTGGCCTGGTGGCTCGATCGCTCTTCACCGGAAGCAGTCGGTCTGCACGTCGACGGCGAGTCTTCCTCTGATGTTGCCGTCGATGTCACAGACGACCGATCGGAGGCGACACATGCAACGCTGGGGCAGGCGCTCCGTTCGCCGGCATTCTGGGTGTTTGGGCTGGCCAGTTCCGTGTACGGCCTCGTCGCGTCGGGAATCGGCCTGCTGAACGAATCGATTCTCGCGGAGCGTGGATTTGCGCCTGACGTGTACTACACAGCGCTGGCGGTGACCGCCATTACCGGGCTTGGTGGCAACTTCGCTGCCGGCGCGCTGGCTCCGCGACTGTCACTGCGCGTGATTCTCGTGAGCGCGATGGCCGTACTGGCGGTTGGGCTGATGGCGCTCGCACACGTATCCACGATGCCGCAGGTCATGGTGCAGGCGGTGGCCATGGGCATTGCCGGTGGATTCATCACCGTCGTGTTCTTCAGTTTCTGGGGGAGCGCTTACGGCCGGCGGCACCTGGGGAGGATTCAAGGCGCTGCGCAGGCGATGACGGTGGTGGCGTCCGCAGTGGGCCCGCTCTTCCTTGCCGTGTGGGTGGAGCAGACCGGCTCGTATGCCGTCGCGTTCTACGTGCTCGCCGTCATCGTGGCTGTTCTGGGAGTGGCCGCCGCGCTCGTCTCGATACCAGCCGGCGCGCAACCGGTGAAGCGCGATCGCGCGGAGATCGCCGCGGTGACGTTGCTGGAGCAGATCCAGACAAAAACAGCGCCGACGATCATCGACGTGCGTACGCCGGACGAGTTCGCGCAAGGGCACGTCCCCGGGGCGCTCAATATTCCCTTTCACCGGCTAGGCGAACACCTCGACACGATACCGGGCTCGAGGCTGGACCCTGTCATCGTGTACTGCGGCCACGGTCCTCGCGCCTGGATGGCCGGCGGCACGCTGCGGCGGCACGGCTTCACGAACGTGAAGTATCTCGCCGGGCATTTCAGCAAATGGCGGGCGGCTGGCCTGCAAGAAGAGCAATAGGAGAGCGAATGCGAAAGATCGACATCTTCACCCACATCTTCCCCGCGCGCTACGTCGAGCGGATGATGGAGCTGGCCTCGACGATGAAGGATGTGGGGAAGCGCGTGCGGGGTGTGCCGATGCTGGCGAATCTCGACGTCCGCTTCGAGATCATGGATCTTCATCCCGGTTATCAGCAGATCCTCTCGATCGCCACGCCGCCTGTCGACGCGTTTGCGAGTCCAAGCGAGGCTGTGGATCTTGCCCAGCGCGCGAACGACGGGATGGCGGAGTTGGTGGACAAGTATCCAGACAGATTTCCCGGTTTCATCGCCTGGCTGCCGATGAACGATGTCGATGCGACGATGCGCGAGCTCGAGCGTTCAATGGGCGCGCTCAACGCACGGGGGATTCAGATTTGCTCGAACGTGCAGGGCCGGCCGCTCGACTTGCCGGAATACCAGCCGCTCTTTGCCGCGATGGCTGCTCGCGATCTTCCGATCTGGCTGCATCCATATCGCAGCGCTGACATCGCCGACTATCCCACCGAGGAGCGCTCGCTGTACGAGATCTGGTGGACGCTCGGCTGGCCGTACGAATCCAGCGTCGCCATGTCCAGGCTGGTGTTCTCAGGTCTCTTCGACCGCTATCCAAACCTGAAGATCATCACGCATCACATGGGGGGCATGATTCCGTACTTCGAGGGCCGCGTCGGGCCCGGTTGGGATCAGCTCGGCACGCGCACATCCGACCGCGACTACACCAAGCTACTCAAGGAACTGAAGAAACGGCCGCTCGACTACTTCAAGATGTTTTACGCCGACACGGCGACCTTCGGCGCGTATGATCCAACGGTCTGCGGCCTGCGTTTCTTTGGCGTGGACCGGGTGCTCTTTGCGTCTGACGCTCCATTCGACCCGGAAGGCGGACGTCAATATATTCGCGAGACGATCAAGGTGATCGATCGCCTTCCCATCACGGACGCGGAGCGAGAGCAGATCTACTGGCGCAATGCCGCTCGTCTCTTGAAACTCGATTAGCGCGGAGCCATGGTGACACTGCACACGGCGATCGCCCTCGTCTTGATGTCATGGACCGGGTTCGCCGCCGACGCGCAGGACTCCGTCACGCGGAGGCTGGACCGGATCGACCGCCTGCAACAATGGCTCGACGCCGTCGGGCAGCACGAGTTCGGCAGCGCAGACGATGCGCTGTTACGCGTGGCCTCGTGGGATCGCAACACGCTTTGGCTCGTGTGGCAGGATGTCAGCTCGGTCGTCAGCCTCGTTCGCGAACCAAGCACTGGCGTCTTCTACACGCCGATCGAGCCTGAGCCCTTTAGCGGTGTTTTCCGTCTGCCACAGCCCAGGCCGCGCACGCGGGTGATTCCGTACGGCCGCGACGATATCAACCGTCTCAGGCTGATCGCGAAACAAGTTACTGATCGCGGCGGAGAGGATCGAATTCTCAAGCGGGGCGCCACGCTTCATGCAGAGATCGCCGTCCTTGGGCCTGTTTTGCCGGTGCCCGATTCCTCGCGGCGACCACGCTCCGATTCCATCATGTTGTACCTCGCCGACGGTCAACAGACGGGCGTCGATGATGCCAGTGTGCAGTGGGAGATGGGCAGGCGGCTCCTCGATAAGGTCAAGCCGAAGGAGTCGCGAAAACTCGGGGCCGACCCCGGGGCGGACGAGACGGTTCGCCTCTGGTATCTGGCGTCCAATCTCTACATGCAGTCGGTCGAACAGACCGACGCGTGGCACGTCGAGCGGTCGGTGCAGCTCTTTCCGCAGGATCCTGAGGTCTTGTTCGTGGCGGCGTGCGCGCGCGAGATATTCAGCGGGCCGCAGATTCAGAGTGTGCTGCTCTCGACAACGCTTTCTCGCGACCTGTTCAAATTGTACGGCGACGAGGGCGAGGAACTGCGACGGGCAGAGAAGCTTTACCGGGAGTCGCTCGAGCGGGATCCGAACCGGGCAGAGGCACGTATCCGCCTGGGTCGCGTGCTCAACCGCAGGGGCCGGCATCAGGACGCGATTGTCGAATTGCGACGCGCGACGGCGGGGACGAAGAATCGCCTGTTGCTGTATTACGGCAACCTGTTTCTCGGCGACGCGGCAGACGCCCTCGGTCTTGCTGAAGAAGCGCGACGGGCTTACCAGCGCGCGAGCGAGCTATTCGAGCTTGCGCAGTCACCGCGCCTCGCGCTCAGCGCCATGGCCGCTCGAGCGGGGGATCGGTCAGGAGCGCTGGCCGCGATCGAGGAGGTGCTCGCCAGAGACCAGCCAGCGCGCGCCGACGATCCATGGTGGAGCTACTACATTGCCCAGACGCGTGACCTCGAAGGTGTGTGGACAGCGCTGCGTGTTGCCGTGACCGCGGAGCGGCCGCGCCGATGAAGGCTCCTTTCGGACTGGCGCTGTTGCTGGGCACCGGCCTCACTGCTGGTCCGCAGCAGCCGACGTTCTCGTCGCGGGTGGAAGCCGTTCGCGTCGACGTCCTCGTCACGGATCGCGGTCAGGTCGTCACGAAGCTCCGCCCCGAGGACTTCGAAGTCAAGGACGAAGGGGTGCTGCAGGACGTCGACCTCGTCCGGCTCGAGCAGCTCCCGTTGAACATCATTCTCGGCCTCGATGTCAGCGAAAGTGTGAACGGTGAACGGCTCGAACACCTCCAGAGCGCCGGTGCTTCGCTGCTTCGCGGACTCAAGAAGGACGACCGAGCGGCGTTGCTGACTTTCAGCCACGCCGTCCGCCTGCGCCAGGAGTTGACGTCTGATATTCCTCTCGTCCAGGAGACGCTTGCTGCCGTCGTACCTTCTGGCCAGACATCTCTCGTGGACGGCACGTATGGTGCGATCGCCCTGTCCGGGTCCGATGTTGGCCGCAGCCTGCTGATCGTATTCAGCGACGGTGTCGACACGGCAAGCTTCCTGACACCCGACGTCGTGCTTCAATCGGCGCGGCGATCCGATGTCGTGGTGTACGGGATCGCGATGCGCGGCCGCATCAGTCCGACGTTCCTGAAAAATATCGGTGAGGTCACGGGTGGAAGCGTATTCGAGATCGAGTCGACGAAAGATCTCTCGCAGACCTTCCTGCGAATCCTCGAGGAGTTTCGCCAGCGTTATCTTCTGAGCTTCACGCCTCGCGGCGTCGCGGCCACCGGATGGCATAAGCTCGACGTTCGCGTCAAAGGACGACGAGGGACGGTGCGTGCCCGGGCCGGGTATCAGGCCGGGGGCTGAGCGAAGGGCAAAAGTTCAAAGGGCAAAAGTCAGACATTTGACCTTTGACCTGGAGTGCTTTGGCGCGGTAGGGTCAGAAGGAGTGCACGTCCGACAGATCGTCTTTCGCAGCCTCACCTACTACTGGCGCACGAATGTAGCCGTCGTGCTCGGTGTGGCGACGGCCGTCTCCGTGCTCGCCGGGGCGCTGCTCGTGGGCGATTCGGTCCGCGGCAGTCTTCGCGACCTCCTCCTTGGCCGCCTTGGTCGAACCGACCAAGTCGTTGTGGCGACGAGTCTTTTCCGCGAACAGCTGGCCCAGGATCTCGCGACGCAGCCGGAGTTCCGCGCAGGCTTTTCCGGTGTCACACCTCTGCTCATCGTTCAGGGAACTGTTACCGCACAGAACGAGGGCCGTCGCGTAGCGCAGGCGCGTGTCTACGGTGTGGACGATCGGTTCTGGCGTTTCCATGGCGTCAGCGGCGTCACCGGTCCGGAGAACCGGGAAGCGCTCCTCAGTCCGGCGCTCGCCCGGCAGATCGCTGTAAGCGCTGGCGAGTCGATTCTCGTGCGCGTGCAACGTCCCACGGATATTCCACTCGAGTCACTCCATGGGCAGCGCGACAACCTGGGACGTTCGCTGCGCCTGACGGTCGCGACCGTGCTGCCGGCTGATTCGCTCGGCGAGTTCTCTCTCGAGGCGCAACAGGGCGAAGTATCAGCGGTGTTCGTGCCGCTCTCCAGGCTGCAACAAGACCTGGACGTCGCGGCCCGCGTTAATACCTTGCTGGTGTCCAGCGGGCTGAGTCCACCTGCTGATGCGCCCGCTGCCTTGCGCGAGCTCGTACGACGCGAAGCCCAGCTCGAGGATCTGGGCTATCTGGTGGAGACAGTCGATGCACCAGGCGTGCTCGTGATAGGTTCCGCGACCGGCCTCCTTGACGATGCGCACGCGAAGGCGGCAATGAGCGCACTCGAAGGAACCGCGATGCAGGCGGGCGCGTTGTTCACGTATCTGGCGAACAGCCTCCGGGTTGGCCAGCGTGAAGTTCCTTACTCCCTCGTCACCGCTCTCGACCTCAGCACCATTCAACCCACCGATCAATCCAATCCGCCAGATTCTGACGGATCAATCGTATTGAACGATTGGGCCGCGACCGAGTTGCAGGCACGCGCCGGCGACGCGGTCTCGTTGGAGTACTACGCGTGGGAGGAACCGGGCCGGCTGGTGACGAAGTCGACGACACTCAACGTGTCTGGCGTTGTGCCAATCGATCGAGGCGATCGGAAGATGGCGCCGACGTATCCGGGCATCACGGATTCGCCGACGCTCGATGATTGGGACCCGCCGTTCCCTGTCGACCTTCGCCGCATTCGAAAGGTTGATGAGGCGTACTGGGAAAAGTACCGCACGACACCGAAAGCCTTCGTCACGCTGGAAACAGGCCAGAGGCTCTGGCAGACGCGCTATGGAGCGATAACCTCGATCCGAGCAACTCCTCAAGCGGGGCAATCGCTGACCGAGGCGCGCGACCTCTATGTCCAGCGTCTCCGTGCGGCCGTTGATCCGTTTGCTGTTGGCCTGGCCGTGATCGACGTGCGCGCCCAGGGTCTCCAGGCCTCGCGCGGCGCCACCGACTTTGGCGAGTACTTCGTCTACTTCAGCTTCTTCATCGTCGTCTCTGCGCTGTTGCTCGTGGTGCTGTTCTTCAAGCTCGGTATCGAGCAGCGCGTGCGCGAAGTTGGTCTGCTGCGAGCTGTGGGGTTCGGGCCTGCGCGCGTCAGGGGGCTGTTCCTGCAGGAAGGTGCGCTGCTCGCCGTCATCGGGAGCGTCCTCGGCATTGCAGGCGCGCTGGGCTATGCGTGGCTGATGATGTACGGGCTCCGATCGTGGTGGGTCGACGCCGTTGGCACGACGGCGCTCACGCTGCACGCTTCGCCGGGATCACTGATTGGTGGGGCCGTCGGAGGAGTGCTGGTGGCGGTGGCCTGCATCTGGTGGACGTTGCGCGCGCTGAGCCGCATCTCGGAGCGGAGCCTGCTCATGGGGACTCTCGATGGCTCCGAGATAGTCAACTCACAACTCTCCAACTCCCAACTCCCAAGAACCGTTCGCGAGTGGAAGTGGCCAATTGCGACGGCAACCCTGTCGTTTCTTGCGGTGCTTTTGGTGGCAGGTGCTGCGACGGGCGCTGTCGACCGGGTTGGCGCCTTCTTCGGTGCCGGCGCGGCCTTGCTTCTCGCCTGGCTGTGTGGAGCAGCATGGTTGCTGCGACGCCGGTCACGCAGCGGTATCAGCGGTCATGGCTGGTTGTCGGTGTCGAGGCTCGGGATGCGAACCGCAACATATCGGCCGGGCCGCAGCGTGCTGTCCATTGCCGTGATCGCCTCGGCAACTTTCATCCTGATCTCGGTCGAGGCGTTTCGGCGCGGCGATCGCGTCGCCGATACCGGTCCGGGATCTGGCATTGGCGGCTACGACCTCATCGTCGAAACGTTGTTGCCCGTCGTGCGCGACCCGAATACACGAGAGGGTCGAGAAGCGCTCAACCTGTTCGATCTCGATCAATCCGTGACCTTCGAACCGCTGCGGCTGCTGCCGGGCGATGATGCGAGTTGTCTGAACCTGTACGAGCCGCGGAACCCTCGAATCGTTGCCGCGAGCGAGAGCTTCCTGCGCGAGCGGCGGTTTGCATTTCACAGCAGCCTGGCCACCTCCGAAGCCGAGCGCGCCAATCCCTGGCTGCTGCTCCAGAGAGTCGAGCCGGACGGCGCGGTGCCAGTCATTGCCGATGCCAACTCGATGACCTACGTGCTGCACAAGAAACTCGGCGAGGATGTCGTCCTGCCGCGCGGCGATCGCGAGATACGGCTGCGCGTCGTCGCGGCGCTGAGCGACAGCATCTTCCAGGGAGAGCTGCTGATGGCAGAGCAGCCCTTCTCACAGTTGTTTCCAGATCAGCAGGGATACCAGGTGCTCCTCGTGAGCACCGGGCACGAGCCGGCGGGGAAAGTCAGGACGGCGCTCGAAGAAGGGATGTCCGATCTCGGCGCTCGGGTGACGCCCACGGCGGAACGGCTGGCTCAGTTTCATCGTGTCGAAAACACATACCTCTCGACCTTCCAGACACTTGGCGGCCTCGGGCTGCTACTTGGCACATTCGGACTCGCGACCGTGCTCCTTCGGAACGTACTGGAGCGGAAACGAGAATTGGCCCTGCTCGGAGCAGTAGGTTTTCGTCGCGCACATGTGATGACGATGGTCGTGGCGGAGAACGTGCTGCTGCTGGTCGCGGGGCTGGCGGCTGGCGCAGTGTCGGCGGCGCTGGCGATCGCGCCGGCAGTCGCCGAGCGCGGCAGCAGCCTTCCGTTCACCACGGGAAGTGGGCTCCTCATGATCGCCGTACTCATAACCGGTTTGTTATCCTCGGTAATCGCGATGCGGGCAGCCACGCGCATGCCACTGCTGGCATCTCTACGCTCGGAGTAACTGAATGCGGCACCTGTTGGCGTTCGGGCATTTTGTCGTGCACGTCGTGATGGCGCTATCGATGTCGATGCTCGCGATCGCTTCGATTGCCGCAGAGGACTGGCCACAGTGGCGGGGGCCGATGCTCAACGGCACCAGCTCGGAGAAAAATCTTCCAATCCGCTGGTCCACCACGGAGAACGTGACGTGGAAGCTCGCCATGCCGGAGCGCTCGGGATCGACGCCCATCGTGTGGGGCGACCACGTGTTCCTCAACGTCGGAGAAGGATCGAATCTCGCGCTGTGGGCCGTGGATCGAACGAGCGGCGCCGTTCGTTGGAAACGGCCACTCGGCGGCGGCAACCGCCGCATGATGAAACAGCAGATGTCGTCACCGTCACCGGTGACCGACGGCCGATGGGTCTGGATCATGACCGGCACCGGAGTGCTTAAGGCGTTCGACTTCGGCGGCAAGGAGCTGTGGGGCCGCGATATTCAGGCGGACTACGGTCGATTCGGTCTGCAGTGGGGATATGCCTCGTCGCCACTCCTGTTCGAGGATTCACTCTACGTGCAGGTCCTGCACGGGATGCACACCGATGATCCGTCCTATCTGCTGCGCATCGACAAGGCGACGGGCAAGACGATGTGGCGCGTGCTGCGCACGACACGGGCGCGCTTCGAGTCGCCGGACGCGTACACGACGCCCGCACTCTTGCGGCACGGCAATTCGACCGAGATCGTCATCACCGGCGGCGATGTCGTCACGGGTCACGATCCGGCGACCGGCCAGGAACTTTGGCGCGCGGATGGACTCAATCCGTCCAACGACGGCAGCTACCGTATCGTCGCGTCGCCCGTCGTGCACGGTGATCTGCTGTTCGCGCCGTCGCGAGAGCGGCCGCTGCTCGCGCTCAAGCCCGGTGGCCGAGGTGACGTCACCAAATCTCACGTGCTCTGGTCGTTCAATAACGGTCCCGACGTGCCAACGCCGGTGACCGACGGCACGTATCTCTACTCGATTAACGATCGCGGGATCCTGTACTGCCTGGATGCCCGAACCGGAAAGGTCGTCTACGGTCCGCAGCGTCTTCGCAACGCAACCTACAGCGGATCGGCGGTGCTGGCCGACGGCAAGATCTACATCACGGACGAAGACGGCGTGACTACCGTGATCCGATCCGGGCCGAAGTTCGAGCTGCTGTCTGAAAACGATCTGCAGGACTACACGCTGAGTTCGCCGGCGGTATCCGATGGACAGATCTTCGTCCGGACGGCTTCGTTCATTTATGCGATCGGGCGCAGGCAGGCGGCGGCGAGAAGCACCCAGTAGCCGTGGAGATCGAGGAGAGATGGTTCGCACGATTCTGAAGGTCATAGGCGGAGTGCTGGTCGCGCTGGTGCTCGTCGTTGGGGTGCTGTACCAGTTTTTCGGTCTTCGCTTCGTGATGGACGGCGGCGGGACACCATACCCACGCTTCGTCGGTTCGAGTCAACTGCAGGCGGAGCGGATCGAGCGTCATCGCGAAGCCCAACGCGCAGCGGCAGAGGCTACGCCTTCTCCGGCGGTGACCGAACCGGCACCGGCAGCGGCACCGATCGCGCCAGCACAACCGTCCGTTCCAGGACCCGTCGAGAAACCGGCGCCGGTCGCTGCGGCTGGCCCGGCTCCGTACTGGACCGATTTCCGTGGACCGAGGCGCGACGGAAATTACGAGGAAGTGCCGGTTCTTGCCGATTGGCCGGCCACCGGGCTGACACCTCTCTGGAAACAACCGGTGGGTGGCGGCTACGCGTCGTTTGTCGTCGCCAGGGGCCGCGCATTCACGATTGAGCAACGTGGCCCCCAAGAAGTCGTCGCTGCGTATGACGTCCAGACGGGTCGCGAGTTGTGGACCAACGCGTGGTCCGCCGAGTTCCGGGAATCGATGGGTGGCGACGGTCCGAGGGCGACGCCGACCTGGTCTGACGGGCGCGTCTACGCGCTTGGCGCGACCGGTGAATTGCGCGCGCTCGACGACGCCGGGGGAAAGGTGATCTGGCGCACCAACATCCTGAACGACAGCGACGCACGAAACCTGGATTGGGGCATGGCAGCCGCGCCGCTCGTTGTCGACGACACGGTGATCGTGCTGCCCGGTGGATCAAATGGAAAGTCGATCGTCGGGTACGACCGCGCCTCCGGCAAGCGCGTCTGGTCAGCGTTGGGCGATAAACAAGCGTACTGTTCGCCCATGCTCGTAACACTCAACGGTGTACGACAGTTGCTCGTCGTGAGTGCGACGCGAATGATGGGTGTCGTCCCCGGTGATGGGAAGGTCTTGTGGGAGTACCCGTTCCCAACCTTCAACGGCATCAATGCGGCGCAGCCTCTGGTGATCGGCGACAACCGCGTATTCGTATCGGCAAGCTACGGCGCGGGCGCGGCCATGATCGAGTTGAGCGGAAGCGGTGACCGTTTCTCGGTACGAGAGGTATGGCGCAACAACCGGATGAAGAATCGATTCTCTGGATCAGTGCTGCATGACGGCGTGATCTACGGGCTCGATGAAGGGATCCTTGCCGCCATCGATGCCGGAACTGGTGAATTGAGGTGGAAGGGCGGGCGATACGGCTACGGTCAGGTTCTCCTCGCCGGCGGCAACCTCATCGTGCTGACTGAAGAAGGAGACCTCGCGCTCGTACGCGCGAATCCCGAGCGTCATCAGGAAATCACGCGCTTCCCGGTGCTCGAAGGTAAGACATGGAACGTCCCAGCACTTTCCGGTGGCTATCTCCTCGTCCGAAACCTCGCGGAGATGGCGGCATTTGACCTCCGAGTCAGCAAATGAACGGCCGGCATATGGTCTCGATCGGACGATTCGTGTTTCTTGCCGCGGCTGCGGCGCTGATGCTCCTTCCGCCGTTGCATCTCGAGGGACAACAGCCTCCGCCAGCGGTGCAGATGGTCGGCGACACCGGGGAAGGTGCGAAGTACTGGGCGCGCTGGCGTGGTCCTTCCGGACAGGGTGTTGTGAGCGGCACCGGATATCCAGATAGCTGGTCCGGCACCGAGAACGTGAAGTGGAAGGTCCCAGTGCCGGGCAACGGTAATTCCTCGCCAATCGTATGGGGCGATCGCATTTTCCTGACAACGGGATACGACAGCGGGCGACGCCTGTCAGTCGTGGCGTTGCGGAGATCGGACGGCATGAAGCTGTGGGAAACGTTCGCTCCTGAAGGCCGCACGCCATACGGCCACTATAAGAACGGCCACGCGTCAGCGACGCCGGCAACCGATGGTCAGCGGGTCTACGTGTCGTTCGGCACACGAGGTCTGCTGGCGCTGGACATGAACGGCAAGCAGGTCTGGTATCGCGATCTCGGCCCGATGGACGCTTACCACGGCACCGCCGGATCACCGTTGCTCTACAAAGATCGCCTCATCCTGTACCAGGATCAGTCGCGCAACTCGTTCATCGCGGCGTTCGATACACGGACTGGAAAGACACTCTGGACAACGCCGCGCGAGGCGGACGTGGGCTGGGGCACGCCGATCGCGGTTCACGTCGTCGATCATGACGAGATCATCGTGAACGGACAGCTCCAGGTCGTGGCGTATAACCCTGACACCGGCGCCCAGCTCTGGAACTGCAAGGGAAGCACGTTCGAGGTGATTCCCACGCCCGTCGTCGGCTACGGCATGGTGTTCTGCTCGTCCGGGCGCGCGGGTCCGACGCTCGCGATTCGACCCGGCGGCAAAGGAGACGTCACACGCACTCATCTCGCGTGGACGAGCCCGCGTGGATCGCCGTTTGTCCCGTCGCCAATTCTCTACGGTGAGCACCTGTATATGGTCAACGACATGCAGAGCATCGTGACCAGCTTCGAGGCGACCACGGGGAAGGTGATGTGGCAGAACCGGCTGGGAGCGTCGCGGCGTGAAGGCTTCTCGGCGTCACCGGTCGCGGTCGATGGCAAGGTGTTCTTCACCAACGACGAAGGAGAGACCTTCGTGCTGAAGGCTGGTCCGACGTTCGAACTGCTGCGAACCAATCGCATTGGCGAGGGCACCCTTGCGACGCCCGCGCTCGTGGATGGCAGGTGGTACATCCGCACGGACCGCAACCTATTTGCAATCGGTTCTTAAGCGTCAACGGCGTTTCTGTCGCTGCATCGAGTTCTGGTTCACGTATGTCGCGATCGCTTCGCCTTCGGCGTCGCTGATGGCGACCGTGCTTGGGTAGTGCATTCCACCCCACACGCGGGCGTTGTTTCCATCCTGGCGTGCCTGCGAAATGCTGCTATAGGTCCGGCTCGGCAATCCTGTCGTCGTCAAAGTGAAGACTTGTCGGTCCCTAAAATGATTGAGCAAAACCGTTGCAGCCGCGCCGTTCTGGCTTGGATGCCCCGCGGGGTACTCCGGATGTGAGGGTGTGTTGACGAGCGGCAGCCACGCCGGATCGGCCGCAGTATCGGGATTGCCGTCGGTGTCTGCCAACGAGATTGCCGTCACCGGGCGCCACGTGACTTCGGCAGCAATGGCGCCATAGAAGCGCTTTGCGTTCCAAGTGGTGATCGCAGTATCGGCCATCGCGATGTTCAGAACCGCTAGGAGCCTGTTCGATGCCGACATCGACAGGCCGTTGGCTCGCGCCATCTGATTTGCGGCCTGGTTCCAGTGAACGCTTGCGTTGCCTTCCCAGAACGGCGCCAGCGCCGTCTGATCTTCCGTGCGAGTCGATCCTGTTCGCCGGCCGAGTGCCTTGACGGCGTTGAAATCCTCGACGTAGGTCGTGCCGGAAAGACCTCTCGGGGACGGAGGCGCGAACTGAGTGGCGCTGACCAGCACGAAGGGAAACGTGAATGCCAGACCTTGAGCGCTCATCGGTCCAAAAGCCGGCGGGGTAGGCCGCCATTGACCGACCGCCATACCGCCGGTGAAAGCGGGATAACTTGCGTTGAATCCGTCAGCCGCGCGCCACGCGAGCACTTCCTGAGCGACCTGGGTTCCCCACGCAATGCCGCGCTCGCGTGACCGGCCTCCACTGCCGCCGTCATCGCTCAGCGCGGCGAGCGACGCCGCGTAGGTCTCGCTCAGCGCCGCTTGTCGTGACGGGAAAAGGGCGGCGAGTGCCGTGTATGCACTCGCGATGACCGCGGCGCGGCGCGATGCCCCTCTCGGGGCAGTGGTATGAACATAGATCGGCGTGTAACGTCGTTCGATCCCGT
>DASRJE010000030.1:0-6483 GCA_035649635.1 Vicinamibacterales bacterium | reverse complement strand
CGGGGTTCCCGCCCTCGGCGTAGCAGGTGAACTGCAGCGGCAGGCTCGCCCCGTCGCGGAAACCAGCGCTCGTCAGTCGGAGTCTCGGGGGCTGAGGCACGCGTGCGCCAGCCGGTTGTGCCGGTTGCTGCGTGTACGCGGTGGCCGTTACCGCGGCGAACACGAGGAGAAAACCGAGGACTCGTGCGATCATGTGCCCCTCCACGCGTAAGAAGGCGGAATGTAGCATGGATCGGCAGTCCCGAATCCCGGTTCCCGAGCCCCGAATTCCAGGTTTGACAGCCCGCGCGCGGTGCTTTACGCTCCGTGCGCTATCCGAAAACACCCGATGACAACCTGAGGCACCCAACGATGCGCACATCTCTGATCGCCTTCCTGATGCTGGTGTTTGCCATCGCCCTGAGTGGCAGGGGGGCCGCGCAAGGTGCGGCGCCGCAAACGGGCGATCCTGCCAACGGCAAGGCGGTGTTTGCCTTCGGGAATACCTCCTGCACGAACTGCCATGGTCTCGAGGGACAGGGAGGCTGGGGCCCCGATCTCGCTGGCAGGCAGATCACCTACGACAAGGCCGTTGCGGCCATCCGGAATCCGATATGGAGGATGCCGGCGTTCGTTCCGTCGCAACTGAGCGACAAGGAAATCCTCGACATGGTCGCCTACTGGAACACGCTGCCGGTGGCGCAAGCGATCGGGAAATGGAGAAACGAGGCGCCAGCCGACGGTCCACGCGCGCAGCAGCTTGCCGTGAACATCATCGGGTGCGGACAGTGCCACGGCGTCACGATGAGCACGCCCCGTCATGGCGCTGCCGCGATGAACGGCGACTTCGAGTGGTTCAAGAAGCAGGTCTACAACCACGCGACGGTGATGCCGGACCAGTGGAAGCAGCTCGACGGCGAAGGGCCACCGACGACCCGCGGCCGCGTGCGGATGGGCAACTTCTCGCCGAAGCGGTTGCCGGAACCGGTGCTGCAGGAAATCTGGACGTGGATGAACGATCTCGGCGTGGTCGTGCCGTTCGTGGCGCGGCTGACGAGTGGCGCCACCACCGCCGCAGGCACCGTGTACAACTTGGAAGTCGAGAACGAGGGGCTCAAGGGCAAGGGCCTGACCGCGGAAGACGTCACCATCTCGCTCACTCCGCCACCGGGCACAAAAGTGGTGTCCGCGACGGGAACGGGCTATCAGGGGACCAAGAAAGACGAGAAGACCAACGCCGACGTCGCCGTGTGGCGCGTTCCGAGAATGGCGGCGCACGATCACCAGGCGTTCACGGTCACGCTCGCGGGTACGGCTACCGGTGACGCGGTTCCGCGCGGAACGGTCGCGTATGCGAAACCCACCGCCAAGGCGGACGCGGTCGTGAACTTCGCGTTGCAGCGACCGGGAGGCCGCGGACGAGGTGGGCAGTAACGATCCAAGGAGCGAGCGGAATGCATTCATTGCGCATCGTTCTGCGTCTATCGCTCGTGGCCGCCGCGGTGGCCGTCGCGAGTCACACTATCCTTGCGCAGCAGCAGGCGGACATCACCGGCTTCTGGCGTCCCATGCCTCGCAATCAGGATGGCAGCGGGATGATCGGCGACTACGCCGGCGTTCCCGTCAGCAATGCCGGCAGGTGGCGCGCCGAGACCTGGTCTCCAGACGACTACGATCTCGCAGAGTATGCGTGCCGTCCACACGCCTGGGACTACTCCCTCGAGGGACCGCTCTCGCAGATGCGGGTGTGGTCCGACGTCGATCACGCCACGCAGAAAGTGATTGCCTACAACGGGCACCTCAATCAGCAGGAGCAGGAAACAACAATCTGGATGGACGGCCGGCCGCATCCTCCGGCCAACGCGCTGCACACCTGGAGCGGATTCACGACTGGCGAGTGGGAAGGCGATGTCCTCGTCACGACGACGACGCATCTCAAAGAAACCTACATTCGCCGCTCCGGCCTCATGCGCAGCGACCGCTCCGTCGTGCGCTCGCGGTGGCGCCGCATGGGAGACTTCCTGCAGATCACGTCGATTCTCTACGACCCGGTGCTGATGGCCGAGCCGTATATTCGAACCACGATGACGTGGATCGAAGATCCCGCGCTCGTCGTCGCCCCGTATCCGTGCGAGGAGGCGACGGAGGTGGCGGTGCCCAGAGGGCAGGTGCGGCACTTTCTTCCCGGACAGAGTCTCCTGCCTGGCTTGAATCCGAAGCTGACCGATCGATTCGGTACACCGTATGAGGCGAGGCTTGGTGGGTCGGAGACGATGTATCCCGAGTACATCAAGAAGATGAAGACCTTCCCCAAGCCCGAAGGGTTGAAGCGTGGTGACACAGGCCGCGGAGGCGGCGGGGGAAACTGATGCGAGTCTGGGTATCGCTCGCAGTTGCGCTCGCGCTGCTCACAGCTGAACGAGTACACACGCAAGCTGGTCAGGCACGCGCGGCTCGTCCAGCGTGGCCACCAAAGCTGATCGAGCACGCACCGGGCGAAGTGGAGATCCTCCCCGTGCGTGGCCATGTCTCCGTCATCATCGGAGCAGGCGGCAACGTCACGGTGCAGACCGGCGATCAGGGGATCCTGCTCGTCGATACCGGCATTGCCTCGATGAGCGAGAAGGTGTGGACGGCGGTGCAGAGCATCGCCCAGCCGCGTAAACCTCTTCGCTACATCATCAACACGACGGAGAATCCGGAACATACCGGTGGCAACATCGTGATTGCCGCTCGAGGGGAGACGGTCCCGCTGCGCGACGCCGGGTACACCGCGGGTCCGCAGGGCTCCATCAACTACAAGCGAGCGTCAGTGGTGGCACACCAGAACGTGCTCAATCGCATGTCCGCTCCCACCGGGGAGAAGCCGCCGACGCCGCCGGAAGCGTGGCCCGACAACACCTACGCGATCGATCAGAAGCGGTTCTACTTCAACGACGAGCCGGTGGTGATGATGAACTTTCCGGGCAACACCGACGGCAACACCATCGTCTTCTTCCGGAAGTCGGATGTGATCAGCGTCGGCGACCTGATCGATCTGACGCGGTATCCGCTCATCGATCTCAAGGCCGGGGGCAGCATTCAGTCGCTCGTTGCCAGCTTGAACAAGTTGATCGACCTGTGCGTGCCCGAGTCGCACGGCGCCGGCGGCACGCTGGTGATTCCCGGTCACGGGCGCATTGCGGATCATGCTGAGGTCGCGTACTACCGCGACATGATCTACATCGTTCGCGATCGCCTCCAGGACATGATCGACAAGGGCATGACGCTGGCGCAGGTGAAGGCGGCGCGTCCAACGCGCGACTATGACGCCCGCTATGGAACGACGACCGGCCCGTGGACCACTGACATGTTCGTCGAGGCCGCCTATCAGAGCCTCAAGAAGTAGCGGCGGACTCCTGTGACACGCCTCCTCGTATCCGCAGTTGCCCTGGTGATCGGCCTCGCCGCGGTCGCGGGCCACGCCGACCAAGGCCGTGAAGGCCGGGCCGGGGGTCAGGCGCCGGGTCAGGCCCCAGGCCAAACCCCGGGTCAGGCCCCAGCCCAGGCCCCGGGCCAGGGCCGTGGCCGTGCGGCAGGCCCGCCGGCGACGGCGCGGGCATCGGCGCCGAAAGACTTCACCGGCTATTGGGTGTCGATCGTCACCGAGCATTGGCATCTGCGGATGCTGGTTCCGCCGAAAGGCGATTACTCGATGCTGCCGGTCAATCCTGAGGCACGCAAGATTGCCGACTCCTGGGACCTCGCCAAGGCGACGGCTGATCCCGACCCGTGCAAGGCGTACGGTCCCCCCGCGCTCATGCGGGTGCCTGGCCGCCTCAATATCCACTGGACCGACGACAACACGTTGCAGCTCGACACCGACTCCGGCACGCAGACGCGCGTCTTCAGGTTTGGCGCCGCAGCGTCGCCCGCAGGCCAGGCGGCGCAGCTGCAGGGCTACTCCGTTGCGTCGTGGGAGTTCCTCGGCGCGCGCGGCCGCGGCGGCGTGCCGAAAGGCACTGGCCAGCTGCGAGTGCGGACGACGCAGATGAGCGGGGGATACCTGCGGCGGAATGGTGTTCCTTACAGCGAGAACGCCACGCTCGACGAGTACTTCGACACGTTCACCGAGCCGAACGGCGATACGTGGCTCGTGGTGTCGTCGATCGTCAACGATCCCAGGTACCTCACGGGTCCCTACACGTCGACCGTGCCCTTCAAGAAGATCCCGGATCGGGCGGGATGGGATCCCACGCCCTGCAGGGCAGACGAACCTCGGTAGCGCGGAGGTCTCGGTGACACGGTGGACTTGGACGGGCACGGCCGCCGTTGCCACGCTCGCGGTCGCGGCCGTCCCGATGCTGCAGGCGCAGCAGGCGGCCCCTGACGTCGTGCTCGTCAACGGGAAGATCATCACCGTTGACGACCGGTTCACCATCGCGCAGGCCGTGGCAGTCCGCGGCGAGCGGGTCGTCGCGGTCGGCAGCAGTCAAGAGATCGCGCGCCTCGCGGGTCCCAGCACGCGACGGATCGACCTCCGAGGGCGGACCGTCACGCCGGGGTTCATCGACAACCACGCGCACTTCATGGAGGAAGGCGTTCTCTGGAGCGTGGAGCTGCGCCTCGACGGCATCGAGACGCGGAAGCACGCCATCGAGATGATGCGGGCCAAGGCGAAGTCGCTCGCACCCGGCGAGTGGGTGTACACCTTGGGCGGCTGGTCACCCGACCAGTTCACCGACGACAAGCGCCCGTTCACGCGCGCGGAGCTCGACGCGATCGTCGCCGACCGTCCGGTGCTGTTGCAGTTCACGCGCGCGGAAACCTACCTCAATAGCCGCGCGGTCGAGGCGATTGGCCTCGACAAGATGACCGAGCCGTGGATCAGGCGCGACGCCAGCGGCCATCCCACCGGTGTGGTCGATGCCGGTGGGGCCAACCGCGTCTCGAGTGTCATTCCAAAGCCGACGTCCGAGATGGTGGAGAAGAACAGCCTGGCGATGATTCGTGAGCTGAATGCGTCTGGGCTCACGGCATCGGGCGGTTCGTGCCCGGGGGCGGTGCTGCCGATCTTCCGTACCATGGCCCGCGAGGGCCGGCTCAACAAGCGGTTCTTCTGCCTCGTGTCCGCGCCGATGGGCAATAACCCGGACGCTGTGACGAAGAACCTGCCGCGCATCGCGGAGCTCAGAAGCCGGTTGTTCCAGGGTGATCTCTGGATCGATCACTTCGCCTACGGCGAGGCCAACTACACGCCGGCGCACGACAACATGGTCAACGCCGGAGGCAAGCAGCGGCCCGAGAACCTCGAGCAGTGGGGCCGCGTGGCGCGTGAGATTGCGAAAGCGGGCTTGCCGATGCACGCCCACACAACGCTCGAGAACTCCTTCGACGGCTTCCTCGATCAGATCGAGCGAATCAACAAGGAGTTCCCGGTGCGGAACCTCCGATGGTCGCTCATTCACGGCGAGCAGTTGACGGCGTCCCATTTGGAGCGCATGCGCAACCTCGGCGTCCACGCCGCCATCCAGCCACGCGCCACCATCATGGGTGCGATCTTCAACCGGGTACACGGCGATCGCTCAAACGACATGCCGCCGCTGAGGACGATTCAAGAGAGCGGCGTGACCTGGGGCTTCGGTACGGACACGTTCGAGGTGAACCAGTACCGTCCGTTCACGACCCTGTACTTCGCCGTCACCGGCAAGATGGTTGGCGGCACGCTGGTGAACCGTCAGTCCATCGATCGCGAGGACGCGCTCATCGCTCACACGAAGGGGAGCGCGTTCACGATTCTGCAGGAAGGCAACATGGGATCGATCCAGCCCGGCAAGCTCGCCGATCTGGTGGTGCTCGACCGCGACTACCTGACAATTCCCGCGGATCAGATCAAAGACATCCGGGTAGTCATGACCATGGTGGGTGGCAGGATCGTCTACGAAGCGTCGACCTCGTCAACTGCTCGGTAGTGTCGCGTCATTTCACTTCTTGGTCTCGCCCGTGGTGACGTCGAACCCTGGAATGGTCTGTACGCCGTATTGATTGTTTTCCTGGCAGATGTACTCCAGCAACTCATCGCCGGGAGGACTCAGCGTAGCCATGAACGTCAAGGTAAACGGCTTGGTGTACGCCCCGAGGTCGTCGATCGTGACCTTGTTTTCCATGTGGCCGAGATCTTTCCGCGTCCACCGTTCGATGGTGTGCAGCCGTTCGGTGTGGGGGTGGCCACGGCGATCGAACCAGAACTTGTCGTTGTAGCCGGTCGTGTCGATCACCAGGGTGTCTCCTTCCCACCAGCCGATCGAGTGCCCGTACCACGTCGGGTCGAGCTCCGCCGGGTGCTTGCGGCCATCCATGAACACCTGCCGATAGCTGTGAATGTTGCCCTCCTGCAGAATGAAGATGTGGGTCGCGGCCTTGTGCGTCGGTGTCTGCACGATCCGGAAGGGAAACGGAGTCGTTCGCGGCACGCCCATCGGTAAGCACCGATTGTGCGGCTCCATGGTCACGTCACGCGTCGCC
>DASRJE010000029.1:0-33390 GCA_035649635.1 Vicinamibacterales bacterium | reverse complement strand
CTCGATGATCCGCTCCTTCGGAATCAGCGGCTTCAGGCGCACCTGCTTGAAATCGAAGCTGACCAGCTTCTCTTCCTCGGCCGGCGGCAGATAGGCGATGTTGATCATGATCGCGAAGCGATCCGTCGCCGCCTCCGACAGGGGGAAGGTGCCCTGGCCGAGCTCGACCGGGTTCATCGTCGCAATCGCAAAGCTGAAAGGCGCCAGCTCGTAGGTCGTCTTGCCGACAGTCACCGTCCGGTCCTGCAGGCCTTCGAGAAACGCGCTCTGTGACTTCAGCGGGATGCGGTTGATCTCGTCGAGCAGGATGACTTCAGCGGAGGCCAGCGGTCCGAACTCGGTGATGAACTCGCCGGTCGCCGGGTTGATCATCTGGAAGCCGACGATTTCCGTCGGCTGCAGGTCCGCGCGTCCCTGGAGCCGCGCGAACTTGGCGTTGGAAATCGCCGCCAGAATGACGCCGAAGAACGTCTTGCCGACACCAGGAACGCCGCGAAGCAGCAGGTTGCCGGCGTTGACCTGCCGCTTCTGGTCCTTGTCGTACGTGGTCGGGATTTCCGAGAGCAGAACGACGTTGGCGAGCGCCTTTTCCGTCTCGTAGCCGACGAGGGCGTTTCCTGCCTCGGCTACGATGGATTCGTGCAGGTCGATGGCTTCCTGTAACTCCGTATGCATGAACTGTGAATCATACAAGCAATAGAAGTACAGGCGCCCACTTAACAACTTTAACCTTTGACCCGACTTTGACTTTTGACCTTTGACCTCCGGAGCGACCGTGACCGAGCGTGCCCCAGAAACCAGTTCAGTCCGTCTCGTGGCGGTGGCGAGTTTCATTGGTACCACAATCGAGTGGTACGACTTCTTCCTCTACGGCACGGCGTCCGCCCTCGTCTTCAATCGCCTGTTCTTTCCGACGTTCGATCCGCTGACCGGCACACTGGCCGCCTATGGGACTTATGCCGTGGGATTCTTCGCCCGGCCTCTCGGCGGCATCGTCATCGGCCACTATGGCGACAAGATCGGCCGCAAATCGATGCTGGTGCTGACGCTCGTCGTCATGGGCGTCGCCACGTTCCTGATCGGGCTGCTCCCCACCTACGAACAGATCGGCCCGTGGGCGGCGGTCGGCCTCATCCTGTTACGCGTCGCTCAAGGCTTCGGCGTGGGCGGGGAATGGGGAGGCGCCGTGTTGATGGCCGTCGAGCACGCACCACCGGGGACGCGCGGGTACTACGGCAGTTGGCCGCAGATAGGTGTACCGGCGGGGCTCGTGTTGTCGACCGCAGTGTTCGCCGTTTTCTCCAACCTGCCCGACGCGCAGTTCCTGACCTGGGGCTGGCGCGTGCCGTTTCTCTTGAGCGCTCTTCTCGTGATCGTCGGTTTGGTGATACGGGTGCGGATTCTCGAGACGCCCGCGTTTGCGCGGATGAAGGAGGAAGCCCGCGAAGCGCGTCAGCCGATCGTCGAAGTCCTGACGACCTACCCCAAGCAGGTGCTCCTCGCGATGGGGGCACGCTTCGCGGAGAATGGCGCCTTCTATATCTACAGCGTGTTCGTTCTCACATACGCGACGCAGCAGGTGAAGATGTCTCAGCAGGTCGTTCTGAACGGCATCCTGATTGGCGCCGGCATCGAGCTGCTGGCGATCCCATTCTTCGGCGCGTTGTCCGATCGCGTTGGCCGAAGGCCGGTGTACCTGTTCGGCGCGTGCGCGACCGCTTTGTGGGCCTACCCACTCTTCCGGCTGCTCGATACGGCGTCACCTCCACTGGTATGGCTGGCACTGATCGTCGCGTTCGTGTTCTCGCATGCCGCGATGTACGGCCCGCAGGCGGCGTTCCTCTCCGAACTGTTCGGAACGCGAGTTCGCTACAGCGGCGCCTCGCTTGGCGCACAGCTGGCGGGTGTCGTCGCCGGCGCTCCCGCGCCGTTCGTCGCTACGCTCCTCTTGACTCGCTACGGTAGCGTCGCGCTGGCGATGTATCTCATCGCCATGGCCCTCGTGACGATCGTCTCCGTCGTCCTTGCATCGGAGACGCATCGGGATCAAATAGACTAGTGTTTCTTTGGCGCGCTCCGCGCGCCGGGCCGAGAGCCGAGAATGCAGACAATGAAAGCCGCCATCCTCGAAAGCGCCCCCGGAGGGGTGCACATCGAGGAGATTCCACTACCCGAGCCGCGCGCGGGCGAAGTGCTCGTCAAGGTGAGCGCCTGCGGTGTGTGTCACACCGATCTGCACGTGATGAAGGCCGAGGTCGCGTTTCCCACGCCGGCGGTGATGGGACATGAGATCTCGGGAATCGTGGCCGCGCTCGGCGACGGCGTGAAGGGTCCGGCCATCGGATCGAAAGTCGTGTCGGCCTTCATCATGCCGTGCGGGTTCTGCACGCCGTGTGGCGCGGGACGTGACGACCTGTGTGACAGCTTCTTCGCGATGAATCGCTTGAAGGGTACGCTCTACGACGGCACGTCACGATTGCAGCGGCCCAATGGCTCACCGATCGCGATGTACTCGATGGCCGGCCTCGCCGAGTACGCCGTCGTGCCGGCGACAGACGTCTTTCCGCTGGTCGACGGCTTGCCGCTCGAAGAGTCGGCCGTGCTTGGATGTGCTGTGTTCACGGCTTACGGCGCGGTGCGGCATGGCGCTGAGCTGCGGGGCGGCGAGCGCGTGGCCGTAGTCGCCGTTGGCGGCGTCGGTATCAATGTCATTCAGATCGCGCACGCCTTTGGCGCCTCGCAGATCATCGCGGTCGACGTGAAGGACGACAAGCTCGAGGCGGCCCGGCGTCTTGGCGCGACCGATGTCGTCAACGCAACAGCGACAGACGCAACTGCACGAGTCCGGGAGCTGACTGACGGTCGCGGCGTGGACGTCGCGTTCGAGGTACTGGGGTTGCCCCAGACCTTCACCCAGGCGTTCGAGATGATTCGGGACGGTGGCCGCATGGTCGCCATCGGCATCGCCCCGGGCAGGACGACGGCACCGGTCGAAATCACACGACTCGTGCGGCGCGAGCTGCGCATCGTCGGGTCCTACGGTGCCCGCACTCGCAGCGACATGCCGGAAATCATCCGGCTGGCGGCGAAAGGCATCTTCCGCCCCGAGACGATGGTGACGCAGCGGTTTTCGTTGAATGAGGCGGATGCGGCGTATCAGGCGCTCGCCCGCGGAGAGATCGTGGGGCGGGCTATCGTTGTGCCATAAGGGGGTCAGACCCCCTGACACTCTTAGACTCAAGGGGTCTGACCCCATCTAAAGGAGCAGCAATGATCGGGCAAGAGACGCTGTTGAAAAATTTCGTCGGCGGACGCTGGGAGAACGCCTCCGTGGGACAGGCGATTCCGGTTCGGAACCCGGCGACGGGAGACGTGCTCGCCGAGGCGCCACTGTCGGGTGCCACGGATGTGGCCAACGCGGTCGACGCCGCCGCGAAGGCGCTTCAGGCCTGGCGCCGCACGCCGGCGGGCGATCGAATCCAGCCGCTCTTCAGGCTGAAAGCGCTGCTCGATTCGAACTTCACCGAGATCGCCAGGCTCGTGACGCAGGAATGCGGCAAGACGCTGGCGGAGTCGGAAGGCGAATTGAAGCGCGGGATCGAAAACGTCGAAGTGGCCACTGGCATCCCGTCTCTGATGATGGGCAGCAACCTCGAAGACATCGCATCGGGCATCGACGAACTGATGATTCGACAGCCCGTCGGCGTCGTCGCAGTGATCACGCCGTTCAACTTCCCCGGCATGATTCCGCTCTGGTTCCTGCCCTACGCCGTCGCGTGCGGCAACACGGTTGTCCTCAAGCCATCAGAGAAGACGCCGCTGACGATGGCGCGCGTGCTGCAGTTGGTCGATCAGGCGGGATTCCCTCCGGGCGTCGTCAACCTCGTACATGGTGGCAAAGATGCCGTCGACGCGCTCCTCGATCACCCGGAAGTGCGAGCGATTTCCTTCGTCGGCTCAACGCCGATTGCACGCTACGTCTATAGCCGCGCGGCGGCGAACGGCAAGCGGGTGCAATGTCAGGGCGGCGCCAAGAATCCGATCGTCATCCTGCCTGACGCGGACATGGACATGGCGACGAAGATCGTCGCCGACTCGGCGTTCGGTTGCGCGGGCCAGCGCTGCCTTGCCTCTTCCGTCGTCATCACCGTGGCAGACGCGGAGAAGACATTCACGCAACAGATCAGCGACGCGGCCTCGTCCAGGAAAGTTGGCTACGGCCTGGATAAAGGCACCGAAATGGGCCCGGTGATCTCGGCGGAAAGCCGCACCCGCATCGAAGGACTGATCGCGCAAGGCGTCGCAGCCGGCGCCAAGCCCCTCGTCGATGGCCGCAATGCTCGCATCGAGGGATACGCGAACGGCAACTTCGTCCGACCGACGGTGCTCACTAACGTCGATCCAGCAAGCGAGCTCGCGCGCACCGAGGTCTTCGGTCCGGTCCTGAGCGTGATGCGTGCGGACACCGTCGACGCGGCCATCGCGATGGTCAATCAATCGTCGTTTGGGAACATGGCTTGCCTCTTCACGACCAGCGGCGCAGCCGCACGGCAATTCCGTTACGAGGCGCGCGTCGGGAACGTCGGCATCAACGTCGGTGTCGCCGCTCCGATGGCCTATTTCCCGTTCTCGGGCTGGAAAGACAGCTTCTTCGGCGACCTTCACGCCCAGGGGCGCGACGCCATTGACTTCTACACGGAGAAGAAGGTGGTCGTGGAGCGATGGCCCACGACGTGGTCGCGGAAGTTTTGACACTCACCGTCAACGCGCGAACGTACGCCGGGTCCTGCTCTGCCCTTCGAAGAGCTCAGGGCACCCCGAGCCAAGTCGAGGGCTGTGGACCCGGTGTCCAATACCAACGTGCGTCGTTCGACGTGGATCATTAGCGCTCTGGTCCTGGCCGTCATCGGCCTTGCGATTCCCGTGGTCCGGCACCTCCGCGAGGTGCCGCCACCGCCTCCACCCGCGCTCGCATTGACACTCGGCGTTCCTGCGGGCGCCGAGCTCGGTGCAGGCGATGAGCCACTCGACGCCGCCATTTCCCCTGACGAACGACACATCGTCTTTGTCGCCTCTCGCGGCGGCATGACGACGCTGTGGCGTCGAACCTTGCAGTCGGACCATGCAGAGATGCTTGCCGGAACCGACGGAGCGCAGCTTCCCGCCTGGAACCGGAGCGGCGACGCCATCTTGTTCTTCGCAGGCGGGCATCTGCGGCAATTCGCCGTCAACGACGGCAAGGTCACCGATATCGCCGAGGCCGCGGCGCCCGCCGGCGCGACAGCACTCGTCGACGGCTCGATACTCTTTGCGCCGATTTCATCGGGCAATATCCGACGCCTGCAATCAGGACAGGCTACGGACGCAACCACCCTTCGGCCGGGTGATCGCGCACACCTGTTTCCCTTGGCCACCGGCATCGGAAATGACTTTGTCTACACAGCCGTCGCAGAAAACGGCCGGCGAACCGTCCGCCTCGTTCACGACGGTGAGCAACGCGATCTCGGTGTGACCTCAGGGCATGGGCAGATGGCCGCTGGCTATCTGCTGGTTGTCCGCGACGACGTGTTGCTCGCGCAACAAGTCGATGAATCAGGAACACTGGGAAGAAGCGTCCCGCTTATCACCGGCGTGGGGACCACGACTGGCGGACGAAGTCTGTTTGTGGCATCGCCGCGCATCGTGCTGTCGGCGGCGGCATCAACGCGAGCTCGCGAGCTGGCATGGTTCGACAGCAGTGGAATGCGGATCGGTACGATGGGCGAGTCCGGAGACCTCTGGCAGGTGCGGCTGGCGCCTGATGATCGGTACACCGCTGTGACCGTCACCGCTCCGCTCCTTCGAACGCTCGACATCACGATCGTTCCATCGGCATCGGGAGCACCCAGTCAACCGCTCACGCTGGCGCTTGCGGCGGACAGCGATCCCGTCTGGTCGCCCGATGGGCGACGCGTGTTGTTCAAATCCCTTCAAACCGGGCGACCAGCGCTCTTCGTCAAGCGGGCGCACGACAAGGATGCCGACGACGAGGCCTTCGTCGAAGGAGAAGCCACGCCGACGGATTGGCGGGACGCCAACGTCATAGCTCATGCCGCGGCTGCTTCCTCAGGCTACGACGTCGTCGCGATTGACGAAGCAAGGCACACGCGCGCGACCATCGTAAAGAGCGGCTTCAACGATACCGATGGCCGCTGGTCGCCGGATGGGAAATGGATCGCGTATGTGTCGGACGAATCGGGACGGCCGGATATTTACGCCAATCCTCGTGAGGGCGCTCGCGCTCGCGTCTCGTTTGCCGGTGGCAGCAAACCGCGCTGGAGCCGCGATGGTCGCTCGATCTTCTTCCTCAGGGGATCGACGATCATGCGCGCGACGCTCACCCCTGGCGCGACTTTCGCTACAGCCGCACCGGTATTCGATGCTCCCGGCATCCGCGACTTCGATGTCGCCCATCAGCGCGACGCGCTGCTCGCCATTGTGCCAGTCGGTTCTGCGTCGCCCGTTCCGGTTTCCGTAATCGTGGGTTGGCAATCGACCATTCCATCGACACCGTAGAGCGCGGGCTTTCCTGTCCGCCGTAGCCTTCGGCGAAGGTGGAAGCTCGCGCGTCGACATGGCCGCGCAGGCTGAAGCCTCTGCTCGACATTCGCGACGAATCGCGAAACGCGCATCTCACGAAAACCAATCGACAACGGTATCGCGGTGGCCGTCTGCGACCGGCGTCACCTCGTGCAACGTGTCCGCGGGGAAGACGACGAGCATCCCACGCCTTGGAATGATCTCGAGAGGCGTGTCTTCGCCGTTCGGAAACAGCCGCAGGACGCCTCCAGTGAAGCCGCCGGCGGGGTCCACTGCTCGTGAGCTTTCGAGAAACAAGATGACGGTCAACGCGCGACGAGCCGCCGGCGGCCACGCGGGAAGATCGGCCCTGTCGACGTGAGGTTTGTAGAATCCGCCAGGTTCGTACCGGAGGAGGTTGACGCCTTCACGGCCATCAAGCCGCCACTGGAAGAACGTGGCAACCGCAAGGCGTTGCGCGTCGAGATGAGCGTCGATCAGCTCAAAGACCGCAGGCGGAACCTCGATGTGACACGCGCTGCGCACGTCTTCGACCAGCGTCATGTCGTCCCCGATCACTTCGGTTGGCTCGCGGACGCCAGCATCCATCGCCGCCTGCACCCGGCGGCAGGTGGCCTCGTCCATGGCCTGCTCCACGACAAAAATCTCCACGACTCTTCCCGTTACCCTCGTATTTTTCGACCAGACGGCGGCGCCAAAGACCAGCCGTTACGCCCCTGTTAGCCACTTCCGTCCAGAACGTCGCATTGAGTAGGTGAACGGGGCGGTTCCACCAGACCCCGGATGGAGAAACCCAATGCTGACGTTGACGCAAATCGAACTCGTCCAAAGGACGTTTGCAATCATCGCGCCCATTGCCGATGATGCGGCTTCGCTGTTCTATCGGCGACTCTTCGAGATCGACCCCAGCCTGCAGGAAATGTTCAAAGGCGACATGGCGGAGCAGCGCCGGAAGCTGATGCAAATGCTCACCGCCGCCGTCAAGGGCCTTCCTCGCCTGGATCGCCTCGTACCCGTCGTTGAGGACCTCGGTCGTCGTCATGCCGGCTACGGCGTGAGCGACGAGCACTACGATACGGTCGGTGCCGCATTGATCTGGACGTTGGAAAAGGGACTCGGCAGCGCGTTCACCCCCGAGATCAGGCAGGCGTGGACCACCGTCTACGGCATCCTGGCCTCGACGATGAAGAACGCGGCGGCCAAGCAACTTTCAGCGGCCTAGGCTTGACCGGCGCAATCGCCGACATGAAGTCGAGTTCTCGCCCGGTCAAGACGGAATGCCGGCTTTCTCGGTCTGACCACTGACGCGACCAATCGTCAGTTGCGAGGCGGAATCGAAAACGAGTCGCTCGATGCGCGTGCCATCGCCACGAATCGAGGCGAGCGAGGCGCCGGTCATGGCATCGAGGACGATGACCAGCCCGCTCGCGAGGCCGAGGGCGACAAATCGGCCATCGGGACTTTCCGCAGTGACGAGTTGAAAACGCGGTGCCATCGCGCCGCCGGCGGATGCGATTGGCGAACGACCTTCGACACATGCGCGAAGGTCGGCGGCCAAATCGGCCGCGGACTGATAGCGCCGGCCGCGATCTGGCTCCATCGCCCGCTGAGTGACGCGTTCGATAGAACCGGCGAGTGCCAGGTCTATCGACCCCAACGGCACGACGTCGGTGTGGAGGATTCGCTGAGCGGCCTCGACCAGCCCCAGGCCGCCGACATCGAATGGAAGTCTGCCCGCCATGACGCGGTAGAGCATCACCCCAAGAGCGTAGACATCACTGCGCGCGTCGACTTCGCTGGCCTCGCCACGCAGTTGCTCGGGACTCATGTAGGCGAGTGTGCCCAGGAATTGTCCGTGCGCGGTCTGGATGGTTGTGTGAATGTCGAGCCCGGTGACGCGCGCAATCCCGAAATCGAGGACTTTGGGCCGGCCGTCCTCCGACACCAGCACATTCGCCGGCTTCAAATCACGATGGACGATGCCACGATCGTGCGCGTGCTGTACCGCCTCACAGACGGCAATCAGCAACTCCAGGCGGCTGGCGACGTCGAGCGAATGGGCCTGCACGTACTCGGTGATTGGCGGTCCGACGACGAGTTCCATCACCAGATGAGCGGGTATGCGTCGATCGCCGTGATGAAACGCGAGGACCTGCGCGATCCCCGGATGCTGCAAGCGTCCCAGCACGTCGGCCTCACGCGCGAACCGTTTCAGCAGCTCAGGGTGTCGAAAGCCGCGACGCAATACCTTGATCGCCACGGTGCGGCGCGGCGCATCCTGCTGGGCCGCGTACACGACACCCATTCCGCCAGAGCCAATGGCCTGCAGCACGAGAAAACCGCCAAGCACTGTTCCTGGTTGAAGCGGACCGTCGACCGCCGCCATGTCGAGGGCAGGCACGCGCGCAGGATCCAGGAAACCTTCGTCAGCGCTGTCGATTGCCGCCAGCAGGACGTCGACTTCGCCTCGCAGCTTGCGATCGTGACCGCAACGTTCCTCGAGAAATGCCGCACGCTCGTCTGCTGTGAGGTCGGCCAGTGCGAGAAAGATCGCCTCCGCGGAACTGACGAATTCGCTCACCCCGGGCCACCAGTGCCGGGAGCGCCGAGCGCCCGGAAGAGCCAGGCGCGCGCAAACGTCCACTCGTTCTTCACCGTGGCCGGCGACAGGTCAAGGGCGGAGGCCGTCTCCTCGATGCTGAGACCGGCGAAGTAGCGAAGGGTCACGATCCTGGCCTTGCGCGGATCCGTCTGCTCCAGGCGCGACAACGCTTCATCGATGGCAATCACGTTGGTGAGATCCGGGTCGGCTCCGAGCAGCGCCTCGTCGACTTCGACGTGCTCGCCGCCGGCGCCATGCTTGATGCGTTGGTAATGGCGCGCCCGTTCAACCAGAATGCGCCGCATCGCCAGAGCCGCGGCCGCAAAGAAATGACCCCGTCGATCCCAGGTTCGCCCCCGATCGGCGACACGGAGGTAGGCCTCGTGCACCAGCGCCGTTGGTTGCAGCGTTTGATTCGGTTGCCGCTCACGGGCGAGCCTCGCTTTCGCGAGCTTGCGGAGTTCGTCATACACTTCCGGCAACAGCTCGCCGGAACTGCCAGGCTGGTCACGAGGAGCGGATGTCACGAAGCGGCGCCATTATGACACCTGAGCGTATCGCGCGCCTCACGCGCAGCTTCGAAGAGGTGTCGGCGCAACCGCGCGCGCTGGCGTCGCTGTTCTATAAGGAACTCTTCTCGGGGACGCCCCGTCTGCGGCCGCTCTTCCCCGCCGACATGACGTCGCTGCAGGGACACTTCGAGGCCGCGTTGGCGCTCGTCATCAGGAATCTCCAGGACCTGTCCGCGCTGCAGGAGTCGCTGCGGGAGCTCGGCGTCGCGCACGTTCACTGGGGCGCCAAGCCAGAGGACTACACGCTCGTTCGCGAGGCCTTGATCCGCGCGATTCGCGCCTCGTCACCCGGTTGGACCGACGAGCTCGAGCACGACTGGCGCCGCGCGATCACGGCCATCGCCGTGCCGATGCTCCAGGGTGCGGCCGTGCACACCGCCGTCGTGGCGGAAGCGATGGCGGACGGTCTTGCCGAGGAGTAGAAAAAACGTCGATGAACGATCAGGACCTCACCCGCAAGCCGGCTGCCCTGGATGCCATCCTCAACGACACCGATGATATCGGCTTCACCATGGCTTCCGAGCCGAAGGTCGGAGCTCTGCTCGCTGCTGCCGCGGCATCGAAACCTGGCGGGCGCTTTCTCGAGCTCGGCACCGGAACGGGCCACGGCACGGCGTGGCTGTTGTCGGGAATGGATTCGAAGTCGAGTCTCCAGACTGTCGATAGCGACCCCAGCGTTGTGGCGATCGCCAGACGTCATCTTGGCGACGATCGTCGCGTGACCTTCCACATCATGGATGGCGCGGAGTTCCTTCAGCAGGCGCCGCGCGCCGAGTTCGATTTTATCTACGCCGATGCATGGCCCGGGAAATTCAGCCATCTCGATGAAGCGCTTGCACTCTTGCGCCTAGGCGGGATCTACCTGATCGACGATCTGCTCCCTCAACCGAACTGGCCGGAAGGGCACGCGCCCAAGGTGCCGGCGCTGATCCACCGTCTCGAACAACGCGCTGAATTCACGACCGTGAAGCTCGCGTGGGCATCGGGCCTGATGCTGGTTGTGCGCAGTGGCACGTCAATCGGGACTCGGGACTCGGGATTCGGGATTCGGGGATCGGGCCACTGACACGAACTCGATGAGCAGTGATTATTTCATCGGGGTCAACGCGTCAGAGATCGATCGACTCCGTACTCAACATGAGGCGTGGCGACCCGAAACGGAGTTGCTGTGGACCGATGCCGGGTTTGCTTCCATGAGATCGGTCATGGACCTGGGATGCGGTCCCGGTTTCACCAGCGTGGACCTGGCACGCCTCGTCGGGCCTTCCGCAAGCGTCTGTGCGATCGACAAGGCGTCGAGCTACCTGACGTATCTGGCCGACCATGCCCGCGGGCTGGGAATCACAAACGTTACGACGTTGAATGCAGACCTGACAAAGAACGGCGCGGTCACCGGCCGATTCGATGGCGCCTTCTGCCGGTGGTTTCTCGCATTTCTCAAAGATGATTTGGGTGTGGTGTTCGACAATGTCCGTGAATCGTTGCGGCCGGGCGGAGTCTTCGCGGCGATGGAGTATCTGACGCTCCGAAGCGTGACCTGCTCTCCGCCGAGCGAAGCGTTCGACGCAAACACGCGAGCATGGATCGAGTTCTACGCGCAACACGCCGGCGATACGTCCATCGGCGAGTCGCTGCCCTCTCGATTGACGCAGTCCGGCTTCAGGATTCGATCGCTGCGATGTGTCGGCGGCATGGCGCATCCGCCGCATCGATGGTGGGGATGGTGGGGCCGGCTGATTCATGATTTCGGACCGAAGTTCGTCGAGACAGGCCTGCTCAGGCACGACCAGTGGGAGGCGCTGCAGCGTGATTGGGAATCGTTCTCAGCGCAGCCGAACTCGTTCGTCTACACTCCCATACTTCTGCAAATAATCGCCGAGCGACCCTGAGACACCGCCGAGCGCTTCGTACCCGTCCTGACGGCGCGCCGCGAGCAGGTCAGCTCGCACTCTGCTGTTTGAGGCGCGACACGTCGATGCGATGCTTTTTGACCAGATGCCACACCGACCGTTCCGTCACGCCGAGCAGCCGCGCAGCCGCGGCCTGGACACCGCCGGTACGGGCAAGTGCGTCGACGACGAAGGCGCGCTCGAGTTGCGCAACTCTTTCGCCGAGCGTCAAGTTGGCAAGTGCTTCCCATCCTGCCGCCGATCCGATTGGTGATTCGCCCGGTCGCAGCGCGGATGGCAGGCTGCTCACGAGCAGAACCGCTCCGTCGTTGACCACCGCCGCCCGCTCGATCACGTTCCTCAGCTCGCGAACGTTACCCGGCCACCCGTACTCCATCAAGGCGGCCAGCGTATCGGGCGCCAATCGCTGGATACCGCGGTTCAACCGCATGTTGGCTTCCGCGAGGAAGTGGTCGGCCAGCTCGGGAATCTCCTCCCGGCGGTCGCGCAGCGCCGGAACGTTGATCGTGACAACGTTCAACCTGAAGTAGAGGTCCTCGCGGAATGTGCCGTCGCGAATGCCCTTCTCGAGATCCTTGTTCGTCGACGCGAGGATTCGCACGTCGACGCTGATCGTCTGCGTGCCGCCGACACGTTGCAGTTCGCGCTCCTGGAGCGCGAGCAGGATCTCGACGGCGACGGCGAAGCGCGTCGAGAATGACGCTCACGGCCGCGTCTTGCCCAGCAACCGAGTGAAGATCGATCGCGACGAGCGGGCGAGCGGCTTCAGGTCGAGTCCTTCAGCCGCCGTGACCACGAGATCTTCATCGATCCGCATCGTCTGCGCCGTGTAACCAGCGAGCAGCGCGCGGTCGCACAGCAAGTTGATCAGTCGCGGAATGCCCGCCGAATAGTCGTAGACCAGACGCAAGGCGGCGGGCGCGAAAACTACTCTCTTGCTGCCGTTCGCAATGGCCAGCCGATGGGACACGTACGCGCCCACTTCGTCGTTGGTCAGCGGTCTCAACTGATAACGGATCGACACACGCTGATCGAGCTGGCGAAGCTCCGGAGATCGCAGCAGCGGTAGCAGATTGAGCTGCCCGACCAGAAAGATCTGGAGCAGTTTCTCCTTGT
Organism: Vicinamibacterales bacterium; assembly: GCA_035649635.1. Lineage (GTDB taxonomy): Bacteria > Acidobacteriota > Vicinamibacteria > Vicinamibacterales > UBA2999 > Gp6-AA40. The sequence continues at coordinate 20,611 of DASRJE010000029.1, read as the reverse complement.
CGGTCTCGAAGTTCGACAGGATGCGAATCTGCTCGAGGATCGGAAGCGGAAGATTCTGGGCCTCATCGATGATCAGCACGGCGCGGCCGCCAATCGGAACGAGCGACATCAGGAAGTCGTGCAGCGTGTTGACCAATTCCTGTTTGCTCGGCTGCCGGCCTGCCAGCTGTTCGCCGGACCGTGACACCACCCCGAGATCCTGGAGGATTGCTCGCAGCAAATCCTCCTCGGAGAGGAATGGATTCAGCAGCAGCGCCGTGAATGTGCGGCGATCGATCTTTTCGAGCAACGCGCGGCACAGGGTCGTCTTACCGGTGCCGATGTCGCCGGTGATGACAACGAATCCCTCGCGACGCTCGATGGCGTACTGCAGCAACTCGAACGCGTTGGCGTGCGACTCGCTCCGATACAGGTACTTCGGATCGGGGGTCAGGCTGAAAGGTTTCTCATTGAAACCGTAGTACGACTCGTACATCAGCGCGCCTTGGCGGCGAACTCCCGAGCCTCGTCCATGCGACGGATTTCACGAGCCGTCGCGGCCGTGATTTCGGCGGGACCCATGATGGTGGGCGTGAGCAGGATGACGAGGTCAGTTTTGCGGCGCTTCTTCTCCGACCGCTTGAACAGGTTGCAGACCACGGGGACGTCGCCGATCAGAGGACCCTTGGCGGTGTCGGCGTTCGCACGATTCTGCATCAACCCGGCGATGACGATCGTCTCACCTTCGCGCACGCGGACCAGCGTATCGGTCTCGCGGACGCTGATGATGGGCACAGTATCGCCCAGGCGCGACGTAGCCACACCGGTCCGCTCAGTGATGCTCGGATTGACGCTCAAGTGAATGATCCCGTCGGCGCTGACTTGAGGTGTCACACTCAACGTCACTCCCTCGGTCAATGTCTGTGGTGTCACCGCCGTCTGGAGAATATTTCCGAGCGGATCGAGTTTCCTGCCTTCAACGCGAGCGTAAAGCCTTCTGATGTGGCGGGCGCAAGTGTCTGCGAAATCGTAGCCGAATTGGTCAGCCCCGCGAGCACCAGTTTCCAGTTGATGCCGGCCGAAAACTCCTCGTGGAGTTCGACCTCGATCACTTTGGCCTCAATCTGCACCTGGCGCGTCACGCGCAGCATCACGGCCTCGAGATACTGTTCGACGCGCGCGCGCAGTCCTTTCCGCGAACTTTGTGGCTTTCAGATGCCTATTGACGCATAGATTTCAGAATGATATCACTTAGACATCACTAAGGGCCGAGCTGGCCCTCTGCTGGAGGTCAACAATGGTCCGCGAACATTCGAAGAATGGCGCGCCCGGGCTCCCTCTCGTTGTCCTCGCGATCCTCTGGGGCGGTGCGCTGGTCTGGATCTTCTACCTTGGAGGTCAGGCCGCTGGGCGCCGGGAGGAGCCGCTCGCAACGATCCTCTTGTGGACCGCCGTTGCGATGGTGGTCGTCGAAATCCTCTGCATTCGAGGTTTCTTCATCGTCGCTCCCAACGAGGCCAAGGTGCTTCAGCTGTTCGGCGACTATGCCGGCAGCGCAAAAATCGCGGGACTGCGATGGGCCAACCCGTTTTTCACACGAAAGAAAATCTCTCTGCGCGTCCGCAACTTTGAAAGCTCGCATCTCAAAGTCAACGACGCCGAGGGCAACCCGATCGAGATTGCCGCTGTCGTGGTCTGGCGGGTGGTTGAAACCGCAGAGGCCATGTTCGAGGTGGACGACTACGAGAACTACGTCCGCGTGCAGAGCGAGGCCGCACTGCGGAATGCTGCAACCAGCTATCCGTACGACTCACACGAGGAACACGTCGTCTCTCTTCGCGGATCGACCGCAGTGGTGGCCGACCACTTGAAACAGGAGGTCCAGCAGCGGCTCCTGAAAGCCGGCGTCGAAGTCCTGGAGGCTCGCATCAGCCACCTGGCGTACGCACCGGAAATCGCGGCAGCCATGCTTCAGCGGCAGCAGGCGGGCGCCATCATCGCGGCGCGTCAGCGCATTGTCGAGGGCGCAGTGGGGATGGTGGAGATGGCGCTGGCCATGCTCTCCACCAAGGACATCGTTCACCTGGACGATGAGCGGAAGGCCGCGATGGTAAGCAACCTGCTCGTCGTGCTGTGCGGTGAACGAGCGGCCCAGCCGATCGTAAATACCGGGACGATTCATCAATAAGAGACCCCTGTGGCGGATCGCAAGTCCTTCCTCCTTCGCATCGACACGGGCGTACTCGAGGGCGTTCAGCGCTGGGCCAACGACGATCTGCGCAGCCTGAACGCCCAAATCGAATACCTGTTGCGCGAGGCCCTGCGGCGATCCGGCAGAGCTTCGCGCGTCCCCGCGCCAGAAGAAACCTCTACAGATCGGGATCCTTCGGCCGATACTTGAGGGCGTGCAGATACGTGCATCGAGCTCGGCCCCTGTCCGCCCACTTCTGAAGTGGGCGGGCGGCAAGCGGCAACTGCTCCCGGTCCTGGCAGAACACTACCCCCCGACATTCGCACGCTACGTCGAGCCGTTCGTGGGAAGCGGCGCCGTCTTCTTCGACCTGCTGAACACGGGCCGCCTGACGCGTTCGGAGATTCTGCTCTGCGACGTGAACCCGGATCTGATCGGCTGTTACTGGACGGTCCGCGACCGGGTCGACGAGGTGATTCGGGAGTTGAGGTCGTTGGCCCGCGAGTACCGGCGATCCGGGAGCGAGTGTTACTACGAAGTCCGCGATCGACGGTTCAACCCCGCGCGCGCCGAGATCCAGTCGCAGTCAGGCAGCCAGGCGGACGTCGCATTGCGGTATACGCCCGCACTCGCGGCGATGCTCATTTTCCTGAACCGCACCGGCTTCAACGGGTTGTTCCGAGTGAATCGTCGTGGCGGTTTCAACGTGCCGGCGGGGAAGTACACCGATCCACGCATTTGCGACGAGGATCACATTCGAGCCGTCGGTACGGCTCTCGACAGCCCGCGGGTCTCGATCCGGCTTTCGCCATTCGACGAGACGATGGCCGGCTGTGCTCGTGGCGATTTCGTCTATTGCGACCCGCCATACGCGCCTCTCAGTCGCACGTCGAGCTTCGCTCACTACACGGCCGGCGGCTTCACGGCTTTTGATCAATTGCGTCTTCAGCGGGCGGTCATCGCAGCCTGCTCGCGCGGCGCACGCGTTGTCGTGTCGAACTCCAGTGCCTCCGAGATCCTGAAGGTCTACACCACGATCGACGCCCAGAAGGTGCAGCTCAAGATCAGCCGCGTTCCGGCGAGACGGGCGATCAACTCCCGGGCGACGTCACGGGGTCCGGTGGACGAGCTGATCATCTCGAACGTGTTGGATGCCGTCCGGCCGCGAATGGTCAAGGCATCCCTGAAATCGAGACGTCGTCTCGCCTGAACGCGTCGCACCCGCACCCTCGCCTCTTCGAGCCGTTGACGTGATAGTCTGATCGAACGCGAAAGTGGCGGAACTGGCAGACGCGCCAGACTTAGGATCTGGTACCCGAAAGGGTATGGGGGTTCGAGTCCCTCCTTTCGCACTCCTTCGCTCGTCTACCGTTGCGCGCGAGCTTCGGAGCGCAGGCATCAACAGGCGAAGGAGTGTCCACCGTAGCGCGTAGCGCGAAGGTGGACTGAAGTTCCCGCCATACCCAGCCTGAAGCCCAGAGCCTAGAGCCGAAAGCCAGATGAAGACCGAATTCACCGACGTCAGCGAGACCCAGAAGACGGTCACGATCGAGATCGACAGCTCCGTCGTCGACGCCGAGATCGATCGTGTCGCGCAAGGCTACAAGAAGGTCAAGATCCCCGGCTTTCGCCCGGGCAAGGTGCCGGCGACGATCATCAAGCGACGGTTCCGCAATGAGATCCTCAACGAGGTGATGCACGGGCTCATCCCGCGCGCCGTCGAAGAGGCGCTGCAGGAACGAGGCATCGAGCCAATCGACACGCCAAACGTTCGCGACGTGGCGCTCGAAGAAGGACAGCCTCTCCGCTTCACCGCCGCGGTTGAAACGGTCCCCCCTTTTGACCCTGGTGATCTCTCGACGCTGACCGCCACGCGCACGCCGGTGGCCATTACCGAAGATTCCATTGACCAGACGCTTCAACGGTTGCGCGAGCGCGGGGCGAAGTCCGAGCCGGTTGAGGGCCGGCCGTCGACTGACGGCGATACGGTGGTTGTGGATCTCGTGCGTCAGGACGAGTCGGGTCCCGATCGTCATGAAGGCGTGAGCATAGAGATCGGCTCGAAGGCCAATCCCCCCGGATTCGATGCGAACTTGATCGGGCTGTCGCCGGGCGACCAGAAGACGTTCACGATCCACTTCCCCGAGGACTACACGGTCACCGAGATGGCGGGAACAGACGTCGAGTATTCCGTCACGGTAAAAGAGCTGCGCCGCCGCGTGCTGCCCGAGCTCGATGACGAGTTCGCCAAGGACCTGGGCGAATTCGACTCTTTTGCTGCCTTGCGCGATCGCGTGCGGACCGACTTGCAGGCCGAGGCCGAAGAGAACGCCACGCGACAGCTACGCGGTGAGTTGCTCAAACAACTGTCGGAGCGGATCACGTTCGAGCTGCCGACGTCGCTCGTCGAGCGCGAAATCGACCGCCGACTCGAAGAATTCGCCCGGCAGCTGATGCAGCAGAACGTCGATCCCCGACAGGCGGGCATCGACTGGGCCCAGTTCCGGGAAGCGCAACGAGAGCCGGCGCGCGCCTCGGTAGCCAGCGCCCTCGTCCTCGACGCGATCGCACGCCGCGAAGGCCTGGTGGTTACCGAGCAGGAGATCGACCAGGAAATCGAGCGTTTCGCGGCCCGGGCCGGACGCACGCCGGCGGCGTTACGTGCACAGTTTGAGAAGGAAGGCGGAATCGGCCGTCTCGTGGCCGGGTTACGGCGGGAGAAGGCGGTTGACTTGGCCCTGTCGCGTGCTAGGATTTCCTAGGATGAAATCCTCACCGGCTGGGCGTTCACCCGAGTGCCCTTCATCCAACGATCGCAGACCTCCAATCAAAATTTACAAATGAGCCGTGCACAGCTAGTACCGATGGTGGTCGAGCAGACCAACCGCGGTGAACGCGCTTACGACATCTTTTCGCGGCTGCTCAAGGACAGCATCATCTTCATTGGGACGCCGATCGACGACACGATCGCCAACCTCGCCATCGCCCAGATGCTCTTTCTCGAGGCGGAGGATCCCGACAAGGACATTCAGCTCTATATCAACAGCCCCGGTGGCTCGATCACGGCGGGGCTGGCAATCTACGACACCATGCAGTTCATCAAGCCGGACGTCCAGACGATCTGCATCGGCCAGGCGGCGTCCATGGCGGCTGTGCTGCTGGGCGGGGGCGCCAAGGGCAAGCGCTACTCGCTGCCAAACGCCCGGATTGTCATCCATCAGCCGCTCATGCAGGGGCTGGCTGGACAGGCGACCGACATCGACATCCATGCGCGTGAAATCCTGCGCATGAGGGAGCGCCTCAACGAAATCCTGGTGCACCATACGGGGCAGACAACCAAGCGCATCCAGGACGATACTGAGCGGGACTACATCATGTCGGCGGACCAGGGGAAGGAGTACGGGATAATCGATGACGTTATCCGAAAACGGGTGTAACATCGACCTAGGCTCGGCATTGGGCGCCAGATCTGGGCGCCCAGGGGGCCTCCTCTAGCCTCCAGCCGGATTGAGGCCGAAATACCAGTCAGACCGGACATCAACCCGAGATCGTCAGACGCCCTGAGCCAACACGCACATGGTCAAGAAGAACGGCGAGACTGAGATTCTTCGTTGCTCGTTCTGTAACAAGGATCAGAACGACGTCCGCAAGCTCATCGCAGGGCCAACGGTGTTCATCTGTGACGAGTGCGTGGAGGTGTGTAACGACATCATCGCCGACGATAATCGGTTCGAGAACCGCGGGGTCCGTTCATCGCTTCCCTCTCCGCCGGAGATCAAGAAGTTCCTCGACGAGTACGTGATTGGACAGGAGCGGACGAAGCGAAAGCTGGCTGTCGCCGTCTACAACCACTACAAGCGGATCGAGATCCAGAAGCAGCCGCGCAGCCGGAACGACGTCGAGCTCACCAAGTCGAACATCCTCCTGATCGGGCCCACCGGGACCGGCAAGACGCTGCTCGCGCAGACGCTGGCCAAGCTGCTCTCAGTCCCCTTCACCATCGTCGATGCGACGACGCTCACAGAAGCCGGCTACGTCGGGGAAGATGTCGAGAACATCATCCTCAAATTGCTGCAGGCGGCCGGGGGCGACATCGAGAAGTGCCAGCAGGGCATCATCTACATCGACGAAGTCGACAAGATCTGCCGCAAGGACGAGAACCCCTCCATCACCCGCGACGTCTCAGGTGAAGGCGTCCAACAGGCTCTCCTGAAGATCCTGGAAGGCACCGTTGCCAACGTGCCACCGCAGGGTGGCCGCAAGCATCCGCACCAGGAATTCTTCCAGATCGACACGACCAACATCCTCTTCATCTGCGGCGGCGCCTTCGTCGGACTCGACAAAGTCATAGACCGCCGCGTTGGCAAGAAGACGTTGGGTTTCAAGGCCGACGTCAAGTCGGTTCAGAAGCGCGAGATTGGCACGACTCTCGAAGCAGTGGAGCCGGAGGATTTGATCAAGTACGGGCTCATTCCCGAGTTCGTCGGTCGCCTCCCCGTGGTCGGCACGCTGCACGAGCTCGACAAGCCGGCGCTCGTCCAGATCCTGACGCAACCTCGCAATGCGATTACGCGTCAGTACCAGAAGCTGTTCGAGTACGAAAACGTCAAGCTCCGGTTCACGGACGACGCGCTCGAAGCCATTGCCGAGTCGGCCCTGTCTCGCAAAATCGGTGCACGCGGACTGCGTATGATTATCGAGGACCTGATGCTCGATTTGATGTACTCGGTGCCCGGTCAGAAGAAGCTGCGCGAAGTCGTCGTCACACGCGAGGTCGTCGAAGCGAAGGACAAGTCAATTACCCTTATTGAAAAAGCTGGATAGGTCGTGGGGGCTGAAGCCCCCGCTCTACGGCGACGGGCTTGTCCCGGCACTCGTAGAGCGGCGGCTTTCAGCCGCCGCGGCCCCATCAAGGACCTGAATGGAAGTCTACGAGACACTCCCCATCGTTCCCCTTCGGGACGTGGTTGTTTTCCCCCACATGATGATGCCGTTCGTAATCGGGCGGCCGTCCTCCACGCGCGCGCTCGATCACGCGCTCATGAAGGACAAGCGCATTTTCCTGGCCGCGCAGCACGACGCCTCGATTGACGATCCGCGCCCGGATGACATCTACACCATGGGCTGCGTCGCCAACGTCGTGCAGAACCTCAAGCTGCCCGACGGCAACATCAAAGTGCTCGTCGAAGGCGTGGATCGCGCCCGCGCCGTCGAGTGGAAGGAAGACAAGGGCTTCTATCGCGTCGTCGTGAAGGTCCTCCCCAAGCAGAAGGAGACCTCCGGCGAAATCGAAGCCACGATGGGTCGAGTCGTGTCGCTGTTCGAGCAGTATGTGAAGCTCTCGAACAACTTGCAGTACGACGCCATGATTGCCGCGGTCCGCGTTGACGACCCCGGCAAGCTCGCCGACACGATCGCCGCGCACCTGCTCGTGGGCGTCGACGAGAAGCAGAACCTGCTCGAGATCATCTCGCCCGTCGAGCGTCTCAATCGCATCGCCGGCATCCTCGAAATCGAGGTCGATAAACTCCAGGTCGATCGCCGTATCCAGTCTCGCGTGAAGAAGCAGATGGAGAAGGCGCAGAAGGAGTACTACCTCAACGAGAAGATGAAGGCGATCCAGAAGGAACTGGGTCGCAAGGACGAGAAGGGCAGCGAGATCGACGAGCTGAAGAAGAAGATCGAACAGGCGAAGATGCCCAAGGACGTCGAGGAAAAGGCCGTCCAGGAGCTGAAGCGCCTCGAGGCGATGCCGCCGATGTCCGCCGAGGCGACGGTTTCACGCAACTACCTCGACTGGCTCATCGCCGTTCCCTGGCACAAGAAGACGCGCGAGAACCGCGATCTCAAGCACGCCGAGAAGGTCCTGAACGAAGACCACTACGGCCTCGAGAAGATCAAGGACCGCATCCTGGAGTTCCTGGCCGTCCGCTCGCTCGTCAAGAAGCCGAAGGCGACCATCCTCACCTTCTCCGGGCCGCCCGGAGTCGGCAAGACGTCGCTCGCCAAGTCCATCGCACGCGCGATGAACCGGAAGTTCGTCAGGCTGTCACTCGGCGGCGTCCGCGACGAAGCCGAGGTCCGAGGCCACCGCAGGACGTATATCGGCGCCTTCCCCGGCCAGATCATCCAGATGATGAAGAAGGCCGGCACGCAGAATCCGGTCTTCCTGCTCGACGAAATCGACAAGATGTCGATGGACTTCCGCGGGGACCCGTCAGCGGCGCTGCTGGAAGTGCTCGACCCCGAACAGAACAGCACCTTCCTCGACCACTACCTCGACGTCGAGTACGACCTGTCGAACGTGATGTTCATCTGTACCGCCAACGTGTTGCACACGATTCCTCAGGCTCTCCGGGACCGCATGGAGGTGCTGCAACTGGCGGGTTACACCGAGCAGGAGAAGCTCGAGATCGCCAAGCGCTTCCTTGTGCTGAAGGCCGTCGAAGGCGCTGGTCTGACGTCGGAGAACATCATTTTCCAGGACGAGTCGATCCAGGCGATCATCCAGCGTTACACGCGCGAGGCAGGCGTCCGCAACCTCGAGCGTGAGATTTCGTCGATCTGCCGCAAGGTCGCGCGCAAGGTTGTCGTCGAAGGCAAGTCGTTCAAGGAAGACGTGACGGCCGAGAAGGTCACCGAGTATCTCGGTGTGCCACGATTCCGGCCAAGCCTCGCCGAAGAGCGCAACGAAGTCGGCATCGCGACGGGCCTTGCCTGGACTGAAGTTGGTGGCGAACTGCTGGTCAGCGAAGCCACGTTGATGCCGGGGAAGGGCAAGCTGACGCTGACCGGCAAGCTCGGTGATGTCATGCAGGAATCGGCGCAAGCGGCACTCAGCTACGTGCGCTCAAAGGCCGCCGACCTGAATCTTGCCGAAGACTTCCATTCCAAGATTGACATTCACGTTCACGTTCCCGAAGGCGCGATCCCGAAGGACGGACCATCCGCCGGCATCACAATGGCGACGGCGCTCACCTCGGCGCTCACGAAGATCGCGACCCGCCGCGATGTCGCGATGACCGGCGAGATCACGTTGCGCGGCAAGGTTCTTCCCATTGGCGGCGTCAAGGAAAAAGTGCTCGCCGCTCATCGCGCCGGGGTGACGAATATCATCCTGCCGCGTGACAACGAAAAAGATCTGGCCGACATTCCCAAGAACGTCATGGACACGCTCGACGTGCACATGGTGTCGACGATGGACGAGGTGTTGAAGATTGCGCTGGCCGAACCGTTGCCGTCGCGCATTCCCGCCGCTCCAGTCGTCACCGATGTTACAGAACCCGCAGGAGACACGCGTCCACACTGACCACGGCTTTCGGCCCACAGGCACGAGGCCGTGGGCCGTGTACTTGCATGCGTAATCCCAGAGCCCAAAGCCCAGAGCCAGAAGCGAAGCAAAGAGCCAGCGTGAGGTGCAGATAGTCGCGGAGTTTGTGACGAGCGCTGCTGGTGCCGCCGATTTCCCGCGTGACCGGTTACCAGAGGTGGCTTTCGTCGGACGGTCGAATGTCGGCAAGTCGAGCCTGATCAACGCACTCGTTCGCCAGCCGTTGGCGCGGACCAGCGCCACGCCGGGCAAGACGAGACTGGCCAACATCTATCGCGTTCGACGTGGCTCGATGCCAGCCTGCTACCTAGTGGATCTGCCGGGGTACGGATACGCGCGGGCCTCTCGGCCAGGCGAAGGAGAGACGGAGTCCAGTCAGGCCGCGGACGCCTTCTTCGGGCGTCCGGGGCAACGGGCGGTGTTGTTGCTCGTGGACTCCCGTCATCCGGGTCTCTCGTCAGATTTGAACGCGTGGCAATGGCTGGCGTCTCGGTCGTGCCCGCGCGCGGTTGTGGCGACAAAAGTGGACAAGCTGACGCACGCAGAGCGCGTGCGTCATGTTCGGGAAATGGAAAACGTATTTGAAATGCCGGTGGCACTGGTTTCGGCGCGCACCGGCGAAGGACTGGACGAACTGTGGAAGATGATCGCAAGCCTGCCAAACCAAACGGCGGCGTAGGCACCGCCACCGCCCCCCCACCTGAAAAAGAAAAGGAGAAGGGAAGCGCCCAACCCGCCGCCCAGCCTCCCACTCAGGCCGCCCCCGCCCAGACAATCTCGCTCTCGGCGATGAAGGAGATGAGCATCTCTGCGCTCACCAAGATCGCCAAGGAGCTGGAGATCGCGGGCGCGACCGGCATGCGCAAGCAGGAGCTGATCTTCGAGATCCTCCGCGTGCGCGCCGAGAAGAGCGGCAACGTCTTCTCGGAGGGTGTGCTCGAAACACTGCCCGACGGATTCGGGTTCCTGCGCGCCCCCGATTACAACTATCTACCCGGACCGGACGACATCTACGTCTCGCCGTCGCAGATTCGCAAGTTCGATCTGCACACCGGCGACACGGTGTCCGGCGTCATCCGGCCACCCAAGGATGGCGAACGCTACTTCGCCTTGATCAAGGTCGAAGCCATCAACTTCGAGCCGCCGGAGAAAACGAAGGAGAAGATCTTCTTCGAGAACCTGACGCCGCTCTACCCGGCCCAGAAGATCAGCTTGGAGACAGACTCCGAAAACCTCTCCGGCCGCGTCATGGATCTGCTGACGCCGCTCGGCAAGGGGCAGCGCGGCCTGATCGTCGCCCCGCCGCGCACGGGTAAGACGATGCTGCTCCAGAGCATCGCCAACAGCATCACGAAGAACCATCCCGAGGTCTACCTCATCGTGCTGCTCATCGACGAGCGCCCCGAAGAAGTCACCGACATGCAGCGGTCCGTGCGCGGCGAGGTCATTTCATCGACCTTCGATGAACCGGCCCAGCGCCACGTGCAGGTCGCCGAGATGGTGATCGAGAAAGCCAAGCGCCTCGTCGAACACAAGAAAGACGTCGTGATCCTGCTTGACTCGATCACACGCCTTGCCCGTGCTTACAACACGATCGTTCCGGCATCCGGTAAGGTCCTCTCCGGCGGCGTGGACAGCAACGCGTTACAGCGTCCGAAGCGGTTCTTTGGCGCCGCCCGCAATATCGAGGAAGGCGGGTCGCTGACCATCGTTGCGACGGCACTGGTCGACACCGGGTCTCGAATGGACGAAGTCATCTTCGAAGAATTCAAGGGCACGGGTAATTCCGAAATCCATCTCGATCGCAAGCTCACCGATCGTCGCGTATTCCCCTCGATCGACATCACCAAGAGCGGCACTCGGAAAGAAGAGCTGCTGCTTCAAAAAGAGGAACTCAATCGCGTCTGGGTGCTTCGCAAGGTTCTGACTCCGCTGTCACCCAGCGAGGCGATGGAACTGCTGCTCTCGAAGATGGGAAAGACGAAGACGAACGGCGAGTTCCTCGCAGCAATGGCTTCCGGCAAATCCTAGGCTTCATCGTTCACAACGGACACGTGTGAACGACTCCGGCCAGCCACCACGTCGTCGGCACGGGATGAGGACGGCTCTGCAGTCACCGCTCCTCTCCGTGGTGATGCCCGTCTACAACGAGCGGGAGACGATCGACGAGATCGTTTCGCGCGTGATGGCGATCCCGATGCGCGTGGAGCTCGTCGTCGTTGACGATTGCTCCACTGACGGAACGCGCGCTCACCTGGGCGAGCTGCAGAAGCAGTTCGGGTTCACGCTCCTGCTGCAACCGCACAATCAGGGCAAAGGGGCCGCCCTCAGACGGGGGTTCGGCGCCGTCACCGGCGATATTGTCGCGATTCAGGACGCAGACCTCGAATACTCACCCGAGGAGTTACCCAGCCTCGCCCAGCTCATCATCGAAGGGCGGGCGGACGTCGTCTACGGGTCGCGGTTCCTCGGACAGCACCGCGTGTTCCTGTTCACGCACTATCTCGGGAATCAGCTGCTGACGCTGATCACCAATGTCCTCTACAACACGATGCTGACGGACATGGAGACCTGCTACAAGGTGATGCGCCGGGAGGTCCTGGACGGCCTCGACCTGCAGTCCAACGGCTTCGGCATCGAGCCCGAAATTACGGCGAAAATCTTCAAGCGACACTACCGCGTGTACGAGGTGCCAATTACCTACGACGGCCGCGGTTACGACGAGGGCAAGAAGATCACGTGGAAAGACGGTCTCGTTGCTCTCTGGGTCCTGATACGGCACCGGATCGGCTAAGACCGCGTCTAAGACTAAGGACCCAGGTGTCATTCCTGCTGAGACTACTGAGGAAATGACACCCCAGTACCCTTGCTGTTAAAATTAAGGTTTCCCGTAGCTCTGGAAGGAGTGGCCGTGAAGGAAGGTATCCATCCCAAGTACCAGGTGGTCGAGGCCCGCTGCGCCTGCGGAAACACATTCAAGACGCGGTCGACCAAGCCCGAGTTGCACCTGGAAATCTGCTCCGCGTGCCACCCGTTCTTTACCGGCCGGCAAAAGCTGATCGACACGGAAGGGCGCGTCGAGCGGTTTACCAAGAAGTTCGGAGCGCAGACGTCGGAGCAGCGTAAGACAGCCGCCAAGGCGGTCAAAGCCACCAAGGCCGCTGCGACAAAGAAGAAGCCGGCGACTGCCAAGAGCGCGAAGGCGTCCGCCTCAGCATAGACGTTTTCGGAGCGCGGGGGGCTTTCCTGTCCGCCGTAGCCTTCGGCGAAGGTGGAAGCCCCCGCCTCTGCGCGCAGGCTGAAGCCTGCGCTCTAAGGTTTCGAACTCATTTCAAAACAGCGGAAGCAGCGCGGGCTCGACTCGAGCCAGCTTGCGGTCGAGCCGCGCCAGCCGGTGCTCAATGGCTTCCCGTCGAGTCACCGTCGCATCGTACTGCAGCGACCGCATCGCGAGGTTTCGCGCGGAAAGCAGGCTTCGAAGCCTGTGCTCGTGATGGACGGCCAGTGCTTCGGCGGCTTCGCGCTCCAGGCGCGGTGGACAGTCGCCCAAATCGAGAAGGCGTTGCCACACATCCGCCGCTGCGGCGTACCGACGGTTGCGCCTCAAGAGCAGCGCGTGCGCATACAGCGCCTCCGCGCACACGCCCGGCCCGATTTCTGCTGCTCTCGCGTAACACGCCAGGGCATCCGCGGTCATACGGGACCGTTCGTACAACCGGCCGATCCCGAGCGCCTCGCGCGCAGTCGTTGCCGCGGTCACTCCTTCATCCAGCAGCTGCGCGGCGCGCGCCGTCAGCAACGCGAGTGACAGCAGGTCTCGGCGGTTGTGTTCGAGCACCGCATCGAGCGGCCGAGCGTCGCCGGTCCGCACGAAGTGGAAATACCGAGACGGGATCTCGAATCCCGGCACATCGCGTTCGCGATCGTGACCGAGCAATGAGGTTTCGAGATTGCTGAGCCGATGCCCCGCGTCATGGCCGTGCCACAAGCGCCTGGCGTGGTGGAGCATGTCGACATGCGGCATCTCCGCAAAAGGCGTCGACAACCGGTTCAGGGCGTAACGCGTCTCGATTAACGGAAGATCGAACGACTTGCCGTTGTAGGTCACGACCGCGTCGAGCGTGCCGGCGACATCTCTCAGCGCTTCGAGCAACGCGCGCTCGGAGGCGAAACTGGAAAGCAGGAACTGCCGCACATGAAACCGCCCTCGACCGAACCAGCCACACCCGACCAGAAACGCGTAACTGCCGGCACCGCCGGCAAGGCCGGTCGTCTCCAGGTCGATGAAGAGCAGGTTGCCGCCGCAGGGCGTTCCGGCCAGCAAGCCAAGACGTGACCAGCCTTCTTCCGGGGGCAGGCTATCGGCCACGGTGCTCGACCCATGTCGATGGCCGGGCGCGTAGCTGCGGTCTACGACGAGAAAGCGATGGGATCCAGCGTGTCGCCATGCACCGTCGAGTATTTCTGCCGGATCGCCCGCCTCCGCTGGCCGGGTGTGCTCGCGAGCTTCGGCGAGACCGCCGGGGCGGACGATACCACGCAGGCGATCGGCAATCGCGGTCACGCCGGCAACTCCGAAGGACGCGCGCCGACCACATCGAGAATTCGAAGCGCCACCGTCTTGGCAAGCGGGCCGGTGTTTCCAATCGGTCCGACACAAGCGGGGCACCCGTTCTGGCATTCGCAGCCAGCAATCAGCTCGCGCGTGCGATGCCGCAACTCGTCGTCCATGGCGAACAACGGCTCACTGAAACCGATCCCGCCAGGGTAGTTGTCGTAGATGAAGATTCGCGGCTCGTCGGATAAGGTTACCGGTTCTCCGGTCCGCGTGAGATCGGGGCTGTCACCTTCGTTTCCGCTGCCGATCGAGATCCCGATGTCCTGCCGATCGCACATCAGCAGCAACTGCGCGACCTGACGCATCGCAAACGACAGCCCGACGACGCCGTCGCGGCGATCGTCGGACGCAAACGGCAACGCAGCCATGACCGCGGCTGGGAAGGTCAGCCAGTATGCCGTCGTATGCATCTGCTGCTCGGGTAGATCGAGCTCGCCCGAGCCAACATTCTCATTCGTGTAGAACTTGATCTTTTTGAACCCGACGACGCGAGACGAGACGTGAACCTCTCCATGCGAAGCGGTTCCGGTCCGGCTAAGGCCGGAGCTTACGCCTGAGTTGCTCGCGAACGTTTCCAGCACGGTGACCTTGCTGTACGTGATCGCGTCAGTGTAGTAATCGCAATCGATGCGCCGCACGTACGCCTTGCGCCCGTCGAAATCGAGCTTCTCCACTTGATACAGCACACCCTCGACGAGATAGATCGCTTTTTCGTGAAGGGTCGATGGACCGCTGGTGAAGCTGGTTTCGCCGATGACATCGGATCCATTCGTCGTGTCAACGACCACGAAGTTGTCCGACGAGATCGATCTGAGGCTGACCGCGTCGGCCGGATACGACTCGTTGGTCCACTGCCAGACTCCCTCACCGCCATCGTCGGAATCTGCGCGGTGCAGGAAGCCACTCTCTTCGAGGACCCCGAGTACTTGCTGCACGTCATGGCGGCCGTACTGTTCCGTGGTGGTAAAGGGCAGTTCGAACGCGGCACATTTCACATGATCGACGAGGATGTGCAGGTTGTCGGGGTTGATGAGCGCATGTTCCGGCGCCGCGTCGAAGAAGTATGACGGGTTGCGGACCACGAACTGATCGAGCGGCGCGCTGCTGGCGACGAGAACTGCCGCCGACCGTCCGCTCCGACGACCGGCGCGCCCGGCCCGCTGCCAGGTGGCAGCAATCGTCCCGGGATAGCCGGCCATCACGCACGCGTCGAGCGCGCCGATGTCGATCCCGAGCTCGAGCGCGTTCGTTGAGATGACGGCGCGCACGCTGCCCTCGCGCAGTCCCTTCTCGATCTCGCGGCGGCGCTGCGGCAGGTATCCGCCGCGGTAACCACGGATCTGATCGCGCGTGCCGGGAGGTCCTTCAAAGTCGTCCTTGAGATACGTCGTCAGGATCTCGGTCGACAGCCGGCTTTGCGCGAAGACGATCACCTGGAGCCTGCGCCTCAGGAACTCTGCGGCAAGGCGGCGAGTCTCGGCCAGGTACGATCGACGGATGCCGAGTTGCTGGTTCACGACCGGCGGATTCACGAACAGGAACCACTTCTCGCCGCGCGGCGCGCCGCTCTCGGAAACCAACTCGAAGGGCTGTTCGACGAGCGCCTCGGCGAGCTCACGCGGGTTGGCGATCGTGGCAGACGAACAGATGAATGTCGGGTTCGAGCCGTAATGCTGGCAGATGCGCCGCACACGCCTCAGCACATTTGTCAGATGACTACCGAAGACGCCTCGATAGGCGTGCAACTCGTCGATGATGACGAACTGGAGATTCTCGAACAGCTTGGCCCAGCGCGGATGATGCGGAAGGATTCCCGAGTGCACCATGTCCGCGTTGCTGAGGACGATGTGCGCACGGCCGCGGATGGCGCGCCTGGCGTCTTGCGGCGTATCGCCGTCGTATGTGAAGACGCCGATTTCGAGCTCGCCTCTGCGAGACAGTTGATCGGAGAGCTCGTGCAATTCCGCGAGTTGATCCTGCGCGAGCGCCTTCGTCGGAAACATATACAACGCACGCGTCGATGGATCCTTCAGGACCGTGCTCAGGACTGGCGCGTTGTAACAGAGCGTCTTGCCGGATGCGGTCGGCGTCGTGATGACGACGTTCCGGCGATTCAAGGCGTGTTCGATCGCGGCGGTCTGGTGCGTGTAGAACCCCTGAATGCCGCGATCCCCGAGCGCGGCTCGTAGCCGCTCGTCGAGGCCGCTGATCTCCTCGCCAAACTGCGCGTCACCTGCGGGAAGACGGCGGACGGCAGTGACCCAGGCATCGGGTGAATCGGGACGCTCGAGCACTCCGCCCGTCAGTCGATCCAGCACGAGGGAGAGCGCCAGATCGCCTCCCCTTGACGACAATCCCCGGCCAAGATGGTCAACCTGGAAGGGGGACAGCGTCGTCGCCTCGGTCGGTTCAGGCGGCATGACGCACGATCATAAGGCGAAACCATCGCAGGTTCCAAGTTTCTCGTTCCGTGTCCAAGTTCACTTTGCGCCCGTAAAGGCGTGTCTTCAGACCCGCCCTTGATGTTGGGCTTGGGAGTTGGGAGTTGGAGGTTGGGAGTTTGGTCTGGTACCGTGCTCAGGGCCCATGCAGGACGCTTCACCGACCGACCGCCGTTACAGCCAGACCCAGGATCGCTACGCCGCCGACGACCTGGAGACGATGCAGGAGGCGCGGCTATACACCGACCACGTCTTCGGGCTGGTTCGCGGGTTTCTCGGGTCGCGGGTCCTGGAGGTCGGCTCGGGGATCGGGACGATGACTCGCCGGCTGGTCGACGTCGCCGACACCGTCGTCGGGATCGAACCAAACCGCAATTGCGCCGCGCGTCTTCAGGAGGCCATGGGCGCGCACCCGCGGTTCACCCTGCGCGCCTGCCATTTCGAGGAATGCGATGCCGCGGAGTTGGCGCGTCAGCGATTCGACTCGGTCGTGTTAGTGAATGTTCTGGAACACATCGCAGACGATGTCAGTGCACTGAAGGCGTTCGATCGGATCGTCGTCCCCGGCGGACGGGTGATTGTCTTCGTGCCCGCATTGCAGATGGCGTATGGTCCTCTCGATGCCGAGCTCGGGCATCATCGCCGCTACTCGAAGCGCACGCTCCGCGCGGCGTTAGCGAGCGCGGGCCTCGAGCTGATTCGGCTTCGCTACACTAACCCGATCGGCCTGGCGGGATGGATGTACAACGCGCACGTCAGCAAGTCCACCCGGCACAGTCTCACGCAGGTGAAGCTGTTCGAGACGCTCGTCGCGCCGTGGGCATTGCCGCTCGAACGGCTTCTGCCGCCTCCGATCGGTCTGTCACTGATCGCCGTCGGTCGCAAAGCGATTTAGACGAAGGACAACTGCGATCGAACCGAGTCGAAATCTCTGTCCCGTTCGAGGCGCCACCGTGTGAACTCGGGCAGCCGGGCAAGCGGCAGCGCCAGGTGCTCGCGTGTGCGATCGACGTCACCACGGCCAGCATAGAGCGCAGCCATGTAGTAGCGTGTCGCCGGATCGTCGGCGCCGTTGGCCAGCCGCCGCGTGTGTGCTTCGATGGCCATGTCGCCGAAGCGGGTCGCCGCTTCCAGGTCCCCGCGGGCGCGCTGCAGCGCGCTGAGTTTCTGGTGCAGCTCGATCAGTGTTCGCTCGCGCAGCGCGTGATCGCTGGTCGTGACGAATTCCAGCTCACGGCGATACTCGACGTAGGCCAAATCGTAGTTGCCCCGCAGGTAATGTACGTACCCCAGACGCGAATGCGCGCCGACGATGAGTAACCCCTCGGTCCCCGACATCGCGCGCTCCTGAAGCTCAATCGCGTGTCGCGCCGCGATCTCCGCTTCGTCGAGGTGACCACTCAAGGCCTCCAACATCGAGAGCTGGAGATGCGAATACCCGCCCTCGGGGTTGATCGCGATCGCGCGCCGCAGTTCTTCGATGCCTTCCGGCACCATTCCGCGGAACAGCCAGAACGCGCGCGCAAGCGTCTGGTGGACATCGTGGTTGTCGGGCTCGAGCCGTTGCGCGGTTCCGAGAGAAGCGATCCCTTTGTCGATCTCGCCAAGCTGCAGGTACACACTCCCAAGCCACACGTGTGCGTTGGCCAGATCCGGCTTCAGTTCGATCGCACGGGACAGGTGCTGCAGCGCTTTGCTGTGCAGGTCGCGAAGGCCCAGGAATAACCCCTTCAAATAGCACGCGCCGCCCAGCGCGGACCACGCCGTCGCGTAAGTAGGATCCAGTGTGACCGCCCGCTCGAAGAGACCAATCGCGCGATCCATCGCTTCCCGTCCGGCGGAGCGCATGTTGAGCACGCCACGCGAGTAGGCTTCGAACGCCTCGACCGAACGGGTCTCGTCGCGCTCGATCGCATCGGCGGCTTCCTTGGCGAGTTTCAGCTCGAGACCGCGGCTCACGTCGAAGACGATGCGATCCTGCAGCTCGAAGATCTCATCGACCCGTCCGTCGAGCTTCACCGTTCGAATCAGCTTGCCCGTGAGGACCTCGACAAGTTGTCCAGTCACGCGGATACGGTCGCCAAGACGCTGATAAGCGCCCGACAACACCCACCACGCGCCCAGCCGTCGTCCGATTTCGATCGGCAGATGTTCGCTGGTCCGCTCCGATGGCCGCATCGCGTTCAACAGCTCGGAAATCTGCCCGCGGCCGATCACGGCGAGGTTCTGCAGGTTCTTCAGATCCGCGGTGACGGTTTCCGCGATGCCAGTCCCTATCCAGTCGTCAGCGGCATCACGGGTGACATTGGTGAACGTGAGGACGGCGATGCTCCGCTGGCCTGTCTCGATCCTCGGGGCACGTATTCCCTGCGTGGATTCGTTGGCCTCGAGCCGCCGCGCGATATGGCGCAGGTCGATATGAAGCTCGCGCGCCGTCTGGTAACGATCGTCGGCCGACTTCTGGAGCGCTTTCCGGATAATGCGTTCGAGCTCCGGGAGTACGCCTGGAATGATTCGCGACACCGGCTCAGGGTCGGCGTGAAAGATGCGGTCGAAGGTATCGGCAAGCGTCGGACCGCGGAACGGCAGTCGCGCCGTCAGCAACTCGTAGAGCACGACGCCCAGGGCAAACAGATCCACACGATGGTCCACTGCGTCCGCGCGCAACTGCTCGGGCGCCATGTAGGCGATCGTGCCCAGCACCATGCCTGGCGACGTCACGAGCAGATCCGATGTCGTGCGCAGCGCCTTCTCGGTCGACTTCGGCGACTCCATCTTGGCGAGACCGAAGTCCAGCACTTTGACGAGCCCGCGCTTCGTCTGAATCAGGTTGCCGCTCTTGATGTCGCGATGAACGATGTTGCGGCTGTGCGCCTCGTCGAGCGCGTCGGCGACTTGCGCGGCGATGTCGACCGCTTCGCCAATCGGTACTGGCCCGCGCAGAACACGATCCGAGAGCAGCTCGCCTTCCACGTACTCCATGGCGATGAACAACAGGTCGCCATGCTCGCCGAACTCGTACGTCACCGCGATGTTCGGCGATCGCAATAGCGACGCTGCACGCGCCTCGCGCAGCAGGCGTGCGCGGCTGTCGGCATCCCGTTGACGATCGGGGTTGAGAAACTTCAACGCCACTTGTCGGCCGAGCCGGGTGTCGTCGGCGACGTAGACCTCGCCGCTACCGCCCGCACCGAGGCGTTCGCGAATGTTGTAGTGCAGGATGGACTGCCCGGTCAGCGACGGCGTTGGCACCTGATTCCTTGAGACGCGACGACTGTCGCAAAGGATCCATTCTTAACCACGAGGGACACGAAGATCACGAAGAACGAGGGTTGGGCTACAGTTCACTAGATGCCTACGTCCTTTCGGACGAGACTCAGGTCGGGCGAACGGCTGATCGCCCCGCTCCTGACGCTGAATTCTCCACCTGTGGTCGAGCTGCTGGCCAATGTCGGCTTCGATTGGCTGTTCATCGATGCCGAGCATTCGCCGCTCGATACCGCGCAAATGCAGGCGCTCATGCAAGCGGCGGGCGCCACGCCGTGTGTCGTCCGGCTGTCGGCGAGCGATGAGATGCACGTCAAACGAGCGCTGGATATCGGTGCGGCAGGCATCATTGCCCCGCAGGTCAACTCTGGCGAGCACGCGCAGAAGATCGTCCAGGCGGCAAAATACGCACCGCTGGGTCACCGCGGGGTCGGGATCGCCCGCGCGCACGGCTACGGCCTGCGTGTTCGCGAATACATGCAGAACGCCAACGACGACACCGCCGTCATCGTCCAGGCCGAGCACCGCGACGCGATCGTCAGCATCCGCGACATCGTCCGCATCGAGGGTGTCGATGGGGTATTGATTGGGCCGTACGATCTCTCGGCCAGCCTGGGTCGTCCCGGCGCTGTCGATCATCCTGAGGTTCGTGACGCCATCGCACGAGTGCGCGACGCCTGCCGTGAAGCGAACATCCCCATTGGAATATTCGGCCTCACCGCCGACGCCGTGACGCCGTACATCGAGCAGGGCTTCACGATGATCGTCGCGGGAGTGGATACCGT
>DASRJE010000028.1:0-4719 GCA_035649635.1 Vicinamibacterales bacterium | reverse complement strand
ATACGCGCGCCACTTTCTGACCAATCACGTGATCGAGCCATTCGCGGGGCAGGCGATCGGCAAGCAGTATCTCGTGGTCGTCGACCTTCCCGACCCGGAGGCGCGGGCCAAAGGCGTGCCTGGCACGATATTCCTCGGCGGGCACTACGAGGATGTGTATCAGCGAACGCCGGATGGATGGCGCATCAGAACGCGACGACTGTTCCGCGCGCAGTCGAGTCGTTAGCACCCTGAGGAGAGGAGCGACTCTCGAAACGGAGAAAAACGGAGCAACGGATCACAGGAGCAACGGAGCAACGGAGAACGAACAGAGGCGACTGCTTCCACGTTCTTACGTGCGGGTTGGGCGGCCGGCCGAAGGCCGGCACGCGCTGACGCGCGTGGACGAGAGGTCCTCTCGCCCATGAGCCCAACCCGCATCCACCTTGTGCCCGCGTGCGTGCCTCTGTCTGACCTCCGTTTCTCTGTTCCTCCTGTTAAACCGTTTCTCTGTAAGCTCCGTTTCGGGCAAGCATCAGGCGTGCGCCGCAGCGGGTGCAGTCGGTGTCGTCGGTGACGATGAAGGAGCCGCTGGCACGTCGACGTGCGCCGACTCCGCATCCCACTTCACCAGCTTCAGATCCTTCACGAAGATCGCGTAGATCACCGGCACCAGCACCAGCGTGACGAAGGTGGCGACGGTCAAGCCGCCGATCTGCGCGTAGCACATCGGCACCCACAGCGGACCACCGTGCATCGCCAGCGGAATCAACGCGATCACCGTCGCCGCGACCGTGATCAGCACGGGCCTCAAGCGGACGATGCCCGCGTCGAGCAGCGCCTCTTCGAGCGATTCGCCGCGCTCGTGCGCTTCCTCGATGAAGTCGAACAGCACGACGACGTGGCTGACAATCACCCCGATGAGACTCGCGATGCCGAGGAACGCCATGAATCCGAACGGCGTGCCGGTAATCACGAGGAATGCCAGGGCGCCGCCGATGCCGAACGGAATGCCCGCGAACACGATCAACGGCTTGGCCGCGTGGCGGAACTGCATCACTAGCGCCAGGAAGATCATCGCGGTTGACATCATCATCACGCGCGCCTGGTTGCGGAAGCTCTTGACCTGCTCCTCGTACTCGCCGCCAATCGCCAGCTTGTATCCAGGCGGAAGTTCGGACGTCAGCGTGTCGAGCTCGGGTCGTGCGGCAATCAGCACCTCCGACGGCAGATACCCTTCCGCCGGGAACGCCGACACCGTAATCGTGCGGAACTGACCACGGCGTCGCAGCTTCTCGGTCTTGGTGCCGTATGCAACCGAAGACACCGCTTCGAGCGGTACTTTGCGCGTGCCGTTGTTCGCATACACATACAGGCTGCGCACGTCGTCGAGCTGCGCGCGCTCATCCATGCGCAGCTTGGCGACGATCGGAATCTGCTTGTCGCGGTCGCGAAGCACACCGACGCGCGAGCCGCTCAGGCCAGCCGCCGCCGCTGCCGCCACGTCGAGATTGCTCACGCCCACCAGGTTCGCGCGGTCCGGATCGGTCGCGAGCTTGACCTCGAAGCTCTCCACGCCCCAGTCGTCGCGCACGCGCGCCGCCATCGGAATCGCGTTGAAGATGCCGTGCACCCGCGCCGCGAGCCGCCGCAGCGTCGGTTCATCCTCGCCCGACAAACGGATCGACAACGGCACGCCGACATTGGTGAGCTCGAGCTTCCGGACGTCGATGAGCGCGCCCGGAATCTTCGCCGACAACGCCCGCTGCAGCGGTTCGACCAGCCGATCGGTCTCGTGCTTGTCGTTGACCTCGATCAACACCTGCGCGTAGTTGGTCTGCTGCAGCTCGGGCGAGCTGGAGAACCAGTAGCGCGGACCACCGCCGCCGAGGAACGTCGTCAGCGACTTGAGCATCGGCTTGGCCGACTCGTGTCCGGCCTGATGTTCGAGCTCCGTGGCGACCCGGCGCGTCTCGGCCTCGACGACGTCGACCGCCTGACGCGTCGCCGTCAGCGGCGCATCCTCGGGCAAGAAGATGTCGACGAACGACAGGTATTGGTCGTCCTTCGGGAAGAACTCCGTCTTCAGGGTGCTGGCCGCGCCGAAGATCAGGACGAGTACCGCCGTGGCGCCGGCGAGCACGCGCCACCGATGCGCGATGGCGAAGCGCCCGAAGCGATAGTAGAACGAGGCAAAGCCCGACTTCCGCAGCTCGGCGATCGTCTTCTCGCCCTTCGGCCGCAGCAAGTAGTAGCCGAGCAGCGGGATGAACGACATCGACACGACGCGCGACGCGACCAGCGAGCAAGTGATGACCACCGGCAGGCTGTAGATGAATTGACCCGAGTCGCCGCTGATCAGCAGGAACGGCAGATACGCGACGATGTTCGTGATCGTGGCGTAGAGAATCGCCGATGCCAGCTTGGTGGGCCCGAGCCAGGCCGCCACCAGCGGCGGGTGTCCGGACGCGAGCTCTCGTTTGATGGAATCTCCGGCGACGACCGGATCGTCCACGAGCAGGCCCAGCGCGATGATGAGCGAGGCAATCGAGACCTGCTGCAGATCGATTCCGAAGACCTGCATCAGCCCGAACGTCATGGCCAGGGTGACGGGGATCGACAGCGCCATCAGCAGCGCTGACCGCCATTCCCAGAAGCCGATCAGCGAGACGACGACCACGAGGATGATGGCTTCCTCGAGGCTGCCCATGAACAGCTCGATGTGCTCGCTCACCTGCGTCGGCTGATCCGACGTCCGCGCGAGCACGAGGTCGTTCGGCAGCCGCGCCTTCAGATCGTCGAGCGTGGCGTCAACCGCCTTCGAGAACTCACCGATCTGGCCGCCGGTCTTCATCTGCACCGCCAGCGTGACCGCACGCGTCCGCTCCCAGCTGCCGTCCGGATTGTGGCGCCCGTAGTAGTTGAGGAAGTTCGGCGGGCTGGTGTAGCCGCGGACGACGGTGGCCAGGTCGCGCAGGTAGACGCCGCCGCCATTGTCGGTCGGGACCAGCACGTCGCCGATTTCACGCTCGTTCGCGAACTCGCCGGAGGGATCGATGTTCAACGACTTGCCCGGCGCTTCGATCGTGCCGCCAGGCAGTGTGATGTTGCGGGCGCCGAGGATGTTCTTGAGCGCCGACGGCGTGACGCCGTAGGAGGCGAGCCGCTCCTGCGAGTACTCGAGTGTGACCTGCTCGTTCAGCACGCCAGAGCGATCGACCTTCGCGACGATCGGCAGCGTGCGGAGCGTGCGGGCAATCAGATCGGTGTAGTCGTCCAGCTCACGATAGGTGTAGCGGTCGCCGGCGACGGCCCAGAGCCGATCGAGCGTCCCGGCGGGATCGGCCACGACGATCGGGGATCCGGCGTCGGGATGCAGCTCCAACGGACGCAGGTTTCGGGTGATGAACTGCGCGACGTAGTCACCCAGCTTGGCCTCGTCCAGCGTCCAGACTCCATCGATGCCGACGAAGCCGTGCTGCATGAACGTCCGCGCGTCGCCGAGCACTCCTGCGGTCATCGCGACGCGAGTGAAGGCTCCTACGGCAGCTTCGGCTGCCGAGGGCGGCATCGTCGACGGCAGCGGCTGCACGACGGTGAGACGTGTTCCCTGAGCGGAGGCTTCGCGTCGCACCCCCTCGATCGCCTGCTTGATGCCGGCGGCGCGCAGCTCCACCGCGACCCGGTCCACCTTCGGGCTGGCCACCGTCAGCATCAGCGCCGCGGTGTCGGCGAAGTCCTTCACGAACTGAATCGGACCGGCGCCATCGGGCAAGTTGGTGATGGCATCGAGCTTCAGCTTGATGTCGTCGAACTCCTTGCCGCGATCCTTCACTGCTTCGTCTAGCGTGATGTAGACCGCCGAGAGCCCGGTGCGCGACACCGATTCGAGCTTCTCGATCTTCGGGTTCTTCGCGATCGATTCCTCGATGCGCCGCGTGACCAGCTCCTCGACTTTCTCCGACGAGGCGCCCGGCCAGTAGGTCAGCGTCAGCGCGACCCGGACCGGAACGTCCGGGTCCTTGCGTTGGGGCATGGTGAGGAATCCGTAGACGCCCCACAGGCATGTGGCGAAGAGCAGCACCCACGCCACGTGCCGCGTCTGAGTGAAGTAGCGCGCGGTGTTGTGCGTGTGCGCGATGATGTCGGCGTCTGAACGATGGGACATGATCTGATCCTTTTCACTGTCGCGCGTTTAGTCCTTAGGCCTTGGTGCTTGGTTCTTCGTCCGTCCTGGGTCCTGGGTCCCTTGTCCGTCCGTGGTCCTTGGTCCCCTGGTCCCTCTCGTCGCACGAGGCTACGCACCAGGGACAAAGGACCAGGGACGGAACCATGGACCAGGGACGGAACCATGGACCAGGGACGGACCAAGAACTAAGGCCCAAGGCCCAAGGACTGCTGAATCACTTACGGAATGACGGTGATTCGTTCCCCGTCGCGCAAGCGTGCGGCGCCGGACACGATGACTTGCTCGCCTTCGCGGATGCCGTTGGCGATCTGAATGCCGTCGCCGGCGATCGGACCAGTAGTCACTGGCCGCAGCTTCGCCTGCTGCCCGTCGACGACGAACACGGCGTACGATCCGTGGTTGGCGCTGTGCTTCACGATTGCTGTGAGAGGAACGGCCGGTGCCGATGTCTTCGGCAGATCGACGTTCTGATTTTCGAGCTGGATGGTGGCAATCATCCCGGGACGCAGAGCGCCGTCACGATTGGGAATCGTCACCTCGACGCTGAACAA
>DASRJE010000027.1:0-17767 GCA_035649635.1 Vicinamibacterales bacterium | reverse complement strand
GGCTCTCCCTGGCTTTCACGGGACGGGACGACGCTGTATTTCTTTTCAACGCGTGCCCTCGGTTATGGGCAGCGGGACATCTGGTACACAACCAGAGTGAAGCTCCGCGAGCAGAACAGCCTCAGACAATGATCGGCAGATCTGGAACCGGATGCTCACGCACTTGGCCGGGACAAGTCACTGAGGACTTGACCGATGATCGCCGCCAGCTGACTGATTAGTCGCCCTTCAATTCGTCAGCACTCGGCCGTTGCCTCGCACCGCGCCTGATGTGCACGTCGTTGGCGAGATCGAGCACCATGGCCTCATCAAATCTGCATCGAATTCGATGATGATCCCACGATGCCACCGGTGCGATCAACCGTTCCGGAAGCTGTCCTGAAATTGTCCCTGAGACCTCACAAGATCGGGCGTCCAGAGTCCAACAGCAGTCAAATCGCGTTTCTTGCCAGCAAACACTCTGACGTTTGGGCACATGGTGATAGGCTACGACCTCTTCAATCGGGAGTAGCCAATGACCGTGACCGTGGCCCCGCCCTCACCTGCTAACTTCGTCAATCGGATATTTTTTGGCTACCAGAATGCGGCGGCTCTGAAGGCTGCTCTCGAGCTCGATGTTTTCACGGCCATCGGCTCCGGCACGCTTGATGTGGCGGCGCTCGCTGAAAAGCTCGATGCCTCCCCGCGTGGGATTGCCGCGCTCTGCGACTCGCTCGTCGTCATGGGCTTTCTCGCCAAGTCCTCCGGCGCCTACGCGCTGGCACCCGATGCGGCCGTATTCCTGGACCGTAACTCGCCTGCGTGCATCGCCAGCATTCATGAATTCCTCGCATCACCCGAGATGGTTGCGATGATGTTCCAGGACCCTGCGGGCGCCGTCCGCCGGGGCGGCGCGCCAGGCCTCGCCAACATCGCGCCCGACAACCCGATCTGGATTCGTTTCGCGCGGAGCATGGGCCCGTTCATGGAGTTCGACGCGAAGCTCGTCGCCGAACACGCGAGCGACCCGCCGCCGCGTCGCGTCCTGGATATAGCCGCAAGCCACGGGCTTTTTGGCCTCGCCTTCGGGCGGCGCTTCCCCGACTGCCACATTACGGGGCTCGATTGGGGCGCTGTCGTTGCGGTCGCGCGCGAGAATGCTGATGCGGCGGGGATGGGCGACCGCTACGACACCATCGTGGGCAGCGCCTTCGATGCCGATTGGGGCAAGGGATATGACGTCGTGCTGGTGCCGAACTTCCTGCACCATTTCGATCGCGCGGGCTGCATGAAAATTCTGCACCTCACCCGCGCTGCTCTGGAGCCAAAAGGCCGCGTCGCAATTGTCGAATGGGTGCCCGACGAGGACCGCGTTTCTCCACAGATGCCCGCGCTCTTTACGATGACTATGCTGCTGAGCACGCCGAGCGGGACGACGTACACCGGACCCGAGCTCTCGGCGATGCTCATCGAGGCGAAATTCGAGCGGCCCGAGATCATCCCGCTGCTGCCGACGCCTCTGACGCTGGTCTTGGCGCGAGCGGCGTGAGTGTGCCCGCCAGTAGGCCCAAACCTGCTACCCAGCTCGTCCTGATATGGTTGCCTCTGCCTCGCCAGCACCGACTCCCGCTGCCGGGGCGAAGACGGGTGAAATGTCCGCAAAGACACGAAAGTCTGCGATGAGATCTCCCCGCATCCGCAGAGTGCTGGTCACCGGAATGGCGTCGGTCACTGTTGCATCTTTGCGCCGATAGGTCACCGTCGTCTCGACGCTGGTCACCGCACCGCCTCCCCACGCGCCGGACCATACGCCCACAATCTCGTGCTTCAGACCGCCGATCGTGGAAAAGAACCCGGCGACACTTTCTTTGATCTGCTGCCGGCCGACAACGGCTGGGGCGTTCCCGAAGCGGAAGGTGCCGTCCTCTGTGAACCTCTCCGCAAATGCTGTCGCATCCAAGCCGTCGACGGCATCGAAGAGATTGGCCACGTAGTGCTGTGTGCTGGTCATCGCCTCACCTCGTGTTTCTGAAGACTGGTATGCAGTCCTGCGCGAATCGCGTCAGGTCGAATCACAACGGTGACGGGCCGAGCACCTCGATGCCGAACCGCGGCGCCATTTCGAGGATTCGCTCGATCAGGCGATCGTCGGACGGCCGCTGGCCATTGACGGGGAGGCCGTAGTCGAAGAAGCCCTCGATCTGTCCCGCCGTGAACACGATGAGCATGCGTGCGTCACGCGTCGTGCAGTTCTTGAAGCAGTGCGGCATGCCGTGAGGCACGAACGCCGAGCCTCCCGCCGTTACGGTCGTCACGCATCCGTCGATGTAGAACGTGAATTCTCCGTCGAGCACCGCGAAGTACTCGTCCTCCGCCGCGTGCGTATGCAGCGGTGGCCCGCCGCCCGGCGGCTCCGCCGCTTCGAAAGCGAAGTGGCGTCCAGTGGTTTCCGGTGCCGTCGTCACAACCCGATAGGTTCCGCCGCCCGGGCCGAACCTCACCGACTCGTGCCCTCGCTGCTGTTCCTGTGCCAAGGCCGTCGCCATCGCGTCCTCCTGTGATACTGTCGCCTCGCCGTATCGTCGAGTACCAGGAGGATAGGCCGCCGACGCCGCGCCGAATCCTAAATCTTCCGTACAGGATTCTTAAATTTGCGCGATCGACGCGATCGCGGACGAAGATGTTGCTCCCCGACGACCTCGTACGCATGGCCGATACCGGCGTCATCGTGATTGTCGGCACCCGTGACGCGGACCGCGTGCCGGAAGTGTCGCGCGCGTGGGGCGTTCGCATGCTGCCGGAGTCGGACGCGCTCGAGATCTGCGTCTCCTCGCGCGTATGCGGCCGCACGCTGGACAATCTCGCTGACAACCAGCAAATCGCCGTCACGATCACGAGTCCTAGCAACTACCGATCGTTCCAGGTCAAGGGACGCGCCATAGAGACCCGCTCGATCACGCCGTCGGATCTCGAGCGGATCACGCGACACCAGCGCGCGTTCACGGACGAAGTCGTCGCGGTGGGAATGCCGGAGCCGTCCGCGGTCCGGTTGTCGTCAATCGAGATGGAAGACGCGCCCGAAATCACCAGCATCCGCGTGCTCGTCGAGACGGTCTTCAATCAAACGCCCGGCCCCGGCGCCGGGTCGCGGCTCTGATCACGATGGCACCC
Organism: Vicinamibacterales bacterium; assembly: GCA_035649635.1. Classification (GTDB taxonomy): domain Bacteria; phylum Acidobacteriota; class Vicinamibacteria; order Vicinamibacterales; family UBA2999; genus Gp6-AA40. Next base: position 14,617 of record DASRJE010000027.1, on the reverse strand, counting down.
GCGTCCGACCAGGTGCGGCTTCACGATATCGCGTCGTGCTTCGAAGGTGTCTTGCCGTCGCCGATCAGCACCTGCTCGAAAGAGGGGGTCCCGAATACGACGTACCTGTCGATCGTCCACCGTCGACGAGTCGCACGTGGCGCTGTCCGTCCAGTTCTTCAACAAGACGCGGCGCAACATCCTCGAGAACCCTCGCGCGCAGGTCATCGTCGTCGCTCCGGAGACGACGGATCAGTATCGAATGGAGCTGGAGTTCGAGCGGACGGAAACGGCGGGTGCATTGTTCGAGCGCGTGCGCGTGAAGCTGGACGCCATCGCGTCGCAGAGCGGGATGCAGGATGTCTTCCGGCTTCGCGGCATCGATGTGTATCGCGTGATCATATGTCGTCCCATCGTGCGCCCGCAGGGCGCACGCGTGGATGCCGACACGAACGCGCTCGCTGCTGTAACACAGTTCATGGGACGGCTCGGTGCGTGCGGCGATCTGGACACACTGCTCGCGACGGCGCTCGAACAGCTCAACGCGCTCTTCGGCCACGCGCAGTCGTTCATCATGGTCCGCGACGAGTCCGGCAAGCGGTTGTATACGGTCGCCAGCCACGGATTCGCGGAGTCGGGCGTCGGCTCGGAAGTCGTGATCGGAGAAGGTCTGATCGGCACGGCCGCAGCACGCGGCATCCCGTTGCGCACGACGAACTTCGCGCGCGAGCGCGTGCTTTCGCGCGCCGTCCGCGAGGAGTTGACACGAATCGGCGACGCGGGCCGGCTTGCTCGTGAGATTCCGTTGCCCGGTCTGGCCAACGCGAAGAGTCAGCTCGCGATCCCGCTCGAGGCGCGTGGAGAGGTGCTGGGTGTGTTGTTGTCTCCAGAGCGACGAGGCAGGCCGCTTTCTCGCACGTGATGAATCACGCCTGCAACTCCTCGCACGCCATCTCGCAGTCTCCATGATCGCCGTCGGGTTCGCCGGCGGCATGGAACCCGCGGCCGCACCGGGGTCGTCGAGTGTGCCGGCCGCTGCACAGCACGCGCCCGCCATGGCCACTGACGGCGCCGGCATCACTGTGCGCTACTTTCCATCCGATGACAGCGTGTTCATCGATGATGCCTATCTCATCAAAGGTGTGCCCGGGCGCATCCTTCAGAAGTTGTTGCAGCTGTACCTCGAGCAGCACCGGCAGGAGTTCACGAACAAGGAAATCAGGCACGATCCAAGCTTGAAGCTGCCCGAGTTCCAGGACAATCTCGAAGCGCGCCTGATCCTCCTGCGGCGCCGACTCGAGGAACGCACCGACGTGGTCCGCCTGGATCATGTGGGCCGCGGCCGCTTGCGCCTGTCGGTCGGGCGGCCTGTTCGGCTGAAGGTGGAGGCGTAGAAAGTGACGAGGCTGACTCTCACATGGATTGCATCGGCTCGGCCGTGTCCAGGACGAGCTCCGCGCGTGCGGCGTCCGGCCGCCACCGGCTGCGGTCGATGACTCGCGCCGGCACGGTCGCGCCCGGCCCTACGACGATCAGAATCTCGGTCCGTCGTTGTTCCAGCAGCGCTCCAGACGCGGCGTAATAGTTCGTCAAGCAGATCAGCTCGCGGTACCCGGTGGTAGTCGAACGGTTGTGCACCACGAGCGCCCACGACGTGTAGCCGGGCGCGGCGCGTGAACGCTCGGCACTCACGACCTCGAGATCAGCGACAGCCGTTCGGGCACTGTCGGGCGGCGTCCGCGAAGCGGCCGGCACGTCCCTGGCAAACGCGCGGCGGTATCCCAGAATTTCCGGGCGCGACTGCCGGATCGCCTCCGCGACCACGGGGCGCGCCAGGTACAACGATGGCCCGTGGAAACGGTACACCGCTAATGCGATCTGGAAGATCACGTTCGCTGTCAGAACGACCGCGGCGATCCGGCGCCAGCGGCGGGAATCGATGAACGTCCAGCAGTACGCCGCGTAGAGCATCGCCACCGGCGCAACGATGAAGTACGAGCGCGCCTGCTCCGGCTCTATCACGAAGTGAAAGCTCGCGGTGACGCCGAGCGCCGTCGCGACGGCGACCCAGCGCACTGCCGGCCACTCGGCGAATGCCGTCGATCGCCGGAACGCGGTGGCGGCCATCCAGAGGGGGTGCAAATTCCCAGCCAGCCAGACGAGGATGGTCACTGGCACCATCCACCAGTGTTCGGCGAGATAGACAAAGCCCCGTGCGCCGCCTGTGCCCGCGACGAATCGCGCGACCTCGAAGCTCGCGAACGACAGCAGCCGGGCGACGACCGACACAAACGTCGAAATGGGATCGCGCCAGTGGATGTCGATGTTCCGCCCGATGTCCCCGCCGTCCTGTCCGTAGGCCAGAAACGTCGGCACGATCAGGCTCACCGTCGTCGCGGCGCCGAGCGCGAACGCCGTAAACGCGAGGACGGCTGCACGCGGTCCCTCGCGCCAGCGCGCCAGGAGCGCGACGCCGGCGAATGGGAGCAGCAGCGGCCATGACATGTGAAGCTGCATGATCCAGCCGATCGCGGCTCCTATCAGCGCGTACGCGACGGCCGGCCGGACGCGCCCGGTTGTGAGCGGTGGAAACACCTCGAAGAAGCCAATGAAGAAGATCAGGCTCGCCGGCAGCACGTACGCCGAGTTGAGGATGTGCGTCGAGTACTCCAACGTCCACGGAAGCGTGAGCAGCCAGCCCCAGATGAGCCACTGGGGAATTCCGGGCAGGCGCTCCGAGAGGTACGCGGCAAACACGCACAGCGTGCCCATCGAGAGGAGGTTCACGAGAACGTAAGGCGCTTCCGGAATGGGCACGAGATCCAGCGGCACGCCGACGAGCAGCGCCAGCAGCCCGCCAGGGATCTGGCTCTCGGTCCAGACGACGTCCGGTCCGAAGTACTGCCATCGGTGCGTAGCGTGATGGCGGAGGCCGATCAGGTAAACCTGTGTCTCGTCTTCTGTGAAGAGTTCTTTCGAGAGGCCGAAGCCAAGGCGGAAGAAGAAGACGGCAACGAGTGCAAACGTCCAGAGGACGCGATTGTGGACTGGCCGTGTCGTCGAGCGTGACATTTTGGTGGTTTGCGAGAGCCGCGTCGGGTAGTGGAGCACCCGTGCCCCAGAATGCTGGAGAATTCACGTTCCCACAAGCCCTTCCGGTTCGGCTCGAAGGCCGGCGACGTGGTCACGGTCGGGCGTGCAGCATGCCTCGAAGCGTGATGATCCTTCCGGCCGATCGAAATCGCGAGCAATGGCAGCGCAAGGATCAAGAACTTTGGGCTCTTACCAGCAACCAGATCGGGAGGCCCGATGGTCCCTAGGGCCGGTCGAACCCATCGCGTTCGTCGACGACCCCGGGTATTTTCAAGTGCCCTCTTGTGACCCTCAGTCGCGTGCACTAGAGTGCAGCGCAGGAGGACTCCTGACCTGTGGCTCGTATTTTTCGCATGATCATGCCCGCGCTCGACTTGGATCGCAGCGTCTCCTTTTATCAGCAGGTGCTCGGGGAGGAGGGTATGCGCATCTCACCCGGAAGGCACTACTTCATGTGCGGCGGCGTCATTCTCGCCGTCTACAGTCCTAAAGCGGACGGTGATTCGACGGAGCCGCGACCGAACTTCGAGCACGTGTACTTTTCCGTCCCCGATCTCGACGCCTTCTACGATCGCGCGGAGCGCGCCGGCGGGCTCTCTTCAGCCGTCGGCGACGGAAACCTGCCCATGGGGAAAATTGCGCGTCGTCCCTGGGGAGAGCGCTCGTTCTACATGAACGATCCGTCTGGCAACCCGATCTGTTTCGTCGACGAAGCGACCCTTTTCAGTCCGCGGTGAGCCACTCGCGGGCGCCCCTGACTCCATGGAGATTGTTTTCGAGACGCACAGCACCAGTTTCGACAACGAAGCAGGGGTTGCCTCGGGTCATTCAGACGTGGACCTTTCACCGCGAGGCGAGCGCGAAGCCGCGGCGCTTGGCGCAAGGCGGCGTGCGGAGGCTATCGAGATTGTCTATGCCTCCGACCTCCGGCGCTCGTGGCGAACTGCGGAAATCGCGTTCGCGACGTCAGGCGTCGAAATCGTGCGCGACTCGCGATTGCGCGAATGTGACTACGGACTTCTCACGGGCCGTCCAGTCGCCGAAATTGCCGCCTTGCGAGGACGGGCCGTCGAGGAACCATTCCCGGGCGGCGAGAGCTACACGCAAGTGGTCGCGCGCATGATTCCCTGGTTGGAAGAGATTCGTTCACGCCGCGAGCAGCGGCTTCTTGTCATCGGACACCGGGCTACTCACTACACGCTTGAACACTTGTCGCTCGGCACGCCACTGGCCGAGGTCATCCGCAAACCATTCGCGTGGCAACCTGGGTGGAGCTACCAATACCCAGCGAGGATTTGAACGGATAGGACAGGCGTCCGATTGCGACGCGGATTCTGTGTAAGTGAACGTCCAGGCTTCTCTCGCCGTAATGCTATGCTCTGCCGCTTGCTTCGCTCAGGAGAGGAGGCTCAGCCGTGACTCGACTCGCCAGGCTCACACGCGTCATCTTTGTTCTTCTTACTGGATCTGCGTGGCTCCCGCTCGACGCTGAGGCACAACAAACAGGCAGCATCGCCGGTCTGGTGACTGATGCCAGCGGCAGCGTGCTGCCGGGCGTGACCGTCGAAGCCAGCAGCCCGGCCCTCATCGAGAAAATCAGAGTCGTGACCACCGACGGCACCGGCCAGTACCGCATCGTCGACCTGCGTCCGGGCGTCTACACCGTTACCTTTCAACTTCCCAGCTTCTCGACGGTCCGCCGGGACGGCATCGAGCTCTCCGTCGGCTTCACGGCGACCATTAACGCCGAGATGCGGCTAGGCGCCGTCGAAGAGACGATCACTGTTGAGGGCAGCAGCCCTATCGTCGATATCCAGAACGTCAATCAGATCAAGGTCGTCAATCGTGAACTCATCGACACGATTCCCACCGGACGCGGCTTCGCCAACTTCGCGACGCTCATCCCCGGCGTGACGATGAGCAACTCGAGCCTGAACATCTCGCAGGACGTCGGCGGAGGCACGGGGTACAACTTCGCCTTCGCCGCGATCCACGGCGGACGAGCGATGGACCAGCAGGTGATGGTGAACGGGATGTCGGTGACATCACTCACCGGCACGGGTGGGACGCGCACCAACTGGTCGGACGGTACGGCGCAGGAGTACGGCCTGCAATTGGCGGCGCACTCGGCGGAGATCGCGTATGGCGGCGTCTTCGCCAACATCCTGCCTCGCGATGGTGGGAACAGGTACAGCGGCGACCTGTTCGCAAACTTCGCCAACGAGGACTTTCAAGCCGACAACCTCGATGACGAGCTGAAAAGCCAGGGGCTCACGGTCGTGAACAAGACCAAGAGAATGATCGACATTAATCCGTCGCTCGGTGGTCCCCTGCGGCAAGACAAGCTCTGGTTCCATGCCGCGTTCCGCTACGTCGTTACGGACAATTACGTCGGCGGCCTCTATTACAACGCGACACCAGCCGCGTGGACGTACACCGCGGATCTCTCTCGCCCGGCAATCAGCGATCAAGTCACCTACGACACCACGCTCAACTTGACGTGGCAGATGTCGCCAAAGAATCGGCTCTCGATCTTCGGGACGTACGACAATCTGTGTCTCTGCCACTTCTCGATCAGCCCGACGGTGGCGCCGGAGGCCGCGACCTACAATCCGGGGGACAGCAGCATCGTGCAGGGCAGATGGACATCGACGCTGTCGAACAATCTGCTCGTCGAGGCGGGCGCGTCACACTATCTGAGCTCGTTTCCGCGCCGACCGCAGCCCGACGCGACCGAGCCGTCCATCCTCGAGCAGTCGACGAATCTTCGATTTCGTTCGGGCGCGACCTACTTCCCCACGCCGCAGACAGTCGATGACTATCGCGCGTCGGTCTCGTACGTCACCGGCGCGCACAGCCTCAAAGCCGGTTTCACGTATCAATGGGAGTTCGCGAAGGATCCGGTCGTCTTCTCTATCGGCGACGTCAACTACCGCACGCTGAACGGCGTGCCCAACCAGGTCACCTACTACACGACACCGTACGCCGCGCCGCTCTACCTGAAGCCGTTCGCGCTGTTTGTGCAGGACCAGTTGAAGATTCGCCGTTGGACCATCAACGCGGGCCTGCGCTACGACCAGTTCCGGACTTCCTATGACGCCATTCACCTGGATCCGGTGCGCTGGCTCCCCGTGGCGCGCGACTATCCGGGAGCGGAAGTCCTCAACTGGAAAGATGTCTCGCCGCGCTTCGGCGTCGCATACGACCTGTTTGGAACCGGTCGCACCGCGTTGAAGTTCTCGATGAACCGATACGTGCTGCAAGAAGGCAAGGGCAACACGAACAGCATCCACCCCGTGATCGCGGCCACCAACAACGTCAGTCGCACGTGGACCGACGGCAACCGAGACTTCGTCGTGCAAGGCGACCCACTCAATCCGGCCGCCAACGGCGAGCTCGGCCCGTCGCCAAACTCCAATTTCGGCAAGCCCCAGACAACGCTCCGCTTCGATCCCGACTGGGCCACGGGGTTCAACACACGACCCAACAACTGGGAAATGCTGGTCAGCGTTCAGCACGAGCTCGTGCCGCGCGTCGGGGTCGAGCTTTCGTACAACCGCCGCGCATATGGCAACTTCATCGTCAACGACAACGTGCTGGTGAGCCCGAGCGACTACGACCCGTACTGCATCACCTCACCACCCGATGCGCGTTTTCCTGACGGGGGCGGGCAGCAGATCTGCGGCCTCTTCGACTTGAAGCCGACGAAGGTTGGACAGGTCGACACTTTGCGCACGTACGCGGGCAAGTACGGGGATCAGACGGAGACGTGGAACGGGATCGACGCGACGACGCAGATACGATTCCAGGGTGGCGCGACGATTCAAGGCGGGTTGAGTCTCGGCCGTCAGACGACCGACAACTGCGACGTCGTGGACAAGCTCGATAGCCCGAGCCCGTACCAGTGTCAGCGGGAGTCGGCGCTCCTGCCGCAAGTGAAGCTGCTTGGCAGCTACCAGCTTCCCTGGTGGGATCTCCTGGTCAGCGGCACCTTCCAGAGCCAGGTGCCCGATCCAGTTGGCGGCGCGAACTTCGACTACAACTATTTCGGTCTCCCTGCCAACTACGTGGTGACCAGCGCGCAGATCCAGCCGTCGCTTGGGCGGCCTCTTTCATCGGGTGGCAACGTCACGGTCAATGTCGTCGAGGCGGGCACGTTGTATCCAGGGCGCACCAATCAGTTCGACATGCGGATCGCCAAGCGCCTCAGGCTGGGATCGGCGCGGCTGCAGGGGATGCTGGATCTGTACAACCTGTTCAACTCGAACAACGTGCTGCGGATGAACGGCGCGTATGGCAGCGATGGTGCTGCATGGGCGCGCCCGCAAGCGATCGTTCCAGGCAGGTTGCTCAAACTCGGGGCCCAACTGTCGTTCTGAGACGATCGCGTGGTACAAGGCGGGTCTGCCTTCGACATGGCTCAGGCCAGGGAAGACCCGCCTCTCCGCTATTGTGAGCTGACATCCCCGCGAGATCCGAGGGCAATCCCAAGGCCTTCCGAAGGACTTCCATCCTGCCCGCGCGCATAGTCGACCTCGCCGCGCGGCCCTTCTCTGGTGCACGCGCCAGCGGCTTTTTCGCGGGTGTATCCGCCGTGCGGCAGGAGACCAGCTCATGAATGTCACTCCAGTTGCTGCGATCCCACAATCAGGGACGGTTGGAGGCTGGTGGCACCGCGCGACAATCCCGGTCGCAGGTCTACTCGCACTTGGGTTCTTTATCGGTTTTGCGCTGCCGTATTTGATGCTCGATCAGGGCGTACTGGCGCGCTACGGCTCGCGGAGGCCGTGGCTGTTAGTGCATATCGCCGGCGGCGCAGTCGCCTTGCTAACGGGTCCGGTTCAATTGTGGCTCGGCATGACGGGCCGTGCGATGTGGGCGCACCGCCGGCTGGGCCTCACCTATGTATCGAGCGTGGGCATCAGCTCGGTGGCCGCCTTCTATCTGGCGACGCATACCTCGCTTGGGTGGGTGTTCGGCGCCGGTCTCACAGGCCTGGGCGTCGCGTGGGTGGTGACGACAACGCTCGCCGTTGTCGCGATTCGCCGGGGCCTGATCGAGCAACACCGCGAGTGGATGATTCGCAGCTACGTCGTGACGTTTGCTTTTGTCATGTTTCGAATGCTGTTTGGCGCGCTGCAGATGGCTGACGTCGGCACCCGACAGGAGCAACTCGGCGCCTCCAGTTGGTTCTGCTGGGCCGTGCCGTTGCTCGTCACCGAGGCCGTGCTGCAAGGGCGTAAGATTCTGCGCGGCTGAGCTTTTGAGATCAGGGAACGTGGAGACGTGGCGTGCGCAGCAGCGGCTCGAATGAGTCTACAATCGGGCGAGTAACCAGCCGTAAGGAGGTTCGGTCCCTCACGCCGCCTGATTTTCACGTAGGTAACTGGCTCGCCCAGCCATCACTCAACCTCATCGTCGAGGGTAGTACGGTGCGGCGCCTCGAGCCGCAAGTGATGGATCTTCTGGTGTATCTCGCGGGCACGGGCGGTCGTGTGATCTCAAAGGACGAGATCATCAACGCCGTTTGGGACGGCCGATTCATCGCAGAAGCGACGCTGACGCGATCGATGGCCGATCTGCGCCGTGCCCTCGGTGACGACCAGCGGTCTCCGCAGTACATCGAGACGATCGCCAAGCGCGGATATCGGCTCGTCGCGACAGTGTCGCCGGCAGGTCGGCGCTCGGTTCCAGCGACGCACGACGCGTTAAACGAGACGCGACATATCGACGCGGAGCCAAGCCCGGTCGTGCTGCCATTCACCAGGCCGGCCCGGGAGACACCTCTCAATCGAGATGACGGCCTGCTCGTGCGCGGGCGCATCGCCGATCGACTGGAGTCGGCGCGACGGTGGCGCTTCGTTGGCCGGGACGCGGAGAAGGAGATGTTCCGCTCCGCACTGATGGCTGACGAGCCTCCTTTCGTGGCCTTGCACCTCAACGGCGCGGGTGGCGTCGGCAAGACGACGTTGCTGGAGGAGTTCGCGCGCGTGGCACATGAGGCCGCGCGCCCGATAGTGCGCATCGACGGGCGCAATACGGAACCGTCGCCTGCGGGATTCGTCGCCGCGCTCAGTCATGCGGTCGGAGCCCAGCGCGTCGATGTACCGGCCATTCTCGACCAGTGGCCGGCCGGCAGCGTGTTGCTCCTCGACACTTATGAATTGCTGGCGTCGCTCGATGATTGGCTGCGTGAGACATTTCTCCCTCAACTCCCGGCACGGAGCCTCATCGTCATCGCCGGTCGCAACGAGCCCGGGGCAGCGTGGCGAACGGACGTCGACTGGGCGGCGCTCACCCGTATCAATCCATTAGGCAACCTCGCTTCGAACGAGAGCCGAGAGTATCTCAAGCGATGCGGCGTGCCGGCGGAGCATCATGAGGAGGCGCTGGCATTCACACGCGGGCATCCGCTGGCCCTGTCGCTCATCGCCGATGTACTGACGCGCGGCACTCGTTTCGCGTCGTGCCGCCTGGATAACGAGCCTGCGGTCGTTCGCCTGCTGCTCGAGAAGTTCGTTCAGGAAGTGCCAAGCCGGGAGCATCGCCTGGCGCTGCACGCCTGCGTCACCGTGTGGGCGACGACCGAACCGCTACTTGCGGCCGCACTCGATCGTCCCGACGCGCACGATCTGTTCGAGTGGCTGGGACACCTGTCGTTCATCTCGCATGGCCCATACGGCCTTTTCCCGCACGATCTGGCGCGCGACGTTGTGTACGCTGATTTCCGATGGCGCGATCCGGACGCGGCGTACCGCGTGACCGAGCGCGTCCTTGGGCATATGTATGAACGGCTTCAGCGAACCGTGGGGCTCGACGTGCAGCGACTCTGGTTCGATATCCTCTATGTCCAGCGATACAACGCGTGCCTGCGGCCGTACTTCGAGTGGAGCGGATTCGGAACTGCGTATGCCGAGACAGCGACCAGCGATGATCACGCGGCGATCGTCGAGATGGTCGAACGGCATGAGGGCAGCGAGTCGGCGGCGATCGCTCGCTACTGGCTGGGACGGCAACCAGACGCGTTTCATGTAAATCGGAGCATCGATGGTGACCTGATCGGGTTCCACGCGAATCTGCGGCTGGAGGCCGTCACGCCCGAGGACCTCGCCGTCGATCCGGCTATGGCGCAGGCGGTCGCCTACATCGAGCGGCATGGGCCACTGCGCACGGGCGAACACATCCGGTACGGTCGCTTCTGGATGGATCGCGAGCGCCATCAGGCGTTCTCGCAAGTGTTCACACTGGTCGCGGCGAGTTGCTCGCAGAGTTGGATCGCCCCGAACCTGGCGTGGTGCCTCGTCGCTATGGCGGATCCCGTCCTCATGGAACCGATGTTCACCGAGATCCACATCTGGCGTGCGCGCGAGGCGGATTTCGAGATCGGCGGGCACCGCTATGGTGTATTTGCGCACGACTGGCGAGTGGAGTCGGCGCATGAGTGGCTTCGCTTGAAAGCCGAGCGTGCGTGGCGCATCGAAGGCGCGGCCGCCTCGTCTCCCGAACAGGCGCGAACGTAATCGATGCCAACGCTCAACGCCAGGTGGCACTCACGGCATCAGATGCCCAGAAACGCGCAACTGGAGCAACGGATCGCATGGCACATCGCACACGCGAAGGCGTGCGCCTGTCGCGAAATCCCACCGACGATTGTCAGGGCGCTGAAGTCTCGCGGGATGCCAATACCTCGACGAACGCGCCCTTGATCTGCCTCCTCTGCGTCGCAAAGGTGATAGTGGCAGCGTCGGCTCAGCGAGCCTGACTGCCAGGAGATGGCAGCGGCTCGGACTGCCGCTGCAACAGCCGCCGCTGCCATGCAATGTAGGGTAAGCCGACGATGAGTCCAACGATCAGATACAGCACGATCGCGCCACCGAAGCGTTGACCAGGGTAATTCGCCGCGGCTATCGACACCGCCAGGGCAGGATGCCGATAGGCGGTCGCTAACGCCAGCACCCGGGAATACTCGGCGTCCCGTCCGCCCATCACGTGTCCAATCGCAAGGCCGGCAACGACGAAGATCGCCGTCGCGAGAAGGGTGCCGTCACCGATCAGAGCCCACATTGCCGGAGCCAGGAACGCGACCAGCGCCAGCGCCGCGACGGGGAAGAGAACGCGTGCGACCACCGTGGCCACTTTTTCGATCGCTGGCTCGAGTCGCGGCAGTGTCGCGCGCACGAGCATCCCTGCAGCCAGCGGGAGCAGCGACGAGATAAGAACGATGCGGGCGACGGCGACCGGCGTCATCGACAAGGGGCGCGCAGAGATGCGTTCCAGGATTTCGAGCGCGAGCGGCACGATCACGATGGCAGAGAGCGAAAAGATAGCCACCAGCCCGAGCGCGTGATGTGTGGCGCCTCCCGCCTGCGAATGCCTCTGCGGCAGCAATGGAGGGACTGGAGAGATCGCGATCGCCATCAAGGCAATCTCCACCATCGGTCGCAGATCGAAGAGTCGGGACAGCAAGATGGCAACAAGTGGCATCAGGACGAACACGGCGACGAGCGACCGCGCGAGCAGCATTGGACGCCGCAACAGGCTCACCAGATCCTCCGGCGCCGTCTTCAGGCCGAAGCCGAAGACGATGCAGAAGACGCTCGCCTGTAAGGCGAGCAGCACCAGTCGCTGAAGGTCTGTCACTGCGTGTTTCCCACGGTATGCCGCGGCCGGCTCGCTGATCTGCCGAGGCAGGTTGCTCGGGTCAAATGAGCAATCAGCAACCGGCGTGGATTTTCAAGCCCCGTGCACGGCCTCGACCACAACATGAATCTGGATGCGGCAACTCGCGTGCCGCGCACCTCCTCGTCCCCGTTCGCCATCACTGTGACACCACGCTGCTGCGCCAACACGCGAAATGCACGGGCGCTTTCGGCGAGGATGTCATCGAGGTTGAGAAACTCGCGACGCAGCAGCACTCCATGCGCCTCTGCTCGCGAGAGCAGGAACATCGAGTCCACCAGGCGCGAGAGACGGGCGGCCTGCTCGCCGATGATGACGAGCGACTCGCGGTATTCGTCTGCCGATCGGACTTCCTTGGCCAACGTGACCTGGGTCGCCGTGCGCACGACCGACACGGGTGTCCGCAGTTCGTGTGATGCGTCGGCCATGAACTGGCGCTGGTGGTTCAACGCAGAGGCGAGGCGATCGAGCAGGCCGTTGAATGACGCCGCCAGTCGACCGAGCTCGTCGTCACCCGGCGGCGCCGTCAGCCGTTCCCTGGGATCCTGTTCATTGACCTGACGCGCCTGTTCGGCCATCCGGGTCAGTGGTTTCAACGTCTGGCGCCCGATCAGCCAGCCTCCCACCGCCGCCACCACGAGTGCGATCACGACACCGGCACCCATCGCGCGCAGCATCTCGGCATGTTGCGCGCGCACGGGCGCGAGCGGTGCGATGACCGCGGCGTGGTAACGATGGCCGGCGTGCTCCACCGCGCGGCTCAACACTCGGAGTTCCCCTGATTGCGCTGCGACGGTCTCCGGCTCTCGATTTCCACCGAGCGGCGGCAGCGCTGTCCGATCCAGGGGAAGAGCCCCCACACCTCGAGGACGGATCCATCGGGCCGGGCCAGGACCATCGTGCGATCGGGAACGACGACCTCGGTACTGGCTTCCTCCGCTGCGCCCTCGAGCGTCAGTCCCTCGCCAAACTCCGTTCGCATGACACCCTGAAGCGTGGCCATGCTGCGGACGAGGTCATCGTCCAGGCGTTGTAGCGCAAACCCCGACTGTGCGTACGAGCCAACGGCGGCACCGGTCACCAGAACGGCGACGACGATGGTGCTGTACCAGACGGTCAGACGAGCTCGAATGGACAGTCTCATGTGGCTTCAGAGGTGGAGCTCACGGCCGCGAACATATACCATTCACCCCGCCTCGTCGTGATCAGGGAGGCGCCCTGTGGCTCGTCGATCTTGCGGCGCAAACGCTGAATCATGACGTCGATCACGTTCGACATCGATTCAAACGGCGAGTCCCATACGTGCTCGGCGATCGCGCCGCGTCCAACGACCTCGCCGGCGTGGAGGACGAGAAATTCCAGGAGCGCGAACTCACGCGATGTCAGTCGGATGATCTGGTCGTGTCGACGAGCCTGACGCGCTCGGAGATCGAGTTCGAGATTGCCCACCATCAGCACCGCGGGAGTTATCGGCAGCCGGCCGCGACGAATCAAGGCGCGCAAGCGAGCCAGCAGCTCGCCGAAGTCGAACGGTTTGATCAGGTAGTCGTCTGCTCCGCTGTCGAGGCCTGAGATGCGCGACTCCACCGCATCTCTCGCCGTCAGCATCAGGACCGGGACATTCGACCCGCCGCGTCGCAACTCCCGGCAGACTTCGAACCCGTCGAGCACGGGCAGCATCACGTCCAGGACGACGGCGTCATATTCGGTGATCGCCGCCTGGTAGAGCGCGTCCCTGCCGTCGTGCGCGATATCGACCGCGTACGCCTGCTCGCGCAGCCCCTTCGCGAGCATTTGCGCAGCCCGCGGTTCATCCTCGACCAGCAGCACCCTCATGTGTCGGCACTCTCAGGCGACACGCTCCCAAATCGTACCAATGCGTTCATGAACAATCGATGAACCGTGGCGCCATCTCAGTCGTGCTCTCGCACGAGCGCAACCATCATCCCCCCGCGGACGGGAATGCGCTGCAGCGCGTACGACGATCGACCATGGCGCCCAACAATGGTCCAGCCAATCGATTCGCCGGCGCGGCGCCAAAGACCACGTCGCTGAGAAAGTGCCGATCGTCGACGAGCCGGGAGGTCCCCACATACGTCGCGGCCGCCAGTGCGGGCCACGATGCACGGTATCCGAAGTGACGCTCGAGGACAGACGCGGCCGCGAAGGCACTGGCGGCATGCCCGGACGGAAAGGCGTAGCATTCTCCCTTGCTCGACGTAGCCATCCGCCGGATGCACGGCAAGCGCCAGGGCGCCGCCGGCCGCCAGCATGACCCCGGTGGAACGCCGGCGGGCAGCGAAGTCACGCCCTGTCTCCTTGACGAGCGATCGCCAGGCGGTTCCGGCCGGCTCGGGTGGCGTGTCGGGCGCTTGTTGAGGCGGGTTGTCAGGAATTGATTCGGTCGTCTGCGCAGCCGCAGTTGCGCTACTCATCAAGACGATCAGGAGTACCGCGCGCAGTTGGTAACCGCGGTTTACGTTTGACATATGGGAATCGTATGTACGTGCTCATGAACGTCCGATGAACTGCTCCCCACGATGGTTCACGCGGCCTGGTGTTGTCATCGTGCGTTCATAACGAAGCTGGAATGATGCGGGAGCGTGGGCCCCCTTGTCCCACGAGGAGACGCTGGTCGCGAATGGTCCAGAGCTCGCGAACGTGGCGCGCCATCGTGATGACGGTGGCGTTCGGCTGTGCGGGGTGCGCCTCGATGAATGGCGCTCCCACGCGAAATGATGTTGACGATGCGATCCGCGGACGGACAGCGGCAGGCATTCGGCTGGACAGCCAGGTGGCCGTTCCACCCGACGTGAATCTGGCCGACGGCCTGACGCAGGAAGAGGCGGTCGCCGTCGCCCTGTGG